>JAAELT010000157.1 GCA_024226315.1 bacterium | reverse complement strand
CAGAGCAGCAGACTCTTAATCTGCGGGTTCTAGGTTCAAGTCCTAGGCGGCTCACCATTCCCCTCAAACTTCTCCCAGCCCAACTCGCTTCTTCTACTCCCCTCGTGTTGATCGTGCTCGCCGGCTTCCCGGCGGCGCGTCCAGGACCACGACTGGCGGCCAGCCAGTGTTCGGAAATAAACTTCGACCTCCAGCGGTTACCGTATGCGAAAGTGGCGGAATTGGTATACGCGCTAGATTTAGGATCTAGTCCCCGAAAGGGGATGGGGGTTCGAGTCCCCCCTTTCGCACCACCTGGCCTACCTTCCCTCCCCCTCAAAGGACTTTCCCGATAATGAGTGTCGTGACCTCGTTCGAAGAGACCGGTCCGTGCCGCAAGAAGCTCACCATCGAAGTGCCGGTCGAAGCGGTTGAGGCCGAGATGGGGCGGGTGATCGGAAACTACAGGAAATCCGTGCGCATACCGGGGTTCCGCCGCGGCAAAGTCCCCGCGAGCGTGATCCAGAAGCGCTTTCACGAAGAGATCAAGCAAGAGGTCGTCGACCGGCTCTTGCCTCGTTACTGGCACCAGGCCCAGGCCGAGAAGAATCTCGATCCGCTGCTGCCGCCGAGCTTCGACGACCTGGAGTTGGAGCCGGGCCAGCCGCTGACCGTCACCGCCTCGGTCGAGACCCGACCCGAGATCGAGCTCGGGGAGCTCGGCGACTTCGAGCTGCCCGAAGGGGAAACCGAGCCGATCGACGAGGAGATCGAGGAGGCGTTGCGCGACCTGAGGCGTCAGCATGCGACGTGGAGCCCGGTCGAACGGCCGGCGGCGCAGGGCGATCTGGTGGTCGGCGCGATCCTCGACCCGGAGACCGAAGGTGACGCTCCAGACCGCCAGCCGATCCAGATCGAGCTTGGAGCGGATGGTGTCGACGAGGAGCTCAGCCTTGCCCTGACCGGCCGCAGCGCCGGTCAGACCGCTGCCTGGCGGCGCCACGCGGACAGTGACGAGGAGCGCGAGGTTGACGTCGAGATCGAGGCGGTCAAGGAACAGGAGCTGCCAGATCTGGACGAGGATTTCGTCTCCCGTCTCGGTCTCGAGACGGTCGAGGCGCTGCGCGAGGCGGTGGAGAACAATCTACGCGGCGGCAAGGAGCGAGACCTCAAGATGCGGCGTGAGCGGGCGATGCTCGAGCAGTTGCGCCAGCGGCATCCGCTCGACCTGCCCACCGGCGTGGTCGAGAAAGAGAGCGAGCGAATGCTCCAGGAATACGCCGAGCGTCTGCACTCCCAGGGCGTTGACATCGAGAACGCGGGGATCGACTGGGAGTCTCTCACCGGCCAGCTCAAACCCGAGGCCGAGCGCCGGGTTCACGAGCGGCTGGTGCTCGACGCGGTCAGCGCGGGCGAGAATCTGCGCCTCGACGAGAGCGAGTTCGAGCGCTTCCTGTCCGTCATCGCCGCCCAGCAGAAGATGACGTCGCTGGCGCTGCGCCAGCAGCTCTCGGAGAGCGGACGCCTGGAACCGCTCAGGGCACAGATGCTGCGCGAGCGGACGGTGCAGTTCCTGCTGGGCGAAGACAAGCCCGAGGCCGAGTCCGAAGACGGCGAGCCATCATCCGAAACCCCGGACGAAACGTAGTTCTCTTGGAGGAGCTGGACATGCTGGTGCCCATGGTCGTAGAGCAGACAAACCGAGGCGAGCGCTCGTACGACATCTATTCTCGCCTGCTCAAGGACAACATCATCTTTCTCGGCGGCGGGATCGACGACGACGTCGCCAATCTGGTGATCGCGCAGCTGCTCTTCCTGGAGGCCGAGAACCCGGACAAGGACGTCGCACTCTACATCAACTCGCCGGGAGGCTCGACCTCCGCGGGTCTGGCCATCTACGACACCATGCAATACGTCAAGCCTGACATCTCGACCTTCTGTGTCGGCCAGGCGGCGTCGATGGCGGCGGTGTTGCTGGCGGCGGGCACCAAGGGCAAACGGATCATCCTGCCCAACAGCCGGGTGCTGATCCACCAGCCGTGGGTGCGGGGCCTGGGAGGACAGCAAAGCGACATCCAGATCCAGGCCCAGGATCTGCTGAGTCTGCGCGATCGGCTCGACCAGGTCTTGGCCGACCATACCGGCAAGACCCAGGAAGAGATCCATCGCGACACCGACCGCGATAACATCCTGACCGCCGAAGAGGCGATCGAATACGGTTTGGTGGACCGGATCATGCTGCGCCGCAACCTGCCGGCCGAGGTCTGAGAAGGGCGAGGCCAGAGAGAATGCAAGACGTAATGCCGGCTGTAACAATTCGTCGCTACTCTGGCGGCACCGGGGTTCACCCGAGACGGGAAGTCACTCACTAGTGCAAGAAGATCGCTGACCAGGAAGGGATGAGAACGAGCAGGGGAACGGTTGACAGACCACAGCCTTCGTTCCTACCATCGTTGAAGCTTCATCGCCAGGGAAGCGAGGAGGAAGCATGCCGAAAAAAGACTCGAGCGACGACGCACTGAGGTGCTCGTTCTGCAACAAGAGCCAGCGAGAGGTCAAGAAGCTCATCGCCGGCCCGACGGTCTTCATCTGCGACGAGTGTGTCGACATCTGTCTCGACATCATCGCCGAGGATCGGTTGCACGAGCAGCAGCAGGAAACCGACCTGCCGAAGCCCCAGGAGATCAAAGCTCTTCTCGACGAGTACGTCATCGGCCAGGAGCAGGCCAAGCGCAAGCTGGCGGTGGCGGTCTACAACCACTACAAGCGGATCGAGTACTCCGATCGCGCGCGCTCGGACATCGAGCTCCAGAAGTCCAACATCCTGCTGATCGGCCCGACCGGCACCGGGAAGACGTTGCTGGCGCAGACCCTGGCCAGGATCCTGTCGGTGCCATTCACCATCGCGGACGCCACGACGCTCACCGAG
Source organism: bacterium (assembly GCA_024226315.1). Lineage (GTDB taxonomy): Bacteria > Acidobacteriota > Thermoanaerobaculia > Multivoradales > J023 > JAAELT01. The sequence continues at coordinate 4,795 of JAAELT010000157.1, read as the reverse complement.
GCCGGCTACGTGGGCGAGGACGTCGAGAACATCATCCTCAAGCTCTACCAGGCGTCGGGTAACGACAAGGAGAAGACGCAGCGGGGCATCGTCTACATCGACGAAGTGGACAAGATCTCGCGCAAGTCCGACAACCCTTCGATCACCCGGGACGTGTCGGGCGAAGGGGTACAGCAGGCGCTGCTCAAGATCCTCGAAGGCAGCCAGTGCAACGTGCCGCCGCAGGGCGGGCGTAAGCATCCGCACCAGGAATTCCTGCAGATCGACACCACAAACATCCTGTTCCTCTGCGGCGGCGCCTTCGTCGGTCTCGAAGACCGCATCAGCCGGCGGCTGAACAAGAAGACCCTGGGCTTCGGCGCGAAGGTCAAGAATCCGAAAGACGTCAAGAGGTTCATCGACCTGGAGAAGACCCAACCCGAGGACCTGATCAAGTACGGGCTGATCCCCGAGTTCGTCGGTCGCCTGCCGGTGGTGGCAATCCTCCAGGAGCTCGACGAGGGCGCTCTGGTCAGGATCTTGCAAGAGCCCAAGAACAGTCTCGTGCGCCAGTACGAGACGATGTTCGAGTTCGAGGACGTGAAGCTGAAGATCACCGATGAGGCACTCGCCGCCATCGCCGAGCAGGCGATCAAGCGCAACGTCGGGGCCCGCGGCCTCCGTATCATCATGGAGGAGCTGATGCTCGACCTGATGTACGCGATCCCTTCAGAGCGCGACATCAAGGAATGCGTGATCACGGAGGAAGTGGTCCACAACCAGGTGCAGCCGATGATTCTGTACCAGAAGCAGGCCGGTTGAGAGTCCGCGCGGCCAGGACGGGAACCGATCTTTCAACACACTAGAGAGACGCTATGAATTCCAGCTTCATCAACAGCGAACCCAGGTTGCTGCCGGCCGTCCCGTTGCGTGACATGGTCGTCTTTCCGCACATGATGGCGCCCTTCATCGTCGGCCGCGAGAGCTCGGTGCTCGCTCTCGAGCTGGCGCTGACGCAGCCCGGCAAACAGCTGTTCCTGATCACCCAGCGCGATCCCAAGGTCGACGAGCCGCAGCGGCAGGACATTCAGGACATCGGCGTCGTGGCGCGGGTGATCCAGAACCTCAAGCTGCCCAACGGCAACGTCAAGGTGATGGTCGAAGGAGAGAAGCGGGCCAAGCTGCTGGAGCTGGTCGAGACCGGGGAAGCGCTGCAGGCCGAGGTCGAGACTTTCGACATCCAGTATCCGAGCAGCGACAAGCTGCAGGCCTACATGTCGAAAGTGCTCTCGACCTTCGAACAGTACGCCAAGATGTCGCACCATCTGGCTTTCGAGGGCCTGATGCCGACCCTGAAGCTGGACGACCCCGACCGTTTCGCCGACACTCTGGCCGCCCACCTGATGGTGACCACGGCGGAGAAGCAGTCGCTGCTCGAGATGCTCAATCCCTACGAGCGGCTGCAGCGCCTGCACGATCTGATCGACGTCGAGATCGAGAAGGTCAACATCGACAAGCGGGTCAACGTCCAGGTCAAGAAGCAGATGGAGAAGGCCCAGAAGGAGTACTACCTCAACGAGAAGGTCAAGGCCATCCACGACGAGCTCGGCCGCAAGGACGACCGGGCCGAAGAGGTCAAGGAGCTCAAGGAGCGCATCGAGAAGGCTGGAATGCCGAAAGAGGCTCGCGAGAAGGCCGAGCAGGAGCTCAAGCGGCTCGAGGCCATGCCGCCGGTTTCTGCCGAGGCCACGGTGTCGCGCAACTACATCGATTGGCTGGTGAGCGTGCCGTGGAAGAAGAAGAGCCGCGAGCTGCGGGACCTGAATCGGGCCGAGAAGATCCTCAACTCGGATCACTACGGTCTCGAAAAGATCAAGGAGCGGATCCTCGAGTTCCTCGCAGTTCGGCAGCTCACCCGGAAGACCCAGAGCTCGATCATCTGTTTCGTCGGCCCTCCGGGCGTCGGCAAGTCGTCGCTGGCGAAATCGATCGCCCGGGCCACCGGCCGTAAGTTCGTGCGCTTGTCGCTCGGCGGCGTCCGCGACGAGGCGGAGATCCGCGGTCACCGCCGGACTTACATCGGTGCCTTCCCGGGGCAAATCATCCAGATGATGAAGAAGGCCGGGACCGTCAACCCGGTGTTCCTGCTCGACGAGATCGACAAGATGGCGATGGACTTCCGGGGCGATCCGGCCGCGGCGCTGCTCGAGGTCTTGGATCCGGAGCAGAACGACACCTTCGCCGACCACTACCTCGACGTCGAGTACGATCTCTCCAAGGTGATGTTCATCGCCACGGCCAACGTCATCCACACCGTGCCGCCGGCGCTGCGCGACCGCATGGAGGTAATCGAGCTCACCGGCTACACGCCCAACGAGAAGCTGGCCATCGGGCAGCAGTTCCTGGTGCCGCGTCAGATCGAGGCCCATGGCCTGAAGCCGGGCCTGATCCACATCGAGGACGATGCGATTCGCTCGCTGGTCGACAACTACACCCGCGAAGCCGGAGTGCGCAACCTGGAGCGCGAGATCGCCTCGGTGTGCCGCAAACTGGCCCGCAGGGTGGTCGACGAGGGCAAGAACCTCGAGATCACAGTCGAAGGCCCGGACACCATCCGCGAGCTGCTCGGTAAGCCCAGGTACCGCCGGCGCCGCAAGAAGGAAGAGTCGATGATCGGGGTCTCGACCGGCTTGGCGTGGACCCAGATCGGTGGTGAGATCCTGGAGACTGAAGTTGGCCTGATGAAGGGCAAGGGTAAGCTCACTCTGACCGGCAAGCTGGGCGACGTGATGCAGGAGTCGGCGCGGGCGGCGGTGTCCTACATTCGCAGCCGCACGGAGCTGCTGGGCGTCGACCCGGACTTCGCCAGCAACCTCGACGTCCACATCCACGTGCCCGAAGGGGCCATCCCCAAGGACGGCCCCTCGGCTGGTATCACCATGGCGACGGCTCTGGTCTCCGCCCTGACCGACATCGCGGTGCGCAAGGACGTGGCGATGACCGGCGAGATCACTTTGCGAGGCTCGGTCTTGCCAGTTGGCGGGATCAAGGATAAGATCCTCGCTGCCTTCCGGGCCGACATTTTAGAGCTCGTGATTCCCAGCGAGAACGAGAAAGATCTGGAAGACATTCCTGAGGAGATTCGCGACGTCTTGACGGTGCACCTGATCGATTCGATGGACGAGGTGCTCACCATCGCGCTCGACGGCGAGATGACTCCGCCCCCTGATTCGAAGAAGAAGTACGATCAAGTCTCCTCGGAAGCGGGTGCAGATTCGGGTTTCTCTGCCCACTGAGCTCGCCGCCGAAAATCGTTTCCTGGCCGCCCTCGCGCGGCTAGCCGCCGTCCCGATCCGAGTCGGGTAGGTCGCTCGACAGCCAGCGCCGCTGGCCGTCATTCTCCGCAGCCAACCTCCGTTTCATCCGGGCTTCTGGCCCTCCCACTTCCGAATTGGGCTCCTCACCGAGCCTCTCACCTCTGATACCTGCTCTCTTGGAGCACTCCGAGACCTGGATGGCGCTCGGGGCGAGGCCAGGACAAGGCCATTGAAGATCGACACGGCCGAATTCATTCTTTCAGCGACCCGGCGGGACCAGTTCCTGCGCGACGATCTGCCCGAGATCGCCTTCGTCGGCCGATCCAACGTAGGCAAGTCGAGCTTGATGAACCGACTCCTGCAGCGCAAAGGACTGGCGCGAACCAGCAGATCACCCGGCCGAACCCGAGCGGTGAACTATTTCCGCATCAATCGCCGGTTCTATTTCGTCGATCTTCCCGGTTACGGTTTTGCCAAAGTGCCGCGCGCCGAACGTCAGAGGTGGGCCGAGCTGATCGAGCAGTATTTCCATCGCGCCCGGGGCCGCCGGCTCCTGGTGCAACTGGTCGACGCCAAGGTAGGCGCCACCCGGCTGGATCAGCAAGCCTTCGAGTATTTCGACAGCCTGGATCTCGAGCCGCTGCTGGCAGCGACCAAGATCGACAAGGTGCCGCGCTCGCGCCGGGCGCGCAACCTGGGGGCGATCCGGCGCACCCTCGCCCTGCCGGAGGCGCTCGAGCTGACCGCCGTGTCCGCGACTTCGGGAGAAGGCGTCCGCCAGCTCTGGAACCGGATCGCGAGCTTCCTCAGGACAGATCAACCCGTGCCTCTACAGGTGGCTGTAGCCGGGGTGGCCGAGAATTGACTCGGTCAGAATTGACACCAGCTTCAGACATCACTTCTCCGGGCGTCGAGCCGGGTGGAGATTCAAACAGCGAGAACGAAATGAACAGAAACCACAAGCCATCGGGACGCGGCGGTTCGAGGGGCAGGAGAGATCCGCGCCAGCAGGGAGGCGTAGCCGTCAAGGATCGCCCGACCCTGGACATCCGGGAGCTGAAGGAGATGTCGATCTCGCAGCTCGTGCAGATCGGCAAGGACCTCGGCATCGAGGGCGCCACCGGCACGCGCAAGCAGGAGCTGATCTTCAAGGTCCTGCAGGCGCAGACGGAGCAGAGCGGCTTGATCTTCGCCGAGGGCGTGCTCGAGTGCCTGCCTGACGGCTTCGGTTTTCTGCGCGCGCCGGAGTACAACTACCTGCCGGGGCCGGACGATATCTACGTCAGCCCGAGCCAGATCCGGCGTTTCGATCTGCGCACCGGCGACACCGTCTCCGGCCAGGTGCGCAAGCCCAAGGAAGGGGAGCGCTACTTCGCCCTGATCAAGGTCGAGGCGGTCAACTTCGAGCACCCGGACATCGGCCGCGACAAGATCTTCTTCGACAACCTGACGCCGCTCTACCCGCAGCAGCGCCTCGGCCTCGAGGTGGCGGGGGACAT
>JAAELT010000156.1 GCA_024226315.1 bacterium | reverse complement strand
CGGGACCAGCCAACGCCGGCGAGGCGGAAGCGGAGGATGAGTCGGGTGCGGCGGCTGCTGCAGCGGGCGGCACGCCGTGGGTGGACGACCCGGCGGTCGGAGAGAGCGAGTCCAAGGAGGACTGCGAGGAGGGCCCGGCGCACGGGCAGCAGCTTGCAGGTACGCTGGATGGGTGGCTCGTCAGCGGTACGGGGGGAGCGGCTGAACCGGGGCATCAGCCAACACCGACAAGCGGAGGCCAGACGGTCGGCGGAGGTGCGGCTGCCGCCAGCGCGGCGGGAGCGGCGACCGAGATGACGACGAGCGGCGGCGGCGCAGCGGCAGCTAGTGCGGCTGGCGCTCCAACCGGCCAAGAGACATCTGATGCCGCACAGCCGAGAGCGGATGCGGCACAGGTCTACTCGGTCAGGCGAACGCCGGCGATCGGGTTGGCCAGGGACGGACCCGACGCGGACGCGGACGGCAACGACCCCAACTGGAAGGGCATCTCGCTCAAGAAACTCGTGATGCGGGCGCTGAAGCGCTCAGACCGCAGCGATGCGACCAAGGAGGTGGGCGACATCCTGCTGCGATGCGAGGAGGTCGCCAAGGGAGCCTACCGGGACTACGAGCGGGACAGCAAGGAGTACAAGGACGCCTGCACCGAGGCACGGTACTTCAGGCCGGACAAGGACTGCGTCGTGGGCAAGGAGGCCGACCTTCATGACGCCAGGGTGAAGAAGCGCTACCAGCTGGCGCACGTGTGGAGGTCGGACATCGCGGGGGCTGTCGAGGGCCTGGAAGAGCTGCGCGCCGAGATCGAGGAGCTGGCGCTGGAGGCGATGATGGAGCTCAGATCTGACGACGAGTCGTCGGATGACATGGAGGCAGCGGCAAACCTGGTGGAGGAGTTCATCAGGGCCTGCAAGGGAGCCCGCTGCCTGGCCGCAGCGACAGGGTTCGAGGGCTTCTTGCCCGACACCCTGGGTAAGCTGCCGGGCGAGCTGAAGGCCAAGCTCCGCAAGTGCCTGTACGGCGACGGGGTGACAGCGCGGGCGAACGAGCAGACCGAGGCGCCCTGGCAGCGCAAGATGGTGCTGCATCACGACGACATGCTGCGCATCAAGCACGAGTGTGTCTTCCTGCGCCGTCTGGCCAAGGCGCGCAGGGCCTGCACAGCACGCTGCAGGGCCGAGGCGCTGGCCAAGGGCACGCCGGAGAAGCGTGTCGCCAACATCGACGACCCGGCCATGCTGCGCGTCATGAGCGACCTGGTCGCGTTCCGAGAGGCGTGCGTGCCGGGAACGCACTACTGGCTCCGCAACACGATGATGGGACCCCGCGGGCTCACAGACGAGGAGTTCGCGGTGGTCACCCGCTACCGCATCGGAGCCTCCGAGGCCGACCACGTGGTGCCGGACGGCGTGTCGATCAACTGCGCGTGCGTGCAGGGGGACACCACGGCGAGAGGCACCGTCCACATCGGCGGGGTCTCGGGCGTGGCACATCACCTGGCGCGTTGCCGCTGCGGCAAGGGCTCCACCATCCGGGCGCACAACGACGTCCGCGACGTCCTGCACGCGGCGGTGCGCTCGGCGGG
>JAAELT010000155.1 GCA_024226315.1 bacterium | reverse complement strand
CTGGAAGCGGTTTCGTGAGGAGCTGGAGCAGATGGAACGGCTCCGGGTGGAGCGCTTGGCAGAGTTCACCGAAGAGCGGGTGCGGGTGACGCCATGGAGCACGATCCGGGTGAAATTCAACACCTACTCGGTGCCGTCGCGCCTGATCCGTCAATGGGTGAAGGTGCGTGTCTTCGAGGACCGGCTGGAGGTGTACTACGGCCAGCGGCGTCAGCTCGAGGTGGAGCGCCTGCGGGGGCGCGGGGGTCATCGCATCAACTACCGCCACATTATCTGGACGCTGGTGAAGAAACCCGGAGCGTTTGCCCGCTACCGATATCGCGAGGAGCTGTTTCCGAGTTTGACTTTTCGTTGCGGCTATGACCGCCTGCACGAAGGCCGGGCCGAGCGTGCGGCGGACTTGGAGTATCTGCGCATTTTGCACCTGGCGGCGTCGACGATGGAGTCGGAGGTGGAGACCGCCCTGGAACTGCTGCTCGGCGAGGGGGAGGTGCCCCTCTATGAGCGCGTGCGGTCGCTGCTCGGGCAGTCGAGGCCGGAGGTCCCCGAGGTGTCGGCGCCGGAGGTGGATCTCGCGATCTACGACGGCTTGCTGGAGGCTGAGGAGGTGGCGTCGTGAGCGCGGCTGAAGGTGTAGAGATGCTGCTGCGCGAGCTGAAGCTGCCGTCGTTTGTGGCGCATCACGCGGCGCTGGCCGAGGAGGCCGAGCAGGGCGGCTGGGGATTCCGGGAGTACCTTTTGCAGCTGGCCGAGATCGAGGTCAAGGAGCGCCATGAGCGCAAGATCCTGCGCTTGCGAAAAGCCTCCCAGCTGCCGGCGGAGAAAACCCTCGAGTCGCTGAAGCTCGAACGCTTCTCGGCGCGGGTGCGACGTACCTTACCGACCCTGTGTGAAGGCAGCTTCGTCGAACGGGCAGAGAATCTCCTCGCGTTTGGCTTACCGGGGCGTGGCAAGACTCACCTGGTGTGCGCCATCGGCCACGAGCTCGTCAACCGTGGCTACAAGGTGCTGTTCACGCCAGCCTACCGACTCGTCCAGCGCCTGCTCGCCGCCAAACGTGAGCTGATGTTGCCGCTGGAGATGCGCCGACTGGATCGCATCGACGCGATCGTCCTCGACGACATCGGCTACATCCAACAGGATCGTGAGGAGATGGAGGTGCTCTTCACGCTCCTGGCGGAACGCTATGAGCGGCGCAGCGTGATCATCACCAGCAACCTGGTCTTCTCCCAGTGGGACAAGATCTTCAAGGATCCGATGACCACCATGGCCGCCATCGATCGGTTG
>JAAELT010000154.1 GCA_024226315.1 bacterium | reverse complement strand
GGTCGGGGTGTCGCCGTCGATGGTGTGGATCTCGGTCGACGGGGTCGAGGTGCGGCTGCCGATGCGGCCGCCGTCGTCGACGTAGAGGGAGTGGCTGCGGGCGTTGGCCTCGACGGTGAACGGCGTCCGGTTGCCCGAGATGTCGTCGATCGAGAACTTGCTGGCGCCGCCGTTGGCCGAGTCGTTGGCGGTCAGCTGCCAGTCGTTGCGCGGGTAGCTGGCGGCGGTCGAGGTGTCGTCGAACTTGATCCGCAGGTTGTTCTCCTTGACGCGGATGGTGTCGAAGCCGAAGCTCTCGCCGTCGACGCAGTCGAAGCCGATGCAGGCCGAGCCGTCGACGATCAGGTCGTCGTTGATCACGAAGTCCTTGGTCGGGATGCCGTGCTGGAGCGAATCGCCAGAGTAGCTGTTGCCGTCGATGCTCGAGAAGCCGCCGTCCAGGTCGCCGCCGAAACCTTCCTCCAACGAGCCGGGCTTCCAGGCGATTCTCCCCTCGAGCACCACGAAACCGTGGGACTGGGTGAGCGGGTCGCCGGGCATCTTGCCTTCGCGGCACAGCTCGTTGACCTCGGAGTTGTCGTCGAGCTCGCGTGCCCGCTTCAGGACCTCGATGATCGCGCCCGGGACCTTCGGAATCGCCTTCAACGTGTACCTGTACACGCCGTCGATCGTCTCCTCGCTCAGGTACCACTTGGGGGTCTCGCCTTCTCGGTAGACCTTGCGGAAGTCGTAGTTGCAGGGGCCGGTCACGTGGAAGACCAGCTGGCCCTCCACGAGCGGGTAGAAGGCGATGACGTTGTCGTCGACATAAACTTCAGCCACCTGTTCGTCGGCGGCGGCGGTCCCGGGGAGCAGGAGCGCCAGGGCGAGGAGGGAAGCAGAAACGAGTCGGGCGCCTGAAAAACGGATTCGGTTCACGGTGAACTCCTTTGGAGTTTGCTCCGACCTCGTCTGGTCGGGTTGGGCCGGAGCGGGTTGAATCGGAACGTCTCGAGACGATGTCCGCCGATCTGGAGAGTCGGCCAGTGGACGATGCTAGGGTCAAACAGATCAGATCCGGAATCTTGCTCGATGTTTAGAAGCTCGAGCCGGCGGAACCGCCGGGCTCAGGATTCCGCGGATCAGGAAATCGGCATAACAGTATGTCACGCCCTGGGCAGAAAAAAAGGAGCGGGCCGAGGCGCCGCTCCTTTTTTCATATCGTCAAGGTGATTTGCCTTTTCGATAGGTGTTGCCGTCACCTCGGGCTTCAGGGATCGACGCGGTCTTCGAGCTCGGCGAGCCTCGCTTCGAGGGCCTGGATCAGGGCGTCTTTCTCCTGCACCAGCTCGAGCACGCCCTTGATGGCGGCAAACGCGACGCCGCTGGCGTCTCCCAGCCGGATGCTCTTACCGTCACCGACGCCGAACGCCTCGGTGAAATCTTCGGCCATGGGGCCGATGTGACGCTCGCCGTCGGCCTCTTCCCAGTTGTAGCGCCAGGCCGAGACCGGCATGCCGGCGACCCTGCTCAGCACGTCCTGGCTGTCCAGCTCCACCAGCTCGGTCTTGTATGTCCGCGAGGAAAGGGTCTGGTGGCCGGCCGCTTCCACGTCGCCGGCAACCGACATTGTCCTGGCGGTGTTGAAAGGCGTCGCGTCGGTCTGGTTACGGACGGTCACCACGTCCACGAAATCTTCGTCGCCCGCTGTCTGCTCGCGGGAGATCAGCAGAGCGCCGTTGCCGTTGAGGTTCGTCATGCGCCAGTCCGCCGCGCCGCCGGTGCGCATGTAGAACTGCGAATTGCCGGTGCCGGCCGCATCCAGAATCATCCGCGCGTTGCCGGAGGTGCGCCGAATCTCGAGCGCCTCTTCCGGTGTGGTGTCGGCGCCGATGCCGACGTTGCCGTTGGCGCCGATGACCAGCGCCTGGCTGTCCGCGCCCGGAATGATGCGGAAGGGCAGGGTCGAGCCGTTGGTGGCATCGCGGATGAAGAAGCCCGCCTCGTTACCGGCCACGTCCCAGGTCTGGGCGGTGAAACCGGAGGAGCCGTCCTGCTCCAGGCGCAGGGTCGGGGTGTTGCCGCTCTTGACGTGCAGGTCGGCCACCGGGGTCGAGGTGCCGAAGCCGATGCGGCCGCCGTCGTCGACGTAGAGCGAGTGGCTCGGAGCGCCGGCTTCGATGGTGAAGGGGGTGCGGCCGCCGTCGATGTCGTCGATCGAGAACTTGTTGGCGCCGCCGTTGGACGAGTCGTTGAAGGTGATCTGCCAGTCCCTGGACGGGAAGCTGGACGTCGAGCTGGTGTCCACGGCCCTGACCCGCAGGTTGTTCTCCTTCAGCCGCAGGGTGTCGAAGCCGAAGCTCTCGCCGTTGACGCAGTCCATGCCGACGCAGGCCGAGCCGTCGACGATCAGGTCGTCGAGGATCACCTGGTCCTTGTTCGTGCCGCCCTCGACCACGTTCCGGTCGACCAGGCCGCCGTTCGCGATGCTGAAGGTGCCGGACTCGGTGAGGCCGTGCTTGTTACCGACCTGCGGGCGCTCGCCCGAAGCCTTGCCCTCGACCGTCAGGTTCCACTTGTAGTAGCCGTCCGGGAGCATGTTGCCGGCATCGTCGGTCAAGCTGATGAACGGGGACTCGCCCGCTCCGAAGCTCCGGCTGATGTAGTGGTCGTTGCCGGCGACGTTGATCGTCACCTTGCCGTGCGCGGACATCACGAAGTGAATGCCCGAAGCGCTGTACGAAACATCAGCGGCGGGTCCGGCCACGGCCGCGCCGGCGGTCAACAGGCAGATGGTGAGGATCGAAGAGAGGATCGCGGTTCGCTTGCTCATTTGGTGGTCTCCACACTGAGGTTGTCTGACTGTCCGACTCGGAAAAGGAGCCGGTCGGTTGAGCTCATCCCGAGCCGGCGACGGTGCCGCGACGGGTTGCAAGCTCTACTGCGGCAAAGCCCATCTTTTAAAGACGCAGAGGAACTTGCGGCACACAGGAAGCTTGTGCGGTTAGCACAATATTCGGCATAGGACGCTTACGAGCATATGGTCGCGGAGCCGGAGTGTCAAGATCCGGCCGCCTTGCGAAGTGAAATGGGCAGTCGATTCGTACACTCCGGTTTTCTGACCGATGATGCTCATTCTGGGGCTCGAGAGTGGTTCGCTCGAGGCCCGATAGGTCTCCTTCTCGTCAGGTTCTCGGGGAGGCTCGAACGGGGTTCGAGCACGATCCGCGGGACGGGCCGATCCGCGGGGCTTCTTATGTCACGTTCTTCAGGTTCGCTTCATCAAATAACAGCGCGAGAAATCGGAGGGCACCCTCATCGAATTCGCGCTCGATTCCACGGCCGGTTCGAAGGCCTTCGCCCGTGGGGCTCGGTAGCGGCGCCTGGCCGGTGTGATAGCGTACCTCGACCAGGGAGCCGCTTCGGTTCTCCACCCACTTCAGCACATGATCAGCGGCCGTTCGCCCGGCCGAGGAGGACAGCGCCATGAGCACCCCAGGGGAGTTCTACAAACCCGACGCCGACGGACAGGAGATCACCTTCTCGGACGGTCGGCTCAGCGTGCCCGATCGGCCGATCGTGCCCTTCATCGAGGGCGACGGCATCGGGCCCGACATCTGGCGCGCCACCCGGCGAGTCCTGGACGCCGCGGTGGAGCGCTCCTACGGCGGTTCGCGGGGCATCTCGTGGATGGAGATCCTGGCCGGCGAAAAGGCGCAGGAGCACACCGGCGAATGGTTGCCGGCGGCCACCTACGACGCCATCCGTCACTATCGCGGCGCCATCAAGGGGCCGCTCACGACGCCTGTCGGCGGCGGTTTCCGCAGCCTCAACGTCACCCTGCGCCAGGTGCTCGACCTCTATGCCTGCGTGCGCCCGGTGAAGCACTACGCCGGGGTGCCGTCGCCTGTTTCCGCTCCCGAGAAGGTCGACATGGTACTGTTTCGCGAAAACACCGAGGACGTCTACTCCGGAATCGAGTGGCAATCGGGGACGCCCGAGGTCGCCAAGCTCATCGGTTACCTGAAGCAGGAGCTGGGCAAGGAAGTCCGTCCGGACTCGGGCGTCGGCATCAAGCCGATCTCGCCCACCGGCTCCAAGCGCCTGGTGCGCAAGGCGATCGAGTATGCGATCGACCAGGGCCGCTCGAGCGTCACCCTGGTGCACAAGGGCAACATCATGAAATACACCGAGGGCGCCTTCAAGGAATGGGGCTACGAGCTGGCGCGCGAGGAATTCGGCGAGCAGACACTCAGCGAGCAGGAGCTCTGGGATAGTCACGGCGGCAAGGCGCCAGAAGGCAAGGTAATCATCAAGGATCGCATCGCCGACGCCATGTTCCAGCAGGTATTGTTGCGCCCCGCCGAGTACGAGGTGATCGCTACCACCAACCTGAACGGCGACTACCTTTCGGACGCGCTGGCCGCCCAGGTCGGCGGCCTGGGCATGGCGCCGGGCAGCAACGAGAGCGACGGCCTGGCGCTGTTCGAGGCCACCCACGGCACGGCGCCGAAATACACCGGGCTCGACAAGGTCAACCCGGGCTCGCTGATCCTCTCGGGCGTCATGCTGCTGCGCTGGCTCGGTTGGGGCGAAGCCGCAGATAGCGTCGAGGGCGGCCTCGGCCGGACCATCGGCCAGAAGCGGGTGACCTACGATCTGGAACGCCAGATGGAAGGCGCCACCTTGCTCAAGACTTCCGAGTTCGCGGAGGCGATCGTCGAAAACCTTTAATGCAGCCTTAACATTGCATTAATAGATTCTTAACAATGGCCGGGCGAACCCGCCACGCTTTCTTCCCCGAGCGCGCGATCTTCACGTGTTCCGGGTTGCCCATCCTCACACCTCCCTGAGCTCTGTCCCACTCGCTCCGGCCATGCTACCAGCCGGTCGCGAGAATCAAGGTTCGCTCACCAGGCCGACGTGCCGCCCGATTCGAAGCCGTCGGCGAAGATCGCGCTCCTAGCGCCGAGCTCCGCGGCGCCGAGGTCGGTGGCACCCGGGGCGTCCGGGCGCGGGTGGGCGTCGAAGTCCTGTGCCGCGTCGGCGATCCGGGTCACCTGGTCGATCGCCTGGGTCGCCTCGGGTACGAGACGGAGGTCGCCGGCCGCCTCGTCGACGAACCAGTCCGGCTGGGCGCCGGTGGAGTTGTCGACCAGGACCGGCACCGCGCCGTTGCGCGGCTGCACGGCGCCGTCGCCCAGGTTGTGCTGCACGACGACGCCCGAGGCCGTGGGGTAGCGCACCTCGATAGCGTTCGGATATCGACCCCGGGTCAGTACCGTGTTGTGGAGCACGCGGGCGCCCGCCGAGGTGGTGTAGATGCCGACGTCCACCGGATAGGGTGCGTCCGGATCCCAGCGGATGAAGTTGTTGCGCACCATGCCGCCCGAGTGGTCGCCCTCGAGCAGCCCGAGGTGGATGCCGCGCGAGGAGTCGAGGAGGGTGTTGCCTTCGACCAGGGTGTCCGCGCTGTCGCCCCACATCAGGATCGCCGGACCAGCCAGCGCCAGGTTTTGGCACTTGATGCCGTGGATCAGGTTGTCGCGGATCACCCAGTCGCTGGCGCCCAGGGCGTCGATGCCGTTGGTGTAGCAGGTGTTCGGCGGGCTGCCCTCGGGATGGACGATGGCGCCCACGGTGTAGAAGATCTCGCTGTACTCGATGGTCACGTCGGGTGCGCCATTGCCGGCGCCGCCCGGCCCCTTGACGATCTGCTGGCCGGCGTCGAAGAAGCGGGCGTGGTAGAGGCGCACCCGGGCCGCCCCCTGGTCTCCCTGGATCGCCACGCTGTGGTAGTAGACGTTGCCGATCGAGAGGTCGGCGATCACCACGTCGGTGGCGGTGAAGACCTGGAAACCGAAGGGCACGATCGGGTCGAGCATGCCGGCACCGAGGATGGTGACGTCCGCCGGATCGCCGGTGGCACCGCGGATCTGGATGTTCGAGATTGGCGGCGCCCCGAAGCGCCCGACCGTCAATCGCCCGTCGACTCCGTTGGGGAACGCGACGCTCGCCAGGTCGTAGGCTCCCGGCGCGATCACGATCGCCTCGTCGCTCGACAGGTCCCAGCAGGCGTCGGCCAGCTCCTGCGCGGTCGACACTTCGACGATCGTGAAGACGCCCGCGTCGGGCGGCGGCAGCGGCGGCGCGTCCGCGGGCACCCGCGCCCAAGCGTGCGTCGTCGTCAGCAGCCAGCAGGCGACGAGAGCAACCCTTGCGAGCGGGCGGAGTATGCAGGCGCTGCAGGTCATGGTGTCAGTGAGGGAGACACGCTGTGTCATAGCCACTCGTGTGTTCCATAGCCACTCATGCATCATAGCAGGGCCTTCTCCGGTGCCCCGGGCGTGGGAGATCTCGCCGCGCTCGCGGCATTGGGGAATGCTGTCGGCGACAACCAGGTCAGCGCGGGCGAGGATGGCGGCGTCGAGCTCCTGCTTCTCGGCGGTGTCCGAGCCCATGGCGGTGATGTGGGTGCCGGGGCGAATGGCGTCGGCGTC
>JAAELT010000153.1 GCA_024226315.1 bacterium | reverse complement strand
GGAGCCGACGCCGGACATGTACAATCCCTCTCAGTCGAGCCAGAACAGCGTCGTCACCCACATCGGAATCCGCACCCATTCCCTGGATCCGGGCAAGCGATACCTGTTCGACGCGCTGAAGATCGGCAGCTCGTGGTCCGACGTGGTCCCGGCGCAATGACGGCGGAACCTCGACGGCTCCGGGTCCGAATAGGTCCTGCACCAGGTATGACTGAAAGACCTCGAACGGCAACGTCTCTTTGCTGGGAGCGCAGGCGTCCCGCCTGCTCCGGATGCGGGCAAGATGCCCGCGCTCCCAGCGCGGACCCATCATCCGATAGAAGCTGACCGAGAAAGCGAGGCACCCATGGAAAAGAACGCCAACGCTCGCTCGAGGGACGCTGGCGTCGTCAAGCACGCCAGCGCCGTCGAGCGCACGCGGGTGACGGCCGGCAAGGCCACCGAGACGCAGGTGTTGCTGGGGCCCGAGGACGGCGCCCCCAACTTCGCCATGCGGCGCTTCACCATGGGCGAGGGCGGCGGCATGCCGCTGCACGTCAACGCGGTGGAGCACGAGCAGTACGTGCTGCGCGGCCGCGCCCGCGTCGGCATCGGCGATACGGTGCACGAGGTCGGCGCCGACGACGTGCTCTACATCCCGGCCGGCGAGCCCCACTTCTACGAGGTCGTCGAGGCGCCGTTCGAGTTCCTGTGCGTGGTGCCCAACGAGCAGGACCAGATCATGATCCTCGATCCCGTGTGACCGGGGTGCCACCCACCCCGGTC
>JAAELT010000152.1 GCA_024226315.1 bacterium | reverse complement strand
CCCGACCGCTGGCAGGACTTTCGAGACTTCGCCTCGCGCGTCGAGGCGGCAGTGGCGGTAGGTAATCTCCTGGCCGATCCGAGCATCGTAGGCGTCATCGGCGCCGACAAGGCGGGCAAGGCCCGGGAGGCACAGGAGGATTCGGTACATCTTGAAGCACTGGTCAACCAGCTGGCAGTGAACATCTACGCGAATCCTTCCGAACAGCTGGGGCTCAGCTTCGCCCGCGAGAGCAGCATCCCGGGCTTGACCCGGGAACGGGGCTTGCCGCTGGCGGAGCTGGTCCGCGAGCGACTGGGTGAGTGCCGCGCCGGCGCCGCCTTCTCGCGGGGGGAACTACTCGACCATCTTACGAAGGACGAGCTTCTGGAGTTCGGCAGCCTGGCCTCGGTGGCGGACATTCCGCCGGCCGAGGTCGACCTGCTACTCGATGCCCTACTACCGCTCGAACCACGACCCGAAGACTTCTTCCGCATCGAGACCTACGCCTGCCTCCTGGCGCTCGCCGACCTCCACTCGCGGCCACCCCGAGAGAGCGACCTCTTCGGCGAAGCCCGCGCCCTCGAGCGGCGACTCCCAGAGGAGCTCCACGAGGTCCTGGACGGCTGGCTGCGCTACTCGGTCCGAGACCTGCTGGCGGCGGCCCACGAGGCCGCGTTCACGGTGATCGTGCTGGAGGTGGAAAGCCTGGCAGCGGCGATCGGCGCGGCCGTGACGAGCGGCAAGACCATCGGCGCGCTGGTCGCCAGGGAGGGCGAGCAGCGTGACGCCTTGAGGGATCTGGAGCTGGTCGCGGGTGACGAGAGCCCTCACGACCTCTCTTTCCGCGACCTCTACGAACGCGTCCAGGAAGCGACCGCGGTAGATCGGCGCGAAGCGCAGGGGTTCTTCCGGTGGCGGGACGGGCTCGACGAGTGGAATCTGATCTCGCTCGCACTGAGCAGCGGCGCGGGCGCCCTGACGGCGCTGCCGGTCGCCTGGATTCTGGCGTCGGTGCGCTCCGAGCCCTGGCCCGAGTTCACCTCCGGGCCGTTCGAGCAGCGAGTCGACCTCGGCTGGAGCCGGTTCGGGGTCTTCGAAGTCGTCGCACCGTTGGTTCGGCGCTTTCTGCGCGAGGACTGGTCGTTGCCCCGGGT
>JAAELT010000151.1 GCA_024226315.1 bacterium | reverse complement strand
GCGAGCGTCCGCAGCACGCTGGCCACCTGGCTGCTGGTCCTCCTCACCACTGCGCTGGCGCTGACGCTGTCGGACACCTGGCCGGCGGTGTCAGGCGCCTCGCGCCGTCTCGCTGAGGCCGTGGGGACGCCCCGTGCCGTCGCGATCGGACTGCTCGGACTGGCGGCCCTGGTGGCGTCGACGTGGAAGCAACTCGTGCAGGGGCTCTACCTCGGCCTGAGCGGGCGCGCCTGGTTGGTCAAGGCGAGCGTCTCTGTCAACCTGTCGGTGCTCACCGTCCTGGTCGTCCTCGTGCCGTGGGTCCTCAGCAGGGGCTACGCAATCCGCGCGCTGTGGCAGGCTCTCCCCTGGATCCTCGCGGTCCTGGTCTGTCTCAAGGTCTCCGCTGCGGCCTGGATCGCCGTGCGCCTCCATGACGACCGTCTGCTCCGCGACCGCACGCTGGTCCTCGGCGCATTCTCCTGGACCGTTGCCGTGTTGGCTCTCTACGGCCTGCTCATGTGGCTGGTGCCGACGGTGCTCATCCACGCTTTCTTACTGCTGCTGGTCGCCATCCTGGCCGTCCCCCTGACGCGGCTCTCCGCGACACCGCTGGCGCTGTCGGGGAATCGCCACCAATGAAACCCATGAAACCAACGACAGGGACGAGGCGATGAGGCGCAGAACCCGAGTCCTCGGCGCGGTCTTTCTCTGCCTGAGCCTGCCGCTGCTGGTGGCCCTTATCGAGGCCGTCGACTTCCACCTCGACAATCGCAACAGCGCCTCGATCGTCTCCTCGGGCGAGCGGCGGGAGTACCTGCTCTACGTGCCTGAGAGTTACCACGGCACCCGGCCGGTGCCCCTCGTCGTCAGCCTGCACGGCGGGGGGATCTGGCCATCGTTCCAGAGGGACCTGAGCGGCTGGAACCGGGTTGCCGAGCAACACGGTTTCATCGTCGTCTACCCGGCGGGGCTCGGCGCGGCCTGGCGCGTGACGCGTCTGGGGTCCAACATCATGAAGGACGTTCGATTCATCTCGGACCTGATCGACACCTTGGAGAAGACCTACAACGTCGATCCGACGAGGATCTACGCCAACGGACTCTCCAACGGCGGCGGCATGACGTTCGTTCTCTCCTGCACACTCGCCGACCGCGTCGCGGCGTTCGGCCTGGTGGCGTCCGCCCAGATGCTGCCGTTTGACTGGTGCCCCGACCTCCGCCCGGTGCCACTGATCTCCTTTCACGGGACCGACGACGAGCTCACTCCGTACGAGGGCGGCAACACCTTCGTCGCTCCCGGAGGCTGGGAGTTCCCTGACGTCTCGGAGTGGACGGCGAACTGGGCGAGGCGGAACCGGTGCCGACCCGACCCTACCCTGTCGGCGGTAGCGCCTGACGTCACCCGCCGGGAATACACCGGCTGCGACGACGACACGGCCGTCGTGCTCTACACGATTCACGGCGGCGGCCACACCTGGCCCGGCAGCGAGTCCATGCCGGAGTGGTTCCTCGGACCCACGAGCCAGGGCGTCGATGCGTCGGAGCAGATGTGGGAGTTCTTTCAGGAGCATCAGCTTCCCATGTAGCGACGGAGGCGGTGGGCTGGCAGCCACCGCTCCGAATCCGGTCTGGCACCGGCGGGGGCCAGCGTGGGCGCGGTGGCGTGTCGGGCTCATCTGCGGCAGGCTAGGACAGCCGGAGCAGTGGGATCCGGCCTATACTTGGCGCCATGAAACCGTTCACCGAACGCCAGATGCTGGAGGCGCGTGGCGAGCTGCTCGCGGCGCGGGCCAGGGTCGAGGCTCTGCGGCACGAGGATCAGGAGGTCATGGGGTTCTTGCTGCGAGTCGTCGAGCATCTGGAGCTGTTGAACCGGCTGCCGCCGCACGACGACGGCGGCGGCGGTCCGCTGTTCGAGCGCGCGTTCAGGGCGCTGATTCCTGTGGTCGACCTCGACTGGGAGAATCGGGAGCCGCGTGATCGTGCAGAGCTGTCGGAGGGGGAAAGAGTATCGAACCAGATGCTCTTGCAGGAGCGCAGCATCATGGCACAGGAGTGCATGGCCGCGCCGAGCGAGTGGGAGCAGCACAAGACGGCGCTGGTCGACCTGCTGACGGAGGGGTTGCAGATCTTGACGCTCTATCCGGACAAGACCGCGCAGCTGTGGTGTCTGGCTCTGTTGCTCGATCTGACGAAGAGCGGAACGGAGGAGAGCGAGGAGGTCGCGGAGGGGAGTGGCTGGGTGTGTTGATCACCCCTTGCGTACCGTGGCTGATCGTCGGGCTGGCCGTGGCGGTGCCGGTGGCCGCCGATCCGCAGGCTGGCGCGGTGATTCGCCTTCTCTCGCCGCCGCAGCGGTTGATCTCCGGCCGCGCCGAGATCGAGACCCTGTCGATCGACCCGGAAATCCGCCGGGTCGTCTTCTACCTCGATGGCGAGGAGGTGGCGAAGCGCGGCCGTCCGCCCTTCGCCGCCAAGGTCGCCTTCGCCAGCCCACCGCGTGAGCAGACGCTCGAAGTCAAGGCCTACGGCGAGCGCGATCGCCTGCTCGGCGGCGCCACCCGACGGTGGATTTCAAACCGCCTCCCAGGGTAGCGCATCGGTTCGAGATCCGGTGTTAGGTTGATCGGGGGCGACATGCCCTTAGCTGAAGAGGGCGTGAAGTCAGTTCCTCTAGAAAGGAGAATGCGATGTTGGGAAAATGTCAAGGGTACGTTTGGCAGCTTGTTCTGACGGCGGCCCTGTTCGCCGCGCTCGCTATCTGGGCAGGTCCGGTTTGTGCTGCTACGTCTGATCTCCAGGGGCAGATCCTCTCGCCGAGCGCCGACTCCGTAATGCTGGTAGCGGAAGGCTTTATTGGAGGCATACAGGTCCTCTACGTCGGCTTCACCGTCGCCGGGTTGGCCATCATCATTATCATCATAATCCACTGGTATCGACGGAGAGACTTGCGGCGTTCTCGCCCCCCCAAATCCGGTGTCAGGCACCGTTAAGTTATTGCCTGGCAACGACTTGTGGCTTTCCGTGCCTCCAAGGTCACCTGCCAGGCCGCAGCGATCCTGTATCCGAGCTTCTCGTCGCCCGGGGAGGTCATCGCCATCCCCGGCAACCTGCCCCACGCGGTCTCGAGCCTCGATGAGCCGGCTCGTGCCGTCGACGCATGGTCGCCGCCGCGCGGTCGATACGAGGAAAGCGACCTCGAGGAATGAGCAGCGCGAAGTCGAGGCGGCGGCAACGACTCGGCCGAGGCGAATGCCGGGGCCTCGACTTCGCGCACCGGGTCGGGGGCGATCGGCTGCTCCCCACCAGCCTCGGGGAGCGGCCTTCAATCGCCGGTGATCAGCAGTCGTAACAAGCCCACCACCAATAGAAACCCGTGCCGGAAACGCCGCCCGTGCAACCGTTGCAGTTGAAGTAGGTCAGGTTGCAGATCGGTTCGTAGCGCTGCTTGCAGGAGCTGAAGATGGAGAACTTGCAGCTCCCCGGGCGCAACGGATTGGTGATGTTCGAAAACAGCACGTTGCTGAAGCACGAGCCGTTCCAGGGGCACGGGAGATCCGTACAGCTCTTGCACTTGCGGAAGATCCTCGCCTTGACCGCCCCTTCCCCGATCTCGGTAACCAGGTTCACCCGCTCATGGCTGACCCGAGGCAGGCGGGCCTCGGCGAGCAGCTCTGCCGGTTCCTGGCCGCTCTCGATCACGAGCTCCGCGACCACGGGGCTGTAGGTCTTGCCCTCGATCTGCCAGGAGCCGTCGGCCTGGATGACCGCCTCGAGGTCTGCCGCCGCCTGATCGGCACGATCCGGATGGACCACCAGCGACGAGTTGGCGGCGTCGAAGAGATAGATCAGCCCGGCGTCGACCGCCACCTTGCCGGAATCGAGATCGATGCCCCAGCCCGCGGAGTCCTCGAGCTCGTCCGGCCCGGTCTCGAACTCGAAGGATTCTCCGGCCATCATCGGGCCGGCGCAGAGCAGCAGGGCCAGAACGAACGGGGTCAGTAATCGGCGCTTCTTCATGTCTACCTCCAATGGGTCCTGGGACACGCCTATCTCGAGGCGCCGCCCAGTGCGTTGAGTAGTGTGGCCCGGCCAACGGTGTCGGGCCGGCGAGCTGGGCTTCCAGATCGCTGCTGACCTCCATAAGCGGAATTGCAGACCCGAACCCATCACGTTGGTAAGAAACTCTGTCGGAAGCTGGCGACCTTGGGGGCAAGTGATGGAGTTCACCGCGGGTTTCCGCTTATGGAGGTGGCTCCCATCCAACCGTCAACGACAACCCATCAGTACATTTGGAGACGTGATGAAGACGTGGCGATACTTCCTGCTCCCAGGTGCTCTCCTGGCGGTCATCCCTACCGCTCTGGGGCAGCCGCACACCTGTAGTACGGCGGACTCCGACTCGACCTCGGTGAAGCGCGTGGCGATCGAGAACGACGACCTCGTGGTCGACGTCCTGTGGTCCTCGAAGATTCCGTCGGGAACCATGGGGACGATCCAGGTTCTGGACCGGGTCGACCGCATCGCCGTCAGCAGCACCGTCCAAGCCGAGCCGGGGAGGATCGTGTCCCACCCAATGACCGTGGGCCCGGCATTCTTCGTGGAATACGGCTACTGGTTCTCGGTCCGAGTCGTCGCTCTTGGCGACAGTTTTCCGACGTCGGACTTCCCTTTCCTGGCCTCGCCTTGCTCGCTGGCCGAGGGCTGCGACTACTCGGTGGTCGAAGGGATAGGGGCCGACACCGTGACGATGGACGCCGAGCTCTCCGGGCTCCTGGACGCTTTGGAGGCCTCGGGCTCACAAGACCTGTTGAACGACGCCCTCCGGGCGCGGCCGGATCTGCAGCTCCAGATCTACTGGGTCGCCGACCAGATCGCTCGACTGCAGGCGGGCACGGACACCTCGGATTGCGTCTGCCTCTGGAACGCCTCTTTCGACCTGAACCCGGCGAGCCAAGGCAGCTCCACCGACAGCGGCCCGATCGAGCTCGCGCAAACGAATCCGGATTGGGAGATGATGCTGATCCAGGGTCCCGGAGCGAACTTCTACCTCGCGGGGCAGATCCTGGGCGGCGCCAGCCAAACCCGGTCAGCCACCGTCGGCGCTCGAGCGGGTCTTCACCTGCGTTGCTGGTCCACTCTCAGCGGGGACGGGGTCGGCCCGGGAGGAAGCGAAGGCACGCCGATCGGGGTCGCCGCCGGCCGGGCCACCGTCGCCGAGGCGTCGAGCGGGTACCTTCCCAAGCTGGTACCTTGCGACCTGCCTTGTGCCGACGCCGAGATCGACGTCACGGCCAGTGCGCGGAGCCAGGTGGCGGCCAACGCCTGGTCCACGGCCCACCATGGAGCGAAAAGCGTCGCATTCGCGGCTGCGGAGCTGTTCCTCGACGAGCAGTCCGGTCCTGCTTTCACGGCCCTGGCGACCGTCACCGCGGATCGTCCCCCGGGG
Source organism: bacterium (assembly GCA_024226315.1). GTDB lineage: Bacteria > Acidobacteriota > Thermoanaerobaculia > Multivoradales > J023 > JAAELT01. Next base: position 6,222 of record JAAELT010000151.1, on the reverse strand, counting down.
GACCCGGCCCAGGACCCGCTGCAAGACTCCCCCGACGCCAGTTCTGGCCAATGGCTGGTGCCGGGGTCTGACGCCAGTGCGACTTTCGTGTCCCAGGGACTGGTCGAGGTCTGCCTGGCGGCCTACGGATCGGCCATGGATTGCCCGGCGAGCTTTTCCGAGTCCACCGGCGACAACGGCCCCTGGGCCTACGGCTGTGCCGTCGCGACGTCCACGGCAAGACTCGTCGGCGAAGCTTCTTGCGCTCTCGAGCCGCGCCGGGAAGTCTCCCTCTGGCAGGTCGACATCGCCAACACCCAAGACGGCCTGGTCATCGTTCCCTGGAATCCCTAGCCGCCGTTGCTCAACCGCAGCGGTCCTGGGCGGCGACTGCGGACGAGAGCGCCGGATGCCCCTCCGGGAGATACTTTCGCCTCAACGCCAGAACCTGCTCGATGAAGGGCAGCGCCTCGTCGCAACGGCCGGTATCGGCCAGCAGCAGGCCGATCTGTAGCTGCGGTGAGCTCCGCCGGTAGTCCTCCGGCGGCAAGGCGGCATCCAGAATCCGGAAGCTCTCTCGCGCCTCCTCGAGCGCTCGGTCCATCCGCCCCTGCCGGTGGTGCAAGGCGGCCAGGGCCACCAGGCTCTGGGCGACGGACGGATGCCCCTCGCCGTGGGCCTCGCGGCGGATCGCGAGGGAATCCAGATATTTCCCTTCGGCCTCCTCCAATCGTTCCAGCTGTTCGAGCACTCGCCCGAGACTGTGCGAGAGATTCGCGATGCCCGGATGGCCTGCCTGGTAGAGATCGACGCTCAGGTCGAGTGCCTGCTGCGCCCAGATCAGCGCCTCCTCGTGCTTGCCCTGGAACGACAGCACCTGTCCGAGGTTGTTGTAGGCCAGGGCGACGTGGGGATGACTCTCGCCATACAGCCTACGGCGAGCCTCGACCACCTCGCGCATGGTGGCTTCCGCGCCTTCGAGATCGCCACTCTGCTGCTGCACCACCGCGATGTTGTTCAAGACCTTGACGACCTCCGGATGAGCATCCGAGAGGAGCCGGCGACGCCCCTTCAGAACCTGGTCGAAGAACTCTCGCGCCTCGTCCAGCCGCCGCCCGGCAACGAGTGTTTCCGCCAGGTCGTTGAGGCTCTCGAGCGAGTCCAGATGCTGCGCACCCAGCAGCGAGGAGCGCAGCTCCAAAGCTTGCCGGTAGAGCTCCTCCGCCGGCTCGAGCTCGCCCTGTCGCAGCCGGATCTCGGCCAGCAGATTCAGCGCCGCGGCCTTGCCTTCTGCCACCGAGGATCCGATCTCAGCGTAGATCTCGAGACTTCTCCGAACGCCCTCTTCCGCTCGGGAGTAGTCGCCGGAGACGAGCTCGGAACGCGCCAGGTCCAGGAGTCCCTCGGCCACCTCCTGGTGGGTGGGGCCGAGCACCTTTTCACGATCCACGATCACTTCGCGGAGAAGCTCCTCGGCCTTGGGATAGAGCCCCAGACCGTGGTAGGCACGTCCCATGGCGTTCAGCAGCCTCGCTCGGCTCAGCGGCTGCTCGCTCAGCTCGCCTTCGATCAGCTCGGCGCCGCGATCGAGGACCTCGACTGCCGAGACCTTCTCCCCGAGGGAAACCTCCGGGCTGGAGACCTCGAACAAGCCGACCATGAACTCCGTCACCCTCTCGGCCTCCGCCTGGCTGATCCGCGCCTGGTCCCGCTGGGCCTGGGCCACCCAGGTGGCGCGCATCGTGGAGGCGACGCCGACGACCACCGTCAGCAGCAGAGCGACTGTTGCCGCGACGCCGTAGGGATGTCGCCGGACGAGCTTCGAGAGCCGGTAGCCGACGGCTTCCTTGCGAGCCCGGATCGGGCGGTGCCGCAGAAAGTGCTCGACATCTTCCGCCAGAGTCGCCACCGAGGCGTAGCGACGCTCCGGCTCCTTGCGCAGGGCCATCAGCACGATCGTGTCGAGGTCCCCCTGGAGCCGGTGCCGGAGCCCGCCCGCCGTCTCGTCGCGAGCCCTGGCGAGCGCCCTGTCCCGCTCGACCGATTCCGATCGGCGCAGGGAACGGCTGGGCGCCGACGGGCGGGTTTCACAAATCGTTTCGTACAGCGCCTTCGGCTCGAGGCCGTCCAGCTCGTAGGGAGGCCGGCCGCAGAGCAGGCCGTAGAGGACGATGCCCAGGGAGTAGACGTCCGCCGAGGTGGTCAGCGGCTCGCCCAGAACCTGCTCCGGACTGGCGTAGGCAGGGGTCAGAAATCGCAGGCCCTCCACCGTGCGCACCGCCGCGTCGACGTGGGCCGGCTCCTCCAGGAGCTTCGCGATGCCGAAGTCCAGCAGGATCGGGCGGCCGTCCTCTGCCACCAGAATGTTGCCGGGCTTCAGATCTCGGTGAATGATGAGGTTGCGGTGCGCGTGCTCGACCGCCGAGCACACCGACAGGAAGAGCCGCAAACGCTCGGCGATCGACAGCCGCCGCCGGTCACAATAGTCGTCGATCGGCTCGCCGTCGACGTACTCCATGACGAAGAACGGCAGGCCCTCCTCCGTGGTTCCGCCATCCAGGACCCGCGCGATGTTGGTGTGTCTCAGGTTGGCGAGGATCTGCCGCTCTTGACGAAAGCGACGCCTCAGGTCCTCGGTCGGGAAGCCCCGCTTTGCGACCTTGATCGCCACCTTGGAGCGGTACTCGCCGTCCGTGCGCTCCGCCAGATAGACGTCGGATTGGCTACCGCCGCCGAGCCACCGACCGGCCTTGTAGGGTCCGAACGTCCGCTGCTCGGTGCCCTCGAACGCGACATGCTGAATCGCCTCCTCGACGGCGTCGAAAACCGGTTCGTCCTCGGCCGCGTCCCTGCTCAGCAGCGACTCGACCTCGGCGTGCAGATCGCGATCGCCGGCCTTCAGCTCGTCGAGGAAGCGGCGCCTTTCGTCCTCCGGCAGCTCGACCGCTCGATGAAAGGCTTCCTCGATCTCCTGCCAACGGCCTCGATCCATCCTTCTGCTCTCAGGTCGTGGCCGCGGTCTGCCGCAGCTCCCGGCCCAACCAGGCCTTGGCGAACCTGAAATCTCGCTCGAGGGTCGCGCGGGAGACCCCCAGAGCCTCGGCTGCTTCGTCAACTGTCAACCCGCCGAAGACCCGTAGCTCGACCGCGCGGGCCTTGCGCGGGTCGAGATCCTCGAGCCGCTCCATCAGCTGATCCAGAACCAGGACGTCGGGGGTCGAGTGCGCCTCCCCGAGGCGGGCGTCGTCGAGGGGAAGATGAATGGCATTGGCCCCCCGCTTTCTGCTCGACCGCTCGCGCGCCAGGTCCACCAGGACCCGCCGCATGGTCGTCGCCGCCACCGCCACGAAGTGGCTCCGGTCCCGGCAGCTCACGTCCTGCTCCGCCAGGCGCAGATAGGCCTCGTGAACCAGCGCCGTCGTCTGCAGCGGGCGGACTCGCGATTCCCTCTTCAAGTACTCGTGGGCGAGGGCACGGAGCTCCCCGTAGACCAGCGTCACCAGCTGGGAGCTTTGTAGCTCGCCTTCCACCGGGTCCTGGCCTTCCCGGCCTGCCGCGCCATTTTTTCGCACCATCAGAGCTACTCTATACCCCCCCTGCCCGGGGCCAAAGCTTCGCGGCAGCCTGTCCTCTCGGCGGTCGCGTGTTCAGCCATCCTTCACGTGAGCCTTACGGTGATTCCGGCTCGCTCGCGGAACTTTCAGCTCGGTAGGCCGTGGAACGAACGACAACCCATAGAAAGAGCACGCAGCCCAGCCCGTAGAGAGTGAGGAAGACCCCACTGATACTGAACCACAATCGTAGGGTCGCCATATCGGGCTCATAGTAGAAGCCGGGATGTAGAAAGCTGAGAATCGCATAGCCGAAGGTCCCGTTGGCCCAGTTACCAAGTGCTCCCACAACCGAGAGGTAGAAATGAGCGCGGGCTACACCGAGAGCCGGTGGCTTGCCACTCGCCCAATGAGGCAACACCCGGTAGACAAGGCCAAAGAGGGTCATCCCAACCCAGCCGAGAAGGATCGTGTGTCCGTGGACCGGTGCCGTCGGACAGGAGGGGATGGCCCCGCCCATTAGATAGTGTCCCAAGGGGCCGTAGCCGGTGGCCAGGCCCAGGATCAGCAGGCCCGCCCCCCACCGAACGAAGCGTAGAGCCAGGTTGTCCATAGCGTTCTCCCGGATTGATGGATCAAGTATACGCTCGATGCGTGCCAAGAGAGGTTTCGCGGTCCCTTAGAGGGACTCTCGGCCAGTCTTGTGCGCTGCCGGCGCCGAAGCGGACTTCGGTATCGAGATCAATCTGATCATGTGCGTGCAGCGCGAGCGCAGCGTGGGCAGCCGAGGGTACCAGAGTCGCACTAAACAAACGCGGGGCCGCGGCATCTCAAGGGGCGGCAACGGAGAAAACAGAGGAGGTGCCCGACCGTAGACCAACCGCCAGACCGGATCAGCCTCCATCGGCAGAAGGAAGACAAGGCTCAGCCGAGCAACGGTCGTGGCAATGAACACTTGACGAAGGAGACTACCTGACCATGCGCTTTCCTGCCCTCTTGTGCGCGGTCGCCCTGATCGCCGCCTGCTCTTCGACGACCGAACGGCCGTATCGCCTGCCTTATGCAGGCGTTGTCGACGTCGAGATCATCCGCGACCACACAGACCATCAGACTCCGGCCGAGAAGATGTTCGATCTCAAGGCGACACAGCCGGACCAGGTCATCGTGGCCGCCGCGCCGGGCTGGGTCCGGGAGATCGAGGACGGCGGCAATACGGCGGCGCCCACGAACAACTACGTCTGGATCGAGCACCCGCTCGACTATTGCCAGCCCGCCGGCGGCGGCGCGCCGGGTGGGCTCGCCGGCAATTGCCGGAACTGCTCCGAGGGTCCGGGGCTCTGCAACGAATGGACGCTCTACGCCCACATGCGCGAGGGCAGCGTCCAGAATGCCCCTCCGAACGGTGCCGGACTCGATATCGGCGATTGGGTCAGCGAGGGTCAGGCGATCGGCGTCGAAGGCGATGTCGGTTGCCAGCAGTTCACCCCACCCTGCACGCGCCACCTCCATTTCACCGTCTTCGCGTTCGAGGTCGACTCCGTCCTCTCGACCCCCACGGCGAACGGCGACTACGAGGAATACGCGGAACTTCACGGACGGCCCGAGCGCGTGCCGCTTTTCTGCACCAACGCCGGACTGCGTCTCGTCGAGACCGGAGAGGAACACGTCCCTGGGCCGTGTCCACCGCTCTGAGGCCTCGACCACCGGGGGAAGGGCAGACGGGGTTGAAGGACTCGGCAAGCCGGCCCCTGCCGTCGTCGGGTGGAATTGGTTAAGCTAGGGAAGGATCGGGCAGTAGAATTGGCTCCTGGTCATCTAGACACCAGAGAGCTCTCATGAAGAGCCATGTGGAACGTTCCCATGGAGTAAGGGACCCGGCCTATCGAAAGGCGAAAGCGAGTGGCGAGAGGGGACGGACCTGAGCTCCGGATGGTCGTGGCGGCTGACTTGGCGGCCAGCTCCAGCTCCTCCGGTTCCCTGAGAACGGCTCGGGAGGGGTCCGCATGACCCTGCCTCCCGGCTATGAGCTGGTGTCGGTCCTGTGGCAGGGATCTTCTCGCGTGGTGTGCCGAGGCCGCGAGGTGGCAAGCGGTGACCGGGTGGTCATCAAGTCCGTACTCGATCGTCGCGCGAGCTCCCAGACTCTGGGCCTCGTGCGTCACGAATATCGGATCCTGAGCCGGTTGGACGTGCCGGGCGCCCCCCGGGCGCGCGAACTGCTGCAGCACGACGGGCGCCCCCACCTGGTGATGGACGATCTGGGCGGCCTCTCGCTCAGCGCATGGCTGGAGGCGGGACGCCCCGATCTGGGCCAGTTCTTTCGCATCGCTCGGTCGGTGGCCGAGAGACTGGCTGAGCTGCACGGGGCTCAGGTCATCCACAAGAACGTCAATCCGCACCACATCCTCGTCCACACCGACAGCCTCACCACCCACCTGGTGGACTTCAGCATCTCTTCACTCCTGCAAAGCGAGATCCAGAAGTACGCCAGCCCGAGCGTGCTCGAGGGCGCGCTGCCCTACATCTCTCCGGAGCAAACCGGTCGAACCTATCGAGCGATCGACCACCGCACCGACCTCTATTCCCTGGGGATCATTTTCTACCAGCTCCTCGCCGGTCACCCGCCCTTCGACGCCCACGATGATCTGGAGTGCGTCCACTGCCACATCGCCTTGACCCCGCCCCACCTGCG
>JAAELT010000150.1 GCA_024226315.1 bacterium | reverse complement strand
GAGATGGCGATCTTCGAGGTCGCGGCCGCCCTGCTGCCGCCGGCGGTGACCGGCATTCTCATGGCCGCGATCATGGCCGCCATCATGTCGACCGCCGACTCGCTGCTGCTGCAGACCGGCTCCATCGCCGCGCGTGACCTCTACCAGCGCTTCTTCAAGCCGGCGGCCACCGAACGGCAGATGGTCTGGGTTTCGCGCCTGCTGGTGCTGGCCATCGGCCTGGTCGGTTACGCCGTCGCCGTGATCGAGCCGCCGACGGTCTTCGGCATCGTCGTCTTCGCCACGTCGGTGCTGGGCAGCGCATTTCTTCCCTCCTACCTCTGCGCGGTCTGGTGGCGACGTGCCAACGCTCCGGGCGCCCTGGCGTCGATGGTCACGGGAGCTGGCGTCGCCTTCCTCTGGCAGTTGGCCGCCCTGCAGGAACCGAGCGGCCTCCACCCGATGCTGGCGGGCCTCCTGAGCTCCAGCGCCGCCATGGTCCTCGTCAGCCTGGCGACCCAGAGGAGCTCACCGGTGCCGCAAGAGATCCTCGACCAGATGACCGAGGCGAGCCGTCTCCATTCCGCCTCGCCGGCGTAGGGCGCAAGCATGAGCAAGATAACAAGAAGAGACTTCATCAATGGAACGTTGATGGTTGCAGGAAGTTCCATGCTTCCGCGCGGAGCGGCTGGCCAAGACGTCTTGGCCGCGCTGGAACCATCGTACTATCCACCGGCACGCACCGGACTCAGGGGAAGCCACCCGGGATCAAACGATCACGCGCATAGCCGGGCATGGACCCAGCACTCCGAATGGGGTCCAACCACGGACTTGAAAGAAGAGTACGATCTGGTTGTTGTCGGCGGAGGGCTCAGCGGACTGTCGGCGGCATTTTTCTACCAGCAGAAACACGGAAGAGACAAGAAGGTTCTCATACTGGACAATCACGATGATTTTGGGGGACATGCCAAGCGGAACGAGCATACGATCGGCGGCAACACGCGAATAACCTATGGTGGCTCACAGACGCTTGTAGAGCCAGGAGACGCAAGCGCAGTTTTGCTCGATCTATTTAGAGACATAGGCATAGACCTCGAGCGATTCAAGACGGCTTATGACGCCGACTTCTACAGGAAGAACAACCTGGGTGCCGTCACCTACTTCAACAAAGAAGTCTTTGGAGAAGACAAAGTGGTCAAGCATCCTTACTGCAATTATCCAAATTACGTGCAAGGGCTGCAGGGTGCGAAGCTGTCCAACGAAGAAGCCGCGCGCCAAGCTCCCTTGAGCGCAAGAGGGAAGGAGCAATTGCTTCGCGTGCTGAATGGCGGTCTGCATGCGATTCAAGTGCCCAAGGAGGAATTGGAAGACTATATTGGTTCTAATTCCTACTTCGATTACCTGAAGGGCACCCTGGGTGTCGATGATCCCGGTGTCTTGAGGATGGCCAGGAACTCGGCCCTGGACTGGGGAAGCACGGGTACGGACTTGATGACCATAGGGACAGCCAAGTCCTGTGGCGCGCTGGGTTTTGCTCAGGTGGCAGTATACGATGAAGACAATCCATACATTCATCATTTCCCCGATGGCAATGCTGGCGTTGCGCGTGCTTTGGTGAAAAAGATGATCCCCGATGTCGGGAAGGGAAAGAGCGCTGAAGAGCTGGTCTTGTCCAGGTTTGACTATGACGAGCTGGACAAGCCCGGCAATGCCGTTCGAATCAGACTCAACAGTACGGCAGTTGACGCGCGGCATGGCGGCGAGCCTGAGAGCTCGGGTGACGTTTTCGTAAACTATATCAGCGACAACAGGTCGTATCGGGTGAAAGGCAGAGGCGCGGTGATGGCCTGCTATAACATGATGATTCCGCATATCGTCCCAGGTCTTCCCGAAGAACAAGCGGCGGCCTTGAGTCTTCAAACGAACAGCCCGTTGCAATACACCTCCGTGGGCTTGAAGAATTGGAGAGCCATCAAGGAGATAGGGATGGGCCTGGCGATGTCACCTGGGAATATGCACCAGGCTGTCCTGATGGACTTCCCGGTGAGCATGGGCGGCTATGAGTATACTAAGACCCCCGACGACCCATGCGCCATCCAGATGATCAATTGTCCGTATGGAACCGTTGGCGCGCCTAGACTCGACCAGATTCGTGAGGCGCGGCACAGAATGTTGAGCTTGGAATTCAAAGACTACGAAGAGGAGATCAGGGGCCATTTGAGCGGCATGCTGCCGAAAGGGGCATTTGACTTCGACAGAGATGTCGAGAGCATTACCGTCAATCGGTGGGCCCATGGTTACACGTCTTCCGGCCCGCGAGATGCCATCGAGAAGGCGCGACAGCCGTTTGGCCGAATCACCGTCGCCAATTCCGACTCTGCCCCGGGCAATGACGCGAGAATTGCCATCAGGATGGCATCGAGAGCCGTGAAGGAACTGGGATAAATGAGCTCGACCAGGATCATGAAGTTGCTTTGGGTCGTGGTGATCGCCTCGGCGCTGACCGCCTTGTCTTGCTTCACGCAGTCAACCAAGCCCTCCGGCCCCATGGTGGTGATTCGGGGCGGCTGGCTCTTCGATGGGGTTGCGGATGAGCGCAGGCGCAATACGGGCATCGTCATTCGGGATGGAAAGTTCGCGGAGGTGGGGGCCCAGCTTGACGGGCGCGAGCTCGGCAACGCGCGCATCATCGAGCTGGATGACGAGGCCACCATCCTGCCCGGCATGATCGACCTGCACGCCCACTACAATATGGACCTGGTCGACGAGGGTAGGGTCGAGGAGGTCGAGAACAATGCGATGCTCTTTCTCGCCAATGGTGTCACCGCGACCTGGTCCGCCGGCGAGTTCGTTCCCGAGCGTGTCATCGAGGCCCGAGATCGTATCGCGCGCGGCGACGCCATCGGTCCTCGCGTATTCAACTCCGGCCCCTACTTCGGTGCCTTTCGCTGCGAATACCAGATCGAGACTGCTGCGGACGATTGCGCTGCCTGGCCCAACGACATCACGGAAGAGGAGATCCGCCACGAGGTAGATACCTGGCATTCGCAAGGCGTCACCAGCATCAAGATCAAACAGGCGACCGCGGAAGAGACTCGGATCCTGATCGATCAAGCGCACAAGAACGGCATGACAGCCGCGGGCCATCTGGCGAACTACGAAGATGTCTACGACGTCCATGCCAGGGACGCTATCGCGATGAAGATCGATCGCATCGAGCATTGGCTGACGCTGGAAGAAGGAGGCGAGCCCACTTCCGAGCTGCCGGAGATGATCGCCCTCTTCCTGAAGCACGAGATCTTCTTCGATCCCAATCTGCAGATGTACGGCGAGGGCAAGCTGCGACACCACTCCTCCCTCGACATGGTGTGGACGGATGAGAGCCGCTTCTTCACTCCCTACGCGCGCGAGTTACTCAAGAGGCGAATCGCGGCGGATCCCGCCATCAACTCCGGACAATCATCGGATTTTCCCCAGCGCGTCGTGGAGCTCGAGGCCTTCTACGAAGCCGGAGGTGGACCGTTGATCCTGGTGGGCACCGACGAGCCCGTCTACAATCTGCTGCTGCCGGGTTTCGCCTATCACCGCGAGCTGATGGCGATGGTTTGGGCCGGGATGCCTCCGGTGGCGGTTCTGAAAGCGGCAACGATCAATGGTGCCAGGGCTCTCGGTGTGGCCGACCGTCTCGGTTCCATCGAGGTCGGTAAGCTCGCGGATCTCTACGTGGCAAACGGAAACCCGCTGGTGGATATCAAGGCGGCGCGCGATATCCAGCTGGTCATCAAGGACGGCGCGGTCTACCGCCCTCCAGATCTCTTCGCTGCCGCGGAGAATCAGATCGGGCCCTCTGGCCCAGGCGACCACGCAGCGTGGAAGCTGCGCATCGAGCCGCTCGAGCGCATCGAATAGCGACCCGGCTGACCTTTGCCGGCCTGCCGGTTCGACTCTGTGACAACGACCGGTCAGGCGACGCGAAACACCTGCCCGGTCCGCTTTCCCTCGACGCTCTTCGCATAGGCCAACGCCGCGCGCGCGGCCGGCACCGGCTCGAAGCCGCGGAAGTAGGGCGCGTAGGCATCGAGCGCCTCGGTGATCACACCCGGGCTGACGACGTTGACGCGGAGGCCGCGCTCGAGCTCGATGGCAGCCGACAGCACGAACGCATTGAGGGCTCCGTTGACCATCGACGCAGAGGTCCCCTCGGCAATGGGGTCGTGGTCGAGCACGCCGCCGGTCAGCGTGAACGAGCCGTCGTCCGCGACGTGCTTCTGGCCCATCAGCACCAGATTCACCTGCCCCATCAGCTTGTCGCGCAATCCGACTTCGTAGTCCGCCGCGGTCATTTCGACGAGCGGCTTGAATGTCACGTTGCCGGCTGCGCAGACGACCGCGTCGAGAGAGCCGGCCTCGGCGTAGGCAGCGCGGATCGACGCCGGGTCAGCCAGGTCCAGCCGCAGGTCGCCTGAGGAGCGGCCAGCGGTGATCAGCTCGTGCCGCGGCGCGAGCTCCGCGGCGACCGCGCGGCCGATGATCCCAGAAGCACCGATCAAGAGAATTTTCATGCGCTCAGAATCGCACACCCGAGCCTGGAAGACAATCGCGGCACGCTAACGGAGCTCCGCGCTCACCGAGCCAGCCGGGGCCCGCGGGGGTTTGAAGCCTGTCCCTTCCGGCGGCAAGACGGCCCCCTTGCCGAGGAAGCCCTTTCCCACCCCTTCAGGAACGCCTCGATCCGGGAAGAAGCCCCTTCCTCCCGCCTCCGGTCCGCCCCCGGCCGCCAAGAAGCCTCTTGCTTCCGCACCCGATTCGACCTGGCCGGCGGCAACGCACCTTTCTTCCTGTGATCGGTCCTCTGCCACTAGTGGCAATGCACCTTTCTTCCTGTGATCGGTCCTCTGCCACTAGTGGCAACGCACTTTTCCTCCTGTGATCGGTCCCCTGCCACCAGTGGCAGCGCCCTTTCCTTCCTCTGATCGGTGCGCTGCCACGCCGGGCACGAGCGCCCGGCGTCCGCGAACGGGCCGCTGCCACTTCACGTCTGGAGCGCCGGTCGGTGCTCGAAAATCGACACCTCGCTCCCCCCTACGGGGGGAGTCGCCTTTACGCGCCCCGGATCGCGACCAGATCGGGTGATCGCTGGCGGGCGCAGCGGCCGCAGATCGGCGCCAGGTCCTCGAACACCCGAAGCGCCATCCCCGCCTCGAGCTCGTCGCCGCAGCGGCGGCAGACCGCCCCTTCCGCCACCGCCGCCGTGCCGGCGAGGTACCGTGGCAGGAGCGGCGGCCGGTCGGCCCTGGCGTCACTCGCCACCTCCGGCGACAGCTTGCCTTCGAGCTCGCGGTAGACCGGAGGCCGCACGCCGTAACGCGTCTTGAAGGCCCGGGAAAGGGCCTCGGAGCCACTGTAACCGACCAGCAGGCCGATGGGACCGACCCTCAGCTCGGTGTCCAACAGAAGGCGCGCGGCGGCCTCCAGGCGGCGATCCGTGAAGTACCGGTGGATCGACACGCCGGCAGCACGGCGGAATTCGGTGGTGTAGTCGTGGGCGCCCACCTTGAGGGCGGCCTGCAGGCGCTCGACGGTGAGGCGGGGGTGGAAGAGGTTGGCGCGAATCAGTCGCAGCGCCGGCCTCGAGCTCTCGGGGACCCTCGCCAGGTCGGCCTCGATCCGCCGCATGCAGCCGGCCGCCGCGCGGTCCCGGAGATCCAGGCGGGCCCGCGCCTCGGGCGGCAAGCCCTCCGGCGCGGCCGGTGGCGGGGCAGGGGGGGCGGGAGCATCGGTCTCCGCGGCGGTACCGTCGGTCGTGCCAACGCCGGCGGTCTCCCCTTCGCCCGGCACGTCCTCGAGCCGCCGCAGCCGCTCCAGGCGCTCGCCGCCCACCAGCGCGGCCACCGGCTTGCGGTAGCGGGTGATCAGCACCAGGTCGCCGGCCTCGGCCTGGCGCAGGGCGTCGGCGAGGTGGTTGTTGGCGTCGGTGGCGGAGAGGGTTCGGCGCATGGTCGTCAAATGTTGGCCAACATATCAAACTTTGGAAGTTGGCCAACTTTTCGCGGCCGCGCTTCTCGGCCTATCGGCGAAGTTGGCCAACTTCGCCGACCGGGGGCTCAGGCGACGTTGATCGGTCCCGTCCGTGGCTTGATCTTCTCGGCCGGTCGCCCATGTGGCAGAAGACCCAGCCCACTCGGGCGGCTCGCTCAGGTACTTCGCCCAACCGGCGGGATCGACGGAGCCGCCGCCGGCGCCTGCTCGGCGAGGTGTCCCGCGACCTGCCGTGAGAGGGCCAGCAAGTGCATGGTGATGGTGGTCGCGGTAGCGTGGGACTCGACCATCGCCACCAGGGCCGTTTCCCGGTCGACCGGGGTGACGAAGACCTGGCGGTCCCGCCCGACGATGTGCGCCTGGTAGAGGGGGCCCATCTGGAAGTCCCGCTGAGCCCGGTCGAGCTGGGTGGTGATCGAGCCTCCGAAAGCGGCAAGGGTCTCTTCCAGCGTTCCCGTGCCAAGGGTGGAAACCAGAGGCAGACCGTTGCGGTCGACCAGCGCCAGCGCCCTGATCTCCCTCACCCGGACGGTCAGCGAGAGCAGGCATTCCTTGAGCAGCTCGGCGGTGGAAGCCATGGCTGCTAGAG
>JAAELT010000149.1 GCA_024226315.1 bacterium | reverse complement strand
CATCTCGCGCTATTTCGCCCTCCGGCGTTCCTCCGCGAATCGACCCGGCGCTGCTTCAGCCCGTGGCGACCGCCCCGAGGCCGGCCCGGCGCTCTTTCGAAACCATGGTGGTCGGCCTGAAGCCGATCTGGCGCTGCCTCGCACCGTGTCCCTGGGCCTGAAACCGATCTGGCGCTGCTTCGCTTCCGTGACGATCGCCCTGAGGCTGATCGGGGGCTTGGTTGGCCCGTGGCGATCCCGCCGAAGCCGATTCGGCGCTCTTTTGCCCCGTGGCGATCGCGCTGAAGCCGATCCGGCGGAATTTTGCACTGTGGCGCTGGGAGCTCTTTCGATCGCGCGCCTGTTAGAGTCGGAGGAATGTCGAGGCGGAACCAGGAAGATCCTGCGGCGCGAGGTGGGCCTGCTGCACCGGATCGGCGTTGGGGGTGCCTATCTCTGGTAACCTTGTGTCTAGATCTGGACACCTCGGTGGTGTCTACATGTAGACACCAGGCAGCTACATGTGGACACCGGTGTCTACATTTAGAAACAGCGT
>JAAELT010000148.1 GCA_024226315.1 bacterium | reverse complement strand
CATGGACAGCGTGCTCGGCTACGCGCTGACCCAGTTCGAGGGTGGCCGCTACCGCAACGCCCCGCTGGACGACTTCCAGCATGAGATCCGCCGCTTCCACGGCAAACTGGAGGCCCTCTCCCGGCACCTGGAGCACGGCACACCGTTGCGCGACACCACCCCCGAGCGCATGCTCCAGGGCCCCTTCTCCGACGCCATGACCCACGCCGGCCAGCTCGCCATGCTGCGCCGCCTCTCCGGCTCGCCCGTCCCGCCCGAGAACTTCATCGCCGCCGACGTCGACGCGGAGAACCTGGGGCCCGATCAAGCCGCGCCGGTGAGCCCGGACGAGGAGTGGCCGGAGGCTCCGGACTGAAGGCGGGAGCAACAGACGACCTCCCTTTCGTCGAATCGGGCACTTGGATAAACGTCCAAGGCCCAACTTTCGCCTCCTGGCGGGCTTGGACGAATATCCAAGGCCCTCCTTTTGCCTCAGCGAGGCTTTGGACAAACATCCAAGGCCCTCCTTTTGCCTCAGCGAGGCTTTGGACAAACATCCAAGGCCCTCCTTTTGCCTCAGCGAGGCTTTGGACAAATGTCCAAGGCCCTCCTTTTGCCAGAAGTCGACGTTTGGATAAATGTCCAAGTGAGGTCGGACCAGACAGATCGTGCCGTGCGGTCGGAATGGCGCCCACCGAAGCTTCTGCCCCTGATGTGCATTCTTCTGCTCGTCTTGAACCGACCGCTCGGTCGGTATCGGCGAAAACGGCCCCGTCCCTCATCAGGCTGGATTTCTCCGGTACCGTTTTCCCATCGCCGCGACATGTGCGGCACCGACGATCCCGGAACGATGCGGCGCGCAGTGTCGGACCGGGTGAGGAGGCGCTCGCGGGGCGCGGCAGAACCGTAAACCAAGGAGAACTGCCATGGGCAAAAGACTGAAAACGATGGTGATGAAGAGGGTCGGTCTCTGTGACCTTGTCGTCGGTGCGGCGACGGTCCAGGGGCCGGCGATCGGCGGCGGTCTCGGAGAGTACCTCTCCCCGGTGCTCGCCGAGGGCGAGGAGATGCCGGACCTGGCGAGCCCGATCACGCTCTACAGCCGCAAGCTGGTGAGCTACAGGGACGCCATGGTGAAGGCCGACGAGGAACAGCAGGCCGCTCTTTCCAGGCTCGACGAGGTGCGCAAGGATCTCGCCGTGCCGGAGGGCAGGCTCAGGGGTGACATCCTGAGTCTGCGAGCGACCTGCCAGGGTCTCTGGGACGACGACAAGGTGAGCTCACTGAGTCTCGACTTCAACGTCGCCCAGGAACCGAAACCCCTGGTGCGGCAAGCGGAGATCATCCGCGATCGCCTGCGCGACCCGGAAGTGGAGCTGGTCTCCGTCCGCTGGGTGAAGGGTCCTCAGGACGGCAAGGAGTGGGCGGACGAGCTCGATCGCGAGATCGAGGAGATGCGTCCACTGCTGGCGCGCTACATCGAGCGGCGCAAGCAGCTCGACACGGCGCAGGTGCGGAAGGACCAGGCGATGGAGGAGTTCGACGTCCAGTTCATTCGCATCACTCGTCTGCTGGAGGCGACCTTCCGCGTCGCCGGCGAGACCGAGCTGGCCGATCGCATCCGTCCGACCGTGCGTCAGCTCGGCCGGGACGGCGGCCAGCGCGAGGAGCCGGCGGCGGCCGAGCAGCCCGAAGGGGCTTCGGATGCCGACGCGGAAACCGAGTCGGTGACTCCGGAGCCCGAGTCCGGTACGTCCGGTGAGCAGTCGGCGACGTCGGCTGCCTGACGGGGATTCCGGTTCCCCACGGCCCCTCCCGGTGTTCGCCGGGGGGGGGTTGCGTCGTGGGAAGGCGGCTGGGAAGGTGCCGGCTACTTCGGTCAGCCGCCTTTCCACGGTCGGCACGGTTCTGCCCGGTTGTACGGATGATGCGAACTCGGCTAAGCTTGCAAACCGGTCAACCAGCTACGAAGAGCTCCTGGCTCGTCATGGTGAGCGTCTGGTATGTGTGCGATATCGCTACGATGCGGAGTGCGGCAAGCGGCTCGATCAGGAATCGAAGTGTGGCGGCGTGTGGAGCTGGCGTGTGGGAGATGGGGTCCGGCGTGGCGGGCTTGGGGGCTTGCCGCTTGATCGCGTCGAGGAGTTCGGTCTCGAGGACCGAGTCGTCGAGGGGTCTATATAGGTGTAGATGGCCCGCACGCCCATCTACATGTATATCGCGACGTATACATGTAGATGGCGCTATATACATGTAGATGGCTGCGAGACGTCGATTATACTGTTAGGTCCGCCACATGAACACCAAGCAATACGCAAAGATCGCAGCCGTCGCAATTGGTGCGATGCTCATTCTTAATGCAGTGACGATCCTTACTCGCATTCTCACGGACCCGCGTACTACCCTTGATTGGTCGGACTGGGCCTTTGCCATGGTACCCTTGCTGCTGGCTATTCTACTAGCCACGCTCATTTACCGTTACACACGTTCACTGGATTTCGATGACTCAGTTCCCAGTAGCATCAACCTTCTAGAGGCTGGTATCAAACTGCTTGGTGCGTACTGGATCGTTAGTGCCATTCCGCACAGTATCCTTGCTATCTATTTGATCGTACGACGGTCAATGTCTGCATCTGGGTCGTTCGGTTCAGCTGAGATCATAAATCCCTTGGTTTATGGTCTGGTATACGGTCTTGCAGGATACTTTTTCGTCCGTCGTACGGGAACGATCAAGAAACTGGTAGGTGCCTCCGATGGAGCCTAACCAGGAACTCCACGGGGCGCCGGGATCCTTTCAACTCACCAGACGACTGTGGTACGGTGGCTCTGGGCAAATTGGCGGCGTTTTGCTCGCGCCCGTGAGTTCAACCGTTCAAGGGCAAGGAGAGACAATGATTGGTGATGCTTCGAAGAGGCGCCTCTTCGCTGCCTGGCTTGACTACCTACTTGCGATCCTCTGCGCTCTACTGCTGGGCGGCCGGATACCATGGCCACATGATATCGTGACCTGGATCGTCGCCATACTGACCTTCCTTGCTTACTACTTCCTCACAGAGGCGTTCTTCGGGGCGACCCTCGGGAAGGGGTTGTTCGGACTAAAAGTCTGCACCCTTGAAGGCGACCGGGCTTCGTTGATCGCTTTGGTTATTCGTACGATCCTTCGCGTAGTCGAGGTCAACCCGATTCTCCTCGGTGGTTTGCCCGCCGGCCTTATGATTGTGACGACGAAGAGCCGGCAGAGGCTCGGAGGAAAGCTGTCGAATACAGTAGTGGTTCGGAAAGACGATCTGAGGGCCGCGGCAAGAAATAGTCAGCCAGAAGTTTCCGCCCTTGAGTAGGGCGATAATAGGTGCCATCCGATCCGGTCCAATCCGGTCACAACTCGCTCGGTGGCACCGAAATCGCCTGTTTTGCCTCTCGTAGGGCGACCAAAGACCGGCGCGAGCCTCACGGAGACTGCGCGGGCGACAACCCCGAAGTCTCGATCTCGAGATCTGAAGAAGTTACGGAATCATGGCAAGGAGGGAACGTACTCCTCCAGGCGAGTGCATATAGCGCAGATCTCATCGCACCCCGCCGACTCGATCAGGCCGGCAATGAGCCTGCCGCCTGGTTTCAGGCGGTCGCGGCAAGCGCGAGCGCGAAGCTTCGCGAGCCGGGCGTGAGAGAGGATCCTGACGCCGGATCCTCTCCATGCCGAGTGGCTCGGTGCCGAGCTCTTCATTCCGTGTAGCCGCGTCGGCCTCGATCTCGGCGACCATCCGTGCGACCTTCTTGCGGATCGCCGCAGTGGGCTCCCCTTCGCGACGTCAACCAGTCACCGCCTGGGTTTGTCCACCAGGGTGGTTCAATCACAGAAGCACCGGCTTCGAGCTAGTAGTAAACTGCGGACTCCTTGGTGGGCGGCGCCTCCGGTGCAGCCTCGTTCGGCAGCTGCGGAATGAGAACAGAGCTTCACGCGAGACGACAACGCGACGCGGCGGAACAACGGCCCTGGCGGTGCTCGAGCCATTCGCCAGGAGACTCTCGAGGTGAACTATGGCAGAGCTGAAGGAATGGCTGGTGGCTGGCGGGATCGATAGCGCCGCTGCGGCCCTCGTCGCGGCGCTCCTCGCCTTGCTGTTGCTGGTCGCGGTCAGCGTAACGGCCCACTATCTCACCAAGAGAGTGGTCCTGAGGCTGGTGCGGGCCGCCGCCCACCGCACCCGGACGGCCTGGGACGATGCCCTGGTCGAAGCCAACGTCTTTTCCCGTCTTTCCCATCTGGTTCCGGCGATCATCATCCATGCCGCCGCGCCGCTGGCGTTGCGGGATTACCCGCAGGCCGAATCGATGGTGACCACGGCCACCTTCGTCTACATCGCCCTGGTCGGGATGACAGTCCTGGATGCCCTGCTCAACGGGCTGCTCGCCATCTACCGCCGATACGAGGTTGCCGAGCGTATCCCGATCAAGACCCTGGTCCAGGTGGTCAAGGTCATCGTCTACACCCTCGGTGGGATCGCCGTCGTAGCCATCCTGTTCGGCAAATCACCGCTGGTCTTCCTCAGCGGCATGGGCGCCTTTACGGCGATTCTGCTGTTGATCTTCAAGGACGCGATCCTTGGTCTCGTGGCCGGTGTCCAGCTGTCTGCCAACGACATGGTGCGGCGGGGCGACTGGATCGAGATGCCCGGCCAAAACGCCGACGGCGACGTGATCGACGTCAACCTCACCACCGTCAAGGTCCAGAACTGGGACAAGACGATCACCACGATCCCGACCTACGCTCTGGTGGCCGAGTCTTTCAAGAATTGGCGTGGCATGTCGGAGTCCGGCGGGCGGCGGATCAAGCGCTCGGTGAATATCGACATGGCGAGCATCATGTTCTGCGACCGGGAGATGCTGACGCGCTTCAGACGCATCCAGTTCATCGCCGAATACGTCGAAAGGAAGCTCGAGGAGGTCAGCCGGCACAACCAGCGTCAGGGTGCTGACATCTCGCTCTTGATCAATGGCCGTCACCTGACCAACGTCGGGACTTTTCGTGCCTATCTCGAGGCCTATCTGCGCAACCACCCCAAGATCCATGACGACATGACCTTCCTGGTGCGCCAGCTGCAGCCGACCGACCGAGGCCTACCGATCGAAGTCTACGTCTTCAGCAACGACCAGGTGTGGCCCCGCTTCGAGGCGATCCAGGCCGACATCTTCGACCACATCCTGGCCGTCATCCCGCTGTTCGACCTGCGGGTCTTCCAGGCTCCCGGCGGCGCTGATCTGCGAGCCCTCGCTGCTGGATCGTCTATCCCCTAGCTGACCTGCTCGCAACTACATCTGGCACCTGTTCGACAAGCTCGAGGACCTCAGGTCCATACTCAAGTGAGGACAGGCCTGCTCGCTGAAGCGCGAACCCGGTAGCACGAGGAGGTCCCGGACTACCCGTGGTCACGCAGTCTCCTGGGAAGATTTCATAGCTGGCGTGGCGAGAAAGAGCAAGCCATCGCCGCGTTCGAGGAGGCGCTCGCGTTCGAGCCGGACAACGAGTGGGTGCAGACGCAGATCAGGAGGCTGAAGCAGCCCGAGGAGGACGGGGAAGAAGAAGAGTAGGTAGGTCGCGGAGCCGCTCGGTCAATCCGCCGGCAGGCCGTCGAAGAAATCGACCTCACCGGTGTCGAGGGAGTACTCGGCGCCGACGATCAGCAAACCGCCTCTCTCGATCTGTTGCTCGAGGACGTTGGAGTCGTGCCGCAGATGATCCGCGGCGGCGCGGATGTTGGCCCGCACGGCGTCCCTCAGGAGCGCGTCCCGGGAGGAATCGCGATCTCGAAGATCGGCAGGTAGCGCCCCGGGACGCTGCCAGATTCGCGCATGCCGACCTCGACGCCTCCCGCTGCCAGATAGAAGCGTCTGGCGTTCGGATCCCCCTGGATGACGACTTTGCGCCCGCCGTACGACTCGACGGCGGCGAGCGCGTGCTGCATCAGCGCCCGGCCGACGCCGGTGCCGATCCGGGCCGGCTCCACGAACAACGCCTCGAGCTCGTACTCGGTGGCGGAGAGTCTCTCCAGGGCGTAATAGCCGACGACGTCGGCACCGTTCTCGGCCACAACGTACCGGAACCGGGCGGATTCGATCCCTTCCGGCTCCACGGCCAGCTCGTCGCGGCACGCTTCCAGGAAGTCCGGGGAGTAGCCCCAGTGCCCTTTCGAGCGCAGCGCCAGCCCGGAGAGGCAAGCCGCGTCCTCGGGCCTCGCGTCACGGAGGGTGAGAGTCGCCGTCATTTCGCTGAACGTACCGAGAACCGTCTCCACCCGAGCCACAACAGCGTCGCGAAGGCGAGGTTCAGCGCCAGACCCACGATGCCGACCTCCGGCCCATAGACGGCGGTGTTCTCGATGCCGAGGGCGCCGGTCTTGGTGCCGAAGGCGAAGAGCTCGTAGGCGATCGCCGCCAGCACGCCGAGGATCGGTTTTGTGAATGCAGGATTCACTGGCTCGAGTCTAGCACCGAGTAAATGACTCGACGCTCTCCGCTGATCAGCCGGAGACTCCGCCGGAGCGCAGGTCGAAGCACGCGATCTCGCTGCTGTTGCGCAGATAGACGCGGCCCGCGGCCACGGCGGGGGCGGTCCAGCACCTTTCGTCGAGCACTCGGGCTCGCGCCCGTTCCTGGAACGACTCGCCAGTCGCTTCGACGAGGGCCAGCTCGCCCTTGACCGACAGCACCACCAGGGTGTCGCCGACGCGCACCAGGTTGCCCTTACCGAAGTCGCGGTTCGCCCACCGCTCTTCGCCGGTGGCGGCGTCGAGGCACTTCAGGGTGTCCTCGTCGAAGCCGTAGAGCATGCCGTCGTGGTAGACCGAGGTCGAGAAGTGGTTGCGGAACAGCCGCTGCGTCCACTTCGGCGTCGCGGACCAAGTGTCACCGTCGGGCGCCACTTCGAGCAGCACGGCGCCCTTGTCGTAGCCGGAGGACAGCAGGACCCGGCCCTCCGGCAGCACCACAGGCATGGCGATGTTCAGGTCGTAGCTGGTCTTCCATTCGTGCTCCCAGAGCAGGTCGCCGTCCAGCGGGTCGAGCGCCACCAGGCCGCGGCCGATGGCGGTGACGATCTGGCGGCGCCCGGCCAGGGTAGCAGCCACCGGCGACGAGTAGGCGGCGGCGCCGTCCTGGGAAGACCACACCACGTCGCCGCTGGTGCGCTCGATGGCGACCACCGCGCTGTCTCGTTTGCGCCCGACGTTGAGGATCACCAGCTCGCCCTCGACCATCGGCGAGGACGAGTAGCCGCGGTCGTAACCACCACGGCCGAAGCGCTGGTACAGGTCGCGGCTCCAGATCAACGTGCCGTCGCGGCTGTCGACGGCGAACAGCACGGCGCGGGAGCTCAAGGCGTAGACGACGTCACGGTCGTCGACGGCTGGAGTCGAGCGCGGCCCGTTGCCGTACTCCTCGGTGAAGTCCGGTCCCATGGCCAGCCGCCAGATCTCGTCGCCGGTTCCCGCGTCCAGGCAGAAGAGCGTCTCTTCGCCCCCGTCGGAGGCGCTGGTGAACAGCCGATCGCCCTTCACCGCCAGCGACGCGAACCCGTCGCCGATGTGTCGCCGCCAGATCTCGGTGGGGCCGCCCTCGGTCCATGATACGAGCTCCTGGGCCGGCGCCGCGCCGTCCCTGGCGATTCCCCGGTACTGTGGCCAGTCGTCCTCCTCCGCCGGACAGCAGACGGCCGGAGCCTCGACGAACGGCCCTGACAGGCTGTCGTCGTCGCCGGCGCAGCCGCCCAGGACGAGCAGGCTCATCGAGCCGAGAAGTGGAGTGGCGATCGAGACGAGTCTCTTCATGCTTGGCCTCCTGTGCACCGAGTCGGATCCTACATCGGGCCCTCGCAATGGGTGGAAAGTTCCGGCCTGCCAGTGGCCCTCGGGGTAGGATGAAGGCAGGTGGGATCTTGTGGCTTCTCCGCTCACCCATCAGTCAGTGGCTCGGAGAGCCGCCGGGTCGAGAGCTCGATCCTTCGAAGTGACTCCTGCAGTTAGCGAGCTGAGGCGCGATGGTAGGGTGAGTTGGTGGCGGAAAAGAAGACGGCCCTGGCTCTCGGCTTCGTTCTGCCGGTGCTCGCTGGCCTGGTCTCGTCGTGTGGCGGGTCGTTCGAGGAAACCCGGCGCTACCACGAGTCCGCGGAGCTCGCGGCCGAGCTCGTCGAGGAACAGCCCACGAAGCAGACAAGAAAAGGTTGGGAGAGCGACCTTTTCCCGGACGCGCGGACTTTCGGTCTCATGCGGTCCGCGGCGTCGCGTCGCGGGAATGAGTTGCTGGCCTTCGCTTTCTTGCGCACGGGAGTCCACCCGTATTCCGCTTTCGCGTTCATCGAGATCGACGGCGAGATTGCCGTGGTCCAGACGGCGATGTACTGGGGGACGGTCCAGGGGAAGTGGGTCAGCCGCGTGCCGCGTGACACGGTCGATCAGTTCCTCGTCGCGGCGAGCGAGATCCTCGATTGTTCGGAGGTCTCAGAGGGCGATGGAAGCTTCGGCGGCGCCGCGTTGATGCACGGTGAGACCGCTTGC
Organism: bacterium; assembly: GCA_024226315.1. Taxonomy (GTDB): domain Bacteria; phylum Acidobacteriota; class Thermoanaerobaculia; order Multivoradales; family J023; genus JAAELT01. The sequence continues at coordinate 46,352 of JAAELT010000148.1, read as the reverse complement.
CACGGGGAGATCTTCTCCAAAGAGACCGTACGGTTCAGTGACGCCTTGGCGCCGCTGCTCGAGGGCAGCGCTCGCACCTACGAGCCTCCTGACGAGTCGGGATGACGTCGACCTCAGGCGAAGATCTCTTCGAGGGTCCTCGCTTCGAGCACACGGTCGGCCCAGGTCTCGAGCTCCCGGCGGCCCGCTTGCTCTAGCCGCTGATCGGCCCACGCGGGCAGGCTGTCGAACCGCCGCTTCAGCTGGCGACGCAGCAATGAGGCCTCCCCTTGCTGGATGCCTTTCTGGATGCCCTTCTCGATGCCCTTGCGTTCCCAAGTCGTAACGTACCGCATTCTCGTCTCCGCTTCGAATCGTTCGATCTCCTGGTTGAACCGTGAATCCAGCTCCGGCGGCAGCGCCAGCAGCCAGTCGATGAACCACAGCAGGTCCAGGACGTCCTGGCGCTCATAGCCGCCCTGGTAGAGCCGGCGAGCCAGGTACAGTTTCCATTGTAGCCGACCGTCCGGATCGTGTCGGGTGACCCCGGTCTTGAGATGGGCCATCGCCACCACGGCGAACGGGTTGTCGCTGGCTTCGAGCTTTGCCCACTCGAGGTCCCGCAGCTTGACGGTCGGAAAGCTCAGGTCGACCCGGCACCCCCACAGCTCGTAGCCGAATTTGTCAGGCCGCCACCAGGAACTATCGTCCCCCAGGACAGCGAGGCTGACGACCGGGCACCGGTGCCGGTCGTAGAGTCGGTAGTGGTAGACGAACATCCTCTCGGCGAAGCTCGCGTCATAGTTCCCCTGGACCTCGATGTGGATGAACACGTACAGCTTCTCACCGTCGAGCCGCCAGACCTTGATCAGCTTGTCGGCGATGCGCTTGCCGAGATCGGCGTCGCGCATGATCTTCTGCAGCTCCTGATCCTGGCTCTCCCAGCCGCGGGTCCAGTCGATGCCGCGGTGGGCGTCGGGGAAGAAGAAGGCCAGGAAGTCGGGGAAGTAGCGCTCGATCATCTCCTTCCAGGGGCTGTCGTAGGCGTCGCTCATGCCCGGGTGAGGGGGCAAGATCGTTGCCAGGTAGACGGCGGGTGCGTAAGTGCTTGTCGAGGTTGGGTTTGTCCGAGATTCCGGCGGTGGAGCGCGTTTGCCGGCGTGTCAAGAGATTGTGCGGAGCCTGGAGCTTGGCAAGGCGGTAGCGGCCTGAAGAGCGGGCTCGCTGGGCCTTCGTGCTCGTGTCAAGGAAATTGGACAGCAGCGCAATCCTTTGCGCCGGTCACTCGAGGTTGCGGGAAGAAGCCGAGGATGAGGGCCCACCGAGGCGCAGGCGACGGACTTCCAGCTCCTTCAAGGTGTCATCGCCCTCGATCAGGCGATAGCGCCGATCCGGTGTCACGTCCTCGAAGCGCTGCCGTAGCCCGCTTGCCGGCCAGAAGACCTCCACCGCGGCGATGCGCTCGGCGTCGCCGAGGCCGATCTCCTGGCGCAGCGGCGAACCGCCGAACGAACCGCCGGTGCCGACCTGGCGATGGATGCGGCGCACGGCGCCATCCTCGATCACCGTGACCGTGATGCGGCTGCCAATGCAGTCGCGGTTGGACCTTCGGCCGACCAGTTCGAGCTGCAGCCAGCGGTGGCCGTGGCCGGGGTTCTCGTACAGCGCGCTCGGAAAGGCGTCGCCGGCGTAGACGCCACCCATCTGCTCGAAGACGTCCTGGTCGCCGTCGCCGTCGAGATCGGCGAAGGCGATGCCGTGACCTTTCTGGAGATGGCCGAAGCCGCCGGAGTAGGTGACGTCCTGGAAACGACGGCCGCCGTCGTTGCGGTACATCAGGTTGGGCATCAGACCGTGGTACTCGGGGATGCCGGTGCCGAGATAGAAGTCGAGCCAGCCGTCGTTGTCGAGATCGCCGAAGTTGACCCCCATCGGCAGGCTCGGGGCGGTCAGGCCCACGGCTGAGCTGACGTCGGCGAAGCGCACCTCGCCGCCAGAATCCGGGCCGAGGTTGCGGAACAGGCGCGGATGCTCGTCGCTCGGCCGGCGGTCGAGGAAGTGGGCGGCGATCTCGGGCGTTCTCGCGCCGTAGGCGGCGACGAAGAGGTCGAGCCAGCCGTCGTTGTCATAGTCGAACCACCAGGTGGGGAAGCTGCGGCCGGCGGGCTCGGTGACACCGGCCCGCTCGGCGACGTCGGTGAAGGTCACCTTGCCGTCCGTCCCCGGGCCGTCGTTGCGGTACAGGCGGTTGGGGCCGAGATTGGAGACGTAGAGGTCGGGATCGCCGTCGTTGTCATAGTCGCCCCAGGAGGTGCCCTTGGCGTAGCGCCCGTTGAGGACGCCGGCCCGCTCGGCGACGTCGGTGAAGGTGACCAAACCGTCCTCCCCCGGGCCGTCGTTCAAGAAGAGCTGCGAGCGGATGGTCTGCTCGAGGTCGAATCTCTCGTTGGCGACGAAGAGGTCGAGGTCGCCGTCGAGATCGACGTCGGCGAAGGCGGCGGACTGGGCGGGGAAGGCGGGCTCGGCGAGGCCGGCCAGCCGAGTGACGTCGGTGAAGCGGCCGGTGCCGTCGTTGAGCAAAAGAGAGTTGCGGATTCTGCCCGAAGGTCCGAACCAGCCGCCGCGGATCACATAGAGGTCACGGTCGCCGTCGTTGTCTACGTCGGCGTGGATCAGGTTGCTGCCGCCGAGCTGGCCTTCGAGGCCTGAGGCAGCGCTGCTGTTCTCGAAGGTTCCTGCCTGCGTCAGACCGAAGAAGCGCATCGGCGTGCACGGTTCGACCGCTGTGGTGATCACGTCGTAGAGGCCGTCGCCGTCGAAGTCGTCCATCACCGCGCCGCCGGCGGTATCGTGGATGGCCAGGCCAGCCGCGTGGGCGACGTCGGCGAAGCGGCCCACGTCGTGAGCCGAGCGCATGGCCTCGGGCGGTACGAGGTGCTCGGGCGGCACGCCGTCGGGGTAGCGGCCGAGGGTCATGGCGGCGATGTTCAGCAGCCACTTGGCGCGCTGGTTGCCCGGGATGCCGGCCAGCACCCCGAGGTAGGCGCGCATAGCTTGCGAGGATCCACGCCGATCAATGTGGCGCCCCGCCTCGCCGATCGGCAGCAGGCACATGCCCGGCCGGTGGTGACCGACACAGTTCACGGCCTCGCCCAGGCGCAGGTTGGCCAGACCGAGATCCTCGAGCAGCACCAGCTGGGCCTCGATCGGCAGATGCTCCGCCGCGATCTGCAGGGCGCGACTCAGCTCGGTGACGGCGTCTTCGTTCTTGCCCTCCCGCAGCAGGGCATGGGCCAGGTCGCGCCGGGCGCGGGCTTCCTCGGCGGCGGGCAGCTCGGATGACTTCAGGCGCTGCTGAAGCTCTTTCGCCTCCGCCTGCCCGAAGTAGGAATTACGACCCGCGCGCAGGGCGGTGCACACGGCCTCGAGCTCCCGGCGGGTTTCGTCCGAGGAGGGAGCTCCGGGGATCTCCACGTCGGCACCCTGAGCCGGGAGCGGGAGGGGTGCGTGGAGCCAGATCACCAGGGCCAGGAGCTGAGTCGAAGACGATCTCGCCATCCATCAGAGCGTGTAGGCGCGGCGCTCCGAATGCAAGGCCATTGGGACGTTCGGTCCGGAAAAGGTGATCAATTGTATGGTAGGCTGAATGATCGGTCGTTTATCGGGACGATGGCACATCTGTTCGTGAATCCCGAAAACTGAATCAATTCAGGGATTTGAATGCCGACTGCCGGTCGCGTTGCGAGCTCTGGAGAAAAGCGCGATGTGCGAACCGACCATTCGTCCCCGGAAACGTGACAGCTGGTCACGGTTGCCCCGCAAAACCTTTCATTCGGCCTGGGCCGGGCACTCATCTTGCTCCATCGACCTTCGGGCGAAGCGCGGGCGCTTCGCTTTCGGTGACGGGGCGATCGGCCTCGTCACCCGTTGACCGGCCCGACCGGGCCAACAACAGGAGGTAAGTGGAATGAGAGCAAGGATCCTATGGGTATTGATCGCGGCCTGCCTGCTTCTGGGCTCCGCCGCGCTGGCCCAGACCGGACCGACGGGAAAGATCACCGGCCGCGTCGTCGACGACTCGAACGCGGCGCTTCCGGGTGTCTCGATCAGCGTCACGAGCCCGAAACTCCAGGGCACCCAGCAGCGCCAGACATCAATCAACGGCAGCTACATCTTCCCCGTGCTTCCGGCGGGCGAATACCGTGTCACTTTCGAGCTGGAAGGATTCGCCAGCCGCACGATCGCGGCCAAGATCTCGGTCGGCCAGACCCAGAACCTCGACGTGACGATGACCATCGAAGCGGTGGCCGAGACCATCGTGGTGACCGGCGAGGCCGGCGTGGTTTCAGAAACCACCACCAGCGCCGCCACCTACACCCAGGACATGATCGAGAACCTGCCGCTGGCGCGAAACATCGAAGCGAGCGTGAACCTGGCCCCCGGCGTCCAGGACTCGGGTCCCGCGGGCGGCGCCGCCCGGCGCAGGAACATCTCGATCTCCGGTGCCCAGTCGTTCGAGAGCCTCTACCTGCTCAACGGGGTGATCATCAACGAGAACCTGCGCAACCAGGCGAGCGGGATCTTCATCGAGGACGCGCTGGAGGAGACCACGACCTCGGTGTCGGGCATCTCGGCGGAGTTCGGCCGTTTCACCGGCGGCGTGGTCGAGGTGGTCACCAAGTCGGGCGGCAACGAGCTTCACGGCTCGTTCCGCGACAGCTTCACCAACGAGAGCTGGGAAGAGACGACGCCGGTCGAAGAGGAACAGGCCGATGAGATCGTGGAGACGTTCGAGGCGACCCTCGGCGGCTTCATCTTGAAGGACCGCCTGTGGTATTTCCTCGCCGGCCGGCAGTTCGAGCAGAGCGAGACGCTGGTCACCCGGCGTACCAACATCTCCTTCCCGAACGACCGGAAAGAGGAGCGCTTCGAGGCCAAGCTGACCTTCGCGGCCACGCCCAGCCATTCGATCCGCCTCGGTGCGTTCGACCTGACGGACGACATCGGCGCCGACGACCGCTCCGGCGTCCTGGAGCCGCGGGCCGCGGGCTCGAAGTCCGAGCCCGAGGATTCTCTGTTCGGCAACTACACCGGCGTCGTGACCGGCAACTTCCTGGTTGAGGCCCAGTACTCCGAGCGCAGTCTCGAGTTCGTCAACCAGGACACTCCCGACGGCCTCGCCGGCACCCAGATGCTCACCATCTCCGGCGGCCGCTCCGACCGCTACCACGCCCCGGTGTTCGACGCGGGCAAAAGAGTCCGTGAGTCCGATCACACGATCGTCAAGGGCAACTACTTTCTGGCTTCCGCCGACAAGGGCTCCCACGACATCACCTTCGGCATCGACACCTTCCACGACATCACGGAGGAAAACAACTCGCAGAGCGGGAATGACGGTTTCGAGGTCTGGTCGAGTGACGTGATCATTCGCAACCAGGAGGTGTTCCCGGAAGTCCCGTCGGGAAACTCCTGGATCATCCACCGGCCGCTCCTGGCCGCCAGCCAGGGCTCCGACCTCCAGTCGAACGCCGCCTACGTCAACGATCACTGGCAGCTCAACGATCACTGGAGCTTCAACATCGGCGTGCGCTATGACGAGAACGACGGCGCCGACGCCGACGGCAACGCGGTGGCCAAGGACGACAACATCAGCCCGCGGCTCGGCGTCGCCTACGACGTCAAGGGCGACGGCGATCTGGTGCTGAACGCTTCGGCCGGCCAGTACGTGGCCAAGATCGTCGGCGGCAACGTCGCCGGCTCAGCGGAAGCGGGCGGCAACCCCGGTTTCTTCGGCTGGATCTACGGCGGCCCGTCGGTCAACGCAGACACGACCGTACCGACGAATCAGTTGGTGGGTCAGGACGAAACGCTGCAAATCATGTTCGACTGGTTCGACACCGTCGGCGGTACCTCGAACCGTACTTTCCTGGCCTTTGCCCCCAACATTCCGGGCGTCACTTCGGAGATCGACGGCAATCTGACGTCGCCGAACGCCGAAGAGATCACCATCGGCTTCACCAAGCGCCTCGGCAGCCGTGGCGTCGTGCGCGCCGACTACGTGCACCGCGAGTTCCACGACTTCTACTTCGATCGGATCGACGGCACCACCGGGCAGGTCACCGACTCCGAAGGCCAGACGTTCGACTTCAAGCGGATCGGCAATGACGACGACATTCTCGAGCGGGTGTACGACGGGCTGCTGACCTCGTTCTCCTACCGGCTCGGCGACCGGCTCAATCTCGGTGGCAACTGGACCTGGTCGCACGCCCGCGGCAACTTCAACGGTGAGTTCTCGGGCACCGGTCCGGTGACCTCGAACCTCGGCCAGTATCCGGAGTACCGTGCCTTCGAGCAGGTCAATTCTCGGCGGAACCTGGGGGTCGACGTGCGTCACAAGGTGCGCGCCTGGATCCTCTACGACGTGCTGTCGAACGAGCGGCACGACCTGAACGTCAGCCTGCTGCAGAACTTCACCTCCGGCGGTAGCTACTCGGCGCTCGGCGCCGTCGATCCGCGGCCGTTCGTGACCGATGCTCCGGACTACCTGACGCCACCGTCGAATGTCAACTACTACTTCAACACCGACGCGTACCAGCTCGACGACGTCACCAGTACCGACTTCGCCCTGAACTACTCGTTCCGCTGGAACCTGTGGGGCAAGAGCATGGAAGTCTACGTCCAGCCGGAAGTGCTGAACGTCTTCAACGAGGACGCAGTGATCAACGTCAACACCGGAGATGTGGACGACGCCACCACCAGTGGCGACTTCGAGGCCTTCAATCCCTTCACCGAAACCCCGCAGCGCGGCGTCCATTGGGATCTGGGCGACCAGTTCGGCGAGCCCCAGACCGACACCGACTACCAGCGCCCGCGGACCTTCCGCTTCTCGGTCGGTTTCCGCTTCTAGGGGCGGATCCGCCCCAAAGATCCGGGCGTGCGGCTCGGATCTTTGGCCCATCCCCACCGCACCGGGAGTCTGTCCTTCTCGGACAGACTCCCGGCCATCGTCCGTTCGGAGCCCGGACCTCGGTCCGGGCTTTTTTGCGCCCGACCTTGTTCGTCCACTCGTCCCAGCCAGCGACCGCTCGTGTTATAGTCGGTGCGAATCGACCCAGAAATCCGACCGATTGTCACGCGGCGCCGGGCCCTGTGGTGCGGTGTCGCAGGCGGCATCGACCGCTCGCGAAGGAGGCGACGATGGAGGCTCAGGCAGCTCGCGCACGACGGATTCATCTCTTCCCGGCGGTTCTAGCCCAGATCCTGCTGCTGGCCGCAATCGCCACATCGGCCTCCGCGGCGGCGCCCAGGGCCACAACCTTCGTCCACTCCGTGGGCTTCTCGTTCGACTACCCGGCGAAATGGAAACTGGAGCGGGTACGGGAAGGGATGATGTTGATCCCGCACACCGCCGGCACCGACGGCGGTGGCCGGCCACTGGAGCTGGTGGTGATCGGCTTCGTCGATGCGGCGGGAGTAACCGATCCCTTCGATCCGTCCTTCGCCGACGCGTTCGAGAACGGCTACCGGGCGATCGTGCCCGACCTCGCCCGGGTCGGTGACCTCGACTGGGTCGAGTCCCCGATGGGCACCGGATTGGTGGTGCCGTTCCAGGATCGGCGGGGCAACCATCACCGCCTTTACTGCAACGTCCGCGGCAACCTCGGCATCTTCCTCGCCCATGTGGCGCAGGATCGATCGGTGCGGCCGCAGCACGCCAGGGTGCGCCAGATTTTCTCGAGCTTCGGCTGGAGCGACAGCGTGATCGACCCGGAGCTGGTGCGCTCGTGGAGAGTGGCAAGGGATGCCGAGGCGGAAGAGACGCTCGCGGGCCATTGGAGCTTCGCCGATCACGGCCGCTTTCGCTACATCGCCGAGGACTCGGAGCGCCGGGGATTCTACTCCTCCTTCGGCGGCGTGCTCAGCGTCGTCTGGGACCACGGTGTCGAGGAGAGCTACCTGTACAAAGTGTCGAGTGTCGACGGCGTCGCCGCCGAGCTGGAGCTGCAACGTCCGGGTGGCGAGGCGCTGCACTTCCACTGAGCCGGGACCGGGTCAGAGGAGGCTCAGCAGGAACGCACTCCACTCGTCCTGCCGTCTTTCAGACTCGAGCGTGAAGCCCCTCCGCCGCCAGCGATCCAGCAACTCGACGCGGCGGCTTGCGAGATTGCCCGAGCTGAGGACGCGCGCTCCCGGTCTCAGGGTACGCTTCAGCCGGGGGATCTCGCCCTCGAAGTTCTCGGGCAGGATGTTGACCAGGGCGAGATCGAAGAGCGTCTCGGGGCACAGAGCGTCGATACCGCCGGCGAAGAACGCCGTCTCCAGGCCGTTGAGGCGGGCGTTGCCGCGAGCTATGCACACCGCCTGGGCGTCGACGTCGAAGCCGACGACCCGCCGCGCTCCCAGGACCCTTGCCGCGAGCGACAGGATGCCGCTGCCGACACCGTAGTCGAGCACCGCCAGGCCGGTGAGGTCGAGATCTTCGAGCCATTCGAGCACCAGGCGGGTCGACTCGTGGCTGCCGGTGCCGAAGGCGGTGCGGGCCGGGATGCGGAGCAGGTGGCGGTTTCCGAGCGGAGCTGTGGCGGCCGGCTCGGCGCCCGCGGGATCCCCGGGGTCGATCCGGAAGCGCTCGCCGACGTCGAACGGCTCGGCCGAAGCGCGGTAGGACTCGAGCCAGTCGCGATCTTCGAGCTCCTCGAATCCGAGCGACTCCAGCCCCAAGTGCCGCCAGCGCTCGGGGTCGAGCTCCGGGGTGGGGTGAGAGGCCGGGAAGTAGGCGTCGAGGCATACCCGGCCCGCGTCGGCCTGGCGCACCTCGAAGCCCAGCGCGCCGAGCGCCCACAGTTCGGCGGTGAGCTGGTTTTCGAGCTCGGCCGGTAGCGAAAAGACCCGCACCTGGTAACCGGCCACGGGTCAGGAGCCTGTTGCGCCTGGCAACAGGCTCCTGCGGTGGGGATGGGCCATGAAGCCAAGCCGCAGGGTTGGGTTCATGGGGCGCTAACCGAACAGGTTCTTGACTTTGCTGAGCACGCCCTCGTGGACCTCGGCGCCCTCGAGCTCGGCAAGCTTGCGCAGCAGGTCCAGGTACTCGTCGTCGAGGTCGCGGGGCTTCGGCACCCGCAGTGCGACGTGCACGATGTGGTCGCCGCGGTGGTGGGAATTGAGGTCCTTGATGCCCTTCCCGCGCAGCCGGAACTCGTGGCCGGGAGAGGTGCCGGCGGGCACCTTGATCGATTCTTCGTCGTGCAGGGTCTCGACCTTGATCGAGGTGCCGAGCACCAGCTGCGAGTAGGTGAGCTCGATCTGTTCGTGCACGTCGCTGCCGTGTCGCTCGAAGCGCTCGTGGGGCTTGACGCGGATCAGGACGTCGAGGTCGCCCGGCGGACCGCCGCGGCGCCCGTGCTCGCCCTCGCCGCGCAGCCTCAGTCGGATGCCGGAGTCGACTCCGGGCGGGATGGTGACCTTGAGGTCTTTCTCGGTCTCGGTGCGCCCTTCGCCCTGGCATTCCGAACAGGGGTCGGTGACGATGCGGCCTTCTCCCGAGCAGTCCGGACACGGGCGGGCAACCGAGAAGAAGCCCTGGGTGTAGCGCACGCGACCCTGGCCGCCGCAGGTGTCGCACGGTGTCAGCTGGCCGGAGCGGCTACCCGAGCCCGAGCACCGTTCGCAGGTCTCGAGCCGCGGGATCCGGATTTCGACCTCACGGCCGAAAGCGGCCTCCTCGAAGCTCATGGCCAGGTCGTAGCGCAGGTCCGCTCCCGGGGTGCCGCGCGAGGTTCGCCGGCGGCCGGTGCCGAAGCCGAAGAAGTCGCCCAGGATGTCGGAGAAGTCGCCGAAGATCGAGGGGTCGAAGCCACTGAAGCCGGGCTGCTCGGCCTGATGGCCGAAACGGTCGTACCGGGCCCGCTTCTCCGGGTCCGAGAGGACCGCGTAGGCCTCGGCCGACTCCTTGAACTTCTCCTCGGCTTCGGCGTTGCCCTGGTTGCGGTCGGGGTGGTACTTCACCGCGAGCTTGCGGTACGCCGACTTGATGTCGGCGGGAGAGGCGTCACGGTCGACGCCGAGCACTTCATAATAATCGCGTTTGCTGGCCATCGGAGCTTTCAGCAGAATCTGCCGGATCGCGGTTCAGGACCCGGCAGGCTCGAGACTCGTCAAGACTCGGCCTGATCCGTTTTCTCGAGCATGATCTGCGAGAGTTTCTGGGAGATGGTGTTGAGGTCGAAGATTGCCGCCTCGAGGTCGGACCTCTCGTCTTCGTTGAGCGCCATGCGAGCGCGCAGGAACGACTGGTGGATTCTCTTCTTCTCGTTCTCGTTGACGGCGTGCTGGAATTGCTCGAACACGCGTTCGTTGGAGTAGATCAGACCTTCGAGTCGGTTCTTGAAACGCCGCAGCTCGCGGCGCTTGGCGTCTTCCTGGGCGAACTCCTGAGCATCCTTGACCAGTCGGTCGATCTCCTCGTTGGTAAGGCCGCTCGATGCGTTGACTTCCATGCCATGCTGTTGATTGGTGGCGAGATCTCGGGCCGAGACGTTGACGATTCCGTTGGAATCGATGGCGAAGGTCACCTCCACCTGAGGAACGCCACGGGGGGCCGGTGGTATTCCCACCAGCTCGAAACGACCCAGCGAACGGTTCTCGGCGGCGATCTCGCGCTCACCCTGCATACAGTGGATCTCCACCTTGTCCTGGTTGTCGATCACCGTGGTGAAGATCTGGGTGTTCTTGGTCGGGATGGTCGAGTTGCGGGCGATCAGGGTGGTGAACAGGCCTCCGTGGGTCTCGATGCCGAGCGACAGCGGCGTGACGTCGAGCAGCACCACGTCCTTGATCTCGCCGCGCAGGATGCCCGCCTGGATGGCGGCGCCCATGGAGACCACCTCGTCGGGATTGATCTCCCGGTTGGCCGACTTGCCGAACATCTTCTCGACGCTCTTGATGACGATCGGCGAACGGGTCTGCCCGCCCACCAGCAAGATCTCGTCTATGTCGTCGGGGTCGACCTCCGCCGCTTCCATGGCTTCCAGGCAGGGACCCTCGGTGCGATCGACCAACTCGCGGACCAAGTCCTCGAAGTGGCTGCGGGTCAGCGAGCGTGAGAGGTGCCGTGGTCCGCTCTCGTCCGCGGAGATGAAGGGCAGGTTGATCGCCGCTTCCTCGGCGGTCGAGAGCTCACACTTGGCGCGCTCACCCGCTTCCTTGAGCCGCTGCAGGGCCATACGGTCGGTTCGGAGATCGATGTCGGTCTCCGTCCGGAACTCGGCGATCAGCCAGTCCATGATGCACTGGTCAAAGTCCTCGCCGCCGAGAAAGCTGTCGCCGGAGGTGCCCCGTACCTCGAAGATGCCCTTCGACATCTCGAGGATCGAGATGTCGAATGTGCCGCCACCGAGGTCGTAGATGGCGATGGTGCGGTTGGATTCTTGATCGCGATCGAAGCCGTAGGCCAGCGCCGCGGCGGTGGGCTCGTTGATGATGCGGCGGACCTCGAGACCGGCGATCTTGCCGGCGTCCTTGGTCGCCTGGCGCTGGGAATCGTCGAAGTAGGCCGGTACGGTGACGATCGCTTCCTCGACGTCCTCGCCCAGAGACTCCTGGGCGAAATTCTTGAGCTCGGTCAGGATGAAGGCCGAGATCTCCTGGGGGCTGTACTCGCGGCCTCGGATCAGCACCCGGACGTCGCCGTTCTCTGCCTTGGTCAGAGCGAACGGGAGCACTTCTCTGGCCCGCTGGACTTCCGGGGCCTCGTATTTGCGGCCGATCAGCCGCTTGACCGCGAAGACCGTGTTCTGGGGGTTGGTAACCGCCTGGCGTTTGGCGATCTGGCCCACGAGCCGATCGTCGTCGTCGGCAAAGGCGACGATCGACGGCGTCGTGCGGCTGCCCTCTCGATTGGGCAGAACCTTGGGCGCCAGCGCGTCAACCACCGCAACGCAGCAGTTGGTCGTCCCCAGATCGATGCCGATGATCTTTCCCACGCGATTCGTCTCTCAAGTCCGCCGGCGGTCGGGTCGGCCCGGCACGGTCGGCACCGAGTTGAGCGGCTCCTGAAAGTGCCTCTCAGTCAGCAGAATTGCCGCCCTCTTCGTCGACCGCCTCCGCGCCGTCCGCGGCCGCGGCGCCCGGCTTGCCACCAGGCATCGCGACAAAGACCATCGCGGGACGCAGCAGCCGGTCATGGAGAAGATATCCTTTCTGCATCTCCCGCGTCACGGTCGGGACCGCGAGATCGGGGCGCTCTTCCCTGCCGACGGCCTCGTGGACGGTGGGGTCGAACGGCTTGCCGATCGCTTCGATGCGCTCGACTTCGTGCCGACGCAGGATTTCTTCGTGCTGGCGGACGATCATCTTCAAACCCTGTTTGAGATCCTCCGCGCTCCCCGCCGACTCCATGGCCCTCTCCAGGTTGTCGAGCGCTCCCAGGAAGTCCTTGAACACGTCGAAGTTGGCGAAACGCCGCAGGGTCTGCTTCTCGCGCTCGGTCCGCTTGCGGTAGTTGTCGAAGTCAGCGAGCGTGCGCATGAGACGTTCCCGCAGCTGGCCGGTCTCGGCCTCGAGCCGCGAAACGTCGGTCTCCGTGTCGGCACTGGTCACGGCTTCCTCCCCACCAGGATCGTCGGATTCGGTGGCGCTGCCCGACTCCGGAGGGTCTTCCTCCTGTGTCGCCCGATCGACCGCGGCGACCGCGTCCTGGAAGGCCGCGTCGATGTCTTCGGGTGCGTGCTCGTCGAGATCGAGCTCATAGTGATTCTCGTTCGCCTCACGTCCGGGTTCCTCCACGTCCGAGGTCCCTCGGCTCTGAGTCGGGTTCTCCTCCATCAGCGATGACTCCTACTGCTTGCTCCCTGAGGCCAACGCCCTGCTCAGCGTCTCTCCCAGGTAACGCACCAGCGGTACGATGCGAGGATACTCCATCCTCGAGGGTCCCATGATGCCGAGGCTTCCCAGCGGTTTCTCACCGACGCCGTATGGCGTCGCCACCAGACTAAAATCGAGCTCCGAAGTGATATCCGAGTCCTCGCCGAGGAACACCCGTACGCCGTCTCCTCCCAGGCACTTGTTGAGCATCTTGACCAGGCGCGCCTTGTCGGCGAAGGTGTCGAGCATTCTCCGTGCCTGCTCGATACTCGCCAGCTCCGGAAGGTCGAGGAGCGAAGTCGTGCCTTCGACGAGAACTTCCTGCTCTGTCGAGCTGCCGACCGCCCGGCGCGCCAGGTCGATGGCCGAGGCCAGCCATCGCTCGACGTGCGCGCGCTCCGCGTCCATCAGCTGCAGCAGTTGATCGCGGATATCGGGCAGCCGGAGGCCGGCGAAATGGTCGGTGACGTAGTTGGAGACGCGCACCAGCTCCTCGCGGGTCAGGTCGTCGTCGAGATCGATCACCAGATGGTCGATGAAACCGGTCGTCGACACCATGACGCACAGCACCCGGCGCCTGCCGAGCGAAACGAAGTCGATGGTCTTGAGCACGATCTCGTCGACCGATGGGGTCAGCACGACGCCCACCTGCTCGGAGAGCTCGGACAGGAGATGCGTGGCGGCGCTCATCAAGTGGTCGGCGTCGTTGGACGCGTCGAGCAGATAGTCGTCGATGTAGGCGCGCTCACGACTGGAGATCCTGCGCATCTGCATGAGGCTGTCGACGTACATGCGGTAGGCGGCCTCGGTCGGCACGCGACCGGCCGAGGAGTGCGGTTGTGCAAGCAGCCCCGATTCCTCCAGATCCGCCATTACGTTCCGGATGCTGGCCGCTGACAAGCTGTGCTGGGCATGCTTCGACACGGCACGCGAGCTCACCGGTTCGCCGCTCAGGATGTGGGTATAGATGATGTCCTTCAGGATCTCGCGATCACGGGAGCTGAGCGGCTCGTGGTCCGCACCCAGGGCGGGACGTCTCGGGGTTTTGGGGAGCACCGCTTTACCTTTGATCTAGAGCCATGGCGTCGTTCGCTTCGTTCATCGCGGCCGCGGTTAGTCTCGGAGATTGCACCGGGCTCGTGCGCCGCGTCGTGAAGGACGTGCCGCCGGGCCGGGACCGCTGGTAGCGGCCCCAAAAATCTCGGCGAATCTGGCCAGTCACCCACTCTTCGGCAGCCGGACATTGTACCCCATGCTCACAATAATGGTCCCAAAACTTGGAAGTTTTCATGCGATGGGCCGCCTTCCCGGGCCGTTGACCCCCTATAGGGCACCTGCTAAGCTTCCCAATTCCTCCCGTAGGGTGGCTCGGCCATGGTTTTCTTCAACTACAGCACCATGCAAATGGCGGCCAAGGTCGTGTACTACGGCCCGGGCCTTTGTGGCAAGACCACCAACCTGCAGTGGATTTTCGAGCACACCTCCACCGAATCTCGCGGGGAGATGGTCTCCCTGGCCACCGAGACTGACCGCACCCTCTTCTTCGACCTGCTGCCGATCGACGTTGGGTCGATCGCCGGTTTCAGCACTCGGATCCAGCTCTACACGGTGCCGGGCCAGGTGTTCTACAACACCACTCGCAAGCTGGTGCTCAAGGGCGTTGACGGCGTCGTTTTCGTCGCGGATTCCCAGCGCCCGATGCTGCAGGCCAACATCGAATCGTTCCAGAACCTCGAAGAGAACCTGGCGGAGATGGGGCTGTCGCTGGACAACATTCCCGTTGCCCTGCAGTACAACAAGCGCGATCTGCCGAACATCTGCACGCGCGAAGAGCTTGACCAGGCGCTGAATCGCCAGGAATGGCCGGCCATCGAGGCTTCGGCGCTCAACGGCGACGGCGTATTCGAGACTCTGAAGATGATTTCGAAGGCGACGCTGTTGGCGCTCAAGAAGCGATTGACCAAGAGTCGTCCTGAGGGCGCGGGCGCCGCCACCGGATCCCGACCAGTGACGCCCGTGGCCCGACCGCCGCGCCCGGCGCCGGGGCGCACTGCTCCGGGGCGCCCGGCTCAGGCGCAACGGCCCTCGCCGCCGCCAGCGTCGGTGAAGACGGCTCCAGCACCGCCACCGTCCGAGCCGGAAAGGTCGGAGCCGGAACCGCTCGAGCCGCCGCCGATGGAGGCCACCGACGACGTGGACACGGACGAGGCTCCGGCGGTCGATCTACGCGAGGCTCTCGCCGAGTTGGATTCCGAGCAGCCCGAGGACGAGTCCTCTCCGGTCGAGAAGCCGGACGAGGAAGAGCCGCCGCCGGTCGCCCTGGACGAGGAAGAGCCGGAGACCGCCGGCGAAGAGGCGGCTGTCGAGGAACCCGAGCCGGAGCCAGAACCGGTCGCGGCGAAAGGCGCGCCCCCGGTGGAGGAGGAGACACCCGAGGATACGCCGGCCGCACCAGCGCCGGAGCCGGCCCCCGCTCCCCGCCGTCGCCGCAAGCGAGCCCGTGCCGGTGGTTTCGACGCCCTCGAAGAGCTCGAGAAGCTCCGGCGGCAGACGGTCGCTCCCGCCGTTGCCTCTGCCGAGAACGGCAAACGCGAAATCAATCGCGACGTGCGGATGACCTTGAAGCGTGACGACTTCAGCCGTGCTCATCGCGTCTCTCTGACCCTGCAGGTGGAAGACGCGCAGCGCCAGGCTGTCGATGAAGCGCGGCAAGTGCACGTCGACATCGAGAACGCCGGCTCACTCGAAGAGCTGCTCTTGCGTCTCAATATCGAGCTCAACGCATCGGCCTAGCCGGCGCCTCTGGCTTCACGACCGGCTGCGAGGTTTTCGTCGGATGAATTGTCCGTTCTGCTCGAAGAACAACGATCGGGTGGTCGACTCGCGGGAGAGTCGCGACGGTGCGGCGATTCGCCGCCGCCGCGAGTGCCTCGAGTGCGGCCGGCGCTTTACGTCCTACGAGCAGATCGAGAACATCCCTTACCTGGTGGTCAAGACCGACGGCCGCCGCGAGGAGTTCAGCCGCGCCAAGCTTCTGAGCGGGCTGATGAGGGCTTGCGAGAAGAGGCCCGTTCCCGCCAAGCGGCAGGAAGAGATCGCCGAGCTGATCGAGCAGCGGCTGCACCTCAAGGAAGATAGGGAGATCTCGACTCAGGAGATCGGATCGACGGTGATGAAGGAGCTCCGGGAGATCGACCCGGTCGCTTACGTGCGCTTTGCCTCGGTCTATCGGAGGTTCGAGGACATCGGCGCCTTCGTCGACGAGGTTCGTAGTCTCATGAACCAGCCCGAGCCTTCGTCGGAGCGATCGCCCTCATCGGACTGATCGCCCGCCGGCGCGGACCCGTCCCAACTTGACAGGCATGATCCAGAATCCATCGCTCGACGGCAGTGAAGCGTTGAAGCTGCCAGACGTCGTCCCCGTCTTGCCGCTCAAGGAGACGGTCGTCTTTCCCTACATCATCGTGCCCTTGTCCGTCGGGCCGGACAAGGGCGCGCAGGCGGTCGATCAGGCGCTGGGAGACGATCGCCTGGTGATGTTGGTTGCGCAGAAAGACTCCGCGGTCGAAGACCCTCTGCCGTCCGAGCTCAACACGGTTGGCACGGTTGGAATGATCATGCGGATGCTGAAGTTGCCCGACGGTCGCATGCGTATCCTGGTGCAGGGGCTAGCCCGTGCCCGGGTCGAGAACCTGAGCCAGACGGAACCTTATCTGAGAGGCCGGATCGAACGGCTCGACGGCCTCGAGCCCGAGCCGCTCGGGCTCGAGGACCGAGCTCTGGTACGAAACGTACGCGATCATCTCGAAAGGGCTATCCATCTCGGAAAGAACATCTCCCCGGAAGTCATGGTGGTCGCCGCCAACCTGGACGAGCCTGGGCGCCTCGCGGACCTCGCTGCCGGCAATCTGGACCTGCGCATCGAAGATGCGCAGAAGATCCTGGAGACCGTCGATCCGCTGAGCCGGCTCAACATGGTGAGCGAGTTTCTTCATCGTGAGATCGAGCTCCTGACCATGCAGCACGAGATCTCCTCACAGGCTCGGGGCGAGATTGATCGCAGCCAGAGGGAATACTTTCTCAGACAACAGCTCAAGGCGATCCAGGACGAGCTCGGCGAGGAAGACGACTTCGCCGAAGAGATCGCCGGATACCGTCAGCAAGCCAAGGACAAGGGCTTGCCCGAGGAAGCAATCGAAGAGCTCGAGAAACAGATCAGGCGCCTCGAACGGTCGCATCCCGACAGCGCCGAGACCACGGTCATTCGCACCTACCTCGACTGGTTGACATCGTTGCCCTGGGAGTCCGTGAGCGCCGATCGTCTCGATCTCGATCACGCCCGGTCCGTGCTCGATGAAGATCACTACGATCTCGACAAAGTCAAGGAAAGGATCGTCGAGCTGTTGGCGGTTCGCAGTCTCAAGGCGGACGCCAAGGGTCCGATATTGTGTTTCGTCGGACCTCCAGGAGTCGGTAAGACCTCGCTCGGCCGCTCGATCGCCCGAGCGCTGGGGCGCGAGTTCGTGCGGATTTCCCTGGGAGGCGTTCGCGACGAGGCCGAGATCAGAGGCCACCGAAGAACATATGTCGGAGCGATGCCCGGACGAATCATCCAGGGAGTCCACCAAGCCGGCACCAGCAATCCAGTCTT
Source organism: bacterium (assembly GCA_024226315.1). Classification (GTDB taxonomy): domain Bacteria; phylum Acidobacteriota; class Thermoanaerobaculia; order Multivoradales; family J023; genus JAAELT01. The sequence goes on along the minus strand of JAAELT010000148.1, from coordinate 28,861 downwards.
CATGCTCGACGAGATCGACAAGATCGGCATGGACTATCGCGGCGATCCATCGTCCGCCCTGCTGGAGGTCCTGGACCCGGAGCAGAACTTCAGCTTCCGCGATCACTATCTCGGAGTTCCCTATGATCTTTCACGGGTTCTCTTCATCACCACCGCGAACCTGCTCGATCCGATCCAACCGGCCTTTCTCGACCGCATGGAAGTCATCCGGCTGAGCGGCTATACCGAAGACGACAAAATGGAGATCGCCCGGCGTCACTTGATCCCCAAGCAGCTCGACGAAAACGGGCTCTCGCCGGACCATGTTCGCTTCACCGCACCCGGCTTGCGAAAGATCATCCGCGGCTACACGCGCGAGGCGGGGCTGAGAAATCTCGAGCGGGAGATCGGTTCGATTTGCCGCAAGGTAGCGGTCAAGGTAGCGCGTGGCAAGAGGTCTCGTGCCTTGGTTCAGCCGAAGCGTGTCGAGGCCTTTCTCGGCCCGGAGAAGCATTTCAACGAAGCTCTGCTCGAGAATCATCGAGTAGGTGTCGCCACCGGCCTCGCCTGGACTTCGACGGGCGGTGACCTACTGCTGATCGAAGTCGTCGCCGTGCCGGGCAAGGGCGATCTGTTGCTGACTGGGCGACTCGGCGAGGTGATGAAGGAGTCGGCTCAAGCGGCGATGTCCTACGCCCGTACTTTCGCCGCGGCGGACGGTTTCGATCAGGAGTTCTTCTCGACCCACGATATCCACGTGCACGCGCCGGCGGGTTCGATTCCCAAGGACGGGCCCTCGGCCGGGATCACGATCACCACTGCGATCGTGTCGATGTTGACGCGTGCACCGGTCGATCGAAAAGTAGCCTTGACCGGAGAGATCACCCTGCGGGGTGAAATACTTCCGATCGGAGGGTTGAAGGAAAAAGCGCTGGCGGCACACGCGGCCGGAATCGAATTCCTGATTATTCCGCGACTCAATCAGCGAGACCTCGGTGAGCTGCCGGCCCGTCTGCGCAAAGAGCTCGAGTTTCATGCCGTCGGACATATGGACGAGGTTCTGCCGCTCGCGTTGGTCGGATGGCAATCACGAGGGAACGAAGCGTCCGATGGCCGATCCGAGCCCGAGTAGTGCGAAGTTCGTCGCCGAAGACAAACTGATCAGGTGGCTGCGCCGACGTACCGCCGATCGAGGAGGGCGTCTGATCGGGGACGATGCGGCAGTGCTGCCGGCGGGTGAGGAATGGGCGGTGACGATGGACAGCCAGATCGAGGACGTGCATTTCGGCCGAGGTCTCGAGCCGGAGGCAATCGCTCGACGGCTCCTGGCCGTCAACCTGTCCGATCTGGCGGCGATGGGTGGCGTGCCCGTCTTCGCGTTCTTGTCTCTCTCGGCGCCCGGCGACTTCGATCACCGGAGGTTCTTCGCGGCGCTGGTTGCCGAGTGTGAGGAATACGATCTGGATCTCGCCGGAGGCGATCTGACGAAAAACCGTCAGATCGTGGCGGTCATGACTGTCATGGGGCGGCGGCCGAGAGGCCAGCGCTGGCTGCTGCGCGGCAACGCTCGGTTCGGAGAAGATCTCTGGCTTGGCGGAACGGTGGGCGAAGCTGCCCTCGGGCTGGCCCTGCTACGAGAAGGCGCGGTCATGAAAGGGGATTCGTTGCATGTGCCCGAGAGCCTCGATCTCTCGGGTGACCTGTTGATCGCGGCCCGCAGGGCGATTCGGCGGCACCTGCTGCCGACACCGCAACTCGAATTGGGCCGCTGGCTCGGTACCCAGGAGGAGGGTGCCGCCATCGACCTTTCCGACGGCATTGCAAGTGATCTGAACCGCTTGTGTCAGGAAAGCAGCGTCGGTGCCGAAGTGGAGATCGAACGTCTGCCGGTTCCGAGCGACTCCAAGAGACTGGCCGAAACTCTGGGTTGCGACTGGCGGCGTCTCGCTCTAGCCGGTGGCGAGGACTATGTCTTGCTGTTTACCTTGCCGAACGAGGCTGAGCCACCGAAACGGCTCGGCTGCGTCAGGCTCGGGCGGATCAAGGAAGGAGGAGTCGTTCTGCTCGAGAACAGCGAGAGTACACCCTTGCTACCTCTTGGCTGGGACCATCTGGCAGCGAAAGAATAAGAGGGCGGTGGCTACCCCGTGTGGGTCGTGAGGGCACAAAGACAGACGGCCCTGCCAGTGGCAGGGCCGTTATCGAAAGATCGGTTCGTGCTAGCTGGCGCGCGTCGTGTCAGCTGCCGCGCGATTGTTGCGCGGGGTGTCACCGACGCTGAGCTACGAGACGGATCGGCTTGTCGAGTTGCTTTTGAAGTCGGACGATCAATCGCTCCAGTTTTCTCTGGCTCATTTCGAGGGCTTTGATGCGTCCGACGACTTCCGACATCGGAACATCCTTCCGAGGCCGGCCGCGGCGGCGTGCCGGCTTCTTGGCGGCAGCCACAGGGGCGGCGGCCCTGGCGGCGGCGAGAGCGGCTTTGCTCTTGCGTCCACGCTTGCTTCTCTTACGCAGGTTCTTGAACACGGCGACCGCGCCGGGCTCGTAGCGTCGTGCCCGGCCTGTTCCCTGATGCGGAATATCCGCGAGGTTGGACTTGACGTAACGAAGCAGGGTCGGGTAGGAGATGCTGGTCGTCTTGCTGATCTGAGTCAGGGTCAAAAGGCCTTCCGCCGGCTTCGCACTTCTGGTCGCTTTCTTCGCCGCCGCCGGCTTGCGTGTCGATTTGCGTGTGGCGGCCTTCTTCGCGACCTTCCGAGGCTTCGCGGCCTTCGCGGCCTTCGCGGCCTTCGCGACTGGAGCGGCGTTCTTGCGCGGGCGACCGCGCCTGCCGATGTTCTCCTTTTTCAGCTGGAGAAAGACAGGGAGAGCTGCCTTCGGGTAGCGTTGCTTACGCCCCTCACCCTCGGAAGGAATCCGATCCTGGTACAGCTTTTTGTAGCGCTGCAGGGTCGGCATCGAGATCTTGGTCTTCTTTGCCACCTCTGTCAGTGTCAAGAGGTCAGCCATTCGTAGCCTCCTTTGGGCCATGTGCCGTGGCCGTTCTGGGCCGGTTGCCGTGGCCGTTTCGATGAGTGTATGGAGTGATTGAACGAGGAGCCCAACCACATTATTGGTTCGAAGGATCGAAATGTCAAGCTTCAGAAAAGCACCGTTGGTCGGAGCAGATATTGGGACACATTTCTCTCAACGGAGAAATCGATAAGACTCCAGTCAACGGCGGGTGCTCTCCTCGACCTCGAGTGGTCCGTCGATCAGCCCAGATCGAGTTGGCGGACCAGATACGAAAGCGCCTGGCGACTCAGGCCCAGTTTGCGGGCGGCGGCGGCCTGGCTGCCGCCGGACCGCGACAAGGCCTTGGTGATCAGAGCTTTTCTATGTTGCTCCATCTGTTGATGGTAGCCCCCTTTGGAGGACGTGGCCTTGTAAGGAAGGTCGAGATGATCGACGCCTATCTGATCATCTTCGGCCAGGGCTGCGGCCACCTCGAGGAGGTTGCGTAATTCGCGCACGTTGCCCGGCCAGGAATGAGCGAGGAGGTGGGCACGCGCATCGTCGGCGAGCCGGCGTGGCGGTCTCATCCGAGCCAGGAAATGGTCAGCCAGAAGAATGACGTCGTCTTCTCGGTCACGCAGCGGGGGAAGATTTATGGTCGCGGCGTTGAGTCGATAAAAGAGATCCTGCCGGAACGTTCGCCGTTCAACCATCTCGGCCAGGTCGCGATGGGTGGCGGTGATCACACGAACATCGACTTTGCGGGCGAAGCTCTCGCCGACACGACGGATCTCGCCCTCTTGCACAACGCGTAACAATCGGCCTTGGAGATCCTGAGGAAGGTCGCCGATCTCATCCAGAAAGACTGTGCCTGAGCGAGCCGATTCGAAGATGCCCGAGTGATTGCGGTCCGCTCCGGTAAACGAACCCTTGAGGTGGCCGAAGAGCTCGGATTGAATGAGGCTCTCGGAGAGCTCGGCGCAATTGATCGGCAGGAAAGGGCCCTCGGCGCGAGAGCTCACCTGGTGGGTTCTCTGCGCGGCCAGTTCTTTGCCTGTGCCGCTTTCACCGAGGATCAATAGCGGAAGCTCGCCTTTGGCCAACTGATCGAGTCGCTGCAATGCCTTTTGCAGAGTCGGGCTCTCTCCGATGATTCGGTGGCCTCCGGCCGACCTGTGGGATCCTTCGGGCGTTGCCTCGCGCGGTGGTTTCAGATCGCGACTGATCAATGCAAAAAGTGCACGCAGCACGCGATCGCAAAAGGGGGCGTGCAGCACGATACGGGCATCCCCCAATCGGGCAGAGAGCTCTTCGCTACCGCCCGCGCCGGCGACGAGAACTTCGTCTCGGCCACGTCGAATCAAGGTCAGGCGGGCTTCACGATAACCGGCGTCGGAAAGTAGATCGCCGGCCGTCGCGGCGTCGACAATCGGGCGGTCGATATATCTTTCGACAGCTCGCCAGGGGCTCAACGAGCGATTCTCGAGCCGATCCGCGAAATCCGCCGCACCACACCGCCGGAGAGTCTCGATGGCGTGCTGCACATGTCGTGGCGGCACCACGCCGGGTAGCGCGAGCTCGCAATCGAAGGTCAATCGCGCGGCGCGGAAGGGCTCGAGAGAGCGTAGCTCCTCCCAGGTCTCCGGAGCGGGATGGGATCTGGCGAGCAGAGCGTTCCACAGCTTTTCCCAGCGCGTGCCAGCGGCCTCTTTCGCGGCTTCTTCGGCCTGGCCGGCGAGTGCCCACACCGCCGGCCTCTCCTCGGGCTCGAGCTCGCGCAGTGCCTCGTCGCCCGAGCGCTCGAGACAGGCCGCCGCCAGCTGTGGACGACCCAGCCAGCCGTGCGCCCGTGCAGCCATCACTTCGATGACGCTCTGGCGCTCGGTCACTTTGCCCCGGTCGCGTTCCTGGTGGGCTTCGGTGCAGCGGGCCAGAGCCGCGGCGGCACGGCCTTGGACCAGTTCCAGGCGCACCCAGAGCTCCAGATCCTGCAGCAGGCCGCGGACGTTGCCGGTACGGCGGTTCTTTCCGGTCGACCTCTCGAGGATCGACTCCACGCCCGCGGTGCGTCCTCGACGCAGGCGCACCTCGGCTAGGTTGTAGAGCACCAGTGTCGTCCGGCTGGGGCCGTCGCAGTCCTGCAGCAACCTATAGGCATGGGTCAGAGCCTTCTCGGCACCGGGCAGATCACCGGCGTAGACTCGGCCGATCGCCAGATCGCTCCACAGCCGGCCGGCCTGGGCGCGCAGCAGTCGGCGACGGTCGAGTCGCAGCGCGGCGCTCACGTGTTCCACGACGCCGAGCCCGTCGCGGGCATGGATTGACCGCACGGCGCGCATGTGATGCCAGCGTCCGGCCAGCTCCGGGTCCTCGAGCGCCGGGCGAGACTGCTCCAGATAGCGATCCATCTCTTCTCGTTCGTCACGATCGAAGGCCGCTCCCGCGGCGATGATCGCGGCTTTGAGACGCAGCTTGCCCTTCGACACCGCCAACGCCCGCGCGGCCCAGTCTCGGATCTCGTCCACCTTGCCGCGTTTCGCTGCGAGACGGATTGCCATTTCGGCGAGCTCGACGGTCTGCTCGGCCGTCAGATCGCCGGCCGACAGTCGCCGCACCGTTCCCGCGGCCGCGTTCAGCTCGTCCAGAGCCATCTGGGCATGGGCTCGAAGCAAACGGGCCTCGATCTGACTGAGCCCCTTCAGGGTCTCGAGCGCCTGTTCGTATCTGCCGAGAGCGTAGAGGCAGCGAGCGAACGCCAGCTTCCCGGCTCGTTTGCGTGGAGGGTGGCGACGCCAGGCAGCGACCGCACGGCTCCACCGACCTTCTACGGCCAGCTCCTCGGGATTCGACTCCCGCGACCAGCCGTCCCACAGATCGCGTGCTCCCTGGCTCGCGAGCAGGGCGGAAACCTGCTCTGGCGCCTCCGCGCGCGCCAGGAATCGGCGCCTGGCCGCACCCGGTCCCGCCACCCAGAGATGGGACGCCTCGCCGACGGCATGGACTGCCAGCAGGGCTCGGCGCGCCGGCGCGAAAGGGTCCTGCCACAAGAAGGGAGCGCTTTCGAGGATCTCGGCGACCGCCTGATCAGGGTTCGAGGGCGTGAGAACCTGCTGCCAGCGCGTCATCAGATAGCGCGCCGCGCGGCGCGCTTCGCCGCGGCCGGCGATCGTGTCCTCGGTCTGGAAGAGGCCGCGTAGCAGGCGCAGCAGACTGACCTGCACCTGCTCGCCGGAGTGACCACGCTGTGCCGGTGCCAGCCTCAGGTAGCCGTCCTCGCTCAGCCGGGCACCTTCCCAGGGGTCGGGCAGGAACCAACCGCCGTGTTCCAGGTGAGACAGCAGGGCGGCGGCCTGCAGAACCACCGCCAGGCGGTGTTGATCCGTCAGTCGCGCCCGCTCGAGAGGTACGCCTTCCATGGGCTGGAGGGCCGGGTGCGAGAGTGCGCGCTCGCCGGGAGCCTCCGGTGAAACGGGTTCGTCCCCGGTCAACCGATCGAGGTCTCGCCAGAACGCGGGGTAGGACTTGGACACCACGCCGGAATCGAGGATGGTGATGCCCGGTCGCCTGAGGCCCACCAGTGCCATGCTCATGGCGATTCGGTGATCGCCGTGGGTCCGCACCTCGGCCGGCATCGTCGGTGGCTCGGAGTGTGCCCATACGCCAGGAATGACCAGGCCGTCCTCCAACTCCTCGACCTGGGCGCCGACACGCTGGAGCTCCTGTGCCATGGCGCTCAGGCGGTCACTCTCCTTGATCCGCAGGTGGGGAACTCCGGTGATCCGGGTCGTGCCGGCGGCGAAAGGGGCGAGGGCGGCAAGGGTTGGCACCTGGTCGGGCGTAGTGGAGAGATCCTCGTCCACCGCTCGCAGATCGCCGGCGGCGATGGTGAGAGCGTCGCGATGCCAACGGATCCGCCCGCCCATGCGCTCGAGCAGATCGACGAATCGCCGGTCGCCCTGTCGCGAATCGGGGCGCAGCCCCTCGATCATTACCTCGCCGCCACTCAGCATCGCCGCCGCCGCCGGATAGGCCACCGCCGAGTAGTCGGCCTCGACCGTGACCTCGTCGATCTCGAGGCGACCGGGACGCACGTGGAAGACCTTGCCGTCGCGCTCCACGGTGCCTCCCAGCTCTGAGATCGCGTCGAGTGTCAGGTCGACATAAGGTGCCGAGGTGAGCGCGCCGATCTCGATCGTGGTCGGCTTCTCGGCTGACAGAGCGGCCATCAGGAGGGCGGAGAGGAACTGGCTCGAGGCACCGGCGTCGAGGGCGCAATGACCGCCGCGCAGGCTGCCGCCGGTGATCACGAGCGGCGCGAAGCCCTCGTGCTCCAGGCAGGCGATCTCGGCACCCAGCTGTCTCAGCGCTTCGATCAACGGCCCGACGGTGCGCTCTCTCAAACGCTCGATGCCGTCGAGTTTCCAGGTGCCGGGGATGGTGGTCAGGGCTGCCGTCAGAAACCGGAACATGGTGCCGCCGGCGCCGCAGAAGATCTCTCCGCCGGAGCCCGGCTCGAGCGGTGTCAGCCGGAGTCGATCTCCTCTCCGGTCGACCCGAAAGCCGCAAGCCTCGAGCGCGCCGAGAAAGAACCGAGTGTCCTCGGACAGCAGCGGCCGGTGGATGACCAGTTGCAGGCGCCCGAGCAGGGCTAGATTGAAGTATCTCTGCGTGACGCTCTTCGAGCCAGGGACCACCAGGCGCCCATGGACGGGTCGCCCCGAACGTACGGCGTAGGTTTCAGCGGACTTGGCGGATGAGCTCATCCCGTACACCTCTGCACCGTTGCGTCAAGAAGAACCGTTGGGAATAGATCGGGCGTTGTCAGTTGGATTTCTCAGATCGGGCCGATATCTTGTCATAGACAGTAGTCTCATCAAGACGGTCATCCGTGGCCAATGGGCGGCCGGTTACCTGTTCGCATGCGGGATCTTTGGATCCCGCAATCGGACGTCTCGGCTGGCAGTACCCGTCAGAAGCTTGACTCCGGTGGCCCGGAGCCCCGCCGGAGTGGGCTCGGAAAGCTGGTATGCTCCTGGCACGCGGTTTGCCAGAGACACCGCCGGAGGTTTGTCATGGACATCCAACGCCCATCCCGCAAAAAAGAAATCCGCCGTCGACGATTGCTCGTCGGATTCGGCGTCGCGTCGCTGTTGGTGCTCCTCACGGTGGGGATCTACAGCCTGGAGCCGGCTGTTCGGTCAGTGGAACGCGGATCGCTCTGGTTCGATACCGTGAAGCGCGGCGAGATGCTGCGCTCCGTGCGAGGCAACGGTACGCTGATTCCCGTCGAAATTCGTTGGATCTCGGCCCAGACCGACGGCAGGGTCGAGCGGCGAGTCGTCGAGGCCGGTGCCCGGGTGACCCCCGAAACCGTGATCCTCGAGCTTTCCAATCCCGAGCTGGAGCAGGAGGCCCAGGACGCCGAGCTCCGGTTGCGGGCGCTCGATGCCGAGTACACGGACCTGGAGGTACGGCTCTCCAGCCAACTGCTCGATCAGCGAGCTGACCTCGCGACCGTAAAGGCGGGGTACGAGGGCGCGGTGTTGCAGGTCGAGGCCGATCAGGAGCTGTACACGAACGGCCTGATCCCGGAGATCATGCTCAAGAAGTCCGAGCTCGCCGTCGGGCAGCTGACCGTGCGCTACGAGATAGAGCAGCAGCGTCTTCAGAAGACCAACGAGTCGATCAAGGCACAGCTGTCGGTCAAACGCGCGCAGGTCGAGCAGCAGAGCGCGCTCTTTCGGCTGCGGCGGGAGCAGCTCGACTCGCTCGAAGTCCGTTCCAGCATCGCCGGCATCCTGCAGGAGATCCCGGTGGAAGAAGGGGAGCGCGTCACCCCCGGCGTGCGGCTGGCGCGGGTTGCGCAGCCCGACAAGCTCAAGGCGGAGCTGCGCATCAACGAGACCCAGGCGAAGGACATCGAAGTCGACCAGGTGGCGATTGTCGACACTCGCAACGGCACCGTCACGGGCCGGGTCTCGCGGATCGACCCCGCCGTCCAGCAGGGCACGGTGACAGTCGACGTCACCCTGGAGGGCGAGCTACCCAAGGGCGCGCGGCCGGACCTCTCCGTCGACGGCACGATCGAGATCGAGCGGCTGGAGGACGTTCTCTACATGGATCGGCCGGGCTATGGTCAGGCCGGGAACCTGGTCGGCCTCTACGTCGTCGACCCGAAGACCCAGATCGCCTCCATCACTCAGGTTCGCCTCGGGCGCACGTCGGTCAACACGGTCGAGATCGTCGAGGGGCTCGAAATCGGTGAAGAGGTGATCCTCTCCGACTCGAGCCAGTGGGGCGACGATCCCAGGATTCGCCTGGTGGATTGACACAGTCCGTAACACCCGCGTGTTTCAGACGTAGAAGATTCCGAGACGAGCAATGAATCCCGAGAGTCCCCGGCGACCGCGCCGGAATCCATAGCTGAGGAGAACCCATGGCCGATTCACTCATCCACCTCGACGGCGTCAAGAAGGTCTTCTACACCGAGGACGTGGAGACCCATGCCCTGGCGGGGATCCACCTCGATCTCCTCCCCGGCGAATACGTCGCGATCGCGGGACCCTCGGGCTGCGGCAAGTCCACACTGTTGTCGATTCTCGGCCTGCTCGATACGCCAACCGAGGGCATCTACACGCTCAACGGCAAGTCGGTGGACAACCTGACCCTGTCGGAGCGGGCGCGAATTCGCAATCGCGAGGTGGGTTTCGTCTTCCAGGCATTCAACCTGATCGGTGACCTGACGGTCTACGAGAACGTCGAGCTGCCTCTGACCTATCGCGGCACGCCGTCGTCGGAACGCAAGCAGAAAGTGCAGGCGGCGCTCGAGCGGGTGGGAATGGCACACCGCATGAAGCACTATCCGGCGCAGCTCTCGGGTGGCCAGCAGCAGCGGGTGGCAGTTGCCCGCGCGGTAGTGGGCGACCCTTCGATCCTGCTGGCCGACGAGCCGACCGGAAATCTCGACTCGTCGAACGGAGAAGCGGTCATGGATCTACTCAAGGAGCTGCACTCCGCGGGTTCGACGATCTGCATGGTGACCCACGATCCTCGCTACGCTCGTCATGCCGAGCGTACGATCCGCCTGTTCGACGGCCGGGTAGTCGAGGAGGAAAACGCGGCGGCCTGAGGAGCCATCGACGATCCCCGCATCGAGAAAGCGACCGTACCGTCGCTTTCTCTGATTCTCGGCCAGGAACCGCGCGAGGAGCCACCATGCCTCCGATTATCCGCACCCGCAGTCTCGACAAGTTCTACGAGAGCGGCTATGGCCGCACCTATGTGCTGCGCCGCATCGACTTCGAAGTCGACGAGGGTGACTTCATCACCATCATGGGGCCTTCGGGGGCCGGCAAGTCGACTCTGCTTCACATCCTCGGCATGCTCGACGGCAAGTGGGAGGGCGAGTACGAGTTCCTCGGTCACCCGATCCACAGCATGAAGCCGAAGCATCGCAGCGCGCTGCACAAGCAACATATCGGTTTCGTCTTCCAGAGCTACCACCTGCTCGACGACTTGACGGTCTACGAGAACCTCGAGGTGCCGCTTTCCTATCGCAAGGTCAAGCGGTCCGAGCGGCAATCGATGGTCGGCGACATCCTGGATCGCTTTCAGATCGTCGGCAAAAAGGACCTCTTTCCCAGCCAGCTGTCGGGCGGCCAGCAACAGCTCGTGGGCGTCGCCCGGGCGGTGATCATGAATCCGAAGGTGATCTTCGCCGACGAGCCGACGGGCAATCTCCATTCCGCCCAGGCCCAGGAGATCATGGAGATCTTCGAGCAGCTCAACCAGGGCGGAACCACGATCGTTCAGGTGACCCACTCGGAGGCCAACGCGGCCTACGGCAACCGGATCGTCAACCTGAAAGACGGTTGGGTCGTCGACGAGCAGGGCGACTGAGAGGAGCTACTTCGTCGCCAGGACGCGTCGCGCGGCATTGCGGCCCGCGAGGCCGGTGAGGCCGCCACCGCCGTGGGTGCCGGAGCCGCATAGGTAGAGGCCCTCGATCGGCATCTGATAGCCGGCCCAGCGCGGCATGGGGCGCAGATACAGGAACTGATCGAGCGCTGGCTCGACATGGTAGAGGCACCCCCCGGTCATGCCGTATCGTTCTTCGAGATCGACCGGACTAGCCACCTCACGCGCCAGGATGGATTCGGAAAACCCCGGAGCGTGGTCTTCGATCCGCTTCTCGACGATCGCCGCGAGATCGTCCTTGGCTCCTTCCCAGCCGCGGTCGCGTAGGTCGTAGGGGGGAAACTGTACCCAGGCAGACAGCACATGCTTGCCGTCGGGTGCCAGACTCGGGTCGGCGATCGAAGGGATCTGGATATCGAGGTAGGGGCGCTCGCCCAATCGGCCGTACTTGGTGTCGTCGAAAGCCTGTTCCAGCTCGTCGAGGTGAGCCCCGATCTGGATCCTTCCGGCGGGATCTTCCGGCGCGCCGGAGAACCGGGGTGCTCGGTCCAGGGCCAGTTTGACGATCGCGACGCTGCCTCGAGAGCGGATGCCGCGGATCGCCAGTACGACAGAGGGGTCGAGATGGATCGGCTCGACCAGATCCAGAAGGGTCGTGCGCGGGTCGGCGTTCGAGATCACGACCGCGGCCTGGATCTCTTCTCCGGAGCCGAGCGCGACACCCGTCGCGCGGCCCTTCACGACAGTGATGTCGGTGACCTCCACGTCGGTGCGGACGGTGGCGCCGGCCGCCTCGGCCGCCTTGCGCAGCGCCTCGGTCAGGGCGCCGCTTCCGCCTGCGGCGAGCCGTGGATAGCCCACAGCGCCGCGGCATCCGCCGAGACGGTGGAGGAGCAGGTTCAGGGCGCTGCCCGGAGATCGTGGCCCGAGCCAGCTGCCGGTGATGCCGCCGGCGCCGATCGCCGCTTTGAGCGCGTCGGTCTCGAACCGCTCGTCGAGCACGTCGGCGATCGGCATGGGCAAAAACCGCATCGTCTCCCGGAGATCGCGGGCCCCCAGCTTCCGCAGCGGCCAGCCGGTTCCCAGAATTTCGAGCAGGTCACCGAGACCCGAGGGTTTCAGGTCAGGCAGAGGCTTCGAGAGGATCGAATGAAATGCCGCCGCCAGCCGGCGCAGGAAGACATCGAATTCGTTCAGTGCCTCGGCGTCCGAATCCGGGATCCCCTCGGCTCGTGCCCCGGTACCGTTCGGAGGAGGCAGGTAGAGGGCCTCGCCGTCGAACCGGGGGACGAGCACTCCGCCCTGAGCGAGCAGGCGCAGACCGTGGCTTTCGAGCTGCAACTCCCGGGTGATCTCAGGATCGAAGGTCTCGACGCTGGGGAAGGTGGCCGGGCACCTGAACCCGGGGGCGAACTCCTCGGTGGCCGCGCAGCCGCCGACGATCTCCCGGCGTTCCAGCACCAGCACTTCGCGGCCGGCGCGCGCCAGGTAGGCGGCACAAACCAACCCGTTGTGGCCGGCGCCGACGATCACCGCGTCGTAGGTCTTCGTCATGCTCTAGGCTAACCCTGATCCGCCAGGATCCTCTTTGCCGCCAGCCGTCCCGGCGCCGCCATCACGCCGCCGCCGGGATGGGTGGCCGAGCCGCACATGTAGAGGCTGTCGATTGGCGTGCGGTACTCGGCCCAGCCCGCCGCCGGGCGTAGGAAGAACAGTTGCTCGAGCGACAGCTCGCGATAGATGATGTTGCCCTGAGTGAGGCCGAATCGCTGTTCCAGGTCCCAGGGCGTGACCACTTGGCGGTGGAGTATGATGTCTTTCAGATTCGGGACGTACTGCGCCAGGGTGTCGATCACGGCGTCGCCGAAGGCTTCGCGCTGGTCCTCCCAGGTGCCCTCCGCGAGCTGGTACGGCGCGTACTGTACGAAGATCGACATCACGTGCTTGCCGGGCGGCGCCATCGACGGGTCGATCAGGCTGGGGATGATGATGTCCATGTACGGGCGGCGGGAGAACCGGCCGTATTTGGCGTCGTCATAGGCTTGTTCCAGGTAGTCGATCGAGGGGCTGATCGAGATACCTCCCGCCAGGTGCGCCTCGGGCGGGTAGCCGGTCCAGGATTTCGACGTCTTCAGACAGGCGAGCTCGGGCAGGGCGTCGAGGGCGAGGTTGACCTTGCCCGAGGAGCCCCGGATCTTGTAGCGTGCCACCTGCTCCCGAAAGTCCGCATCGAGGTGCTCGGGAGCGGTGAGCCTCTCGAAGGTCAGCTTGGGATCGACGCTCGAGATCACCGTGCGAGCCGCGATCTCTTCGCCGTCTTCGAGTACGAGCCCTCGGGCGCGGCCGTCGCGGATCAGGATTTCCGCCACCGGCGCCTCGGTGCGGATCTCGGCTCCGGCCGCGCGGGCGGCGCCGGCGAAGGCTTCGGCGACGCCGCTCATGCCGCCGCGGGGGAAACCCCAGGCGCGGAACTGGCCGTCGATCTCGCCCATGTAGTGGTGGAGCATGACGTACGCCGAGCCCGGCGATCGCGGTCCTAGGAAGGTGCCGATGATGCCGCTGGCCGACAGCGTCGCTCTCAAACCCTCGGTTTCGAACCAGGCCTCGACGAAATCGGCCGAGCTCATCGTCATCAGCTTGGCGAGGTCGTAAAGGTGCTCTCGGGACTTGCCGAACTGCCGCCCGATCTCGATCAGGCGCTTGACCTGACCAGGGCGGAGTGACGTCGGATCCGGCGGCGTGGCGCCGAGGATCGGCCGCACCGCGTGTGCCAGGTGATAGAGCAACGTGCCGAACTGCCCGTAGGCGTCGGCGTCGGCCTTCGAGTGACGCTCGAGCTCCCGCCGGGTCTCCGAGCTGTCGTGCCAGCGCATGATGTAGTCGCCGTCGGGCAGCGGCGTGAGCGTACCGTCGAGCGGCAGGATCTCGAGACCGTGACGCGGGAGATCGAGCTCGCTGATCACCTGCGGCCGCAACAGGCTCACCACGTACGAGCACACCGAGTACTTGAAGCCCGGATAGATCTCCTCGGTGACCGTCGCGCCGCCCACCATCGGTCGACGCTCGACCACCAGCACGGAACGCCCGGCGCGGCCCAGGTAGGCGGCGCACGCCAGCCCGTTGTGGCCGGCGCCGATGATGACGGCGTCGTAGGATTTGGCCATGACGTGGATTTCTGAAGGGCTTCGGGCGTCTCGCGGCAACTCGTGAGGGCGGGTAGTATATGCGACCGGAGAACACGGACGAGGACGACACCATGGCGATCGGAACCCCTTTCTTTCCCCGCACCGCGGAGCTCAACAAGAGTCTGAGCTGGCGTGAATGGTCGGGCTATTTCGCGGCCGACCACTACTGCGATTTCCACCAGCCGGAGTACGCCGCGATTCGCAACGGCGCTGCTCTGATCGACGTCTCGCCGCTCTACAAGTATCGAGTCCAAGGGCCCGATGCCCGGGCGATGATCGACCGGGTCTTCACCCGTAGCGCGCAGACCTTCAAGGTGGGTCAGGTGATCTACACGCCCTGGTGCGACGAGGAGGGCAAGGTGCTGCAAGAGGGCACCGTCATGCGGTTGGCGAAGGACCACTATCAGGTCAACGCGGCCGAGCCGGCGATCCGGTGGTTGCGGCTGACCGCCACGGGGCTGCGTGTCGAGATCGAGGATACGTCCACACGGACCGCGGCGCTCGCCGTCCAGGGTCCCAGGTCCAGAGCGTTGCTCAGCGAGGTCGCGGGCTCTGCCGCCTCCGAGCTCGGATTCTTTCGCCTGATGAAATGCGAGATCGGTGGGGTCGAGGTCGTAGTCACGCGGACCGGCTATACCGGGGAGCTGGGGTATGAGCTGTGGATCCCGGCAGCGGAGACGGTCCGCGTCTGGGACGCCTTGATGATCGCCGGGCAGGCTTTCGGGGCGACTCCTTGCGGACTCATGGCCATGGACGTCGCTCGGATCGAGGCCGGATTCATTCTCATCGACGTCGACTACATCAGTGCCGAGAACGCGTTGATTCCGTCCCAGAAGTCTTCCCCCTTCGAGCTCGGTCTCGACTGGGCCGTGAAGCTCCGCAAGAAGGCGCCGTTCATCGGCCGCGAGGCGCTCGAGCGCGAGAAGCGCGACGGCAGCGCCTGGCGGCTGGTGGGCCTCGAGATCCCGTGGGAGCCGCTCGAAGAGCTTTACCTGGCGGCCGGTCTCATGCCGGACTTGCCCACCGTCGCCTGGCGCGAAGCGGTGCCGGTCTACGCCGATGGCCGGCAGGTGGGGCGAGCGACCAGCGGCTGCTGGTCGACTCTGCTCAAGAAATACATCGCGCTGGCCTCAGTCCAGACGCCGTACTCTCGCTTCGGCACCGAGCTGGGCATGGAGGTGACGGTCGACTACGCTCGCCGGCAGGCGCCGGCGCGGGTGGTCGAGCCGGTCTTCTTCCGCTCGCCGCTCATGCGCGAATAGAGCCATGATCTCTCTTCTGGTCCGCCCCGAGGCGTTCGAGCGCGACCAGATCTCCGTCGAGGACGACGCCTACCGCCATCTCTTCCGGGCCCGCAGACTCGGGGTCGGAGCCCGGCTGAGGGTAGTCGACGGTGGCGGTCGGGCACGCTGGGCAGAGGTTCAGCGGGTGGAGCGGCGCGCTGCCTACCTGACCCTCGGGGAACCGGCGCCTACCGGTGAGCCTTCCTACAGGCTGCACCTGTGGGTTGCCGCGCTACGCCCCGAGCGCGCCTCCTGGCTGGTGGAGAAGGCGACCGAGATCGGCGCCTGCTCGATTCGGTTCATTTCCACCGAGCGCACCCCGCGCAACTACGGCACAGCGAGCCTGGAGCGGTTGCGCAGGGTGGCGAGCGCGGCGGTCGAGCAGAGTCATCGCTCCCTGCTGCCCGAGGTCTCGGGCGTCGATTCCTGGGAGGTCGCGACGTCGCGGCTGGCGGACGAGCTGGCGGCCTCCATGGACCGTTTCGTCCTCGACGCCGGCGACCGAGAACCTGCTCCGTGGGGCCTGCGTCAATCCTCGGGCGTCGTGCTGGTGGGTCCCGAAGGCGGCTGGAGCTCCGGCGAGCTGGCAGAGCTGGAACAACTCGGCTGCCGGCCGATCTCCCTCGGTGAGAGGACGCTGCGCGTCGAGACCGCGGCGATCGTGGCCTCGGTGAAGTTGCTGCTCGGGCCGATCTGATTTTTCAGATCCGGAGAAATTCCCGCTCTTGACCTACACCGACCAGGATCCGGCTCACCGTCCACACGGCATGAGGGCGGTGATGAAGTGGGGGATCCTCGATCGGCTGAGCGGCGAGCGGAGGGTGGCGCCGCCCGGGCCGGGCGCGCCGCGGGTCGCGCCGGATCTTGAGCTCGTGCACTTCCTGGAAGTGCGAAGTCAACTCACCTGGATCGGCCACGCGTCATTCCTGTGTTGCCTGGACGGTACGCGGATCCTGATCGATCCGAACTTCTCGAGCCGGGTGGGCGCGGTCTATCCTCGCCATGTGCCGCCCGGGCTCGCGCCCGGCGATCTGCCGCCGATCGATCTGTTGCTCATTACCCACTCCCACCCGGACCATCTCGACGCGCCGTCGATTCGCGCTCTTTCCCGCCGGATCCAGGTCGCGGTGCCGCTCGGGCTCGGCAGCTGGTTTTCCCGCCGCGGCTTCATGTCTGTGAGAGAGCTCGATTGGTGGGACACTGTCACTGTCGAGACCCTGAAGGTGACCCTCACCCCGGCGCGCCACTGGTCACGCCGGGGAATCTGGGACCTGAATCGCACCCTGTGGGGCGGCTACGTGATCGAGGCGAGCGGAACCGCCGTTTACCACGCCGGCGATTCGGCCTGGTTCGACGGCTTCGCGGAGATCGGCCGCAGGTTTCCGAATCTGTCGGTGGCGATGCTGCCGATCGGGGCCTACAGCCCGGCATGGTTCATGGAGCACAACCACCTGAACCCGGAGCAGGCCGGCCGGGCATTTCTGGCGCTGGGCGCTCGGCACTTCGTACCGATGCACTGGGGGACCTTCCAGCTCACGGACGAGCCGCTGGCGGAGCCGGCGGAGCGCATCCGGTCGTGGTGGGACGAGCAGGCACCGGACGGCAAGGAGCTGCATCTGATGGCGGTCGGCGAAACGCTGGTTCTGCGAGCATGAGCAGAATGCCCGAGAACAGCGCCGACATCAGCGACCGTGATGCCGACAGGATCCTCGCCGATGCGACAGAGTTGTCGTTTCCGCGCTACCCGGGCACCGAGGGCGACCGGCGTGCCATCGACCTGGTCGCCGGGTGGATGCGCGAGGCCGGGCTCGAGGTCGCGGAGGAGGAGTTCTCCTACGACATCCGGCCGGCGTTCCGGGTCCTGCGGTCGGTGCTCTTCGGCATCGGAGTGCTGCTCGCGGCGAGCGGGCTGTCGGCGATCTCCTGGCCGGCGGTTTCCGGCCTGCTCCTGCTGGTGGCCTTCGCGGTCGGCGGCTTCGTGCTCGGCTGGTCGCCATGGAGTGAGCGCCTGTACGCCTGTGACGGAATCACCCGCACGGCGAACGTCGTCGGCCGCGCTGGGCCATCCGAGAAACCACGGGCGACGATCATCGTGCTGGCCCATCACGACAGCAAGTCACAGAACCTCACCTTCCCGGTGCGCATGGGGATGACGATTCTGGCTCTCTCAGGCGGCCTGGCACTATCCATGTGGCTGCTGATCCGTGCCTTCGGCGCGGATGTGCCGGGGCCGGCCTGGCTGCCGGCGGCGGGCGGTCTGACGGCCGCCGCGGCGCTTTTCGTGCTCTCGACGCTGCGCAGCGGCAACCTGTCGCCGGGCGGCGTCGACAACGCCGGCTCGGTGGGGATCGTGTTGCAGCTCGCCCGGTGCCTGCCCGCCGCGTCGCCGGACGACGTCGAGTGGATCTTCCTGTCGCCGGGTGCGGAGGAAGATCACATGGTAGGGACCATGCGCTGGCTCGACGCCCACCGGCAGGAGCTCGAGGGCCGCCCGGTGTGGGCGCTCAACTTCGACGGCGCCGGCAATCCCGGCCGGATCGCGCTGCTCGAGCGCTTCGGTTTCGGCCGCTGGTTCTCACGCCATCTGTCGGCCGTGGCCCGTCGTTCGGCCGAGCGCCTGGGAGTCGCTGTGCGCGGGGTGCTGATGCCGCCGGCGATGGGCATCGACTCGATTCCCTTTGCTCACCGCGGGATCGACTGCCTGACCTTCTCGAGCGGCTCGCTGGGCCGCGCGACCCTGGCGATCCACTCCGCGGGCGACGTCGCTGAGAACCTGGATCGGGAGACCCTGCGGCTGTCAGCTCAGCTCGGTGCGGACGTCGCGTTGTCCCTGGCCCGGGACGGGAGTGGCGACTAGCGGTCGCCTCCACCGGCGGGGGCTCACCTTTCTTCCCCCGGCGGAGGTGCTGCCTACCGGACTGCGATCTCTACTAGCCGCAGCCCCAGCGGAGGACTTCGCCGCAATCGATGGGACAGACGCAGACAGGGGGGGGCCCGCTGCAACACGAACACTGATCACAGTTCGCCCGCTTGATGTGGATGGTCTTTCCGGTCGGGCAGTAGAAGGTCCCGCCGCCGGCCAGCAAGCAGGCTTTCTGGCCCGTGTCGTAACTGGAACCGATACCGGTGACGCCGCAGTTCGCGGGATTGGTGCTGCAGGTGTTGCCGTTTCCGGCGGGTCCCGTGCAGTCACGCCTCACCGGGCACGGCCCGATGAGCGGCACGATGCCGGCCTCGACGATCTTTCCCGGTACGAACTCCTCGCTCCACTCGGCGGCCAGCTCGGCACCGGCGGCATCCGGCAGACACATCGACTGCTCAGGCGTGGCTTCAGCGGGCGCATCGCTGCTCTCAGCGTACACAGCTCCCGCCAAGAACAGAGCCAAGGCTACGAAGACTACAGCTCTTCTTCTCATCGTTCTCTTCCTCCAGATTGGGTTGAGTGAGTGAGCCTCAGAGTCAGGGTACAGACCGATCGGATAGGAGTCAAGCAGAAGAGTCAAGGTCTATCGCCTCTTGGTGTGGGGTGATTCTGCTCAGAGATAGAAGTGGCCGGCGAGCAGCGAGTCCGCGTACGTGGACTCGCTGTTAGACTCTCGGTCGATTGAAGCTGGAGGTCTATTGCCGCATTTTCGCCTGCACGGAGAGATCGAGAGCCAGCCTCTCAGTTTCCCGTTGAAGTCGGGGGAAGTCCGTGTCGGCAACCACCCCGAAAATCACCTGGTACTGGCGGCGAGTGGCGTTTCCCGTCGGCATGCCACCCTCGAGGTGACGCGGCAAGGCGTGTCGCTGCGCGACCTGGATAGCAAGAACGGCACCTTCGTCAATGGTGAGCAGGTTCGGGACACGGCGACTCTCGCACCGGGCGACCTGATCGAGCTCGGGCAGGCCCGGCTCCGTCTCGAGGCGGTGGACGCGGAAGACGTCGAGCTGGGACTGGCCCTGGACCACGGGCCGGCCGAAACGGGATCGGGCCGGCGGCCACCGGGGGAGACAACCGAGCTGCATTCGTCATTGCAGGACGACCGGCGGCCGGCGGCGTCTGAGCTGGTCCTGCCCGCGGGCTACGTGCCCGGCGAGTCGCCGGCGATGCGTACCCTCTACGCTCAGATGCGGCCGTTGGCGCGAGGTGAGCTGCCGATCCTGATCCTGGGCGAGACCGGTGTCGGCAAGGAGTACGTAGCCAGGATTCTGCACTCCTCTTCGCTCAGGTCCTCGGGGCCGTTCGTGGCCATCAACTGTGCCGCGATTCCGGCCGAGTTGCTGGAAGCCGAGCTCTTCGGCATCGAGCGGGGCGTTGCCTCCGGCGTCACCGGGCGCACCGGCAAGTTCCACCAGGCGCGGGGTGGCACCCTCTTCCTCGACGAGATCGGCGACATGTCGGCCGACCTGCAGGCCAAGCTGCTGCGCGCCCTGCAGGAGAAGGAGATCCAGCCGGTCGGTGGCAGAGCCGTCGCCACCGACGTCCGTATCGTCGCCGCCACCAACACCGATCTCAAGACGCGAATCGAGGAAGGAGCCTTCCGCCGCGACCTCTACTACCGCCTGGCGGGCTCCACCCTCATCGTACCCACCCTCGCCGAGCGCCAGCAGGACATCCCCGGCCTGGTGGAACATTTCGTCCGTGCCGCCGCTGAGGGCGCCCGGCGGTCGGTTCGCGGTGTCACGGTGAAGGCGTTGCGCGCGCTGCTCGACCATCCCTGGCCCGGAAACGTCCGCGAGCTCGAGCACGAGATCGAGCGACTCGTCTGCCTGTGCGGGGAAGGACAGGTCATCGATTCCTCCATGCTCTCTCGCGAGATCCTCGAGGGCCCGCGAAGCGACGCTCCCGCCAGCGCGGCGCCCGGCGACGAACCGGCGGCTGAGTCGGCCGATCTCGCGAATCCGATGATCCCAGACGGCGAATTCAACCTGGAGGAGATCGAAAAGCGGGTCATCGAAAGGGCCTTGGCGGCCTCGGGCGGCGTCCAGGTCCAGGCGGCCCGGCGCCTCGGCATCTCGCGCGACGCCCTGCGCCGCCGCATCGAGCGCTACGGTCTCTAGGCGCCGATCAGCGCCGCCTCGGCGAGCGGGCTCGCCTCCTGCTTGCCCTCGGCGAGACGATGCCCGGCGCGGATCGACCTGTCGAGCCGCTGTCTGGCTTCGTCACCGACCTTGTCGAACAGCTCGATGCGGTCGATGCCGATCTCGTCGAGCTCCGTGGCCAGGGCGTCGAGCATCGGTTGCAGGTAACCGAGCACGCTGTCGACCCGCGCGTGCAGTTGCTCGGCGTAGGCGCGGCCCTGGTCCTCTGTGTTCTGGTGCAGCTCGCAGAAGCGATCTTCGAGGTAGATGTGATTGAAGCCCAGGTGGCGCGCCTCGTCGCGCAGGACGCCGTGGGCGATATCCGAAAGCAGCGGGTCGAGGTCCAGCCGGCGGAACTCCTCCATCAGTTTCTTGGCGATCACCTCGCTGACCAGGACGCCGGAAAGCCATTCCGCCGGGTCGTCGGAGACGATCTGGCTCTGGAACAGATAGCCGGCCGGAAAGCGGCGGATCGGCATCGGTTCGCGGTCGAGGCGGCCGTAGAAGTTAGCGAAGAGCTCGGTGTGGCGCGCTTCGTCGACCGCCCAGGTGGTGAGGTAGAACTGGCTCTCCACCTCGCCCAACTTGCCGAGGATCGGAATCAGGCCGGACACCGAGTAGAGGGCCGCCTGCTCGCCCATCAGCACCGGGGTGAGGATGCGCCCCATCTGGTCCTTGAGCCTGTGGTTGGTGATGCGCTGCGGTGTGTCCCACTTGATGTCGGTGGCGGACCACTGCGAGCGCAGCGCCTTGTGCCAGATCTTCATGTGCCGTTCTCTGGAGAGATCCGGCAGCACCTTGTAGATTTTCATGTGGTCTCCTGTCGGCCTGGCCGAGAGTCTGTCGATCGTCGAAGTCTACCCGAGTCTACGCCCCGAGTGTCCCTGTGGTATCTTCGCCCGTCTCACCGACCCGAGGAGCGATCATGACCACCGCCGCCGCGAGCCCGTCCACCACGCAGGGCATCCCGCTTCACGCCGAGGCCGAGGGAGCGATCGCCGCCAGCTCCCGAGAGACCGTCGACGGCGCGCTCCGCGACCTGGTCGCCCGTATGGATGATTGGCCGAAGGTGAGCCTGGCCGATCGGCGAGCGATCCTCGGCGAGTTGATCAAGGACTTCGCGAAGGTCGCCGAGCCGTGGGCCTCGGCCTGTCAGGAGGCCGAGGGGCTCTCGCCCCACGCCCCGACATCGGGCGAGGAGTGGCTCGCCGGCCCCTACATGGTGCTGCGCAACCTGAGGCTCCTAGACAGCGCCCTGGCCGACGTCGAGCGCCATGGACAGCCCCAGATTCCGGGCCCGGTCGAGACCCGCGACGATGGCCAGGTGACGGCGCAGGTCTTCCCCCAGACGCTCTACGACCGCATCTTCTACGGCGGCGTCACCGCCCAGGTATGGATGCAGCCCGGCGTCACCGCCGAAGGGCTTGCGGCCACCCAGGCGACGGCCTACAAGACCGACGACCCGGGGAGCGCGGTGTCGCTGGTGCTGGGGGCTGGCAACGTGTCGTCGATCGGCGTCATGGATCTGCTCTACAAGCTCTTCGTGCAGAGCCACGTGGTGATCCTGAAAATGCACCCGCTCAATGCCTATCTGGGGCCGCTGATCGAGCGTGGCTTCCAGGCGCTGATCGATTGGGGGGTGATGCGCGTGGTCTACGGCGGCGGCGACGTCGGGGCCTACCTCACCGCCCATCAGGATGTCGACGAGATCCACGTCACCGGCTCTGACAAGACGGTCGAGGCGATCGCTTTCGGTCCCGGCGAAGAGGGGGCCCGGCGTAAGACCGAGCGCCGGCCGAAGCTCGACAAGCCGATCACCAGCGAGCTCGGCAACGTCTCGGCGGTGATCGTGGTGCCGGGCCCGTGGTCGGCGAGCGACGTCGATTTCCACGCCGAGAACCTGGTCGCGAGCCTGACCAACAACGCCGGCTTCAACTGCAACGCCACCCGTGTGATCGTGCTGCACGAGGGGTGGGCGCAGCGCCAGGAGCTGCTCGACGGCGTGCGTGCCCACCTGGGCCGAGTACCGCCGCGCAAGGCCTACTATCCCGGCGCCGAGGACCGTCACACGGCCTTCCTCGCGGCGCATCC
Organism: bacterium; assembly: GCA_024226315.1. Classification (GTDB taxonomy): domain Bacteria; phylum Acidobacteriota; class Thermoanaerobaculia; order Multivoradales; family J023; genus JAAELT01. Next base: position 6,345 of record JAAELT010000148.1, on the reverse strand, counting down.
CGAGGCCGAGAACTTCGGCGCCGCCGGCGACGGAGAGCTGCCGTGGACGTTGATCCCCGGCCTGCGCTGCGATGCCGAGGACGAGGTCTGTTTCCACACCGAGGCGTTTTGCGGCGTCACCTCCGAGACCGCCCTGCCGGCCGGCTCGACCGCCGAGTTCGTCGCCCGGGCGGTCGAGCTCGCCAACGACCGCCTGTGGGGCACCCTCAACGTCGCCCTGCTGGTGCATCCCAAGTCCCTGGCTGAGCCCGAGGTGGCCGAGGCCGTGAACCGGGCCATCGCCGATCTGCGCTACGGCACGGTGGCGATCAACTGCTGGGCAGCGGTCGGCTATGGCCTGGTGGTCACGCCCTGGGGAGCGTTTCCAGGGCAGGACGTCTACGACATCCAGAGTGGCTCGGGCGTGGTCCACAACACGCTGATGTTCGACCGGGTGCAGAAAACCGTGGTACGCGCTCCGTTCCGCGTCAGCCCCAAGCCTCCCTGGTTCCCGAGCCACGCCACCGCCCACGAGATGGCGAAGAAGCTGACCGACTTCGAAGCAGAGCCCTCGATCTTCAAGCTGCCGGGGATTCTCTGGGAGGCGCTGCGGGGCTAGGCACCCTCGCGTCCGTCGTGGAAGACGGCCACCAGGTAGCCGACGCCGAAGGGGTGCTCGTAGGAAACGACCTCCACGCCGTGGGCGCGGTAGTCGATCGCGGCGGCGACGATCATTGACGAATCAGCGGCGTCCTCGGCCGCCAGACGCCGCAGCTCGGGGTCGATCTCGCTCAAGCGGTCGAGAGCGCCCTCGGCGACCAGGTCTCTGAGCGCGTGGTCGAATTCGACGGCCCGAGGATGAAAGCCGGCCGGGGCGCCGGGCAGCACCTTGTGACTCATGTCGCCGCTGGCGATCAGCGCGGCGCGCCCGTCGAGGGAGGCCAGCGCCGTCGCCAGTGCGCGGCCGAAAGCCTGCATCACGCCCGGGTCTTCCGACCACGGCAGCGAGGCGATGCACGTCGGCCCCTGCCAGCCGGCCTGGGCGAGGAACCACAGCGGCACCACCGCGCCGTGATCGAGAGGCTCGCTGCCCGAGATCGACCAGGTGCCGAGCCCATCGGAATAGGCGGCGGCGCGCAGGCTGTTTGCCAGCATCGGGTCGTTGGGCAGGTCGATGTTCGAGCCGGGCGCGCCGAAGCGTCCCAGGTCCCCGCGCAGCCGCTCCCCGGTCCACAGGCCGAAATCGCCTCCCCGGCGCGGCGAGTGAGGCGACACCATGAACAGCCGGTCCGGCCGGGTCGCCATCATTCGGTCGGCGAAGTCGCGGCACGCCCGCTCGGTGCTCCGGCACTCCTCGAGGCGCTCGCGCCCCACCTCCGGCACGATGATCGGAGGGTGGGGCAGCAGACCGCAGAAGGCGGTGTCAGCCATCGGCTCGGCTCGAGCGCGGCATCCTAGGAATCCGGCAGCTCGCCGCCGACGACCCGCTTCATGCGCCGTCCGGCCTCGAGCCGCGCGTCCTCGGCCACACCGTTGACGATCGCCAGCTCGGAGAGCTCGACGGTCGAGGGATAGCGCCGCTGAAACTCTTCCAGCGTCATCGAGCGGTCGAGCCTGACGATTTCGACCCGGGCCGGCTGGACGTCGAGATAGCGGCGGTCGGTGAGACGGCGGAAGCTGGCCACCGAGCGCTCCATGGCCTTGCCGTAGGGCGACCACTTGTCGTCGCGGGTGTAGCTCATCAAACGTAGCACCGAGTCGCCGTAGCTGAAGTGGCCGGCCAGGCCGACGATCCGGCGCTGTTGCTCGTTGAGCGGCGTGCGGAAGTAGTTGAAGCCACGGCGCCAGTCGTCGCCGCGCTCGACACCCTGCTGGGCGAAGAAGGCCCGGTGCGCCTCTTCCGGCGAGTCTTCCGCCGCCAGCGCCAGCACCACGATGGCGTCCTGCTCGGGGCTGATCGCGGTCACCGCCTGCCGTTGGTTGGCGATCTTCCAGCCCTCGGGAAAGTCGAGCTGGAACGCCATGTCCGGATGGTAGAAGCTGCTGCCGATCGTGTAACCCTCGCGCGGGTTCTTGCCGAAAGGCATGTTCTCGAGCCGCTGCAGATAGCTGTCGCGGTTGACCCTGGTGCGGTTCGGGTCGGGAGGCAGCTCGGCGATCTGCTGGGAGATGCGCGCGGCCCGGTTGCCCGGGTCGGGATGGGTCGACAGCCAGGCGGGAATTCGCCCGGCGCCCTGGGCGGCGCTCACCCGCTCCAGAGTGCGGAAGACCTTGGGCATCTCGTCGGGCACGTACTCGCCGCGGGTCATGTAGCGCAGGCCGAGGTCGTCGGCCTCGCGCTCGTCGGCGCGGCCGAACTTGAGGAACAACAGCCCGATCCCCTGGCCGACGACGTCGCCGTACTGGGCGAACTCCGGGCTGAGCACGCTGCCCACCGCCATGCCGATGCCGGCCAGTTGCGCTTTGCTCGCCCGCTCGGCGCCGTGGCGGCCGGTGACGTGGCCGATCTCGTGACCGAGCACCGAGGCCAGCTCGGCCTCGGAGTTGAAGTGGGTCAGGATACCGCGGGTGACGTAGATGAAGCCGCCCGGCAGGGCGAAAGCGTTGACGATCGGGTCGTCGATCACCCGGAAGGTCCAGGGCAGCTCCGGCCGCTCGGAGCGCGCCGCCAGATCAGAGCCGAGGGCCTGGATGTACTCCTGCCACTCGTCGTCGGGGTAGACGCCCATCTGGGCCTGGATCTGGGGATCGGCTTCCCGGCCCATCGCGATCTCTCCCTGCTCGCCGATCAACATCACCTGCCGCTGGCCGGTGGCGGGATTGACCGAGCAGCCGGCCGAGAAAGCGAGGCCGGCGGCCAACAAGAGCACGGCCCAACGCGGTGCTGCCCAACGCGGTACTGCCCGATGTGGTGCTGCCCAGCGTGGGGACCTATCATCATGACGCTGCATTTGGAGACTCCTGTTCTGAGGTAGATTCCTCGTCCGGGGTCACGTCCAGCCTTCCGTCGTCCGGCACTTCCTGGGAGTTGAAGTCGAAACGCCCTTCGTGCTCGACCGTGACCTTTCGCCGGCCGTAGCCGCGGTCGACGTAGACCTTGGCCTTGATCCGATAGTCGACGATGCCGCTATCGAGGATCGATCGCAGCTGGGTCGCGATAGCGAGGTTGCTCATGTGCAGCTCGACTTCGTCGATCGCGGTGCCGAGGGCCGGAACCTCGATGTGGTGGTCGCTCAGGCCCTTGCCGATCCGGAAGCCACCCAGGTAGAGATTGTACACCCCGCCCTCGACCACCAGCGGCTCGGGATTCTCGTTCGCCAGGCGGACGATGAAGATGCCGGAGGTCTCGAATACCGTGAGATCGGTGAACTTCAGGTTGACCAGCGTCACGTCGGGCTCGACCAGGCCGAGCGAGGCGCAGCCGGTGAGCAGAATCAGAGCCAGGAGCAGGGCTGGCCGTCGAAGTCGTGAGCGTAGATCCATCATCGGTCCTTCCTTGCGGGAGAGGATTTCGTAGAGGCGACGCCCGCGTCGCCCCTACGGCCTACCGAGCTTAGCAAGAGCGACAGTCTTGCATGCCTTTCGGGGCACGGATAGGATCGATGCCTCCGACTCGCACCCGACCCCACATCGCTCCCTGAACACACCGTAAGGAAAACTAAGGTGAAGGTCTTCGTTCCCAAAGAAGCCCGGCCGGGCGAGACGCGCGTTGCCGCGACCCCCGAGTCGGTCAAGAAAATGGTCGGTGCCGGCCTCGACGTCATGGTCGAGCAGGGCGCCGGAGCCGGTTCCCACTTCTCCGACGATCAGTACGAGGCTGTCGGCGCCCAGATGACCGGCGACCGCCAGGCCGCGTTGGGCGACACCGATGCGCTGTTGACGGTCGTCGCCCCGGATCCCGCCGACGCGGCGGCCCTGAAAGAGGGCGCACTGCTCGTGGGTTTGCTCTCGCCGCTCCAGAACCTGGATCTCGTGCGGCGACTGACCGAGAGCAAGGTCAGCTCGCTGGCGATGGAGCTGGTGCCCCGGATCAGCCGCGCCCAGACGATGGACGCGCTGTCCTCACAGGCTTCGATCGCCGGCTACAAGGCGGTACTGCTGGCCGCCGAGCGGCTGGGCAAGTACTTTCCGCTGCTGATGACCGCGGCCGGCACCATCAAGCCCGCCCGGGTGGTGGTGATGGGTGCCGGGGTGGCCGGCCTGCAGGCGGTGGCCACCGCCAAGCGCCTCGGCGCGGTGGTCGAGGTCTCCGACATCCGCGACGTGGTGAAGGAGCAAGTCGAGTCCCTCGGCGGCAAGTTCATCGAGCTTCCCGAGCTCGGGGGCGGCGAGGGAGAGGGCGGTTACGCCCGCGAGATGACGCCCGAGTTCCTGGCCAAGCAGCGCGAGATCGTCACTCGTCACGTGCAGGCCGCCGACGTCGTCATCTGCACCGCCCTGGTGCCCGGCAGGAAGGCGCCCACGCTGGTGACGAAGGAGATGGTGGAAGGCATGAAGGCGGGCGCCGTGCTGGTCGATCTGGCGGTCGAGCAGGGCGGCAACTGCGAGGTGTCGAAGTCCGGCGAGGAGGTCGTCCATCACGACGTCCTGATCCTGGGCCCCGCCAACCTGCCGGCCGAAACGCCGGTCGACGCCAGCCAACTGTACGCCCGCAACGTCTGGGCGCTGCTGAAGAGTCTGCTCGACGAGGGAGCGATCACACTCGACACCGAAGACGAGGTGGTCGACGGCGCGCTCCTGACCCACGCCGGCGAGGTGCGCCACGCGCCCACCCGGCAAGCCCTGGAGGCCTGATCATGGGACCGCTGTTGATCGGAATCTACGTCTTCGTATTGGCGATCTTCGTCGGCATCGAGATCATCACCAAGATTCCGCCGACCCTCCACACACCGCTGATGTCGGGCGCCAACGCCATTTCGGGCATCACCATCGTCGGCGCCCTGCTGGCGGCCCGCTACTTCGACAACGAGGTCTCGAGCCTTCTCGGGCTGTTCGCGATCATCTTCGCCACCATCAACGTGGTCGGCGGTTTCCTGGTCACCAACCGCATGCTCGGCATGTTCGGCGGCAAGAAGAAATGAGCTTCCTCCAGACGATCGTTCCGATCCTCTACCTGCTCTCCGCGGTCCTCTTCATTCTCGGCCTCAAGGGCCTGACCCGGGTGCGCTCCGCCCAGCGCGGCAACGCCCTGGCGGCGCTGGCGATGCTGATCGCCGTGGTCGCGACCGTGATCGAGATGGGCACCGACGAGAACCGCCTCGACCTCCAGTGGATCCTGGTCGGGCTGGTCGTCGGCGGCGCCATCGGCGCGATCGCCGCGACCCGGGTGCAGATGACCTCGATGCCCGAGATGGTGGCGTTGTTCAACGGCTCGGGCGGCGGCGCCTCCACCCTGGTGGCAGCGTCCTTCATCTGGTTCAACGTCATCGAGAACGGCAGCGGCCTCACCACCGTGGGGACGGTCGGAGGTGCCAGTGGCTTCACCGCCGTGCTGTCGATCTTCATCGGCACCCTGACCCTGTCGGGCAGCGTGATCGCCTACATGAAGCTCTCCGGCAAGATGAGCGGTCGGCCGATCCTGCTGCCCGGGCGCCACGTGATCAACCTGCTGCTGATCGCGGGCTCCCTGGGCCTGGGTCTCTACGTCGTATACTCGGTGGCCGCCCCCGGTACCCTGGCGATGCTGACCCTGGTGGCCATCGCGCTGGCGCTGGTCCTGGGCGTGATGCTGGTGATCCCGATCGGCGGCGCCGACATGCCGGTGGTGATCTCGCTGCTCAACAGCTACTCCGGCCTCGCCGCCTCGGCCACCGGATTCGTGCTGGAGAACAACGTGCTGATCATCTCCGGCGCGCTGGTGGGCGCCTCGGGCCTGATCCTGACCCAGATCATGTGCGTGGCGATGAACCGCACCCTGGCGCACGTGCTGTTCGGGGGCTTCGGCACCGCCGACTCGACGGGCGGCTCCGCGGCCGATTCGGAGTACAAGAACGTGCGCTCGGGCGGCGCCGAAGAGGCGGCGCTGGTGCTCGAGGCCGCCGAGTCGGTGATTTTCGTGCCGGGGTACGGTCTGGCCGTGGCCCAGGCTCAGCACTCCGTCAAGGAGCTGGCCGCCGAGCTCGAGAAGCGCGGCGCCAAGGTCACCTACGGCATCCACCCGGTGGCCGGCCGCATGCCCGGCCACATGAACGTACTGCTGGCCGAGGCCGACGTGCCCTACGAGCAGCTGCTCGAGATGGACGTCATCAACCCCGAGTTCTCGAACACCGACGTGGTGATCATCGTCGGCGCCAACGACGTCGTCAATCCGGCGTCCGAGAAAGACGAGAGCAGCCCAATCTACGGCATGCCGGTGCTCGAGGTGTG
>JAAELT010000147.1 GCA_024226315.1 bacterium | reverse complement strand
CAACCGCTCCACTTCATTCTTGTTCAGGTTCGTGCTGGCGGTGATGGTGATCTGCTGTTCCTTGCCGGTGGCCTTGTCCTTGGCCGAGACGTTCAGGATGCCGTTGGCGTCGATGTCGAACGTCACCTCGATCTGCGGGACGCCGCGCGGCGCGGGCGGGATGCCCTCCAGGTTGAACATTCCCAGGCTGTTGTTGTCGGACGCCATCGGGCGCTCGCCCTGCAGGGTGTGAACCGTCACAGCGGTCTGGCCGTCGGCGGCGGTGGAAAAGGTCTCGCTCTTGCGCACCGGGATGGTGGTGTTGCGCTCAATCAGGGGCGTCATCACCTGGCCCAGCGTCTCGATACCCAGCGTCAACGGCGTCACGTCGAGCAGCAGCACGTCCTTCACGTCGCCCGCCAGAACGCCCGCCTGAATGGCCGCGCCAACGGCGACGACTTCGTCGGGATTGACGCCCTTGTGCGGCTCCTTGCCGCCCGCCAGTTTGCGCACCAGGTCGTGGATCATCGGCATGCGGGTCGCGCCGCCGACGAGGACGACCTCGTCCAGGTCGCTGGCCTTTAGCTTGGCATCCTTCAACGCCTGCTCAAAGGGAACCCGGCAGCGCTCTACCAGGTCGTCGGTCAGTTGCTCCAATTTGGCCCGCGTCAGTTTCAGTTGCAGGTGCTTGGGGCCTGTGGCGTCGGCGGTGACAAAGGGCAGGTTGATGTCAGTCTCCATCACGCTGGATAGTTCGATCTTTGCCTTCTCTGCCGCTTCCTTGAGCCGTTGGAGCGCCTGGCGGTCGGCGCGCAGGTCGATCCCTTGTTCCTTTTTGAACTCGTCGGCGATGTGGTCCACGATGCGCTGGTCCCAATCGTCGCCGCCGAGGAAGGTATCGCCGCTGGTGGACTGCACCTCGACCACGCCCTCGCCCACATCGAGGACCGAGACGTCAAAGGTGCCGCCGCCCAGGTCAAAGACCAGGATGGTCTCGGCGTTTTTCTTGTCCAGCCCGTAGGCCAGGCTGGCGGCGGTCGGTTCGTTGATGATCCGCCGGACTGTCAGCCCGGCGATCTGGCCCGCGTCCTTGGTCGCCTGGCGCTGGCTGTCGTTAAAATAGGCCGGCACGGTGAT
>JAAELT010000146.1 GCA_024226315.1 bacterium | reverse complement strand
CTGATGTTGTAAAACCTCATAAGTGGGGGGGGACCATGAAGCAAATAGCACATCAGCAGGTTCGCAGCGCGCGTCTAACCTACGCGAACTGGCCTACCCGGCTGAAAGGCAGAAACAGAAACTCCGTATCACACACACACACACACACACACACACATCTGCCCTGCTTTGTGCCCAGAAACTCCGTACCTGGCCCAGCCGGAGCCTGCGGAGGCTGTGGCCAAACATTGTGTGTGTGTGTGTGATACGGAGTTTCTGTTTTCACCTTTCAGCCGGGTAGGCCAGTTCGCGTAGGTTAGACGCGCGCTGCGAACCTGCTGATGTGCTATTTGCTTCATGGTCCCCCCCACTTATGAGGTTTTACAACATCAGTTCGCCCGAAAAGTCCGCAGGCACTACAGTACCGAATTCAGAAACTGTCATTTGAAGAGGAAGAGGAAGAGGAAGAGGAGGAAGAGGAGGAAGAGGGTTCACCCTATGGACCGGCAGCCATTCCTCCGCCATTTTTGCGAGATACATGAGGTTAGTGGTGTTTTCCAATATCTGGGTGAGGGTAGTCGACGCCGTGAAATCGGCCGCTGTATCTCCGAGGGGAACCCGTACAACCGATGGCCCGAAGTTGGCAATTTTTCGGGAAATGGGGGAGGGAG
>JAAELT010000145.1 GCA_024226315.1 bacterium | reverse complement strand
TCGAGCTCACGCAGCTGGGACGACTGGAATCCGCTGGCCGGGTAGAGCCGGTCCCGGAAGGACAGGTAGTCGCGGGTGGTCATGGTCTCCATCAAGGAAAAGTGGCTCGCCGCGAGTCGTAACGTCTCGGTTGTGCGATCGATTCCGCGCACCGCCGCCGCCAGCGCGGTCTCGGGGACGTGGTCTTGCGCGAACAGATCGCGGGCGGCGACGACCTCGCGCAGGGCCAGCTTGAACCACAGCTCCTCGATCTGGTGGATGACGATGAACATGACTTCGTCGTTGGCCAGCCCGGACTCGGATCCGCCGCGTCCGTCCTGGAGGGAGAGCAGCTCCTCCGTCTTGATGTAGTCCCAGTAGGTGACAGGTCCGTCGCTCATGAGAAACTCCTGGTCATCGATTCACGCATCATGGTTGCGGGTCATGGGTCACGGGGCGTATAGCCGTTCATGGTCGCGTAGGGATCGGGCCACGGCAGCTCGAAGCCCTGCGCGCGGGCGGCGTGACGCGTCCAGTAAGGGTTCCAGAGGTGGGCGCGAGCGATGGCGACCAGATCGGCGCGGCCCCCGGCGAGCACCGAGTTGACGTCCTCGGAGGTGG
>JAAELT010000144.1 GCA_024226315.1 bacterium | reverse complement strand
TTCGGGCTGCCGGCCGAACGCGCCGCGGTGCGCGAGAACATCCACCCGGCGGCGATCACGCGGCGCAACATCGACACCTTCCGCCGCCAGATCAAGCGCCTGGGCTTCAGCTACGACTGGGACCGCGAGGTCAACACCTCGAAGCCGGACTATTACCGCTGGACCCAGTGGATCTTCCTCAAGCTCCACGAGCGCGGCCTGGCGTACCTGGCGGAGGTGCCGGTCAACTGGTGCCCGGCGCTGGGCACGGTGCTGGCCAACGAGGAGGTCAAGGACGGCGTGTACGTGGAGACCGGGGACCCGGTCGAGCGGCGCAACATGCGCCAGTGGATGCTCAAGATCACCGCCTACGCCGAGCGCCTGCTCGACGATCTCGACCTGGTCGACTGGCCAGACAGCGTCAAGGAGATGCAGCGCAACTGGATCGGCAAGTCCACCGGCGCCGACATCGATTTCCGGATCGAGGGCGGCGAGCATACGTTCACCGTCTTCACCACCCGCCCCGACACCCTCTTCGGCGCCACGTACTGCGTGCTCGCGCCGGAATTGGATCTGGTGGCGGCGATCACCACCGACGGCCAGCGTGCCGCGGTCGAGGCCTACGTCGAGGCCGCCGCGAGGAAGTCCGACCTGATGCGCACCGACCTGGCGAAGGAGAAGACCGGCGTCTTCACCGGCGCCCACGCGCTGCACCCGGTGACCGGCGCGCCGATCCCGATCTGGATCGCCGATTACGTGTTGGCGAGCTACGGCACCGGCGCCATCATGGCGGTGCCCGGCCAGGACCAGCGCGACTGGGACTTCGCCGAGATCTACGGCCTGCCGATCGTGCGCACGGTGCAGCCGCCGGCGGACTTCGACGGCCAGGCCTACCTCGGCGACGGCCCGGCGATCCATAGCGACTTCCTGAATGGGCTCGAGATCGCCGAGGCCAAGGCGCGCATGATCGCCTGGCTGGAGGAGCACGGCAAGGGCCGGGCCAAGGTGCAGTACAAGCTGCGCGACTGGCTGTTCTCGCGCCAGCGTTATTGGGGCGAGCCCTTCCCCATCGTGCACCTGGAAGACGGCACGGTGATGCCGCTGCCCGAGGACGCCCTGCCGGTGGAGATCCCCCACGTCGACGAGTACCGGCCGACCGACGACGGCCGGCCGCCGCTGGCCCGCGCCGACAACTGGCTCGCCGTCGAGCTGCCCGACGGCCGGCGCGGCGTGCGCGAGACCAACACCATGCCGCAGTGGGCCGGCTCCTGCTGGTACTACCTGCGCTACGTCGACGCGCGCAACGAGAGGCAGGCGTGGGACCCGGCGCTGGAGGAGTACTGGCTGCCGGTCGACCTCTACGTCGGCGGCGTCGAGCACGCGGTGCTGCACCTGCTCTACGCCCGTTTCTGGCACAAGGTGCTCTTCGACTGCGGCCTGGTGGCCCATCCCGAGCCCTTCCAGCGGCTGTTCAACCAGGGCATGATCCTGGCGCCCAGCTATCGCGGCGGGAGCGGCAAGTACTACCCGCGCGCCGAGCTGACCGAGCGCGACGGTGCGTTCTTCGCCCCGGGCGAGGAGAAGCCGGTCAGTGTGCAGGTCGAGCGCATGGGCAAGTCGAAGATGAACGGCGTCGACCCGATGGAGGTGATCGACCAGTACGGCGCCGACACGTTGCGCCTGTACGAGCTGTTCATGGGTCCGCTGGAGCAGACCAAGCCCTGGCAGGTGGAGGGCCTGGAAGGCGTCCATCGCTTCCTGGCCCGCGCCTGGCGCCTGATCGTCGACGACCGCTCGGGCGAGCTGTCGGCGAAGGTCACCGACGCGCCGGCGTCGAGCCAGCCGGAGCTCGAGAAGGTGCTGCACCGGACGATCAAGAAAGTGCGCGAGGACACGGAAGGGCTGCGCTTCAACACCGCCATCGCTCAGATGATGGTGTTCGTCAACGAGGCGACGGCCGCAGACGCCCTGCCCCGCGACATCCTGCGGATGTTCCTCCTGGCGCTCTCTCCCTACGCCCCGCACCTGGCCGAGGAAGCCTGGCACCGCCTGGGTCTCGATGGCCTGGTGGTCCAGGCCACCTGGTGCGAGCACGACGAGGCGCTGTGCGCCGAGGATCTGATCACCGTCGTCGTGCAGGTCAACGGCAAGCTGCGCGACCGGCTCGAAGTCGAGCGCGGCACGGCCAAGGAGCGTCTCGAAGAGCTGGCCCTGGGGTCGGAGGCCGCGCGGCGCTTCATCGACGGCAAGACGCCACGCAAGGTGGTGGTGGTTCCCGACCGGCTGGTCAACGTGGTGGTCTGACGCGGGGCGGCTTCATGCAGGACAGCATCGAAACTCTCTCCGGCGCCATCGAGCGCCTCGGCGACGGCTTCCTCCTGGTGGTCACCGGCGCCGGCATCAGCCTGGCGAGCGGCATTCCCACGTTTCGCGGCAGCGATCCCGACGCGGTGTGGAAGCGCGACGTCACCGAGCTCGGTACTTTCCGCTACTTCGAGGAAGACCCGGTCGGTAGCTGGCAGTGGTACATGAGCCGTTTCAACAAAGTGCTGGGGGCACGTCCCAACCCTGCTCACGATGCATTGGTGGCGCTCGAGCGCTGGCAGCTGGAGCGAGGCGGCAAGTACCTGCTGGTGACCCAGAACATCGACACCCTGCACCGGGCGGCCGGCGCCCGCGAGTTGGTAGAGGTACACGGCTCGGCCGATCGCGTGCGCTGCCCTGCCGACGGCTGCCGCCACGGCGCCCCCCGGGGCTCGCTGCCGCGCCCGGAGGTCGACCTCGACGCCTTGCTCGAGGATCCCTCGATCGACAAGCTGCCGCGCTGCCCCGAGTGCAATGAGATCCTGCGCCAGCACGTGCTGTGGTTCGACGAGCTCTACACCGGCCACGACGACTACCAGTGGCTGCGCGTCCAGGCCGCCTCGGGGGCCATGGACCTGGCGCTCTTCGTCGGCACTTCGTTCGCGGTCGGCGTGACCGATCTGTTCGTCCAGCAGGGCCTGTTCGGGCGGGTGCCGATCTACTCCGTCGATCCCGGCGGCGCGCGCGCCCCCTACCCCGGCATCCAGGTGCTGGCCGAGAAGGCCGAAGAGCTGCTGCCGGCGGTCTGCGAGCGGCTAGGGGCTTAGCGCACAGCGCGCGAACAGGGCGCCGGGTCGCGAAGGGCGGTCGCTTTGGCAATGCAGCCGGCAGGCTCTACAATGTCCTGATGGCTCGCCGCTTCAATACCGCCGGTATCTGCCGCCCCGAGAAACACTACATGCTGGCGCCCGAGGCGCGCCTCGGCGAATTGCGCCAGCTGATCGACGACGAAGCCTACTTCGTCATCCACGCGCCGCGGCAGAGCGGCAAGACGACCAGCGCCCAGCTTCTCGCCGAAGCGCTCACGGCTGAAGGCACCTACGCCGCCGTCCTCGCGAGCTGCAAGCCCGGAGCCGTCGCCGGCAGCGACGTCGAGCGCGGTGTAGGTGCCGTCGTCGGCTCCGTCGACCAGGAGTGCAGGAACCAACTGCCCGCCGAGCTCAGGCCCGAGTCGCCGGATGCCCTGCGGGATCTCGCTGCCGAGATCCGACTCAAGGAGTATCTCCTCCGGTGGTGCGACTCGTGCCCACGGCCGGTGGTGCTCTTCCTCGACGAGATCGACGCTCTGGTCGACGACACCCTGCTCTCGGTCCTCGATCAGCTCCACGCCGGCTACCCCAGCCGGCCGGCGCATTTTCCCCACGCCCTGGGGCACAGGGTCTGCCCCCGGGTTGGATCCAGGTGCAGTCCATGGCGGAACGGCCGGTCTTCGTGAACCGGGTTGGCGTGTTTCGCCAGGCCGACCCCGCCGCCGGCGTCCGCTTCGTC
>JAAELT010000143.1 GCA_024226315.1 bacterium | reverse complement strand
CAGTACACCCTGCCCACCGGCACCCTGCAGGCGATCCGCGCCAACTTCCGCTACCAGGGCTCGGCCAGCCCGTGCTCGACCGGTAGCTACGACGACCACGACGACCTGGTGTTCGCGGTCGAGGCCGACGCGGTCTGCACCATCGACGACGACTGCGACGACGGTGACTACTGTAACGGCGACGAGACCTGCAACACCGGCACCGGCCAGTGCGAAGCGGGCACGACGGTCAGCTGCGACGACGGCGTCAGTTGCACCGACGACTCCTGTAACGAAGGCACCGATTCGTGCGATAACGTGGTCAACAACGCCAACTGTGACAACGGCGCGTTCTGCGACGGCGCGGAGACCTGCGACGCGGTCAACGACTGTCAGGCCGGAACGCCGGTAGCCTGCGGCGACGGCGTCTCCTGCACGGTCGATTCCTGCAACGAGGGCACCGACTCGTGCGACAACGTGGCCACCGACTCGTTGTGTGACAACGGCACTTTCTGCGACGGCGCGGAAACCTGTGACGCGGTCAACGATTGCCAGACCGGCACCCCGCCGAGCTGTGACGACGGTGTTTCCTGCACGGTCGACTCCTGCAACGGCGGCACCGATTCGTGTGACAACGTGGCCAATGACGCGCTGTGCGACAACGGCGATTTCTGCGACGGCGCGGAGACCTGTGACGCGGTCAACGACTGCCAGGCCGGCTCCGACCCGTGCCCGGGTCAGTCCTGCGACGAAGGCGCCGACGTCTGCGTCGACTGCGTCAACGACATCGACTGCTCGGACGGTCAGTTCTGCAACGGAGCCGAGGTCTGCAACGCCGGCGTCTGCGGAGCGGGCACGCCGCCGAGCATCGACGACGGCGTCGGCTGCACCGACGACAGCTGTGACGAGGTGGGTGACATCATCGTCAACGCGCCCAACGACGCCAACTGCGACGACGGCCTGTTCTGCAACGGCGCGGAGACCTGCGACGCGGTCAGCGACTGCCAGGCGGGCTCCGACCCGTGCTCCGGTGGGCAGACCTGCAACGAGACCACCGACATCTGCGAGGGCGGCAGCAACCCGACCATCTGGATGTCGTTCCGCAGCAACACCTCGGTGCCGGGCGTCGGCACCGTGGCCGACGACGACATCGTCTCCTACGACGAGGTCACGGGGGTCTGGACGAAGCAGTTCGATGGCTCCGACGTCGGCTTGAGCGGCCTGGAGATCTCGGGCCTGGCCATCCTGCCGGGTGGCGACCTGCTGATGTCCTTCACCGCCGCCGGCACCGTCGGTGGTCTGTCGATCGACGACTCCGACATCGTGCGCTTCACGCCCACGTCGCTCGGCGACACTACTGCCGGCACCTTCAGCTGGTACTTCGACGGCTCGGACGTCAACCTGACGTCGAACGGTGAGGACGTCGACTCGATCGCGTTGTCGGCCAGCGGCGACCTGATCGTCTCGACCACCGGCGGCTTCAGTGGCTCGGGTGCTTCAGGAGCCGACGAGGACCTGTTCCAATTCACCGGCACCGTCGGCTCGTCGTCGACCTCGGGCTCGTTCAGCCGGATCTTCGACGGCTCCGACGTCGGCTTCGGCGGCAACAGCGCCGAGGACGTCGACGCGGCCAGCCTGACCGCGGGCGGCAACCTGCTGTTCTCGACCTCCGGCACCTTCTCGGTGACCGGCGCCACCGGCGCCGACGAGGACGTCGGTGAGTTCTCCGGCACTTTCGGCAACACGACGTCGGGCTCGTCGTCGGTGCGCCAGGACCTCTCGGCCCTGGGTATCGCCACGAACGAGGACATCGGCTCGATGTTCCTCGTCGAGTAGACGGAGGCGACGGGCTTCGGGGCAGTGATGCCCCGCAGTCTGGTCCCCGATGAAGAAACGGCCGGCGGGGTCTCCTCGCCGGCCGTTTCGTTTGGCTTCGCCGGGACCTGACCTCCGGGCACAGGATACGGACACCTGCCGCCACCCGTCCAGCACGCGGCGGCGAGCACCGCTCCCTGTCGAGCCCGCCGGCGATCACTCGGACGCCTGCGCCCGCACCAGGATGGCGCGGTGGGGGCGGAAGATCGAGTCCTTGGAATCCTTGATGTTGGTCCACGCCGGCGAGCGGTCCTCGGACGAGAAGACGTTCACGTACCCGGTCTGCTCGCTGGTGTCGGTGCAGACGAAGAACAGGTCGTCGGCCGACGGGTCCCAGCGCACGCCGATGTACGAGGTGCCCTCGGGCACGGTGACGCCGGTGACGTCCACCTCGTAGAGTCGGCCGGCTTCGTCTACACCCTTCGGCACTTCGGCCGCCGTCGCCGCGACCTGGGCATATGGGGTGGGCGCCGGCCGATCCCCCTGCTGCTGGTAGAAAACCACCTCGAAGTCGAGAGCGTCGTCGCTCCGCGAGCGCAGCCAGCACACGCAGACCCGGGCCAGCTCTCGGGATTCCAGCTCGTCGGAGTGGAACTCCTGCACGTACTGCCCCATGGTGGCGCTCGGCACGTAGCCGTAGCCGGTCTCGACGCTGCCGTCGTCCTTCACCGCTCCGCCGCTGCAGGGCGAGGCCGAGGCTGCCGCCGCGGCGATCGCTCCCTGGTCGGTCTCGGCCGAGGCGGCGTCTCCCGAAGAAGTCGGTTTCGACGCCATGTTCTGCCCGCACCCGACGACCAGCAGCACGATCGAAGACAAGGCGAGGGCCGGAATCGGAGGGTCGGGGCGCATGGCCCCGTATGCTAGTCGATTCCCCGCCGCACTGAAACGCGACGGTGGCCTCAGGCCTGGCCTGACCCTTCCGGGCGCTTCTTCGCCGGCCGGACCTCCGCCAACCATTCGAGGGCGGCCACCGGCATCGCCCGCACAAAGAGCTGCTTCAACCACCGCATCTGCCACGGGAAGACCACTTCGCCGCGCCGTTTCTCGATCGCGTCGGCGATCAGGCGCGCGGCGCGATCAGTCTCCCAGAGGAACGGCATCGGGAACTTGGCCGGCGCGGTCAGCTCGCTCTTGACGAAGCCGGGGCAGATCGTGGTCACGGCGATGCCGTGGGGCGCCAGGGACATGCGCAGAGACTGCAGGTGCACGCGCATCGCCGCCTTGCTGCCGCTGTATGAGGCGTTCCGGGGAATACCGAAGAACGAAGCCACCGACGAGATGCCGACAATGTGCCCGCTCCCCTCCGCCAGGAAGCGCGGCAGGGCCCAGTCGATCACCCGCAGCATGCCGAAGAGGTTGACGTCGTACATCGCTATTGCCACCCCGGGCTCGAATCTCCTCGGCACCTCGGGCACACCGTAGCCGGCGTTGGCCACCACCACGTCCGTCCCGCCGAGGTCGGCGTCGAGGTCGTCGAGCGCATGCGCCAACCCCTCGCCGTCGGTCACGTCCGCCGTCGCCCAGGCCACGGTGGCGCCACCGTTTTCGAGCTCGTCGGCCAACTCGCGCAAGCGGTCCTCACGGCGCGCCAGCAGGCCGAGCCGGGCACCCCGCCGGGCCAGCTCGCGCGCCAGGTAGGCGCCGATGCCCGACGACGCGCCGGTGATCAGGACGGACTTGTCGGCAACACTCGACATCTCGCCTCCTATCGACTCGAATCGTCGGCGGGCGCGGGCGCCTTCAGTCGCTCGATCTCGCGCCGCAGAGAGTCGACCTCGTTCTCGAGCTCCCGCGCCCTGGTCTCCGCCCCATCCTGGGCTCTTTCCTGCGCCAGCCGGCTCTCGTCGAGGAAGTGCATGGTCTGCTCGAAGGAATCGTCATACCGTCGCGCCCAGGCTTCGGTCGGCTGCGTCTCGCGGCGCCACTCGAGGGCGAAGTAAAGCTCGGGATCACGCCAGTAGCCGGCACGGTCCTCCCGGTGCAGCGCGGCAGCCGCCGCCACGCGCAGGTAGACCTCGGCCGAGCGCGCCTCCTCCTCGACCCAGCTTGCCAGGCGGGTCCAGGCCTTCATCAGGCTCTCGTGAGAGAGGTCGAGAATCGCGTCGTCGTCGAGCCGGCCGTCGGCGGACGATTCGAGAAACGATCTGCCGTGGCGGCCGAAATGCTCCAGCACCGCGCCGATCTCGCCGACGCCGGTGCAAGTGAGCTCGCACATCTGACGCAGCGTCACCGGCCGTCGGGTGCCGGGCCGGCCGGCAGTGCCGTCGGTCAGCGCCTTGAACAATGTCTCGGCGATCCGTCTCTGGCCGGAGTCGAGCTCCGAGTACGCCTCCTCGGCGTGCCGCGACAAGGCTTCCGCCATGGTGCCGATGGCCTCGTAGTGCTCCAGGTCGAGGGCCTCGTCGCGCTGCTTGCGGTGCCACATGCGCATCAGCGAGTGCTGCAGCAGCACGAGGTGGCCGGGATCGTCGCCGGCGTCGTTGAGCAGACGGGTCACCAGCCGCGCCGCCACCTGTCCGCCGGCCACCACCGCCGGGCTGACGATCGCCTGCTTCAGCTCGTCGCGGCTGAATCGCGGCACCAGGTAGACCCCCCGGTTGATCGCGTCGGTCAGACCCGGGTACTCGACGCAGTGTCCCAGGAACTCCGAGCGCAGGGCCAGGGCGACGTAGATCGGGAGCTCATCCTGTCGCGCCGCCTCGATCAGCAGCTTGACGAAAGACGCCGCTTCGTCTCGCGACCCCTTGATCTTGCGATTGTGCCGGTAGCGGAACAGCTCCTCGAACTGATCGACTACCACCAGTACGTTGTCGCCCTCGCCGGCCCGCGTCTGGCGCAGCGCTCGGATCAGCCCAAGGGCGCTCGATCGCAGAGTCGCCTCGAGCAACTGCCGGTGGATGTCCGCGTCTTCGCCGCCCTCGTCGATCACTCCCTGGTCCAGCAGCGCCGCTGCCAGGTTGCCGATCGGATCCTTGCCGGGACGCAGCATCGCCACTCGCCAGTTGGAGCCGGCTTTGAGCATGAAGCCGCTGTGGAGGCTGGGGACCACGCCCGACAGCAACAACGAGGACTTGCCGCTGCCGGAGGCACCGACCACCGGCAGGAAGCGGTTCGACCGCAGCCGCCAGAGCAGGTCGTCGGTCTGCTTCTGCCGGCCGAAAAAGACGAGATCCTCCTGGGGCTGAAAGGCCCGCAGCCCGGGAAACGGATTGAAACGGCTCTCTTCGCCGTTCACGCGAACGCTCGCCGGTGATGCCGTTGCACGAAGTCCTCGATTCGATCAGTCTACTCTGCCGGCTCGCCCCAGCTCGTCCAGGCGACCGCGCCACCCCGTGATCCGATACCATCGATGCCACGAAAGGAGTCGGACGATGCGCATCGTCACCTGGAACGTCAACTCGATCAAGGCCCGCGAAGACTACGTTCGCCTGTTTCTGGACCGCGAGTCTCCCGACGTGCTGTGCCTCCAGGAGCTGAAGCTCGAAACCTCCAAGGTACCGGCGGAGCTTTTCGAGGAACGAGGCTATCACCTGGCCACCCACGGGCAGAAGCGGTGGAATGGCGTCTTGATCGCCTCGAAGGAACCGCTCGAGGAGATCCACAAGGGCCTGGCGGGGGCCGACGACGGTCAGGCGCGGTCGATCTCCGCGGTCACCGGCGGCATCCGGCTCCTCAACCTCTACTGTCCGCAGGGGCAGTCGGTCGACTCACCGCAGTTCCCTTTCAAGCTCGCTTTCTTCGATGCCCTCAGGCGTTGGCTCGACGCCCATGCCGACCCGGCCGAGCCGCTGATCGTGCTCGGCGACCTGAACATCGCGCCGCGGCCCGAGGACGTCTGGTCGGTGGAGGCCTTCGATGGCGTGCCGTCGTTTCACCCGCAAGAGCACGAGCGCTGGGCCCAGCTTCTGGACTTCGGGCTGCACGACGCGGTGGCGCCACGCGTCGAGCCAGGCACGTTCACTTTCTGGGACTACCGCGGCGGTGCCTTCCACCGCAATCTCGGCATGCGCATCGACCACGTGCTGGTTACCGAACCGCTGCTGCCGCGGATTTCGGGAGCCAGGGTGGAGCGGGATTGGCGCAAGAAGAAGGAAGGGCTCACCGCGTCGGACCACGCGCCGGTGACGGTAGAGCTGAGCTGATCCGCGTCAGTCGGCGGCGTCGGTCTCGGTCGGAGCCGGGCGGGCGGCGAAGACGTCGTTGAGCAGCGCGCCCAGCCGGTAGCCGCCGAGGACCAGGCGCCGGCGTACGATCTCGCGCGCCCGGGCCGTGTACTCGGGCGTCGGCTCCGCACCCTCCGCGATGCCGTCGTAGGCGGCGGTGATCGCCAGATCGAGGCTCTCGCGCGCCCATGCTTCGGGATCGGGATCGGACCAACCGGGCAGCGCGCTCTTCGGCATGGAACGGGTCAGCTCGCTCGCGAGGCGCCGCACCATGGGCCGCCACGCGCCGCCGTCCCAGGACGGGAGGGCACCGGCACCGGAATCCCAGAAGGCATGCAGGTCGTGCTCTTCGCCGGCCAGGGGAAAGTCGTTGCCTCCACGGTCGCCCTCCGGTTGCTCGGCGGTGACGCGGCTGACGCAGTGCAGCGGCTGGTGTACGTCGCCGACGAAGTGGATCAGCAGCCGCAGCATCAGCGCCTTCGCCAGATCCCCGGCGTCCCCGCGCAGGGTCGTGGCCGCCTGGTCGATGGCCCAGACCACGTTCTCCTGACGCGACGGTGGCGCGGCTGTACCCTCCGCGGCAAAGGGAAGATTGATGTAGTGCCAGGTGTTGAAGGCCTCCAGTCCCTGTCTCTTCAGGTCGTCCGCCCACACCGCCGCCGTCACCGCGTGGTCGCGCTCGGAAAGGTCGGATAGCAGGCCGATCAGGCGATCGACCTCGTCACGCGCGTCGTCGGAGAGCTCGTCATAGGCGATCTGTGCCGTGACCATGTGGCCCACGTCATGCCAGGCCCGAGCCGGGTTGGGGGCCAGAAAGAGTGCCGCCGCTACCAAGGGCAGGACCCGAATGAGAAACATCGATCGCATGGTTGTCGGTCGCGATGCCGCGCACGGGAACAGGTCCGGTACCGCACAGATCCAGGCAGCAGTCGCAAGCTCGTGGCGCACGGCATGATAGCAAATCGCGCCATCGGTCGTGCGGACGTGACCGGATCTGGATGCCAGTAGATCGAGGATCGAGCTGTCGCGAACCGAGAGATTGGTCCACGAATCTGCGCTTTCGAATCTGACATAAGATCATCGAGCCGCGGGACTGCGGCGCCGCTCTTCCCGCCTCTGCCATGACCAAACCTTCGCTCAGCTTCTTCACCAGCAACCGCCTCGAAGTGCTGGTCGAGCAGCTCGCCCGGACTCTGGCGAGCGAACCGCTGCCGCCGCTGGAACGCGAGGTTATCGTCGTGCAGAGCCAGGGCATGCACCGCTGGCTGACGCTGCGGCTCGCCGACCGCCTCGGTGTCGCCGCCAGCCTGATCATGCCGTTCCCGGGTCATTTCTGTCACTACCTCGCCGAACACCTGCTCGACGACGGTACGGCATGGCCCGCAGCCCTGGATCTCGGTTCGCCGCCGCCTTCCCTGTTCCGCCGTGGCCTGCTGACCTGGCGGCTGTTCGCCAGGCTGGGCGGCGATCGGCAGGACGGCTCTCCCGCCGCCGTCTATCTCGAGGACGATCCCGACCAGGTCAAGCGCTATCAACTCTCCGCGCGGCTCGCCGGCCTGTTCGACGACTACCAACTGTATCGACCGCGGGAGGTGCTCGGCTGGGAGGCGGGCCAGCTCGACGCGGCGGGCGACGAGGCCGCCTGGCAGGCCGACCTCTGGCGCTCTCTCACCGAGAACATCGACGAGGATCACCTGGCCCGAAGGTTCGAGCGGCTGATCGAACATCTCCAGCGACTTCCAGGCCAGGTGAAGGGCCTGGAAGGGCTGCCGAGTCGGCTCAGTGTCTTCGGCGTCAGCACTCTGCCGCCGATCTTCGTCGAGCTGCTGGCCGCGCTGTCGCGTCTCGTCCCGGTGGCCATCTACTTCACCAGCCCCACCTACCAGTACTGGGGCGACATCCGCTCCGAACGCGAAGCGGTGAGGATCCGCCGCCGGCTTCACACCGACCGGCGGGCGCCCGGCGACGATCATCTGGAGAGCGGCAACGATCTGCTCGCCGGCCTCGGCCGCCAGGGTCGCGAGTTCTTCGACCTGCTCCAGGACGCCGACACCGAGGGCGCGGCCTGGCACGACCTCGACTTCGTCGAGCCCGGCGGCGGCTGTCTGCTGCACGCCGTCCAGTCCGACGTCCTGCACCTGGTCGACCGCGGCGGCCCGGACGCACCGCCACGGCCGCTGGCCGCCGGCGACGACTCGCTCTCGGTCCACGCCTGTCACTCCCGCACCCGCGAGATGGAGGTGCTGCGCGACCGGCTGCTGGACGCCTTCGGGCGGGATCCGGCTCTCACGCCTGGAGACGTGCTGGTGATGGTGCCGGACATCGGCGAGTACAGCCCGTACGTGGAGGCGGTGTTCGGGGTCGAATGGCAGGGCACCCCGCCGCTGCCCTTCGCCATCGCCGACCGCCGATCCGGCCAGCAGAGGCCGCCGGCCGAGACCGTCCTCGACCTGCTCGACCTGGTGTCGAGCCGTGTGACCCCGCGCTCCGTCTTCGACCTCCTCGACGTACCGGCGGTCCACCGCGCGGCCGGCATCGCGGCCGGCGAGACGCCACTGCTGCGCCAGTGGATCCGCGATACTCGCGTGCGCTGGGGTATGGACGGCGCCCAACGACGCAGCGACTTCGATCTGCCGGACGACGACGCCAATACCTGGCGCGCCGGCCTCGACCGCCTGTTGATGGGCTACGCCGCGGGCGACGTGGACGAGCTGGTCGGCGGCGTCGTGCCTCATTCCGGCGCCACCGCCGGCAACGTCGAGCTACTGGGGCGCCTGGCTGCCTTCATGGACAACCTTTTCTTCCACCTGCGCGCCTTGCGCGCGCCGCGGCCGGCCGACGCCTGGGCCGCCGACCTCGCGGCCGCCCTCGAATCGCTGTACGAAGCCGAGGGCGAAGGCGAAGAGCACGCGCTCGAGCTGGTGCGCGACGCCTTCGCCGACCTGGCGCTGGCAAAGGAGCTGGCCGGCGTCACCGAGCGGATCAGCCTGCGGGTGGTGCGAGAGCACCTCGCCCGCCGGCTGGAGGCCGAGGGCTTCGGCACCGGCTTCATCAGCGGCCGCATCACCTTCTGCGCCCTCAAGCCGATGCGCTCGATCCCCTTCAAGGTGATCTGTGTCGCCGGCCTGGCCGAGGGAGCCTTCCCGCGGCGCGACGCCCGCCGAAGCTTCGACCTGATCGCGGCCCGTCCGCGACGCGGCGACCGCTCGCTGCGTGAGGACGACCGTTACCTGTTCCTGGAGACCCTGCTGTCCGCCGGCGACCGGCTGATCCTCACCTACGAGGGCCGCTCGCAGAAGGACAACCGCCGCAAGGCGCCGGCGGTGGTGGTCAGCGAGCTGCTCGACTACCTCGACCGCGCCTTCGTCACCGGCGACGGCCACCCGGTGCGCGAGCAGGTGGTGGTCGAGCACCGCCTGCACCCCTTCAGCCCGGACTACTACGGCGCGGGCGGCGATCCGCGCCTGTTCAGCTACTCGCGCGAGAACCACCAGGCCAGCCGCAACGTCGGCACCCGCCGAGCCGCGGCGCCGTTCATCGCCACCGACCAGGAGGACCAGACGGGTGAGGAGGCCGCAGGTCCGCTGGAGATCGAGCTGAGCGAGCTGACCGAGATGTGGGTCCACCCGACGAAACACTACTGCCGCAGAGTCCTGCAGCTGACGCTCGCCCTCGAGACCGGTGACGTCGACGAAGCCGAGCCTTTCGCCGTCGACTTCCTGGACCGCTACCGGATCAGCCAGTGGCTGCTCGACCGGCGCCTGTCGGGAGCCGAGCCCGGCGACGAAGAGCTCGAGCTGCTGCGCCGCCGCGGCGAGCTGCCCCACGCCGGTCTCGGCGCCGCCCACCACGCCCGGCTCGAGCGCGAGGTCGAGGGCTTCGTCGCCACGCTGCCGCGCGCCCACTCCCGCGAGCCGATCCTGGTCGAGCTCGCCGGTGACGGCTGGCGTCTGCAGGGCCGGCTCGACGACCTCACCGACGCCGGCGTGCTGCGCTTCCGCTGCGCCACCCTCAAGCCCAAAGACCAGCTGCGCGCCTGGGTGGCGCACGTCGCCCGCAACGTCTGGGAAGCCGGACACCCAACCGGCCTGCCCCCGACCACCCACGTCATCGGCCGCAACCGCGGCATCCGTTTCGGCGCTCTCGGCAACGCCCGCGAGCTGCTCGACGCCCTGGTGGCGGGCTACCGCGAGGGGCTCCGTCGGCCCCTGCCGGTGTTCGAGCGCGCCTCCCACGCCTTCGTCGAACAGCAGCGCAAGCTCGCAGACGGGCACGCCAAGATGTCGCCGGCCGACGCCGCTCGCCGCGCCTTCGACGGCGACCGCTTCCCCGGCGACGCCGCCGATCCCTACGTCGCGCTCTGTTTCCGCGACCGGGATCCGCTGGCGGAGGACGACTTCGCCACCTGGGCCGAGACGCTGTGGCGTCCGATCCTGGAGCGGGCGGAGGAGATCGAGCCCTGAGCCGGCCCGCCTAACTGCCCCCGCGAATCACGCGGTTCTCGCCGCTGGGAGGACCGGCGGGATCCCGCTGCACCCTCCAGGAGTACGGGCCGGACCAGTCCGATACCCACTCCCAGACGTTGCCGTGCATGTCGTGAAGACCCCAGGGATTGGGTGCCGCCTTCTCCGTGACCCGATGGGAACGGTTCCCGGAGTTGCCTGCATACCAGCCCACCCGCGCCAGATCCTTTTCGTCGTCCCCGCTCCAGTAGCGCGTGGTCGTGCCCGCGCGGGCGGCGTACTCCCACTCCGCCTCGGTCGGCAGGCGGTAGCCGCGGCAGAGCCCTCTGAAGCGCACCTCGCCACACTCGAGACCCTCTCCCGCCTTGCCTTTGCATGTCGCCAACTCGTAGCACTCGTCGAGCTCGACCCGGCTCGAGAGGGCGTTGGCGAAGGCCACCGCCTCGTACCAATTCACCCTCCCCACCGGGCAGTCGTCACCGCAGCCGGTATCGCCGGAGGGGTTGTTCCCCATGAGCGCCCGCCACTGCCCCTGCGGTACCTCCGTCTCACCCATCCAGAAACCCCGCGTTAGCGTCACCTCGTGGAGCGTCTCGTCGTCATACTGTCCCTTCTCGCCCTCGGGGCTTCCCATTTGAAAAGAGTCCGGTGGAATGTAGCGCCAGACGAGCTCGACGCCCGCGATCTTCTCGACCCTACGGTCGCCCGCGGCAAGTGGCTGCGTCTGCGTCGGTTGGACGGCGGCAAGTTTCGCTCTCAGCTCGTCGTTCTCGTTCCGCAGCCGATCCCGCTCGTCCTCCGTCTGTTCTAGTTTCTTGACCAGCCGATCGACGGCTGACTGTCCCTGCGCCGGAGCGGTCTGTCTTAGCTCGTCCAGTTCAGTGGTGAGCTCGACCGCAGCAGCCTTGGCTTCCGCCGGCCGCCTCCCCCGCCACCCGTCCTTCACCCATGGCGCCGAGCAGCACCCGTCCCGCCCGCACCTGGTCCATCACCGCTTCGACCAGCTCGTCCTCGATGCTCACCTCGCCGGCGACCTGCCGGGCCTCCGGCGGCAGGCGGTTGTAGCGGGCCACCGGCTTGCGGATCGCCTCCTCGGCCTCCTCGCGGCGCAGATGGCCGAGGCGCAGGTAGTTGTCGAAGAGACCAGGGATGAGCGGCTTGAAGCGGTCGAGCTTGGACAGCGAGTCGTCGCGCAAGGCGACCAGGAAGCTCACCGGCCGGTTGCCGCGGTTGACCACGTCGGCGAATTGGCCGGCGAAGGAGCCGGGTCCCCAGTCGTGCTGGTAGAGGAAGAACTCCTCGAACTGGTCGAACAGGATCAGCAGATCGCCGTCGAAGCTTCGCTCCGCGCCTTCGAGCAGTGTCTCGAGGCTCTCCGCGCGGCCGGTCTCATCGGCGGCGCCGGAAGCCCCGACCGCGCGCAGCTCCTCGCGCAACGCCCGCGCCAGCGCGGACAGGGCGTCCCCCTGCCACTGGTTGAAGTAGACCACCGCCAGATCGGCGGCCTCGCCGCGGTCGCGCGCCAAGGTCACCCGGTGGTGCAGCTCGTTGACCACCCCGGCCCGCAGCACCGAGGTCTTGCCAGGGATCTCGGCGAAACCTACGAGATCTCGATGCTGACGTTCTGGGAATCCTGGGATGCGATCCGAGCGTTTGCCGGCGAGCCCGTGGACAAAGCGAAGTACTACGACCGTGACTTCGACTTCCTGATCGATCCACCCGAGAACGTGGAGCACTTCGAAGTCCTGGCGACCGCGAATGAGTTCCAGGGCGGCAGATAATCGCGCCGTTCCAGCTTGAAGTCGACGACGACTTCGAGCAGCGGTCTTCCCGCGCCTGATCTGGACCTCAGGCTCGGAAGATCTCGTCGAGGCTGATGGCAGTAAGGACTTTCTTTAGCCATCCCTGGAGTTGAGTCTGCGGCGCCTCGGCGATCAACTGCCGATATCGAGGCTCCACCGCGCCGAATTTCTCTTCGACCAGATCAGTCAGACCTTTCCGATATCCATCCGCCATCCACTCCTGCGGCCATCTCGCCGCTCGTTCCGCCAACATGGTCTTCGCCTCCTGAAGGTCCTGAAGCTCTGGGATCTCGACTCCCGGCAGCCGGGCCGGCAGTACCGCCCGCCGCAACCAGGTCGCCATGTCCCGCCGCAGCTCCTTGAGCTCCGCGTCGCCGAGGATCTCGAGCAGCGAATCGATGATCCGCCGGATCTCCTCCACGCCCCGCGACTGCTCCAGCTGGAACACCCCGGCTACCGGGTTGTCGAGCGGCTCCAGCCGCTCCCGCGGCAGGTGACCTTCGTCGATCACCAGGACCTCGAAGCGCGGCAGGTGCCGCCCGTGTCCCGGCATCGACTCGATCAGCTCCGCTACCTGGAGCGGTGCCGTCCACGGACGTTCTCCATTATAGAGCACGATCGGCACGACAGGGGGAAGTTTTCTCGATTTGGCCACTCTCTTCTTCCGGATCAGGTCTTCGTAGAGCAGCAGGACGTAGGTCAGTACCCGGATCGCCATGAAGCGGAAGACCTCGGACTGGAACTCGATCAGGATGTAGACATAGAACCACTCGCCGCCCGGCCTGTAGCGCAACCGCCAGACGACGTCGCTCTCGCGCTGCTCCAGCTCTTCGCTGACGTAGTGTGCGGGCACCATCTCCAGCGTCGAGAAGTCGAGGCGGTCCACCCACGGCGGCGCCACGTAGCGTTCGATCAGATCCCGGACCATCCGAGCGTGAGAGAAGAGGCGACGGTAGCTGCCGTCGTGAGGGGTCTGTTTCCTGGGCATGTACGTCCTCCATTGGTTGGGCCGCCGCCAGAACAGCGACGCCTCACCCAACAAGAGACGTAAAGAGTGCCTGCGATCTTGCGGAGCTGTGGAGAGATCGAAATTCGCTCGCCAGCGCATGAGCAAATTGCCTGCCAGGCCGCTGCGGAGACGTTGCGCGAACGCGCAACTGCTCCGCGACCGCCGCAGAGGCGTTGCGCGAACGCGCAAACTGCTCCACACCCGCTGCAGAAGCGTCGCGCAGTCGCGCAGACCCTGGAACACCCGCCGTGGAGGAGTCGCGCGACCGCGCGCGCAGGGTGCCAGCCGCCGCGCGGCGCTCTCCGCGGCGACACGAGCTCTGCGCGGCGGGTGCGAAGCACCCTGCGCGATCACACGACCGCACCGCGGTCGATGTTCGGGACTCTCCACAGTGCCGGCACCGCTTCGTAGCGGTTGCTCGGGAGTCATGGCGGTCTCGCGGCCGTCCCGCAGGCGCCGCGCGGCACCGGCCGCCCCGGGTCTGCTGCTATTCTTCGACCGACGACCGAGATCGCCCGCAGCCCGGATCAGTCACCGCCCGCGAGAACCACGTGAGCCAAGTCTTCGACCTTCAGGCCACCCCGATCGAGGACGGCGTCACGGTGGTCGAGGCGAGCGCCGGCACCGGCAAGACGTATTGCCTGACCGGGCTGGTGCTGAGACTGCTGCTCGAGCGCCGGGTGCGCGACGTCTCCGAGCTGCTGGTGGTGACCTTCACCAACGCCGCCACCCAGGAGCTGGTGGAGCGCGTGCGCGGCGCCCTGCGCGAGGCCAGCGAGCTGCTGGCCGGCGAGGGCTCGACCGACGATCCGTTCCTGCTCCACCTCGCCGAGACCCACCGCGGGGACAATGAGAGCGCGCGGGTGTTGCGCGAGGCCCTGGTCGCTTTCGACGATCTCACGGTGTCGACCATTCACGGCTTCTGCAGGCAGGTGCTGGAGGAGAACGCCTTCGAGACCGGCGTGCCGTTCGAGACCGAGCTGCTGGAGAACGACGCGCCCCTTCTGCTCGACGCGGCGCGGGACGTATGGCGCCGCCGCCTCTACGGCGCTTCGGCCCTGGTGTCGGCGCTCGCCGTCGAGCAGGGCTGGACGCCGGAGACCTTCCTCGCCGACTACCGGACCTGGCGCCGGCACCCGCATACCGAGATCCTGCCCGAGCCGTCGAGCCTCGAAGCCGCCACCGCCGAGCTCGATCGGGCTCGCGATCAAGTCTGCGAGGTCTGGGACACGGCCGCGCTCGTGAAGCTGCTCGATCGGCGACGTTTCCGCGCCGGCAGCTACTTCGCGGGCGTGGCGCTCGAGGAGCGCCTGCGCGACGGCGAGGCCTTCTGCCACGACAGCCCGGCCGCCGGGCTGCGCACCGTCCTGGAGCTTTCGGCGTCGCGACTCGGCAAGTCGCTGTTCAAGCGCGATCAGGTCGGCGTGCTCACCCAGCCGATCCTGGCCGAGTGCACGGCGTTCGCGGCGGCCGCGGACACGCTACGCCACGCCCTGCGGTGCCGGTTCATCAAGGACGTCGACGTGCTGTTCGACCTGGAGAAGCGCGACCGGCGCGCGCTGTCCTACGACGATCTGTTACGGCGCCTGCGTGACGCCCTCGCCGATCCGATGCGCGGGCCGTCGCTGGCCCGCGCCGTGCGCCAGCGCTTCCGCGCCGCACTGATCGACGAGTTCCAGGACACCGACTTGATCCAGTACGACATCTTCCGCCGCCTGTTCCGGCGCGGCCCCCTCTTCCTGATCGGCGACCCGAAGCAGGCCATCTACCGCTTCCGGGGCGCCGACGTCTTCGCCTACCTCGCCGCGCGCGGCAACGCCGACCGTGCCTACACCCTGGAGCGTAACTGGCGCACCGAGGAACCCCTCGTCAAGGCGGTCAACGCGGTCTTCACCCGTCCCCGCCGGCCGTTCGTCTTCGAGCGCATCGCCTTCACGCCCGCCGAGGCCGCGCCCGCGGACGACGGCGGCGGCGCTCTGGCCGGCGACGACCGGCCGCCGCTGCAGTGGATCTGGCTGCCTCGCCAGAAGAACCGCGACGCCGCGCGGGCAGCCATCGAGGGCGCGGTGGCGGCCGAGATCGCGCGCCTGCTCGGCGGCAGCGCGTGCCTCGATGGCCGGCCGCTCGAGCCCGGCGACATCGCGGTGCTGGTACGCACCAACGAACAGGCACAGGCGATCCAAAACGTGCTGCGCGCTGCCGGTGTGCCATCGGTGATCGGGCGCGCCGGCGACATCTTTCGAACGCAAGAGATGTCGGAGCTCGCCCTCATGCTGCACGCCGTCGCCGATCCCGGCCACCGCATGCGCCTGCGCGGCGCCTGGGCCACCCGCCTGTGGGGCGACGACGCCCGCGCCCTACGCCGGCTCGACCGCGACGACGAGGCCTGGGAGCGCCGCCTGGAGCGTTTCGACGCCTACCGCGACGACTGGCGCCGGCGCGGTTTCATGCCCATGATCCAACGCCTGATCGCCGACCGCGGGATGCGCCAGCGCCTGCTGGCCTTGGACGCCGGCGAGCGCCGGCTGACCAACCTGATCCAATCCGTGGAGCTGCTGCACCGAGCCGAGCGGGAGCGGCAGCTGTCGCCGGCGGCGCTGCTCACCTGGCTGGCCGCCGAGATCGATCGCGAGCGACCCGACTCGGAGGAGACCGAGCTGCGCCTCGAGAGTGACGCCCCGGCGGTGCAGGTGTCGACTGTGCATCGCAGCAAGGGGCTCGAATACGAGATCGTCTTCTGCCCGTTCTTGTGGGAGGCGCGACCAGTCGACCAACCGCCGGTCCAGGCCCACGTCGGGCCGGAGCGTCTGGTCTTCGATTGCGGCTCAAAGCGGCTCGCCGAACATCTCTCCCGGGCCGAGGCCGAGCGCCTGGCCGAGGATCTCCGGCTGACCTACGTCGCCCTCACCCGAGCGCGCCGGCGCTGCTACGTGGTGTGGGCCGACCTCCAGGGCAAGGACGGCTCGGCGTCCTCGGCCCTCGGCTATCTGCTGCACCAGGCGACGACGGCCGACAGTGCAGTCAGCGATCCGGCCGAACGCGTGTTCGACGCCGAGTCCGCCGGCGAGTGGGTGGATCGCGCCCTGGCACAGGTCCGCGGCAGCCGCCAGGGTTGGTACCGAAACGTGGAGGAGCTCGTGGCGGGTCACCGGCGGGTGATGGAGCTGCGCGCGACCGAGACGGTGGCGGCAGCGAGCATCCGGCCGGCGGAGGAGGCCGGGGGACCGGACCTGCGACCCCGCGTCCTCGACCGTCCGCTGCCCAGAGCCTGGAGCTTCGAGAGCTTCAGCAGCCTGAGCCGCGGCGCCGACAGTGAGCTGCCCGACCATCGGGACCCGGCGACGCCCCCGGTGCCACAGGCGCCGACGGTTGCCGATGCGGCGGCGGACGCGCCGGACGTGGGGATACTCGCCTTCGCCAAGGGCCGGCGCGCCGGTGTCTGCCTGCACCAGGTGCTCGAAAGCTGTGATTTCCAGGATCCGCTCGGCGACGACGCGGAGAGCCGGGTCGTCGAGGCACTGCGCCGCCACGGTCTCGACGATCCCGTCGCCCACGCCGCGAGCGATCGGTACGACCCTGCGGAGGCGGTGCTCGAGCTGCTTGGCCGGCTGGCCAGCGCGCCCCTTCCCGGCACCGGGTTCGCTCTCGCCGAGGTCCCTCTCAGGCACACCCTGGTGGAGTGGAAATTCACCACGCCGCTCGCGAGCATCGCTCCGCGCCGACTGGCGGGCGTCTTCTCGACCCATGGGCGGGGCAGCGCACGCGACGAGTACCCGGCACGGCTCGAGACCCTGAACGCCTCCCGGGTACGCGGCTACCTCACCGGTTTTGTCGACCTGATCCTCACCCACGGCGAGCGCTGGTACTTGATCGACTGGAAGTCGAACCACCTCGGGCCCGGCGTCACGGACTACGGCCCCGGCGCCCTGTGGCGGGCCATGCGCGACCACCACTATGTGCTGCAGTACCATCTCTACGTCTTCGCCCTGCACCGCTACCTGCGTCAGCGCCTGCCCGGCTATCGCTACGAGAAGCACATTGGCGGCGCGTTCTATCTCTTCCTGCGCGGGCTGGATCCGGCGGACGAAGCGGCCGGCTGGTTCGTCGATCGCCCGCCCTACCCGTTGATCGAGGCGCTCGACGCTCTGATCGAGGGCCGGAGCGCGGCATGAGCGCCTTCGAAGTCGTCGCCGCGAGCGGCGCGCTCGATCCACTCGATCTGCACCTGGCGCGTCTGTTGTGGCGGCGCGAGCCTGGCGACGGCGGCGGCGTCATCGCGCTGACCGCGGCGCTGCTGTCGCGCGAGCGCGCCCGGGGTCATTCCTGCATCGATCCCCGCGATTGGACCGGCCACCCCTTCCCCACCGACAGCGACACACCCCTGCCCCGCCTGCCGGAGCTGCGGGAATGGGAGCATGCTCTGTCGTCGAGCCCACTGGTGGGCAGCGGCGGCGCGGCGACGCCGCTGGTGCGCGACGCCGCCGGCCGCGTCTACCTGAGGCGCTACTGGCGCGCCGAGCAGCGGCTCGCCGCGGCATTGCGGCAGCGGCTCGAGACACGCCCGAGAGCGTCGAATGCCGAACTCACCGACCCCGGGGGGCTGGCGCCCCTCTTCCGCCGGCTGTTTCCCCCCGCGGAGAGCAGGCAAGTCGACTGGCAAGCGGTGGCGGCAGCAGCGGCGCTGGCCAGCCCGGTAGCGCTGGTCACCGGCGGACCGGGCACCGGCAAGACCACCACCGTGGCCCGCATCCTGGTGCTGCTCCTGGCCGCTGATCCCGAGCTGCGGATCGACCTGGCGGCTCCCACCGGCAAGGCGGCTGCCCGGCTCGGTGAAGCGATCAGTGAACAGGTAGAGACGCTGCCGATCGAGCAACGCCTGCGGGACACGGTTCCCCGTGAAGCCTCGACCCTGCACCGGCTGCTCGGGTACCTGCCGCGGCACGACCGGTTCCGCTACCACGCCGGGCGGCCCCTGACCTGCGACCTGCTGGTGGTCGACGAGGCGTCGATGGTGGACCTGCTGCTGATGGACGCGGCGCTCGAAGCCCTGCCCCCACGCGCTCGGGTGGTGCTCCTGGGCGACAAGGATCAGCTCGCCAGCGTCGAGACAGGTTTCGTGTTCGGCGATCTGTGCACCGCCGCCAGGTCCGGCGACAGCGGTTCCGGCGCCACCGAGGCCGCCAACGCCTATTCCGACCGCTTCGCCGACTTCTATCGGCGCCTGAGCGGCCGCGAGCTGCGAGCCCCGCACACGGGCCGGACGGCGACGCCCCGGGGGCTACTGGCAAACGCGGCCGTCGAGCTGCGAACCAGCTATCGTTTCCGCGACCAGCCCGGCATCGGCGAGCTGGCGACGGCAGTGAGGGCGCGCGACGCCGACCGGACCCTCGCGGTGCTCGGCGAGGGGCAGGTCGACGACGTCGAGCACATGCCGCCCGCCGAGGCTGCCGAACGGATCCTGGAGCCTCTGCGCCGGCCCCTCGAGGCCTACCTGGCCGCTGCCTCGCCGGCGGCGGCCCTGGAGGCCCTCGCCGCTTTCCGGCTCCTCTGTGCCCGCCGAACCGGTCCCTGGGGCGTCGAGGGAATGAACGCCGTGGTCGAACGTCATCTGGCGGATCGCGGGCACCCGGTGGCCGAGCGCTGGTATCGCGGCCGCCCGATCCTGGTCACCGCCAACGATTACCAGGTGCGTCTGTTCAACGGCGACCTGGGCGTGTGCTGGCCGGAGGCCGGTCGGCTCTGGGCCTGGTTCGGCGGCGGCAGGTCCGGCGGCGACACCGAGCCGCGCCGCCTGCCGCTGGCCAAGCTGCCGCCTCACGACACCGCCTGGGCGATGACCGTGCACAAGAGCCAGGGCTCGGAGTTCGATCATGTAACACTGGTGCTCGGCGACTCCGACTCCTCGGTGATGACCCGCGAGCTGCTCTACACCGGCGTCACCCGCGCCCGCCGGCGCCTGACCGTGGTCGGCACACCCGAGGTCATCCGCGGCGCCATCGCGCGCGGCAGCCGGCGGCGGTCGGGTCTGGTGGACGCGCTCGCCGGCGGTTCGGCGCCGAGGCATCGGACGCCGGAGCCGCCTCCCCCCACCGAGCCGTCGGACGAGCCCGCCCGCGACGACGGCGAATCGGATCAGCTATCGCTCTTTTGAACCAGTCATCGATCGATGAACGCACCGGCGCCCTTCACTCCCTTCGGCACCACCCACCTGCTGACCATCGCAGCGATCCTGCTGGCGAGTGTCGGCTTACCGCTGTGGCTCCGCCGGTCGGGCTCGGAGCGCCTGACGCGCCGTTTCGCCGTCGGGCTCGCCGGCATCGGGATCGTCCACGAGGTGGTCAAAACCTGGGCCTGGGTCGTGATCTGGGACCAACCCCTGGCCACGAGCCTGCCGCTCGAGATCTGCGGCGTGGCGGTGTTCCTCACCGCCGTGGTGTTGATCTGGCGTAACTACCGCGTCTACGAGGTGCTCTATTTCTGGGGCCTCGCCGGCGCCGTGCAGGCGATCCTGACGCCCGAGATGCCACGGGACTTTCCCCACCCGATCTACCTGACCTTCTTCATCAGCCACGGCCTGATCCTGGTCGGGGTGTTCTACGCCACGCTGGCGTTCAGAATGCGGCCCACCTGGAAGTCGATCCCGCGGGTGTTCGCGATCACGTTGATCTACGCCTTCTGCGTCGTCGCGCCGATCAACCTGCTGCTCGACACCAACTACATGTTCCTGCGCGGCAGGCCGGCCATCGAGTCGGTGCTCGATCTGTTCGGTCCCTGGCCCTGGTACATCGCTGGAACGGCTGGGTTCACACTGGCGTCGTTCGTCTTCTACTACCTGCCGTTCTGGATCCGAGACCTGGTCGCGCGGCGCCGCGGCACCTACCGCACCACCAGCCAGGTGCCGAGGAACAAAATCACCACTCCCACCACCCGCGACAGGTCGAGCTCCCGCACCGCCTCGACCAGCAGGCCAAAGTGATCGAGACAAGCGCCGACGATCACCTGCGCGGCGATGATGATCGTGATCGTCGCCAACGCGCCGATCCGCGGGATGCAGAAGGCCAGGGCGCCGACCAGCACCAGCCCCAGGAAACCGCCACACAGCGCGTACCAAGGCACGTCCCGCCACCCGGCAACGCTCCCTGCCCCCGGCCACAACAGCAGCAGGCCCGAGGCCACGGTGCCGCCGAGATGGATGATGAAGATGCTGCCAAGAATGCCGGTTTCCTTGCCTACCATGCCCGCCAGCGGCCCCTGCAGGCCAGCGGCCACGCCGCCCAAGAGTCCGATCAACACGACGATGATTACACCTGTCATTTCGACCTCCGTGGTTGGCGGGAAAGAGACGCCAGGGTAACAGACCGCGCTCGGTGGTCGAGATCACCGCGACGCTGAGCCGGCGTTGCCCGACGCTCCTGAAGCGCCATCCCCTGCGCGCCGCCGACGCCCTGCAGCTCGCGTCGTGCCTGGAGCTCGGAGGACAGCTCGACCTGCCCCTCCTATTCGTCGCTTACGACAACCGGCTCAACGAGGCTGCGAAGAAGGAAGGGCTCGAGCTCGGGAGCTGAGGCTGACGACGCGGCTCTCGACCGCCCTTCCGGGTGGTCCGAGCACGGGTGAAGTATGAAAGGATGGCGTTCCGTTTGCCCCCTCCGGGGGGACGCACCCGCGGCGGGCTTCGCTTCGGTCGTCCGCCGGTCGAAAATCCCTAAAAAGGAAGCCCGATGTCACGTCGCGGTCGATTGATCCTGGAGGACGGGTCCGAGTATCCGGGCACCCTCTTCGGCGCCGAGCTGCCCGCCGCCGGCGAGGTGGTGTTCAACACCGGCATGGTGGGCTACCCGGAAACGCTCACCGATCCCTCGTACGCCGGCCAGATCCTGGTCTGCACCTATCCCTACGCCGGCAACTACGGCGTGCCCGGGGCGGCGCGCGACGAGCTCGGCCTGCCCGCCGGGCTGGAGTCGGAGCGCGTCTGGGTGGCCGGCCTGGTAGTGGTCAACCTGTCTTCGGACACCACCCACTGGTCGGCCGAGCGCAGCCTCCACGAGTGGCTCGAGTCCGAGGGCGTGCCCGGCATCGAAGGCGTCGACACCCGGGCGCTGGCGGGGCGCATTCGCGACCGTGGCGCCATGCTCGCCAAGCTGGTGGCCGACGGCGAAGACATCGAGTGGCGCGATCCCAACGTCTCCAACCTGGTGGCCGAGGCGAGCACGCCGGAGATGACCACCTACGGCACGGACGGCCCCCTCGTGGTGATGCCCGACACCGGCGCCAAGGCCAACATCGTGCGCAGCCTGGTGCGCGCCGGCGCGCGCGTCCTGCGCGTGCCCTGGGACTACGACTTCTACCGCGAGGAGTTCGACGGCCTGTGCCTGCCCAACGGCCCAGGCGACCCGAAGATGGCCGGCCGCACCGTGGAGCACACCAAACGCGCGCTGGCCGACAAGGTGCCGATCTTCGGCGTCTGCCTGGGTAACCAGATCCTGGCCCTGGCGGCCGGCGCCGACACCTTCAAGCTGCGTTTCGGCCATCGGTCGCAGAACCAGCCGTGCCTGGAGGTTGGCACCCGCCGCTGTTACGTGACCTCGCAGAATCACGGCTACGCCGTCGACGGCGCCACCCTGCCCGACGGCTGGCGCGAGTGGTTCACCAACGCCAACGACGGCACCAACGAGGGCATCCGCCACGACTGGCGGCCGGCGCGCAGCGTGCAGTTCCACCCCGAGGCCACCCCCGGCCCCACCGACACCGCCGAGCTGTTCGAGCGCTTCGTGGAGATGCTCAGGTGACCGGCCTGGTGGCTCACGGCGCGGGCGGGCACCAGTCCAAGCCGAACAAGGTGCTGATCCTCGGCTCCTCCGCCCTCAAGATCGGCGAGGCCGGCGAGTTCGACTACTCGGGCAGCCAGGCGATCAAGGCGCTGGCGGAAGAGAGCATCGAAACCGTCCTGGTCAACCCCAACATCGCCACCATCCAGACCTCCGAGCACCTTGCCGATCATGTCTACTTCCTGCCGGTGGAGCCCGACTTCGTCGAGCGGGTGATCGAGAAGGAGAAGCCCGACGGCATCCTGCTCGGCTTCGGCGGCCAGACGGCGCTCAACTGCGGCGTGGCGCTGGACGAGGCCGGCGTGCTCGACAAGCACGGCGTGGCGGTGCTCGGCACGCCGGTCCAGGTGATCCGCGAGACCGAAGACCGCGGCCTGTTCAACGCCCAGCTCGCCCAGATCGACGCCCAGGTGCCGGAGAGCAGGGCGGTGCACAGCGTCGAGGAGGCGCTCGAGGCGGCCGAGGCGATCAGCTACCCGGTAATGCTGCGCATCGCCTACGCGCTCGGCGGCCTGGGCTCGGGCGTGTGCGACGACGCCGAGGCCCTCGAAGAGCGCGCGCGGGCGGCCTTCGCCCACACCTCCCAGATCCTGATCGAGGAGTGCCTCACCGGCTGGAAGGAGATCGAGTACGAGGTGGTGCGCGACGCCCACGACAACTGCGCCACCATCTGCAACATGGAAAACCTCGACCCGATGGGCATCCACACGGGCGAGTCGATCGTGGTCGCCCCCAGCCAGACGCTCACCGACCACGAGTACCACAAGCTGCGCCAGATCGCGATCCAGGTCATCCGTCATCTGGGGATCGTCGGCGAGTGCAACATCCAGTACGCGCTGGACCCCGAGTCCGACGACTACCGCATCATCGAGGTCAACGCCCGGCTGTCGCGCTCCTCGGCGCTGGCGTCGAAAGCCACCGGCTACCCGCTGGCGTTCGTCGCCGCCAAGCTCGCGCTCGGCTACCCGCTGTCGGCGGTGCCCAACAAGGTCACCGAGGTGACCTTCGCCTGTTTCGAGCCGGCGCTCGACTACGTGGTGGTCAAAGTGCCACGCTGGGACCTCAAGAAGTTCCGCCTGGTGTCGACCAAGGTGGGCTCGGGCATGAAGTCGGTGGGCGAGGTGATGGCCATCGGCCGCAGCTTCGAGGAGGCCTTCCAGAAAGCGCTGCGCATGCTCGACATCGGCGCCCAGGGGGTGATCGCGGAAGGGCACTTCGAGGATCTGGAGACCGAGCTCTCCCAGCCCACTGACCGCCGGATCTTCGCCCTCGCCCGGGCGATGCAAGAAGGCATGACGCTGGAGCGCATCCACAGTCTGACGCGCATCGACCCGTGGTTCCTGACCCGCATCGAGCGCATCACCAGGGTGGCGGCGGAGCTCGAAGGGGCGAAGGGGGCGGAGCTTTCCGAGCCGCTGCTGCTGAAGGCCAAGCAGGCGGGTTTCTCCGACCGGCAGATCGGCCGCTTCATCGGCCTGTCCGAGAGCACCGTGCGCCAGCTGCGGCGGGGAATGGGGATCCGGCCGCGGGTCAAGAAGATCGACACGCTGGCCGCCGAGTACCCGGCCAAGACCAACTACCTCTACTTCACCTACCACGGCACCGAGGACGACGTCGAGCAGGGCGCCGGCGACTCGGTGCTGGTGGTCGGCTCCGGCGCCTACCGTATCGGCAGCTCGGTGGAGTTCGACTGGTGCTGCGTCAACACCGTGCGCACCCTGCGCGAGCTCGGCTACCCCACCCTGATGCTCAACTGCAATCCCGAGACGGTGTCGACCGACTACGACGAGTGTGATCGGCTGTTCTTCGACGAGATCTCGCTCGAGACGGTGCTCGAGATCCAGGAGCTGGAGTCGCCCTACGGCCTGGTGGTCTCCGTGGGCGGCCAGACCGCCAACAACCTGGCGCTGGCCTGCGAGCGCGCCGGCCTGCGGGTGCTCGGCACCCGCCCCGAGGACATCGACCGCGCCGAGGATCGCCACAAGTTCTCCTCGCTGTGCGACCGGCTCGGCATCCACCAGCCGCCGTGGGCCGAGGTCACTTCGTCCGAAGCCGGCGAGCAGTTCGCCGAGGAAGTCGGCTACCCGGTGCTGGTGCGGCCCTCCTACGTGCTCTCCGGCGCTGCGATGGCGGTGGCCGAGGACGTCGAAGACCTGCACGAGGTGCTGGAGCGTGCCGCCGACGTCTCCCCCGAGCATCCGACGGTGATCTCCAAGTTCATCACCGGCGCCAAGGAGATCGAGCTCGACGCGGTGGCCCGGGACGGCAAGATCCACGTCTACGCTATCTCCGAGCACATCGAGAACGCCGGCGTCCACTCCGGCGACGCCACCCTGGTGCTGCCGCCCCAGCGCACCTATATCGAGACCATCCGCCGCGCCCGCCGCATCGGCACCCGCATCGCCGAGGCGCTGCGTATCGACGGTCCCTTCAACATCCAGTTCATGGCGCGCGACAACGACGTGATGGTGATCGAGTGCAACCTGCGCGCCTCGCGCTCGTTCCCCTTCGTGTCGAAGATCTTCAAGGTCAACTTCATCGACCTGGCGACGCGGGTGATCATGAACCGCCCGATCCCGCCGGTGGACGTCTCGGTGCTGGAGCTCGACTACGTCGGCGTCAAGGCACCGCAGTTCTCGTTCACCCGGCTGGAGGGCGCCGATCCGATCCTGGGCGTCGAGATGGCGTCGACCGGCGAGGTCGCCTGCATCGGCTCCGACTTCGAGGATGCCTTCCTGAAATCGATGATCTCGGTCGGCCTGCGCCTACCCGTCCGCCGCGTGTTGCTGTCCACCGGCAGCGTCGAGTCCAAGGCGGCGTTTCTCAAGAACACCCATGAGCTGGCGGCCACCGGCGTCAGCTTTTATGGCACCCGCGGCACCGCCGCTTTCATGCGGGACAACGGCATCCCGGTCACCGAGGTGCACTGGCCGCTGGAGGAGACCTCCCCCACCGCCGTCGACCTGATCCGCGACGGCGAGGTCGACCTGGTGGTCAACATCCCCAAGGACGCCACCGAGGAAGAGCTGCGCAACGACTACATGATCCGCCGCGCCGCGGTCGACTGCGGCGTGCCGCTGATCACCAACCTGCAGCTCGCCCAGGGGATGGTGCAGGCGCTGTGCCGCAAGTCGCTCGAAGACCTCGAAGTCAAAAGCTGGCAGGAGTATTAGCCCACCGAGCGGGGGGCGCTCAGGCTGACCCCGGCGACCTCGGATCACCTCCAGAAATGATGCTTTGATGCCTTTCATCGGTCTGCTATGATGCATCTATGCGAACCACATTGACACTCGACGACGATCTGGCAGCGGCACTCAAAGAAGCAGCGTACCGTACCGGGCGTTCCTTCAAGACCGCGGTCAACGACGCTCTGCGAGCCGGTATGGCGGCTCTCGACGCGCCGCCCAGGGCCAGACGATTCCGGATGAAGCCGGCCTCTTTAGGAGACTTGCGCCCCGGAGTGGATCTCGATCGGGCCCTTCAGCTTGCCGAGGCCATGGACAACGAGGGCATAGCCCGCAAGCTGGAGCTTCGCAAGTGATCCTGGTCGACGCCAATCTGTTGATCTACGCCGCCAACGCGGATGCACCTCTTCACAAACCCGCTCGCCGGTGGCTCGAAGAGACACTATCCGGCGCCCGCGGCGTAGGCCTGGCCTGGATCGTGATCCTGGCGTTCGTACGGATCACCACACGCTCCGGTATCTTCGAGAATCCCCTGTCCACGGAGGAGGCGCTCGCCTATGTCGACTCGTGGCAGCGCCAGCCCTTCGTCACCGCCGTTGCTCCCGGCGAGCACCACTGGCCCATTCTCAGAAACCTGCTGGCGACCGTCGGCTCCGCGGGCAATCTGACCTCCGACGCCCACCTGGCAGCGCTGGCCATCGAGAATGGTTGCGCGATTTTCTCGACCGACAACGATTTCAAACGATTCCCCGGAATCGAGCACGTCAACCCGCTGGCCTAGTCAGCCCGGGCCCCAGAACGTGTGGTCCCGACGCGCGTTGCGGCGAGCTGCCATGATCGCCGACGCCGGCGTCTCGTCGAGCGACCAGCTCCCGGCCGCTTCGTCCGCGTGGGCGCTTGCTGCAGGCCCGCCCCGACGAGTCTTCGCCGATGGCTTCGAATCCGGGGATATCTCCGCCTGGTAACTGACCCCGGATCGGGGTGAGATAACTCTCATTCCCGGAGCAGTCCATTAGGGGAGGAGACATCAATGAGCCTGCTACGTCTGACCCAGGACGCCCTGGACGGCGACCGATACCGTGTCGAGATCGCCCTCGAAGGCCACGGTGCGCGCCGTCCTGGGATGTCTTCTTCTGCTCCCAGCGTTCTCTCACGACCCCGAAGACCTCGCGGGCGGGCCGGTGGAGGCCATCGATGTGGAGGATGAAGCGTCGGTGAGTCTCCCTGGCAGCCGCGGGCCTGAACCCAGGCATACTATACGCCGTCCCTCCGGTACTCCGGAGCTCGAGCTCGACGGCGACACCTGGCCGGACGGAGCGATCACTGCCCAGCTCTCGGAGCCGGGGGCGTCGACTGGCGAATTCACGATGGGTTCGAGGCCGATGTCGCGAAGTCGGGGGGACGGATGTCATCGATGCAAGATGTGTCGAGACCTTGGTGGGTCCCGGCCCTGACGAATCTCTCCAACAGTCCGTCGAGACATTCGAATCCTCCCGCCAGGCCTGACGGCCCGTGGCCGCTCCACGGTAGGATCAAATGGCGGCTGTTGCTCAAGGTCCGGGCCGCCCGCGTCGCGTGCCGAGGTGCCGAAGAGGGGTCCCAGGCGCCCGAAACCATCAGCACCGGAAGATCGGAGCGTACCGGGTCCAGGAAGTCTTCTGGAACCGGCGCCGTAGGCCAGTGTCGACAAGCCTCCATCTGTCCTCGGACGCGGCCGGAGCCGAAGAAGGAGCCCGAGGTGGCAGCGTCGACTTCCGCCGGATCGATGAAAGGGACGTCTTCGTTGCAGTAGATCGAGAGGTAGAAACCCAGGCTCAGTCCATCGAGCTCAAAACCCCCATAGCTCCACGCCAACTGGCCCATGGCATCGAAGTTTCCCCGGCTTAGCTGGTGAATGAGCGCTGGCAGGGCGAAAGATCGGTCGGCGCTGTAGAGCCGGCCACGCAGCACTCGAACGACCGCGTCGTAGCTCAGCCTCAGCTCCCGGGTGTCACCGTTCGGTGCGGGGAAACGTGCCTGGACCGGGCCTCGTCGCAACCGCTCGAGGGTCTTCTCCAGATCACCCCAGGGGTCGGGGAAGGCGGCGGCGCAGTCGGTATCCGCGCTGCAGGCGTCGAAGACCTCGGCGAGACTTGCCTGCGCGTCGTAGGCGAATGGCAGCGGTCCCCGCATATCGGTCGGCACGACCCCGGCGACGAAGACGGTCCGGATCGATTCCGGATGGCGCCTCAGGTAGACCAGGGCGACCCGTGAGCCATAGCTGAAGCCCCAGAGGTTGATCTTGCCATAGCCGAGCGCCGCACGCACCTCTTCGATGTCGTCGACCACGTGTGCCGTCGTGTAGTGGCGCACATCCGCTTTGCGTGACAACACCTCCCGGCACCTCTCTACGTCCTCGGTATAGTGGTAGGCATCGAGCGCACGCTGAATCGCCTTCAGGTCGGGAGTCGCGGTCTGATGCGGGCAGCGAAGGGAATTCGAAGTACCCGTGCCACGATAGTCGACCATCAGCACGTCGCGGTCCCGATGGATGCCGCCGAATGCCTCTTCGACGTCCGAGGCCGAGCTCGTCGCCGCCGACCCGGGGCCGCCCACCAGGAGCACCAGCGGATCAGGCAGAGGCTTTGCGGCCACGGCCGGTACCAGCACCACGTTCAAGGGGATCCGGCGCCCCTGTCCGGCGCT
The DNA here is from genome assembly GCA_024226315.1 of bacterium. Lineage (GTDB taxonomy): Bacteria > Acidobacteriota > Thermoanaerobaculia > Multivoradales > J023 > JAAELT01. Next base: position 10,165 of record JAAELT010000143.1, on the reverse strand, counting down.
GCGGTCCTCGGTTACCTCGTAGGTGCCGCAACGGGCCGTGACTCCTTCGACGATGCAAGGATGCAACTGAAACCGTGGCGCCTCGCCCGCTCCCGCGCTATCCCGCGTCCCAGCCCTGCCGGCCTGGGGGGCTGCTTCGCCCGCTGCGATCAGGGTGGACAGGAGCGCGAGCCACAAAGCAAGTCTCGCGGTCTTCTCCCGGGTCATATGCCTGCTGGAACGCTGGGTGAAACGCGGGCACTGCTGTCTTTCGGGCATGAGATGTCTCCGAGTCGCCGGGGGCAGGGTCGAGCCATCTTGACAGTACCTGGGCCACCTCGGCGCGCCGAGCGGCCTCACTCCATCCGGCGGTGACCCTGCGAGCCGATCGAATCGCCTCCACGCGGCGTCGATCGAAGTCAAACACCGAGCTCCGCCAGCAACGCTTCTGCCGACGCCAGGTCCTCCGCCGCCTCGTCACCACCAGCCTCCAGAATCCCCAGCCCCCGCTCGAACAACGCCCAGGCCTCCGTCTCCTCCCCCATCCGCCACAGCACCGCCCCGAGCTCGACGGCGGCGGTACCGATGCGCGGGTCCTCCGGTTCGTTGCTCGCCTCCTCGATCGCCAGGACCCGAGCGCGCAGATCACGTGCGGCGGCGAGGTCGCCGCGGTCCGCCGCCAACGACGCCAGGTGCTCGAGACTGCGAGTGACGTTCGGGTGGTCGGCGCCGTAGGTGGCCTCGCGGATCGCCAGCGCCCGCTGCTGGAGGGGCAGCGCTTCGTCTGACCGGCCCAGGGCATCGAGAGCGCGGGCCAGGTTGTCGAGGCTGAGCGCGGTGCGGTAGTGATCAGGACCCAGGGCGGCCTCCCGGATCGCCAGGGCCTCGCGGTGCGCCTCCTCAGCCCGATGCGACTCGCCGAGATCGAGCAGGGTCGCGCCGATGTTGTTGAGTGAGTCGGCCAGACGCGGGTGATCATCGCCCAGGTAGCGGCGGCGCTCGGCCAGGGCCTGCTCGAACATCGGCATCGCCTCGTCGTTGCGACCCTGACTGGCGATCGCCGCGCCGATGTTGTCGATCAGCTGCGCGATGCGGGCGCGCCCCTTGCCCGGCTCCAGCACTCGTTCGTAGATCTCGAGGGCCTCGCGGAATCGCGCCTCGGCCTCGGCGAACCGGCCCTGGCCGAACTGGATCGCCGCCAGGTTGTTGATCGTCGACGCGTGGTCATGCGGGTCCATGCCCGGGTGCTCTTCGTGGATCCGGAGCGCCTGGAGTACGAGGTCTTCGGCGGTCTCGAAGTTGCCCTGCCGCCGCTCGAGCCGGCCGAGGGCGCCGAGGACGTCGGCGCGCATGCCGAGATCCTCCTCGCGGTCACCCGCGGCCAGTGCCAGTGCCTGTTCGAGATGGCCGCGCGCGCCCTCGGGATCGGTGAGACGGACCTGGGTCAGAGCCAGCTGGAGATGGGTGTCGGCGAGCTCAAGCCGCTCGACGTCCGGTGCGTTTCGGCGGATCAGGAGGGCGGATTCGAGATGATTCTGGGCGGATTCGAACAAACCGAGCTGGCGGTAGACGACGCCGAAGGTGTGCTCGAGCTGGGCCCTGAGCAGCGGCTGATCGGCCAGCTCCCGCTCGATCCGTTTCGAGCCGTGGTCGAGCAGCTCCAGCGCGGTCAGCTCGGCGGGCGGCTTGATGGCGGTGACCGACTCCACCCCCGAGGCCTGGAAGGTGCGGATCAGGAAGTCGACCACCTCCTGCGTCTCGTCTCGCGCGCGGCGGGCGTGCTCGGCCTCCTCGCGCGCCCGGATCAGGCCGATCGTGGTGCCGACGGTGCCGAGCGCCAGCGCCGCCAACACGGCGGCGGCGGCGGCCACCGCCAGCCGATGCCGGCGCAGCAACATGCGCAGCACGTAGCCGGCGCTCGGCGGCCGGGCCGACACCGGCTGATCTCTGAGGAAGCGCTCGACGTCGTCAGCGAGCTCGGCGGCCGAACCGTAGCGGTCTTCGGGCCGGTTGGAGATCGCCTTCATGGCGATCCAGTCGAGATCGCGGCGCAGCTTCTTCCGTAGAGTCCGGGGATCTTCGCGGCGACGGCGAGCGACGGTGCGCAGAGTCTCCGTGTCGAGGGTCGTGACCCGCGTGCTCGGCCGCGCCGCGGGCCGGGTGAGGCGCCGCTTGAGCACGCCCGTCGGGTCGACGCTGTCTCCAGCCCACGGAGAGCTGCCGGCCAGCAGCTCATAGAACAGGATCCCGAGCGAGAAGACGTCCGACCGGGGGCCGACGTCGCCGCCCAGACCGAGGGCCTCGGGACTCATATAGGAGGGCGTGCCGATCAGCCGCCCGCCCGAGATCACGGGCTTGTCGGTCAGCGACCTGTCGAGCCCCTTGGCGATGCCGAAGTCGATGATCTTGACCATCGGCCGGCCGTCGACCTCGGTCACGAGCACATTGGAGGGCTTGATGTCGCGATGCAGCAGCATTTTGTGGTGGGCGTGGTCGGCCCCCCGGCAGACGTCGACGAAGAGCTTCAGACGCTGCTGCAGGGACAGGGCGCCGCCGTCACAGTAGGTGGTGATCGGCGCCCCCTGGATCAACTCCATGGCGAAGAAGGGCAGGCCGTCGTCGGTAGTGCCCGCCTCCAGGATCTTGCCGACGTTGGGGTGGTCCAGGCGGCCCATGGCGTGGCGCTCGGCCTCGAACCGGGCGCGCGCCTGCGGGCTGTCGGCGGCGAAGCGCAAGATCTTGAGCGCCACCCGGCGGCGCACCGGCTCCTCCTGCTCGGCCAGGTAGACCCGGCCCATGCCGCCCTCGCCGATCAGCTCGATCAGACGGTAGGGTCCGATCCGGGTCGGTTGGTTGGTTTCCTCCACCGCCGTCACCGGCGACTCCAGGAACCCCTCCCCCACCTCGGCAGGGTCCATCATCGCCCGCACCTCGTCGGCGACGGTGGGCTCATCGTCGCCGAGGACCTTCTCTCGCTCCTCTGCCGGCAGGTCGACGACGCGGTCGAGCAGATCGTAGATCTGGCGTTCGCGGGACAGTCGTTCAGTGTCTTCGCTCATCGGCTCGAACCTGGAGACTTCGATCAGTGGGCTGCTGTTCCTAAGAGCGCAGGATCGGGCGGTTCGCCCTCACGGACCCTGGCGCCCCCTAGCCTTCGAGCTGCCGCCGCAGCCACAGGCGGGCCGCCTTCCAGTCCCGCTCGACGGTGGCGAGCGAGACTTCCAGCACCTCGGCGGCCTCGGGGTTGGTGAGGCCGCCGAAATAGCGCATCTCCACCAGCTGGGCCGGGCGCGGCGCCACTTCCGCGAAGCGTTCCAGCGCCTGGTGCAGGGCGAGGACGTCGACCTCCTCGCGCGGGGTCGGGCTCATCTCGACGCCCAGCGTCACCCGGGCCTCGGGCGAGAACCGCTTGCCGGCGTGCTGGCGGCGGGCGTGGTCGACCAGGATCCGGCGCATGGAGCGCGCCGCCAGGGCAAAGAAGTGGTTGCGGTCCGAAGGCTCGACGCCGGTCCCGATCAGGCGCAGGAAGGCCTCGTTCACCAGCTCCGTGGGTTGCAGCGTGTGCCCGCTGCGTTCCCGGCTCAGATAGGAGACCGCGACCCGACGCAGCTCGACGTAGAGCCTGGGCAGCAGCTCGGTGGTGGACTGCTGATCGTCGGCACGCCAATGCGAGAACAGGGGCGTCGGCGCGGGCCGATTTGTCAGGTCGCTCATCGTCGTGGCGGGTTCGGTCAGGGGTCGTCACCTAAAGTACCACGTGGTGAGGCACGGCACCGAGCCCGAGGAGCAGCGGCGGCTGTGACCGGCTGAGCCGCCACTTTGCGACCTGCTATGATGGAATCGGAAGAACGACAGGAGATCCGCGAAGGAGGTTCATCGATGCAAGCCGACACCGTCACTTCCCGCCGACGGTCCAGACTCCCGTGGGGCGGTCTTCCGTGGGGCGCAGTCCTCGCGGTGCTCCTAGTTCTCTTCCTGCCAGCGCTCTTCACCGCTTCGGCGACCGCGGATTCCGGCGGCCGGAGCGGTCGCGGCGGTCACGGCGGCTACTCCGGTCACCGGGGGGGCGGCCACGGTGGCTACAGCGGACACCGTGGCTATAGCGGCCAGCGTGGCTACAGCGGCCACCGTGGTTACAGCGGCCACCGTGGCCACGGCGGCAGCCGGTACGGACACGGCGGCAGCCATCGCTACGGTAACCGGTCCCACGGCGGCCATGGCCGGTACTACGGGGGACACCGCAGCTACTCGGGCGGTTACGGCAAGCACTACGGCGGCCATGGCCGGTACTACGGTCACGGCAAGCACTACGGCTCCTACCGGAGCTACGGCCACGGCTATCCCCGCTACGGTTATCGCGCCTACTACCCGAGCTACTACCCTTCCTACTACGGCGGCTACGGCTCGTCCGGGTTCTACATCGGCGCCGGCGACCTCGGCTTCTACCTCGGCTACCAGAGCGCGCCGCGCTATCCGAGCTACACGGCCCCGAGCTACCCGGCCACGGTCTACAGCCCTTCGGGCTACAGGTCTTCGGGCTATAGGTACATCGAGAGCGCTCCCACGCAGGAGGCCCCGCCGGTGGGGACCGCGCCCTATCGCGAGCCCGAGGTGGGCGGCGCCTACGACGCCCGGCCGGCTCCGGCACGCGCCGCACTGTCGATCCAGCCGGGCGACGCCTCGGTCTACCTCGACGGCCATTTCATCGGGCTGGCCTCGGAGCTGCCGAGCGAGCTGCTGATCGACCCCGGTGAACATCGACTCGAGGTGCTGCGACCCGGCTTCGTCGCCCACGGCGTCGACGTCGACGTCCAGGCCGGCGAGACGATCGAGCTCGAGGCCAGCCTTCTCCCGAACCGGGCCGCCAACAAGTAGCGCCCGTCAACCTCGCGACTGCATCCGCCGTATAAACTGGCGGCGATGCGGCAGACGGGCACATGGATCGGCTGGACCGCGGCGGCGCTTCTGGGCGTCGCCGTGGCGGCCTGGGCGTTCCCCCGGGCCCTGATCTTCTATCCGGACGAGTGGAGCCTCACCCGGAAGCAGGCGGTCGAGATCGCCATGGAGCGTTTCCGGGAGCTCGGTGAGCCGCTCGAGGATCCTTATGTGGTCGTCGAGCTGGACGAAAACGCCGGCACGGAGATGCGGCTGCTCGAGAGCGCCGATCGCAGCGGACTGGAGACGCTGCGCTCGAGCCGGCTGGCCGAGCAGGTCCTGCAATGGCGGGTGACCCTCTACGAGCCCGGCAAGCGCCCCAATCAATGGACCTACCAGGCGACCCTGGCGCTCGACGGCACGGTCACGGCGCTGCGCCTCGGCGTGCCGGCCGACGAGGCGGCCGAGGAGATCGACCCCGACGTGGCGCGTCGCCGGGCCGACGAGCTCCTCGCCCGCTCGGGATTCGACGTCGACCGGTTCGGAGCGCCCGAGCTGCGGCGCACCGACCGAGCCGAGCGTACCGATCTCTCTTTCAAGTACCGCGACGAGGAGGCGCTGCTCGGCGCCGAGGTGCCCTACGGCGTGCAGGTGGATTTCGCCGGCGAGCGTCTGGCGGGCTTCCGGCCCTGGCTCGAAGATCCCGACAGCGCCGCTCTCCAACAGCGCCTGCAAACCGTCAATCTGTTTGGCACCTCGTGGATCCTGATGCCCTTTCTGGTGTTTCCTTTCGCCGCGCTGTCGTTCATCCGCCGCTACCACGAGGGAGAGGTCGGGGTGAAGCGCGGGGTCCAGGTCTTCGCCGTCATGTTCGTCAGCGGCGTGATTCTGCTCGCCCTGGTCGCCCGATCCGCCACCGAGGGCTTCAATTTCGGCCTCAGCCGGGCGCAGACCACCTGGGCCTGGGGGCTCCAGCTCGCCATCCTGTGGTTCTCGATGCTGGCGGCAATCGGCGCACTGAGCTGGTCGGTGGGCGAGGCCCGCTGCCGCGAGCACTGGGGAGCCAAGCTGGCGGCCTTCGACGCCCTCTTCCAGCGTCGGTGGAGCAACGCCACGGTGGCGCGGTCGTCGCTGCGCGGCCTGGGTGCGGGCATGGCACTCGGCGCGGCGCTGCTCCTGGCGCTGCTCGCCAGCCGCTCCTTCGGCATCGAGACAGGCATGTCCCTGTACCTCGGGCCATGGTGGCACAATGCTAACTGGGCCGGGCTCACCCTGGTTCTGTTCATCCTGCCGATCAAGATCTACGTCGTGCTCTTCACCTGGCTGTTCCTGCTGCCAGGTGCCGTGCGCCGCTTGGGCATGCTCGGCGGCGGCGCCGCCGTGGCGGTGGTGGCCGGCATCATCTTCTGGCCACCGTTTTTCGCCCTGCCGGCCTGGAGCTCGCTGCTGTTCGGTATCCTGCAGGCCGCCATCCTGGTGGCGGTGTTCCTGCGTTACGACCTGCTGACGGCGCTGCTGGCGTCACTGGCCTCCGACCTCTTGCTCAACGGCCTGCCGTACCTGTTGGCCGACGCGCCGTTCCTGCAGCTCCAGGGAGCGCTGCCGCTCGCCGCCATCGCAATCCCCTTCGTGCTCAGTGCGCGCTACCTGGGCAGCGACACGGAGTTCCACTACCGCTACGAGGACGTGCCGCCGCACGTCAAGCGCATCGCCGAGCGCGAGCGCCAGCGGGTGGAGCTGGAGACCGCGCGGCGGATCCAGAGCTCCATCCTGCCCGACCTGCCGCCGCGCCTCGGTGGCGTCGAGCTGGCCCATGCCTACCTGCCGGCCAGCGAAGTAGGCGGCGACTTCTACGACGTCCTGGACCTCGAGGACGGCCGCCTGGCCCTGGCGGTCGGCGACGTCGCCGGCCACGGCGTCTCGAGCGGGCTGGTGATGTCGATGGCCAAGTCCACCCTGGCGCTCCAGGTCACTGTCGACCCGGACGTCGAGGTGGTGCTCCAGACCCTGAACCGCATGGTCTACAAGACCGCTCGCCAGCGTCTGCTCACGACGCTGTGCTATGCCCTGCTCGACACCGGCAAGCTCGAGCTCACCTACGGCTCAGCCGGCCACCTGGCGCCCTATCGCATCTCCACCGACGGCCGCGCCGAAGCGCTGGAGGCGGCGTCCTACCCACTCGGCGTACGCAACCCGAGCGCCTACATCGTGCGCACCGTGCAGCTGGCGCCGGAAGACCGCCTGTTCATGTTCTCCGACGGCGTCGTCGAGGCGTGCAGCGAGGGAACTGACGAAGTCTTCGGCTTCGACCGCCTGCAAGCCAGCCTGGAGCGCCACGCCGCCGAAGGCCCCGCCGGCCTGCGCGACGGCGTGCTCGACGACCTGCGACGCTACATGGGGCCGTGCCCGCGAGAGGACGACCAGACCATCCTGGTGCTGAAGCTGCCCTGATGTCCTGCGTCTTCTGCCGGATTGTCGCCGGGGAGCAGCCGGCCAGCGTCGTCCATCACGACGATCTGTGCTGGGCGTTCATGGACATCCGGCCGGTGCGCCGGGGACACGTGCTGGTGATACCCGTGGCGCACGCCGTGCACCTGCACGAGCTCGATGACCCGATACGGGCGCGGATCTGGGAGGTGGGCCAACGAATCGCCGACGCCCACCGCGCGAGCGCACTGACCAGCAACGGCCACAACTTCCTCCTCAACGACGGCAAGGCCGCCAACCAGACCGTGGCGCACGCCCACCTGCACGTCATCCCTCGCGCCGGCGGCGACTTCTTGGCGACGATGTTCCGCCTGGCGAAGAACTTGACCGGCATCGGCACGATCCGCCGCGACGCCCTGGACACCGACGCCGACGAGATCCGCCAACACCTTCCACTCTTCTAGCCGGTTGCGTCCAGGCGTGGTATAAATCGTTCAGCATCGATATGCGATCCCACAATCTGCAACGCCGCTCAGGAGATCTATGAAGATCGAGGGCCAACACACGTTCGCCGCCCCCCGCGATCAGGTCTGGAACACGGTGCTGGACCCCGACGTCCTGGGCAATGTGCTTCCGGGCTGCGAGGACTTCCACGAAGTCGGAGAGAACCGATTCGAAGGTCTGCTCAAGATCAAGGTCGGCCCGGTCCAGGGCAAGTTCAAGGGCACCGTCGAGCTCACCGACCTGGTCGAGCCATCGAGCTACAACCTGCGGGTCCAGGGCAACGGCCCCCCCGGCTTCGTCGACGGCAAGGGCACCCTGAATCTCGAGGACGCCGGCGAATCGACGGTGCTTCACTATGAGGTCGACGCCAAGGTCGGGGGCCGGATCGCGTCCGTGGGCCAGCGGTTGCTCGATAGCTCGAGCAAGGTGATCACCCGCCAGGCGCTGGAAGGCCTGGACCAGCACGTCACGGCGGCGACAACGGCGGCCGAGACCGGCGAGGAGCCGGCCGAGATCGAGGCGCCATCGCAGGCCGAGTTCGCCGCGGCGGTGACCAAGGGCGTGGTCGACGACCTGGTGCCGAAGGAACGCCGGCCAGTGCTGATCGGCATCGGCGCGGTGGTGATCCTCGGCCTCGCCTTTCTCGCCGTCCGCGCCTGCGGCGGCTGAGCAGAGAATCGAGACTCAGTTTCGTTCGAGATCAGTTCCAATCATTGTTCAAGAGCTGCCGGAAAGGAGTCGTGGATGGCACAGGTTCGAATCGAGGTCAACGGCACCACGCATGATCGGGACGTCGAGCCCCGGCTGTTGCTGGTGCACTTCCTGCGCGAGGAGCTCGGGCTCACCGGCACCAACGTCGGCTGCGAGACCAGCCTCTGCGGCGCCTGTACGGTACTGGTCGACGGCAAGTCCGTAAAGTCCTGCACCCAGCTGGCGGTGCAGGCCGACGGTTCGAAGGTCACCACCATCGAGGGTCTGGCCGGCAGCGGCGATCTGCACCCACTGCAAGCCGCCTTCCACGAGGAGCACGGCCTGCAGTGCGGTTACTGCACGCCCGGCATGATCCTGGCGGCGGTCGATCTGCTCGAGAACAATCCTTCGCCCAGCGACGGGGAGATCCGCGAGGGGCTGAAGGGCAACATCTGCCGCTGCACCGGCTACCACAACATCGTCAAGGCCGTGCGGCGGGCTTCCGGAGGTGCGTCATGAGCGGCATCATCGGCTCCGCGATCAAGCGCCGGGAAGACGCCGCCCTGATCACTGGCCAGGGCAAATACACCGACGACCTCACCCTGCCGGGCATGACCCACGCGGCGATCGTCCGCAGCCCCCATGCCCACGCCCGCATCACGGGTGTCGACACCCGCGCCGCCGCCGCCCACCCGGGCGTCGTGGCGGTGTTCACCGGCAAAGACATCGCCGACAGCGAGATCGGCGGCGTGGTGCCGGTGGGCTGGCTGCTCGACGGCCTCAAGACTCCCGACCATCCGATCCTGGCCGTCGACACCGTCCGCTACGTCGGTGACGGCGTGGCCGTGGTGGTGGCCGAGGACCGCTACACGGCCCGCGACGCCGCCGACCTGGTGGAGGTCGACTACGAGCCGCTGGACGCGGTCACCGACGTGCGCGCGGCGGTGGCCGACGGCGCCCCGCTGGTGCACGACATCGCGCCCGGCAACGTCGCCTTCGACTGGCAGCTGGGCGAGGGCGACGTCGACGCCGCCTTCGCCGCCGCGGCCCACACGGCCGAGGTCGACCTGCGCAACAACCGGCTGATCCCCCACGCCGTCGAGCCACGGGCGGCGCTCGCCAGCTTCGACGCGACGTCGGGTGAGCTGACGCTGCGCCTGACCACCCAGAATCCTCACCTGCACCGGCTGTTGATGTGCCTGGCGTCGCTCAACCTGCCGGAGCACAAGATGCGCATCATCGCGCCCGAGGTGGGCGGCGGCTTCGGCTCCAAGATCCACCACTACCCGGACGAGGCGATCACCTCGTTTTGTGCAATGCAGGTCGGACGGCCGGTGAAATGGACGGCGACCCGCTCGGAGACCAACCTCACCGACGCCCACGGCCGCGACCATGCCAGCCACGCCGCGATCGCGGTGGACGGCGATGGCAAGATCCTGGCCCTCAAGGTACACACCCACGCCGCCATGGGGTCGTATCTCTCGACCTTCGCGCCGGCAGTGCCGACCTACCTCTACGGCACCCTGATGTCGGGGCAGTACGACATCGGCGCGATTCACGTGCGCACCATCGGCGTCTTCACCCACACCACGCCGGTCGACGCCTACCGCGGCGCCGGCCGGCCCGAGGCGACCTTCGTCGTCGAGCGGCTGGTCGACCTGGCGGCAAACGCCGCCGGTCTCGACCCGGT
>JAAELT010000142.1 GCA_024226315.1 bacterium | reverse complement strand
CGTCGTCGAAGCCGCCGCTCGCGACCCGGATCGCCTCGGTCCAGCTGTTGCCTTCCGAGGCCGTCCAGACGCCGTTGCCGTCGACGGCGAAGAAGGTCATCGTCGCCATGGCGTGTCCCTGGCCGTCGAAGTCGCTCACCCGGGTCCGTACCATGACGGCGTGGCCGCGGTTCATGTAGGTGACGTGGGCGACGCCCCGGGAGCGCAGCGTTTCCTGGCCCGGTTGGACGACCTCGAGCTCGAAGTCCCAGGCACCGATTATGGGGGCGAGCCGGGCGAGGGCCTCGGGGGCGCCGGCCGCGGGCCGGTCCAGGGCCACGCCGGGATCGAATAGCTTGCCGTCGCGTACCTCGGCGGCGGCGAGGGTGGAGACGAGGAGGAGGAGGCAGGACGCGAGAAGGGGCGCACGAAGCATGGGTTTCCTTTCCGGAATTCCCTGGAAAGTACGCGCCGCGGGGTCAAAGGTTTGACGCCGAGCTCGCCTTCCCCAGTCTCGCCTCGGCGTCCTCCAGCTCCTCGCGCTCGGCCTGCCTCGTCTCGGCCTCGCGGAAGCGTGCCAGCGCGTCGCCGCGCGAAGAGCACGCGATCGGTTCGGTTTCGAAAGCCGCGAGAGCCCCGACGAGCTAATCGCGACCGCTGTCGCGGTGGCGGCGGTCGGCGGCGCGGGCGACGAAGGTCTCGATCTCGACGACCGGAGCACCCGCCTCCGGTTCCCCGGTGGTCTCGGCCGCCGCCGGCGGCGGCGCCACGGTGTCTCCGGAATCCGGCTCAGGGCCTTCGTCCGCCAGGCGGCGTCCGGGGCGGCGGGTCGACGGCCGCAGGCGTTTCGCCAGCTCGTGGAGGCCGGCGAAGTGGAAGAGGCTCTCCGCCAGTCGGGCGACGCGGAGGAAGGTGTCGTCGTACGCGGCGATGGCGTCGTTCTTGGCCTGCCGGGTGATCTCGGCCAGCTTCAGCGCCTCGTCGAGATCGACGAGCGCGCCGTCGAGCTCGTCGGCCTCCGCCGCCAGCTGGGCGGCCGTGGCCGGCGGGTCGACCGTGATGCCGGCGACGTCGAGCCGCGGCAGCTCGACCCTGGGCTTCGCGAGGAAGCCCGCCGTCTCCCGGACCTGGGCCACGAGACCCGTCGCGTGCCGCGGCGTCCGGCCGGAGACCGCCAGCACCGGGAAGCCCCGACCAGAGCCGTAGAGCGTCTCGAAGAGGCGGCGCACCTTGACGAACCGGCTGTACAGAGCCCCTTTCAGGTCGTCGCGCCGCTGCTGCAGGCCGACGACCTCGGCCAGCCGGCCCAGGTGGATGGAGTTGGCGGAGACCATCTTCGCCTTCGCCGCCGAGAGCTCGGCGGAGAGGTGGGCGAAGGCCTCCAGGTAGCCCGCGCCCCCGCTTCCCTCGAACGCGGAGTCGCTGGCCGGCCGCCGGCCGCCGGCGAGCGCCCTGGCCTTGCGCCGGTCGAGCTCGCTGACCCCCTCGCCGGACTGGACGCGGAGCGCCGCGTGGACGACGCCGAACGACCTCAGCCGCGAGGCGATGGAGCCGGGTCGGGTGGTGGTGGGTGTTGCCATGAGGTTGGTTCCTTTCTGTGTCCCCCTATTTACCTATGCTCCGCTCAGAGGGGAAAATGGACGCGGCAAGGTCAAATTGGCCAATTCTTCCCGCCGGGACCCCAGGTTCGGGCCCCGAACACCGCGTCCTGGGCCTCCGTAAAATCACCCCGGACCCCGAGCACCGCGTGTCGGGCCTCCATGAAAACGCCCCGGACTCCGAACACCGCGTGTTCGGCCTCGGTGAAAACACCCCGAACCCCGAGCAGCTCGGGGCTCAGCCTCCACGATGACACCCCAGGCCCCAGGGCCCCACGTGCTCGGCCTCCATGAAGACACCCCCGTCCCTCGAGCCCCGAGGCTGGGCCTCCGCGAGAACACCCTGGACCCGGATCCCCGAGGGTTCGGGCTCCGCGAACGCACCCCGGCCTCGACGAGGCGGGGCGAGGCCCGCGTAGTCAGCGAAGAGGAATATACCGAACTTGTCCCTCCCACTCGCCCGGCAGGCTCGCGGCAATCATGAGGAGCAGGTCGTTGATCGCCGTCCCTACTGGAACACGGGCGTGGACCTCTACGACGCCAGGCACGGGCTTACCGTCCTCGAGCCGCTCGTAGGCATACCGGGTGATCGTCGAAACATCGTGGGTGAGCAAGATCCTGCCTTCCTGCGCCGCCCATTCCAAGATGGTCGGGTCATCCTCCGCCGCGAGGCCCACATCTTGGACTCGCACCACGTCGAGCCCCGGCAGGTGGCGACGGAGGCCATTCAGGATCCGGTTGTCGAAGTTCTCGTCCGCCAAGAGTGGGAGCAAGCTCAGCAGCCTTCGCTCTGTTCTCGCTGGCGCGCCAAGAGTCGCTCGCGGATCCCCTGGGGATCGAAACGCACCTCGTTCTCGCGGCGTACCGCTCGAGCGTGTGCTTCCCGCTCACGGAGGTAGCTCTCGACCGCGGGGCGGTGGTTGAGATAGTACGTGATGGCGGCGTAGATATCGGCCAACTCGAGCGTGGGGTACCGGAAGGCGATCTCCTCGGCGCTCGCTCCGTCATTGAAGGCGTAGACGACCGTGTCGAGAGGAACACGAGTCCCGCCAACCCGGACGATATCGTCCTGATCGGTCTTCAGGGGAAGTGGTTCCGCTGCCAGCGCCAACGACATATCAGCCTCCTGGGTAGTCTACCATCTTCTCTCTGACCGAAGAGAATCTCGAACCAGTCACCAGGCCCGGGGATCGAGCTCGGTTGGCAGCGGCGTCAGGTTCTCCACGCCGTCTTCGCCCAGCGCGTAGAGGTCTTCGAGCCGCACCGCCCAGCCCGCCTCCGGCTCGTAGAGGCCGGGCTCCAGGGTGACGACGTCACCGGCCTCCAGCAGGCCGTCGTCGCCGGCTTCTTCTTTGAAGCTCGGCTCCTCGTGGACCTCGTAGCCGACGCCGTGGCCGAGGCCGTGGACGTAGCCACGGGTGGTGCCACGATGGGATATCGGCGTCGGGTAACCGGCGGCCTCGAAGTGCCGGCAGACGTTTCTCTGCAGGTCCCAGCCGCGGATCCCGGGCCGGGTGCGCTCGCGGGCCAGGGCGAGGGCCTCGACCACGGCGGCGTGGGCCGCGGCCAGCGGTTCCGGCGGCTCGCCGACGCAGAAGGTGCGGGTGCAATCGGCGAACAGCTCGCCGCGGGGATAGAGATCGACGACCAGCGACTCCCGGGGCACGAGCACCCGCTGGTCGTCGCCGATCGAATGAGGTACGGCGCCGTCGGCTCCCGGCGCCACGATGTTGCCGTCGGGCTGTTCGAGGCCGTGCTCCGGCATCACCGAGGCGATCTCGCGACGCAAGCGCGCGACGCGCAGGCGCTCGGCACCAAGCCACAGCTCGCCGTCTCGCTCCGAGGCGGCGGCGAGCAACTCGCCGACAAGACGCAGCGCCGCGCCGGCACCGTTTGCCGCCAGGCGGATGCCCTCGAGCTGCTCCGGCGTCTTGCACTTGCGCAGCCGGTAGACGATCTGCTCGCCCGGCTGGAAGCTCCAGCCTTCGCCTTCGAGCAGGGCGCAGACCCCGCGCACCACGCCGGCACTCTCCTGGCCGGCCAGCGCCAGCTGTGCGGGAGCCAGCTCCATCAAGTGCAGGGCGCGGGAGAGCACGTTGCCGAGCAAGGTGGGCGGATCCGCGCCGCCGCGCGCCCAACGCTCGACGTCGAGCTCCTCGGGGGTGAACAGGTCGAGCCCGCCCCGCGCGGCCTCGTCGCGTTCCATCGGCGTCAGGAAGCCGAGACGCGGCGGCGCGCCCCGCGGTGCGATCAGAAATGACTGGCCGAGGCGCGCGCCACTCGTGAATGGCGCAATAAAGGGGTCGCGCGAGGAGCGCGCGACCACCACCAATGCCGAGCAGGAGGCTTGCTCCAGCAGGGCGTCCAGGAGTTGCGTATCGAGGAGAGGCTTCAGGTGTTCTTCTCGACAAACTTCTCGAACGCGGCCTTGGGCATGGCGCCCATCATCCGGTCGGCAACCTCTCCACCCTTGAACAGGAGGAAGGTCGGGATGCTCTGGACCTGGTACTGCACGGACAGGTCCTGGTTGTCGTCGACGTTCAGCTTGCCGATCCGCACCTTGCCGTCCATCTCCTCGGCGATCTCGTCGAGGACCGGCGCGACCATGCGGCAGGGTCCACACCAGGAGGCCCAGAAATCCACCAGGAGAGGGGTGTCGCCCTGGATCTCGTTTTGGAAGTTGTCCGCGTTGAGCTCGATGATCTTATCGTTGGCCATGGTTCCGACTCCTTTGTTTGAGCTTCGATGTCAACAGACCGCGAGCGGCCTGACATTGTGTGAGATGCATGGAGACCCGAATCGGTTTCAGCGGAGACTCGGTTTCAGCGGCCCGCACAGCGGGCCCGCTGCAAACTAGAGACTATTCTACGTTGCCGGGCTGCTGTTCCAAACGCCTCCGTGCGACGAAATATTCTCGCGTCGCCTCGACGTCGCGCCCGATCTGGGCCGACAGGTCCATGACGGTGGTGAAGATCCGCTCCTCCCGGAGCCGTCTGAAGAACTGGATCTCGACCTGTTCGCCGTAGACGTCCGAGTTGAAGTCCAAGATGTGGCTCTCGACCACTCGCTGGTAGTTCTCGTAGACCGTCGGGCGGGTTCCGACGTTGGTCACGCAGTCGAAGATGCCCGGAACCGAGGGAATCCGGACGCGACTGGTGTAGACCCCGTCGATCGGCAGCTGCTCGTTGTCCGGCAGCAGGTTGATCGTCGGCCAACCCAGGCGCATGCCCATGCGGTCACCTCTGGCGATCGTGCCGTGGAGGCTGTAGGGACGCCCCAGCAGCTCCATGGCGAGCTCCACTTCGCCTTCCGAGATGGCCCGGCGGATGCGGGTCGAGGAAATCACCTCACCGCGATGGAGCACTTCGTCGATGCCGAAGGCTTTGAAACCGAGCTCGGCGCCGAGGCGCTCGAGCAAGTGGGCGTTGCCCCGCCGCTGCTTGCCGAACGCGAACGTCGAACCGACGTGGATCTCCTTCAGCGCCATGGCGCCGTGCAGAAACTCGCGGACAAACTGCTCGGGCTCGGTGCGGGCGAAGTCTTGGTTGAAACGAATGATCAGCAGGACCTGGATACCGGCGGCGGCCAGCAGCGTCTCGCGCTGGCTGCCCGGCGTCAACAACAGCGGTGCGCTCTCCGGCCGCAGGATGGACACCGGATGGGGTTCGAAGGTGATCGCCACCGCCTGTACGCTCGCCCGCCGCGCCCGCTGCACCACCCGCCCGAGCACCTCGAGCTGGCCGCGATGAATGCCGTCGTAATTGCCGATGGTGGCGATCGCGCCGTAGGGCAGATCGGCGCTCTTGAGGGCGTCGTGAATGACCTGCATGATGTTTCCCGGCTTCAGTCGACCCGCGTGACCGGGGCGGCCGTGGACGACTCGCGGACCAGCGCGAAGTCCGCGGGAGCGGGCACCATCCCGGGCGCGCCGGCCGGTCCGACGATCCGCCCGATCAGGTCGTCGGCATAGGCATCGGTGATCTCGACCTCCGCCAGCGAGGCGGGCGGCGCGATGCCGTCGTTGATCAGCAGTCTACCGTCGATCTCGGGCGCCATGCCGTGATGCCGACCCTGGAGCAGATGTTCGCTCTCCTCACACACTCCCTCCACCAACACCTCGAGGGTCTCGCCCACCAACCGCTGCCGCCGCTCCAACGCGATCGACTCCTGAGCTTCGAGCAAGAGATCGTAACGCCGACGGGCGACCTCTGCCGGGACCCGATCGCCCAGCTCGGCGCCGGGAGTCCCGGGCTCGGGGCTGTAGACGAAGGCGCCGAGGTGGTCGAAGCGAGCCTGGCGCACGAAATCGAGCAGGTGCTCGAAATGCTCCTCGGTCTCGCCGGGGAAACCGACGATGAACGTGGTGCGCAGGAAAAGGTCGTCGGCCAGCTCGCGGGCTTGCGCGAGCTGGCGAAGGTAGCGGCTCGGCGACCCGCCGCGGCGCATCGCCCGCAGCATCTCGGGATGGGAGTGCTGGAGCGGCATGTCGATGTACGAGACGAAGCGCTCCTCGCGAGCCATCAACCGCACCAGCTCGGGATCGAGGGTCGTCGGGTAGGCGTAGAGGAAGCGGATCCAGGGGATGTCGGTGCCGGCGAGCAGGGCTTCGACCAGACGGCAGAGACCATGCCTGCCGTGGCTCAGGTCCTCACCGTAGCGGGTGGTGTCCTGGGCTACCAGGCACAGCTCACGGATCCCCCGCGCCTCGAGCTCCCGGGCCTCGGTGAGCAGGCTGCCTGTGGTCCTCGAGCGGAAACGTCCGCGCCACGTGGGAATGGCGCAGAACGTACAGGGGTTGTTGCAGCCTTCGGCCACTTTGAGATACGCGAATCCGCGCGTCGTCAGCAGCCGCGGCGCGGTGTGGTCGAAGACCATGTGGGCCGGCCCGGGCGGCGGCGGCGCGGCCTGGGTCGCCTTCGGCCCGCCACCGATCTGCACCAGGTCGCCGACCTCGGTGAGCTGATCGAGCGAGACGAAGCCGTCGATCTCGGGGATCTCGGCACGCAGCTCCTCGCCGAAACGGTTGACCATGCAACCGGCCACCAGAAGCCGGCCGCCGGACGCCTTGCCGGCGGCCGCCTCGAGGATGGCCTCGACCGACTCTTCCTGGGCCTGGTCGATGAAGCCGCAGGTATTGACGATGACTGTATCGGCGTCGGCCGCATTGCTGACGACCTCGAAACCGCGTCGGTCGAGCTCGCCGAGCATGATCTCGCTGTCGACCTGGTTCTTCGGGCAACCGAGGCTGATCATGCCGACGCGCTCGCGCCGCGATTGGCGGACTGTGCTCATCTTCTTGGGGTCGGGGTGGCTGAGTCGGCCGGAGCGGGCGCCCCGGTGACAGGAGTCTAGCAGAATCGTAATCTTGGCCGTAAGGTTGCGGGCCTACGATGGTCTGGTTCGAAAAAGAAGTCTGCAAGCGATCGAGTCTGCCACAGCCCGGCGCCGGTCCGTCAGGGTCATCTGGGTTCGAGCGACATCACGGAATCTGACGGACCGGCGCCGGACTTGGCTCGCCGCGGCCCCTTCGGCGGATCCGCCGCGACTCGATCCGGACACAGACGAGACGCTCTTTCCTACACCGCCCCCGGACCGGACACCGGAGGCGGTCTTTTTTCGCCCGCTAGTTTAGACAGAAGAATACGTTTATATGTATAGCAGAACGAGAAATAGATCAAAAAGTAATCCTATCTGTAATGTTCGGTTCGTACTATCTCCTCAACGCGCTGATGGTGACGGAAACACACCACGGCGGCGACGAAAGAAAAGAGACCTGGCCCGGCGTCGTTCAGCCAGATCGACGCGTGGAGACCTGAGACCAGAAGCCCTGGTTGGGCAGCGTCGGGCCAGCTTTAGAGATTTGAAGAGACACTCAGGCGAGGCGCTCCTTTCCTCCCCGCCTCCGGCACCGGACGCCGGAGGCGGCTTTTTTTGTACCAGTCCAGCCGACTTCGCGACGCTAGAGCGAGCCATCCCGCAACACGACGCAGGCAGCCTCCTGCAGATTGCGCACAAAGAAACGCTTGCCGGCCACGCTCGGTGGCGTCAGGCCGCCGCGGCCGAAGACCTGGACCCTGGCCTTCTCTGCGGTTCCCCGGCGCGACACCTCGGTGATCACCAGCTGGCCCCGAGGGGCGAGATTGACCAGATGGCCGTCGACCAGGATCGTGCCGCCGTTGCCCGGCTGACGTGATCCCCAGACCTCCTTGCCCGTTGCAGGATCGACGCAGAACAGCAGGCTGCCGCGAAAACCGTAGAGACAGCCGCCGTCGTGGATCGGAACCACGTGGCTGCGCTTGAGCAGCTCCGACCGCCACGCCGGCTCGATCTCGAATCCTTTCTCGCCAGCGGCGACTCGGAAGAAGGCGCCGTCTACGTCGTAGTAGGACATGAACACGCCCTCGCCCCCGATCACCACGGGCTGGGCCCAGGCCTCCAGCTCCTCGCGATACCGATGGCGCCACAAGACTTCGCCGGTTCGAGGCTGTATCCCGGTCATCTCCCGCCTCCCGACCGCCAGCACCTGGTCGGCGCCGGCGAACGACGCCGGCAGCGGCGATTGATGATCGACCGGCTCGTCGCCGCGCGACCATAGGAGCTCTCCGCTGGCCGGGTCGAGACCGGCGACGGACTTGCCCGCCGCCCCTCCGGCCTGCACGATCAAAACCCCCTCCGTGACGAACGGCGAAGTCGAGAAACCGTAGCGCGGCGCCGGCGCGTCGAAGTCGCGATCCAGCTTCAGCGACCAGAGCTGCTCGCCGTCCGCCAGGCGCACTGCCAGCAGCTCGCCCCGGCGGCCGACGGCGAAGACCGATCCACCGTGGATGGTTGGTGTGCCCAGGGGGCCGTCGTCCGAGCCCGAGTGTCCGCGGTAGGTGGGACCGATCACCCGCCGCCAGATCTCCGTGCCGTCCGAGGCCCGCAGGGCCACCAGGACGTCCGAGGTGCCGTCCGAGTACGACGTCACGGCAATGTCCCCAGTGATCGCGATTGCCGAGTAGCCGGGGCCCAACGGCCGCCGCCACAGGACCTCCAACTCGATCTCACGGCCGTCGAACAGGCCGGTGCCGGTCACCTTCAGGTCTCTGTTCGGGCCGCCGAACTGAGGCCAGTCGGCGCCGGGCGCCGGGCATGGCGCGATGGCCGGTGCGAGCAGCCACAGAATCCACCAGGTGTCACGAGCCGCCATCCGAGCTCCTCTGAGCCGATGCCGATAAACCGATCGAATCACGTCTGGCCCATAATCTACACGCCGTTGGCTCGACTTTCGGAGAGAAGTGCGGTCGAGCGGTACAATCGGAGCCCGATCCGGACAATCTACTTCGAGACGCCGGTACCGAGACCCGATGAAAGCTCTGCTCTCAAAATGGTTCAAGCGACGGGAGGAAACGCCCGAGGCGCCGCGCATTGGTACGCAGGTGCCGCGTCAGGACGTCGAGGCCCGGTATTCGGATCAAGGCCAGGTCGGCCGCGGCGGCATGAGCACCGTCCGCCGGATGCGTGACCGGAGCCTGCTGCGCGAGACCGCGCTCAAGAAGCTCGACTCTGATCTCGCTGTCAGCGAAGAGCAGGTCCAGCGGTTCCTGCTCGAGGCCCAGATCACCGGCCAGCTCGACCATCCCAACATCGTCCCCATCCACGAGCTCGGCCTGGATGCCGAGGGCGCCTACTACTTCACCATGAAGATGGTCGAGGGGCAGACCCTGGCGGAGAAGATCGACGAGGCCGGCGACAGCCGGCTCGAGCCCGATCGGCTGGCCGAGCTCCTGCAGGTCCTGATCAAGGTGTGCGAGGCGCTGTCGTTCGCTCACAGCCGTGGCGTCGTGCACCGTGACGTCAAGCCCTCGAACATCATGGTCGGCCAGTTCGGTCAGGTCTACATCATGGACTGGGGCGTGGCCCGCATCCTGCCGCTGTCCGAGGACACCGGCAGCGAACGGCGAGTGGCGGTGACGGTGGATGCGGTGATCGATCCGCCCGGCAGCATCATCGGCTCCCCCGCGTACATGGCCCCGGAGCAGGTCGAGGGCGTCCACGAGGCGATCGATGCGCGCACCGACGTCTTCGCCCTGGGAGCGACCCTCTACAACATCCTGACCGGGCGCCCGCCCTACAACGATTCAAACTACTACAAGCTGCTGTCGCAGGCGCTGTGCTGCGAGTTCGAAGCGCCCGAGGACGTGGTCGGCGCGGACGTCTTGCCGCCGGGCCTGCTCCGAATCACCAAGAAGGCCATGGCCACCAATCCGGAGGATCGGTACCCGTCGATGATGGCGCTGCAGCGGGACATCGAACTGTTCATGCGCGGCGCCTGGCACCTGCCGAGCCAGACCTTCCCGGCGGGGACCGCGATCATCACCGAGGGCGAGGATGCGGACGACGCCTACATCATCACCGAGGGTACCTGCATCGTGCTCAAGGACATCGGCGGCCACCGCGCCAAGGTGCGTGAGCTGGGCCCCGGGGAAGTGTTCGGCGAGATGGCCATCTTCTCGGCGCAGCAGAGGACCGCCACCGTCGAAGCCATCGACGACGTCACCGTCATGGTGGTCAAACGCGAAATGCTGAGCTCGGAGCTCGGTCTGAACGCCTGGGTGGGGCGCTTCGTCAAGGCCATGGCCGACCGCTTCCTCGAGATCGACAACCGCCTACGGATGATCGAGAGCGGCAGCCACGCCATCGTGCGCCCGGAAGACCCCGACGAGGGCGCTGGCTAGGAGCGTGTTGCATTAGCAGGCTCATGGTGGATACGAACCCCAGAATCTGGGCATTCGGCGGCGGCAAGGGTGGCGTCGGCAAGAGTCTGGTCGCGACCAATGTCGGCGTCGCCCTGGCAAAGCGCGGGCATCGCTGTGCGCTGATCGACGCCGATCTCGGAGGCGCCAATCTCCACACCCTGGTCGGCGGCGTCGACTCCAAGCGCACTCTCTCGGATTTCCTCGAGCGCAGGGTCCGGCGCCTGGAAGAGGTGGTGGCGCCCACACGGATCCCACGGCTGTCCCTGCTCAGCGGCGCCCGAGCACTGTTCGAGAGCCCCAACCTCAAGCACTATCAGAAGCAGTCGCTGCTGCGGCAGCTGAAGTCGCTGGGGTTTGAGCTCGTGCTGCTGGACCTGGCGGCAGGATCGAGCTTCAGCACGCTGGACTTCTTTCTATCGGCCGACAGGGAGATCCTGGTGGTGGTGCCCGAGCCGACCTCGGTGGAGAACGCCTACCACTTCCTCAAGGCGGCCTTCTACCGTAAGCTGAAGACGGCCGCCCGCCGGGCCGGCGTCGAGCCGGCGGTCAAACAGGCTATGCAGGAGAGGGCGTCGCGCGGCATCAAGTCGCCGCGCGAGCTGATCGCCAGCGTCTGCGACATCGACCCGGCCGCGGGCGGCTGGCTGCAGGAGGAGATCGACGGTTTCAGGCCCCGGCTGATCGTCAACCAGGTGCGCTCTCCCTCCGAGGCGACCCTGGGGCGAGACATGAAACGGGCCTGCCGCGACTATCTGGGCATCGAGATCGAGTTCATCGGCGCCATCGCCAGTGACGGCACGGTCCGCCGCGCGCTCCAGGAGCGGCGCCCTTCGATGGTCCTGTTCCCCACCAGCCCGTTTTCCAGCTCGATTCAGAAGATCACCGACAAGCTGCTCGAGGGGCGGCGACCCAGCGCCCAGCAAGATCAGCTGTCCGAGGACTTCCGCGTGCTCGGGCTCGAGCCCGGCTGCCGCCTCGCCGACGTCATCAGCGCCCACCGGCGGCTGAAGAAGCTGTACTCGAATCCGAGCCTGGCCACCTTTTCGGAGATCGACGAGAAGACCCGCTCGGCGAACCTGGCGCGCGTCGAAGAGGCCTCGCGCCGGATCCTGCTGGAGGTTTCCGGCGCGATTCCCGTGGCCGACCTCAGGTAATCAGGTGGCGGGCGGATCGAAGTTGAACAGGGTCTTGATGTTTCTGCACATCTTTCTTCAATCCTCCAGGGCGCTAGTCTTCCAGGGCTACGTGCCAGTAACGCACTGAATGCAGGTAGTCCCGCCAGGTGCGGGGCATGCCCTCGCTCCAGATCAGGCTGGCGGAACCGGCACCGGGCAGGAACCGCGGGCGCATCGGCTTCGAGCGCAGCCGCATGCCGGCCTGGCTGGGCGTGCGGTTGCCCTTGCGCTGGTTGCAGGGAATGCAGGCCACCACGATGTTCTCCCAGCGCGTGCGGCCGCCCTGGGCCTTGGGGATGACGTGCTCGAAGTCGAAGGCGTTGGACGGCACCCGGTCGCCGCAGTACTGGCAGCGCCCCTTGTCCCGCAGGTACAGATTCTTGCGGTTGAACTTGACGCCGCCACGGAAGACGTAGGTCACTTTGCGCACGAAGCGCACGATCGACGGTACGGGAAAGACTTCCCTCGCCGATCGGATCACCCGGTCGGTATAGGTCTCGACGATCTCCGCGCGGCCGGTGAAGACCATGCGGAACGCCTCCTGCCAGGAGACACGATTGACCGGTTGATAGGCCGCGTTTAGAACCAGGGTTTCCATCTCTCGTCGCCTTTCCGTCTGCCGGCGCGAGTTTATCGCACAAAACGTCCACCCGTGGAGCGCCAGCCCGCCGTACCATTGGTGGGACGTCCTCGGCGCCAGAAGAGTACATGGCGGCTTGGAATCGTCGATCGAGGAACGATGAGTCCTCCCGGCTTGCTGGAATTGGACGGATGGCGCCCTTCTTGCTTACGATCTCGGCATGACCGCCGGCTCCAACCGCGGCGCGCTGTCCTTTCGCGCGCTGCCCTTCTGGGTGCTCACAGGTAGCGCGCTCGTCGTCGCCGCACTCCTGAACGCCTCCACCGCTGTTTCTGAGGAAGCCGCGATCGAATCGAATCTCGACGCGCGCTACGTCGACTGGCTCGAGATGGTCGACCTGATGATCACCGAGGACGAGAAGACCTACTTCTTGTCGATCGCCGAGGACTTCCGCCGCGACGCCTTCATCGAGCGATTCTGGAAGGAGCGCGACCCGGATCCGCTGACCCACATGAACGAGCTGCGCCGGCCGTGGGAGGAGCACGCGGAGATCGCGAGGCGGAGCTACCCCACCCTCCTCGACGGCCGAGCCCAGGTCTTGATGCTCAAAGGCGAGCCCTACACCTTCTGCCTCGACCGCACCCGGGAAAAGGAGATCTGGTACTACGAGATCGACGAGGAGGAGGTCTTCCCCATCACCTTGTTCTCCAACGTCCAGGACGCGCCCTACGAGATCTACGACTCGTTCCACGTCTTCTACCCCACCCTGCGCTCCAAGGCCGTGCAGGGCCTGACCATGCGCAACATGTGCGGCGGCATCGACCCCAAGCTGATGATCAAGGAGATCACCCGCCGTCTGATCGGGACGTTCAACTACGACGACGCTCTGCAGGAGTTCCTGGCGCCGCCCGAGGACCCGTCGCCTGAATGGGTGGCCTCGTTCGCGGCCTTCACCACCGACCTGCCGGCCGGGGCCGAGACCTTCGAGACGCGATTCGAGACCGCGTTTCCCGGCTACTACCAGCAGCGCACGGTGGTCGAGGGCATCGCCGTGATACCGCCCGGCGTCGCCGGCTCGCTGGACCTGATGGACGGCGCCACGCACCAGTTCCTGCTCACCGGCGAGATCGTGCGCGACGGCAGTCTGTTCGACAGCTTCCGCTATGACTTCGAGGTGCCGGCGACCGGCGGCTCGGCGCCGATCCCACTGATCTTCCAGCGCTACCTACGGCCGGGCCCGGCGACCCTGTATCTCAAGATCGAGGATCTCTTCAGCCGCCGTTTCGCGCGCGTCGAGCACCCGATGGAGGTGCCGAGGATCGAGACGCAAGCGGACGTTCCGCAGCTCGCCGACACCGAGCTCATGCGCCTGCTGGCCGAAGCCAACGCCGCCGCCGCCCGCGGCGAGCGTATCCTGCGCCTGGTGCCGCCCCACCGCCTGGTGCTCACCGGCCTGGTGCGGTTCAAGACCTTTCACGCCGGCGACTTCCACCGGGTGAAGTTCTTTCTCGACGGCAAGCCGATTCTGAACAAGAAGACCCCGCCCTACAGCGTGGAGCTGGATCTCGGCGACACACCGATTCCCCACCTGCTGCGCGTCGCCGGCTTCGACGAGGACGGCACCGAGACGGCGGGCGACGATCTGCAGCTCAACCCCGGTGGACAGCGGTTCCGCGTGCGGCTGGCCGAGCCGCGATCCAGCCAGAAGTACCGCCAGAGCGTCCCCACGGTGGTCGACGTCCAGACCCCGGACGGCAAGCCCGTCGAGCGGGTGGAGCTGTTCGTCGACGAGAACCGGGTCGCCACGCTCTTCCAGGAGCCCTTCGCCCAGCCCGTGCTGCTGCCCGAGGAGCAGGCGATGGTCTACGTACGCGCGGTCGCCTATCTGGAGGACGGCAACTCCACCGAGGACGTTGTGTTCATCAACGCCCCGGACTACCTGGAGGAGATCGACGTGCAGATGGTGGAGGTCTACGCCACCGTCCACGATCGTCGCGGCCGGCCGGTGCTGGGGCTCGAGGAGCCGGCGTTCGCCGTCAGCGAGGACGGCCAGCCTCAGAACCTACGGCGCTTCGAATGGGTGAGCGATCTACCGATTCACGCCGGCCTGCTGCTCGACGTCTCCGCATCGATGGAGGGCAGCCTGGAGACGGTGACGGGCGCCGCGCTCGAGTTCGTCGGCAGCACCATTCAGGAAAGGGACCGCGTGGCGCTCCTGACCTTCAACGAGCGCCCCGACGTGGTGCAACGCTTCACCAACGACGTCGCCGCTGTTCAGAACTCCCTCGCTACCCTGCGCTCCGAGGGCGGCACCGCGATCTTCGACAGCCTGGTCTTCGCGCTGCACTATTTTCACGGCATCCGCGGCCAGAAAGCCCTGCTGCTGCTCTCCGACGGCCAGGACGAGTCCTCCGGCTTCGCCTTCGAGGACACTCTCGAGTACGCCCGCCGCGCCGCCGTCACCGTCTACGCCATCGGCCTGGGCGAGGCCGCGGGCAAGCGCGCCCACCGCAAGGTGCTCAACAAGATCGCCGGCGAGACCGGCGGCCGCGCCTTCTTCCTCCAGGACGCCAGCGAGCTCGAAGCGATCT
This sequence comes from bacterium, assembly GCA_024226315.1. GTDB lineage: Bacteria > Acidobacteriota > Thermoanaerobaculia > Multivoradales > J023 > JAAELT01. Next base: position 4,475 of record JAAELT010000142.1, on the reverse strand, counting down.
ACGCCACGATCCAGGAGGAGCTGCGCTCACAGTATCTATTGGTCTACCAGAGCAACAGCAGCCAGGATCCGTCTGTCTTCCGGCGCATCGAGGTCAAGGTCGACGGCGGCCACGAGGTGCGGGCGATGAGCGGGTATTACCCGTGAGGCCGCACTTTGCCAGGTTCCGGACGGCACTCGACAGGCAGGTTCTCTTCTGGACATGATCGTGTACAATTCCCTCGGAGGACTTGATGACCACCGAGACACTTTCCCTCACTGAGCTCCGCCCGCGTCTACCGGAGCTGGTCGAACGTGCCACACAGTTCTTCGATCGGTTCCTCATCACCCGGCATGGCCGCGCAGAGGCTGTGCTGATGGCCGCCGATGACTTCGAGGGCCTGCTGGAGACCATCGACATCCTGTCCGACAACGAATGTCTCCAGCGTCTCGCCGATGCCGAGGCGGAGCTCGCGCGAGGCGGTGGCCACTCCCTGGAGTCCGTGCGCCGCGAGCTGCCTGATGCCGCGGGCTCGGATTGAGCTCTCGACGGTTGCGCGCCGAGCCTACGAGAGGCTCGCGCGCTCGGATCGGCGGCTTTTCGAGCGAGTCGACCGCGCGCTCGATCGGCTTGCCAAGGAGCCTACGTCCGGCAAGATGCTGCGCGGGCCACTCGCGGGCCGCCGCTCATTACGCGTGGGCTCGGTCCGCGTCATCTATCGCTTCGAAGCCGAGCGACTATACGTCTTCGTCCTGGACATCGCACAACGCGGCCGTGTCTATCGGTAGGTCAGCGGACGTCCGGTCTACCGCTCGAGCTTCTGCCAGGCGGGATGTGCCGGCTGGGCCAACGAAGAGCGGAGCGAACGGCTCGGGATGCCGATCGTAGATACGCTCCAGGATCATCATCTCACGACCGCAGATGGCGTCCAGGAACTCGCCGGCGCCATTCATACCGCGAAAGGCGTAGAAGCCCCGCACCAGCAACTCGTGCAGGGCTTCGAGACCCGACATACGCGCCGGCCGCCGGGCCATGCGCAGTCCCTTCTCCACCCACGGCCGTTGCACGACCTGGTCGAGGTCCTGCCCGACCTCGCGGATCAGCTCGATCTGCCGGCGGCGCCTGGCGGCGTCGTCACAGCGGCGGTAGGCGCGGGCGTAGATCTCTTCGGTGAGGGAGGTGTCCGCTTCCAGCTCGATCAACGTGCGGTCCATGGCGGCGTCGACCTCCTCGGTGATCACATTCATCTCCAGCGCCAGCCCCATGGTGTGCAGAGCGCTCTCCGGCAGCGCCCGCGCCAGAAGCGGCGAGATCTTCATCAGGTCACGGTCGCGGCGGCTGTAGTCGCGGGGGGCGTAGAGATCGTCGAGGAAGAACCTCACTGCCGGCCGATACCTCGGGCTCTCCAGGAGGTCGGCGTGGGTACGGGCGAGGCGGCGGCCCTGCCACTCGGTGATGCGGTGCAAGCGAGCGTTTTTCTCGGCATCGCGACTCCGCTCGCGGCGCAGCTCCTTCAGCCGGCGGAGCCGGCGCAGCAATTGGTCGGTGCCCTTCATCGTCCTGGAGTCCGGTCGAGTTTACCGCCCCGTCCGGTTCGGTGGTATTCTGCCCCCGCGGCCGACCGCCGAGGAGGGTTGAGCCCCGGCGGCCCTGGCCCTGGAGCGAATCTTCTGGCTCAGCCCGAGAGCTCGACGCCGTCGAAGCAGAGCATGCCGGCACTGCCCCAGGGGATCCAGAGGGCGCCGAGGAACAGTTGCTCGATCCGCGCCAGGGAGTTGTCGAGGCCCTCCAGCTCGGCGACGTGCTCGCCGCCGACGAGCAGCTCCAGGTAGCCGTCCGCCTGCTCTCCGGCCGCCCAGGCGCGGATCTCGACCTCGGCCGCCTCGGGCAGGCTGCCGCAGGCCGGAATCACTTCGGTCGCGTCGTCGAGGGTGGCGACGGCGCAGATCTGGTGACCGCCGGGATCCTCGGGGTCGCGCCGGATTCCCACGGTGAAGCCGCGCAAGCCGTCGGCCGCCATCGCCGCGAGCACCGTCAGGAGCTCCGGTGCCGCCGGCAGGCTCGCCTGGCAGGCGCCGGAGGCGAGCAGGCCGAAGCGGGCGCGGAAATGCCGCAGGGCGCCGCCCGCGAGCTCGCGGGAGACGAAGACCGGCGAGGAGTCGCCGGGGACGGTGACCTCCAACCTGCCGCTCGGTGGCGCCGAGCCCCGCAACTCGAGATAGCCGGGATTGGTCACGCCGCTCCAGGTCTCGGCGAGCACGCCGTGGTGGAAGTCGTCCCAGAACTCCATCGGATACCAGGGCGGCTGATCGCTGGTCCAGAGCTCGACCTCCCCGAGAGTGAACGAGCCGGCGGCGGCGGGGGTGCGCGCGCCGAACCGCCACCTCGCGAGGTGCAGGAGGTGATTGTCGAGCGCTGGAACCGCGGCGACCTCGCCGGCCACCTCCAGCATGGCGCCGCCGGCGGAGAGCCCGGCGGCCGGCGACTGCCAGATGTGGAGCCCGACGGGTTGGACTCCGGGGGGCAACGGCAGTGGCGGCGAGACAAGCCACGCCGGGACACCCGGCGCGGCGCCTTGCCGGCCCCTGGCGAGGATCTCCGGGCCGGCCGCGCCCTGGCGCAGCACGGCTTCGAAGACCGGTTCCCCGGCCTCGCCGACGGCGGCGAACAACGGTACTTCGTCGCCTGGCTGCAGCGCGGCAAGCAGCGATCCCGGTCCGTCGCCGCCATCGAGGGTCAGGGTGGTGGCGCCGCCGCCGGTGTGCGCCGAGCCGTGCCCGAGAGGTGGGGCCGGCACCTCGACCCAGGTCTCGACGCCGGCCTGGTAGGTGGCCGCGACCCGGCAGCCCGAAGTCGGCGAGCAGGTCCAGCCCACGTCGCCGCTCCCCGACCAGACCGCCGGGTCGACCACCACGAGCTCGCCTCTCAGATCGGCAACCAGGGACACGCCGGTCACCTCGCCGCAGGCGTTGCGGTACCAGAAACCATCTGCGCCGGCAGCGGCGAAGGCCGCGGACGGCCGGTAGAGAAACGCCGAGTCGCCACGCGACAGCGTGCCTCGGCTGGGCCGGCTATGGCCCAGGATCGACGCGCAGGCGGCGCCGTCGTTGGCTAGGAGCTGCTGGTCGGAGAGTATGTACAATGAAGTTTGCCGGGAGACGAAGACCACGTCGTCCTCGGCCCCGGCCGGAAGGGGCGCCGACAGGCAGAGGGCGATCAACCAACCGAAGGCGTGCCGCGATGTCGTTGTCATGGTGAGATCCTCGTGGAGATCGACTGAGTCAGGCATCATGCTATGAGAGGGCGGCGCCCGAGCGGTCCTATACATTCATGTCAACGGGAATGGCGACCCATTCTTGTCAAATCTCTCACGAGCCGATGGAAACGCACCAGATCACCGAGCTGCTCGCCGACTGGAAACGGGGCGATCCGGAGGCCCTCGAACAGCTGATTCCACTGGTGGTCGACGATCTGCGTCGGCTGGCGCGTTCCTACGTCCATCGCGACGGCGGCGACGCCACCCTGCAGCCCACCGCGCTGATCAACGAGCTCTATCTCCACCTGCATGGCCGGCACCAGCTGAGCTTCCCGGACCGGGATCATTTCTTCAGCTTCGCCGCCACCACCATGCGCAACATCCTGGTCGACTACGCGCGGGCCGGGCGTACAGCCAAACGGGGCGGCGACGGGCAGCGGGTGCCGCTGCTCGAGGCGGCGGGCCTGGCGATGGAGCGAGAAATCGACCTGCTGGCCCTCGACGAGGCCCTGAGCGAGCTGGCCGAGCTCGACGAGCGGCAGGCCAGGATCGTCGAGCTGCGCGCCTTCGCCGGCCTCGAGATCCGCGAGACCGCAGAGGTGCTGCGGGTCAGCGAAGCCACCGTCAGCCGCGGCTGGGCGTTGGCCAAGGCGTTCCTCTACAGGCGTCTGGGATCGAGGCCCGACCGATGAAGCAGCGCTGGCGGCAGGTGCAGCAGCTGTTCGACGCCGCCCGGGAGCGGCCGCCGGCCGAGCGAAGAGACTTCGTGCAGCGGACCGCGGGGGAAGACCGGGCGCTGGGTGAAGAAGTCCGCTCCCTGCTGGGTGCCCACGACCAGGCCGAGACCTTTCTCGAACAGCCTTTCTGCCGGCTGGGCCCCGCAGGCCGGCAGCCGGAGCAGCTGCCCGCGAGCCTGCCCGGCGTCGAGCGCTACCGACTGCGGCGGACGCTGGGACACGGCGGGATGGGCACAGTGTACCTGGCGGAGCGAGCCGACCGCGCCTACCGCGGGCAAGTCGCCGTGAAGGTGACGCGCGCGGAGCTCGCCGGCGAGGACCTGGCACGCCGCTTCCGGCGCGAGCGGCAGATCCTGGCGCGGCTCGAGCATCCTTCGATCGCCAAATTGCTGGATGGCGGCACCACCGAGGAGGGGTTGCCCTACCTGGTCATGGAGTATGTCGAGGGCGAGCCGATCGACCGTTACTGCGACCGCCAGGGCCTCGGGGTCGAGGCCCGGTTG
>JAAELT010000141.1 GCA_024226315.1 bacterium | reverse complement strand
TGGCGCCGGAGGAGTGGCGGTGCAAGCGCGCGCAGCCGGACTCTTTCGCCGCCCGAATCCACAGCCGGCCTCACCTGCTCGTGCTCGGCTCCGAAGATGACCTCCGGGCAGCTTGAGAATCTGGTCAGCATCGGCCAGCTCGAGAAGGAGCCGCCGCGTGCAGACGAGCTAGCTGGCTTGAGAAGCTCGGGTCTCGCACGTCTTGCCGATGCCGAACGCGGCGACCTGTCCTTCGACAGCCGATTCGACCTGGCCTACAACGCCGCCCATGAGACGCTTGGCGGTCATCGGGCTACGGGTCTGGAGCACGTTGTCGTCGGACAACGCGGTACGCCAGCCACCGTCGTCGACGCCGCGGAGGAGCAGGTCGGCGATGATGCGGCTCTCGGCGACTTTGAGAGCGCCGGCTGTGAGGTCGGTTTGGTACCGCAAGGTCACGAGACGATACCAAGAACTTGCCGCCGACAATCACCGCGGTGAGCGACAACGCTGCCGTTGCATTGGCTCGCGACCATCGCCGCCCTCGAGATGGCCGGTTTCTGGGACCTTTCTCCGATTCTTCGAATTCTCTGGTCCATAACGTCCGTGCAGCGACTGCACGAGCTTTCTGGGAATCCCAGAACGGTCGCGCAGCCACTACATGAACGTTCTGGAGAATCTTCCTCGGCCGTGCAGTGCCGACATGAGTCTTCTGGAACTTCCAGAACGGCTGTGCAGTGGCGACATGAGCTTTCTGGGAATCCCATAACGGTCGGGCAGCCGCTACATGAACGTTCTGGAGTTTCCGGCTCGGCCGTGCAGTGGCGACATGAGCTTTCTGGGAATCCCATAACGGTCGGGCAGTGGCTGCACGACTCTTCTGGAGTTTCCAGGTCGGCCGTGTCGTGACGACATGGGCGAGTCGAGCCCTCCAACTCGGCCGTGCAGCCGCTGCACGAGCTTTCCGGAGCTTCCAACTCGGCCGTGCGGCGGCGACATGGGCGAGCCGAGCGCGTCGGAAGGGCCATGCAGCGACGACATGGCCGAGCTGAGACGGCCGACTCGGCCTTGCAGCGCTGTGCCGTCGGTCTCTTCAAAAACCCCAGGAGTAGCTGAACTCGAGCTCCCACTGGTCCATCTCGAGCTCGATCTCCTGCTGGCCCGGGATCGGCGGCTCCAACGGATGGACTCCGCGGACGCTGACCGACGGGGCGTGCATCAGCGCCATGTTCCAGGCTTTGCTGGTGCCGAGCTTGCGGGTGAAGCCGAGGGTGATGTGCTCTTCCATGACGCCCGGCGCCAGGATGTTGAACAGCACCTCGCTGTCGGGGATCGGCTGATCGCCGGTCGAGAAGCCGAAACGCCAGATCCAGTCACCGCCGCCGTCGAACTGCACTCCGGCCTTGTAGATGGTCATGTCCTCCCAGCCGAAGCCGGCGCCGCCGGCCGCGCCCAGGGGTGCCTGAAAGAAGTTGGGCAGGAAGGGGCTGCCGACCGAGGTGATGTCGCTGTACGCCGTCTCCTGGACGTCGAGGACGAAGGTGACGCTCGAAGAGGCTTCGACGGCGATGCCCACCGTCCAGGTGGCGGGGATGTCGAAGTCACCCTGCTGTGCGAACAGGCCGGCGTAGGAGCCGAGCTCGTCCATGTCGATCTCGGACTGGTACGACGCGCCGAACGAGAAGCCGCCGAACTTGCCGAGGTAGCCGAGCTTGACGCCGACGCCGAGCGAATCGTCGTGGCCGTTGTCCGATAGGTTCGCCGGGTCGGACGAGAACCCGAAGTCACCGAAGGCCTGGAGGCCCTGGGCCTCGAAGGTCTGGTAGGCCAGGACCACGCTGATGCCGAAGCCGTGCTTGCCGCTGCCGGACTTGACCGCCCAGGTCGGGGCGACGAGCAACTGCGACAGGTCGACGCCGGTGGGCGAGCTAGCGAAGAAGGTGTTGGTGGGGTAGTCGGTGTTCATGCCGCCGTGGCCGTAGACGGCCAGACCGAAGCGGACGTTGGGGCGCACCTTCCAGTTGGCGCCGAAGTGCGGAATGCCAAAGAACTCCGAATCGCTATCGAAGGTGCCGGTAGTCAACCCGAAAGGACCCACCGGATTGCCGTCGACCGTGTAGCTGCGGTTGGGATTGAAGACCGCCAGCCCGACGTCGTAGCGCTTGTCGAGAAAAGCGATGCCCGCCGGGTTGGTGGCGATGATCATCGAATCCTGCGGCAGCGCCACGCCGGCACCGGCCATGCCTTTGTTGGCGGTACCGTAGCCGTGGGTGAAGTAGCCGTTGGTCGCCTCGGCAATGGGAGCGAGCACGGCGATCATCATCGCGAAGATCAGTGCCCCGAGTGCTGTCCTGAGATTGAAGCTCCATCGGATTCTCATCGTGCGCCTCCTTCGTGCGTGTGGATCCCCCGGCAAGCGCCGCTCCAGCGGTCGTCGCCTTTGACGTCATGTTACTCGAACTCCATATTCCAATATGGAGATCGAGCAGAGAACACCCGCAGGGGTAGGTTCGCTGCCTTTACCGGCCCCGCCCTGGTGGCTGGGGGACGCCATTCCGCACGGGCCTTCAGGCCCGTGCTAGCTGTCGGTCAAGACGTGCCCCGGCTGCCGGCAATGGCAGCCATTTCGGCACTCGCCTGGTGCAGAAGGGAGTCGCAGACCGACTGGCAGATGGAGAACACGGTGGCGTCGCTGATCCGGTAATAGACGCTGACGCCCTCGCGCCGGCTGGTCACCAGGTCGGAGCCGCGCAGCACGTTGAGGTGCTTCGAGACGTTGGCCTGGCTGCCGCCGACGCGGGCCAGGATCTCGGTCACGGAGAGCTCGCCCTCGTGCAGGGCTTGGAGGATCCGCAGGCGGAAAGGGTTACCCATCGCCTTGAGCCTGGATGCGATGCGCTCGAGGATTTCTTCGGATAGCTCTTCCATGATCTCGCCTCGGCACGGTTGGCGAACGATGCTCCGAGCCACATTATAGAACGCGTCTAGAACGCGAGCTTGGCATCTCACGCCACCCCGAAATGGCCGCCCCGACGCTTGACGCCCAGAGTGACCACCGCTATAGTCGCATATAGTGATATAAGACACAAGGACGATCCGATCGTCCATACAGCGACGCCGCGCTCGCGAGGAGGTTCCAGTATGTCCGACATCACCCCCACCCAGGAGCTGGATTGCCGCAAGCTGAACTGCCCGCTGCCGATACTCAAGACCAAGAAGGCGCTCAAGTCGCTCGACGCCGGGGACGTGCTCAAGGTGGTCGCCACCGACCCCGGCTCGGTGGCCGACATGGCCGCCTTCAGCCGCCGCACCGGCAACGAGATCCTCGATCAGAGCGAGGGCGGCGGCGAGTACACCTTCTTCTTCCGCAAAGCCGGCTGAGAAGCCGAGGAGGACCCGAGAGATGAGCGAGGAACGTCCCAAACGTTTGGCGTTGATCGCCTCCAGGGGAACCCTGGACTGGGCCTACCCGCCCTTTATCCTGGCTTCGACCGCCGCGGCGCTCGACATGGAGGTCGCCGTCTTCTTCACCTTCTACGGCCTGCCGTTGCTGAAGAAGGATCTGGGCGCCAAAGTCGCCCCGCATGCCAACCCGGCGATGCCGATGAAGATGCCCTTCGGCTCGGAGAAGTTTCAGAACATCACCTGGAACGTGCCCAACGCCGTCTCGGGCGTGGTGCCGGGTTTCGAGAGCTTCGCCACCTCGATGATGAAGAAGAAATTCGCCTCCAAGGGCGTGGCCACCATCGAGGAGCTGCGGGAGGCCTGCGTCGAGCTCGAGGTCAAGCTCATCGCCTGCCAGATGACCATGGACGTCTTCGGCTTCAGCCGTGAGGAGTTCATCGACGGCATCGACATCGGTGGCGCCGCCACCTTCCTGGAGTTCGCCGCGGACTCCGACATCAGCCTGTTCATCTAGGTCTAGGTTCCCCCGAAGGGGGACAAAAGGAATACTGATGGAAGACGAAGGCAAAGTCGTCATCTTCGTGACCTCGGGACCCGAGACGCCCCAGCGCTGCGCGACGCCGTTCTACATGGCACAGGTCGCCGCGGCGATGGACAACGAGGCCGAGCTGATCTTCCAGATCGACGGCGTGCTGCTGCTCAAGAAGGGCGTGGCCGAGAAGATCGTCGCCAAGGAAGGCGGCAAAGCGATCATCGATTTCATCCGTGAGGCCAAGGACGCGGACGTCGAGATGAAGGTGTGCTCGGCGGCGTTGCAGCTGCACGACATGACCGAGGACGACCTGATCGAGGAATGCGACGGCGTGGTCGGCGCTGCTTACATGACCGACCAGGGCCTCGACGCCGACATGGTGCTGTGCTACTGAGCCTGTGCTACTGAACCGAGGACCACGGGTTACGAACCAGGAGAGAAGCATGGCCGAGCTGAACAACTGCCTCTTGCCCGACGATCTGCTCTACCACGTGAAGTTCAACGTCTGGGTGCGCGACAACGGCGACGGCACCTGCGATCTGGGCATGACCGACATCGCGCAGAGCCTGGCCGGGGCGATGCTCCACTGCCGGCCCAAGAAGGCGGGCAAGAAGGTCAAGCAGGGCAAGAGCGTGGCGACCGTCGAGAGCGGCAAGTGGGTGGGCCCGGTGAAGTCGCCCTTCGCCGGCGAGATCGTCGCGCGCAACGACGCGGCCGAGGCCGACGCCACGGTGCTCAATCGCAGCCCGTACAAGGAAGGCTGGATCGTCCGGATCCGTCCGGACGAGGGCGACGCGGCGTTGACCGGCCTGGTGAAGGCGGAAGAGACGCTCGAGGATTACCGCGCCTACATGGCCGAGAACGAGCTCGCCGAGTGCGTTCACTGTGAGGGCTTCGATGGCTGACCCGTCCCCCCCGCTATACGCCGACGCCAAGTACAGGGAAGTCCCCTTCGAGGAGAAGCAGCGCCTGTTCGACGAGGTGACGGCCGACATGCGCTGGGAGACCTCGCTCTACGGCTGTTACGAGTGCGGCATCTGCGTCGCTGCCTGCCCGTCGGCGCGCTTCTACGACTTCAGCCCGCGAGTCTTCGCCCAGGTGATGGCGCGTGAGGACGTGCACACCTTCTACGAGCTGCTCAACGAGTCGGTGTGGGACTGCTCGCAGTGCTTCTCGTGCACCCGCTGCCCGCGGCAGAACAACCCCGGCGGCATCATCACCATCATGCGCGAGGTCGCGGTCAACCATGGTCTGCAGTCGGCCAAGGACGCGCTCAAGGCCTACAGCCGGATCATCTACAAGATCATGTCCACCGGCACCCAGGTGGCCCCCGACATGCTGCAGCCCGACTTCTTCCCCGACTGGGGTCCCGACGTGCAGCAGGTCTCCGACCACCTCGACGTCTGGCGGCGCGCGATCCCGCCGGAGACGCTCCACACCACCGAGCTCGCCTGGGACGTCAGCGAGAAGACCCGCATGGAGCTCTATTTGATCTGGAAGCTGACCGGCAACCTGGAGATGATCGAGCGGATCGACGAAGGCATCTTCATGATCCTCGAGGAGGTCATGGAGGAGCTGCTCGAAGAGCACGGTTACGACATCGACGACATCGAGTCCGTGGTGGACTAGGAGCAACGCATGAGCCCGCTCAACATCGTCCCCTCGGGGCCGCCTCCGAAAGCCAAGGACCGGGTCTTCGACCGCAAGGGGCAGATGCCCGAGGAGTACTACAAGGACCAGCTCTTCGAGCTCGAGGCCAAGGGCGAGCTGATCGTCCACCGCATCGACGACGAGAAGCAGAAGCCGGTCGAGATCGAGACCAAGTTCGGGCGCACCAAGAAAATCGCGGTCGACAACACCTGGCACCACAAGTCCTGCGGGCAGTGTGGCCACATCCCGGGTTACTCGACCTCGATCTTCTGGCTGGCCCGCGAGCTGGGCTACTCCTACCACGACCCCAAGGACCAGTCCTCCTGCACCGCCTGGAACTACTACGCCTCTTCGACCTCCAACCCCGCGGCCCAGGCGGCGGTCGCGGTGCGCAACTTCGCCCAGGCCTACGAAGACGGCTACTTCCCGCTGATCCACTGCGGCACCAGCTACGGCCACTACAAGGAGGTGCGCGAAGAACTGATCCACCACCGGGAGTTGCGCGACCAGCTCAAGCGCGTGATGGACGTGCTCGGCAAGCCGGTGGTCTTCCCCGAGGAGATCGTGCATTACTCCGAGTGGGTGCACGTCATGCGGCATCGGATCGCGGAGCGCCAGCAGCGCGACTTCTCGGGGATCACCGCCACCGTCCACCCGGCCTGCCACTACCACAAGCTGGTGGTCGAGGACGCGATCTACGACCGTGACCTCTACGACGGCCAGCGCACCGCGGTGGTCAGCGGGCTGGTCAAGGCGCTGGGCGCCGAGCTCGCCGACTACTCCACCTGGCACGACTGCTGCGGCTTCGGCTTCCGCCACATCCTGGTCAGCCGAGACTTCTCGCGCTCCTTTGCCACCATCCGCAAGATCGAGCGCATGAAAGAGGAGGCCGATCCCGACGTCACCGTGACCCATGACACCGGCTGCGTGACGACCCTCGACAAGAGCCAGTTCGCCGCCCAGGCGCACGGCCGCAACGTCGGCATCCCGGTGATGTCCGACGCCCAGTTCGCGGCCCTGGCCATGGGCGCCCACCCCTACAAGATCTGCCAGCTGCACTGGCACGGCGTCGACATGAAGCCGCTGATGGAGAAGATGGGCATCGACCACGAGGCCGCCTGGGCGGAGTTCGAGGAGCAGGCGGCGCGCATCGAGGCGGGCGAGATCGATTTCATGAGCTGGGACGACTGCTGAGCAACGGAGGATCCGCGCAATGGAGCACAACCCCATCTTGGTGATCGGCGGCGGACCGGCGGGGCTCGAGGCGGCGCGCGGGGCGGCCGAGCTCGGCCAACCCGTGCTGCTGGTCGAGAAGGAGCCGATCCTCGGCGGCACGCCGATCCTCGCCTCCTATGCCGCGCTCACCCCGCACATGGAAGACGCCGAGACGGTGATGAAGCGGATGGTCGACGCCATTCTCGAAGACCCCCTGGTCGACGTACGCCCCGAGACCCAGGTGACGGCCGCCGAGGGCGACGCGCCCGAGATCACCGTCACGCTCGAAGGGCCGAAGGGCAGCGAGCAGGTCACCGTCGGGGCGGTGATCGTGTGCACCGGCTTCCAGCACTTCGACCCGGGCCGCGAGACCCAGATGTACGGCTACTACGAGTACGACGACGTCATCACCCTGGTCGACGCCGAGCGCATGTTCAAGGCCGGCAGCTTCGTGCGGCCCTCGACCGGTGAGGCGCCCAAGCGGGTGTGCTTCATCCAGTGCGTCGGCAGCCGCGACCGCCAGGTGGGCAACTGCTGGTGCTCGAAGGTGTGCTGCGGCGTCGCCTGCAAGGAGGCGATCGAGATCCGCGACCACCTGCCCGACTGCCAGGTGTTCGTGTTCTACATCGACATGCGCATGTACGGCTTCTGGGAAGACCAGCTCTACTGGAAGGCCCAGGAGCAGAAGAAGGTGCAGTTCATCCGCGGCATCGTCACCGAGATCACCCGCCGCGGCGACACCGTGGTGATCAAGGGCGAGGACACCACCATGGGCCGTCCGGTGGAAGTGCCAATGGACGTCGTGGTGTTGTCGATCGGCATGGAGCCGAGCGAGGGCAGCACCAAGATGGCCGAGATCTTCCAGCTGCCGCTCGAGTCGCACCGTTTCATCGAGACCATCGGCGCGCCGATGAACACCGTCTCGACCACGCGCGAGGGCATTTACGTCGCCGGCGCGGCGGCCGGCCCCGCCGATCTCGAGGACTCGATCTCGATGGCCGGGGCGGCGGTGATGAAGGCGGCCGGATTCCTGCGCAAGCAGGCGCTGGTAGCGGCGGGTTAGGGGTCCATGCTCCACACCCCCGTCGAAATCGGCCGTCGCCCCAAGGGGGCGCAGACGGAACAGCCCCAAGGGGCGCAAACGGAAGACGTCGTCGATTCCGAAGCCGCCCTGGAGTTCATGAAGGAGGCCACCAAGGTGGCCACCGGCACCGAGCTCGAGGACATCGGTGAGCGGCTCGAAGCCAAGAGCCGGCTGTTCCAGGAGATCCTCGCCGAGGAGCGTCTGGCGACGCTCGACGAAGCCGACCTCAAGCGACTCATGGCGGCGATCTTCACGCTGCGCCGCAAGGCCGGCCGTCTGCTGCGCGCCAACGGCATCGAGGCGATTCGCGAGGAGCTGCAGGAGTTGCTCTACGGCACCGGCCCGGTGACCGAGCGCTTCGAGCGCTTCGCCTCGAACCTCGAGGGCCTGGAGAAAGCGATGATCGTCTCGCTCGCCAGCGAGGCGCTGCACTTCACCGACCCCCGCCGCTACTGGCTGTGGACCTACTGGATCTGGAACCCCAAGATCGGCACCGGGGCGCTGCCGCTGGTCATCCAGCAGGAGGTCGACCTCGAGGCCGACAGCGACGGCGCCACCTACGCCAAGGTGGGCGCGGCGGTCGCGCGCGTCAATGCCGCCGGCCACGCGGTGGGCTACTCGCGCTCCGGCCGTGGCCTGTTCGGCACCGACGTCTTCCTGGCCTGCGTCTACGCGGTCTACATGTTCACCGTCTTCAGGGTCAAACTGTCCCAGGAGTTCAACCGCATCCTGCCGGAGCTGCCCGAGCTCGTCCAGCGGGTGCTCGGGGTCCGCGGACTGTCCGCGCGCGGGCCGGGAGAAGCTCATGGCTGAGAAGTACCAGACCACGGCCGTGCCGGAGCCGGCCAAAGACCAGTCCTTCGTCGAGCAGGACGAGGCCATCATCGAGGGCATCGACGTCTCCGGTCATTGGAACCGGATGTACGAGCCGCGGGAGATCGTCGACTACGACCTCACCCATCTCGAGAAACTCACCGCCCTGCCGGGCGGCGAGTCCATGGACTGGTGCTACCAGTGCGCCCAGTGCGTGCCCGCCTGCCCGGTGGACACCGCCGGCGGCGACTACGCGCCGCGCAAGATCTTCCGGCGGCTGCAGACCGGCACCGACATCTTCAACCACCGCGACCTGTGGCTGTGCACCACCTGCATGAACTGCCTGCGGGTGTGTCCCAAGGAGGTCGACATGATCCAGATCATGCCGGCCGCCCGCGCCACCGCGGTGCTCGAGGGCAATATC
>JAAELT010000140.1 GCA_024226315.1 bacterium | reverse complement strand
TATACTATAATACATATACATAACAGAATGCAAAATCCGCCGTTATCTAATTGCATATTAGGCCCTTTGTTACGTACTATAAAACATATACATAACAGGATGGAAAATCTGCTGTTATCTAATTGCATATTAGGCCTTTCGTTATGTACTATAATACATATACATAACAGAATGCAAAATCCGCCGTTATCTAATTGCATATTAGGCCTTTTGTTACGTACTATAATACATATACATAACAGAATGCAAAATCCGCCGTTACCTAACTGCATATTAGGCCTGTCGTTACGTACTATAAAACATATACATAACAGAATGCAAAATCCGCCATTATCTTACTGCATATTAGGCCTTCAGTTACGTACTATAAAACATATATATAACAGAATGCAAAATCCACCGTTATCCAACTGCATAATAGGCCTTTTGTTACGTACTATAAAAGATATACATAACAGAATGCAAAATCCACCGTTATCCAACTGCATATTAGGCCTTTTGTTATGTACTATAATACATATGCATAAGACAATGCAAAATCCGCCGTTATAGAAATGCATATTGG
>JAAELT010000139.1 GCA_024226315.1 bacterium | reverse complement strand
GCTCATCGCATCGCCTCCTCCGACGCCTCGGGCGTCAGTCCGTCGTAGCTCTCAAGTTCCACCTCGCCCACGTGCACCTCCGGGCACGTCGGCCGCTCACCCCCCGCCAAGCTCACCACCCGCTCGAAGCGCGCCAACTCGCCGGCGGACTCCAACTCCCCGAGCACCCGCTCGACATCGTGCAGGCCGACGTCGCGAGCAAGCTGCAGCACCTGCAGGTAGTTCATGTCCGCCGCCCATGTCGACAGCGACTCGTCCAGCCGCTCGTAGGCGCGGCGGAATACCTCGGTCGGAAACATGGCGTCCCGGTAGCGGTAGCGGCGCAGGGCACCGGGCTTGCGCACCAGCCACCCGATCACGTCCCGCCAGTCCACGTGGTAGGCGCCCTTCCCGCGCACGCGCTCGCGTGTCGCCTGGAGATCCCCGGCCAGGTACACCTCGAGGCGGTCGTCGAACACCCGCACACGCACCTTCTCGCCGATCAGCCGCGGCGGCACCGTGTACGTATTGCTCTTCACCCGCATCGAACTCCCCGAGCCCACGCGAACATCCACGATCGAGTAGGCCGGAAGTCGCCGGACGCCGAGCGGACGCATCGCGCCAAGCTCCTCCTTCAGCCGCTCGCCCCGGCTCGCGTTGCGCTTCTCCAGCACCTGCTCGAGCCACGCCACGTACGCCTCCCGGCTCTCGAAGTCCCGGCTACCCCGAAGCAGGAGATGCTGCTCCAGCGACCGCTTCAGCGCGCCGTTCGTCGCCTCGATCGAGCCGTTCTGCTCCTTCGCGCCAACCTCCGTCGTGCGCGGCTTCAGCGACAGGTGACGCATCAGCGCCAGGTACTCCTCGTTGAAGTCCCGCTTGCCGCTCGAAAGCTTGTGCGTCGCCGCCGTCGAGTTGTCCGTCTGGTGGCTGCGCGGCACGCAGCCCAGCCGGAAGAACGCGTTCTGTACGCCCTCACGAAGCGCCGCCATCGACTCCGACTGGCACGGCGTAGCCCACTGCCACAGCGAATAGGGCAGCACCGTCACGCAGAGCATGTGCTCAAACAAACGGCCAAGGATCGTGATGGCCAGCTCCGTAGCCCACGTGAAGTCCGTCTGCCCGGCTTCGCCAGCACGGCGCAACTGCGGGAAGAAGATCTCCTTCTCCGGTCCCGATCTCGCGCGCCAAGTCTTCACCCGGCGCTGGAACGTGCGCAGCATGCCGTCGCAGTACTTCCCTGGATGCTGGGCTTGGAGATGCTCGAAGAGTGCTTTCGCCTCCAGCCCAGGCGCGTCCACGAGCATCTGTTCCATCTCGGGCCAGTCCGCCTCGAAAACGTCCTCGCGCGTTCGCCAGGAACGGTCCGGCGGAGATTCCGACGGCAGCGCCCCGCTCTTCAGGTGCCGGCTGGCCG
Source organism: bacterium (assembly GCA_024226315.1). Taxonomy (GTDB): domain Bacteria; phylum Acidobacteriota; class Thermoanaerobaculia; order Multivoradales; family J023; genus JAAELT01. Next base: position 206 of record JAAELT010000139.1, on the reverse strand, counting down.
TGTTCCGGTGCATGCCCGCCTTCATCGCTGCCTGCTCGATCGTGAGGCCGCGCGAGCGCTCTCGCCAAAGACGCCGCACTTGCTCATCGCTTGATCGCACTCCATGCCTCCTCGGGGTTGGGCCCGAGAGGGTCTGGGGGCCGCACGACGGCCGCGAGGAAGGCGAGCCCTACGGGCTCGAGAGGCGTGCACCGGTGTAGTTGTCG
>JAAELT010000138.1 GCA_024226315.1 bacterium | reverse complement strand
TAGTTGGCCATCGAGTAGGCGCGCGACACGTCCTCCTCGACCGTCGAAACGTAGCGCCACACCTTGAACTTGTCCCAGTCGCCGCGGTACTCCTCCTCGATACGGAAGTCTTCGTATTTCGCCACGTGAGGCGGGCACTCGATCTGGATGTAGCCGCCGGCGCGGAACGGCACCGACTCGCCCTCCGGCAGCTCCAGGACCAGCTCCTTGATGAAGGTCGCGACGTTGTGGTTGGAGCGCACCTTGCACGTCCATTTACGGACGTCGAAAATCTCGGCCGGCACCTCGATCTTGAGATTGTCCTTGACCTTCACCTGGCACGAGAGACGGCATCCCTCGCGCGCTTCGCCGCGGCCGATGAAGCCGACCTCTGTGGGCAGCATGGCGCCGCCACCCTCGGTGACGTTGACCTTGCACACGCCGCAGCTGCCCTTGCCGCCGCAGGCCGAGGGGATGAAGATCTGGTTGGCCGACAGGGTGCCGAGCAGCGTGCCGCCGGAGGCGACCTTGAGGGCTTTTTCGGGATCGTCGTTGATGGTGACCGTCACCTCGCCGGAGGCCACCAGGTAGTTGCGGGCCACCATCAGCAGGCTGACCAGCGACAGGATCATGACGCTGAAGGCGATGACGCCGAGAAAGACTGTTTCGACCATCGTGCTCTCCTACAGCTGGATGCCCGAGAAGGCCATGAAGCCGATCGCCATCAGGCCGGTGAGGATGAAGGTGATCCCCAGGCCGCGGAGTCCCAGGGGCACGTTCGAGTACCGCATGCGTTCGCGGATCGCGGCCAGGGCGACGATCGCCAGCAGCCAGCCGATGCCGGAGCCGAAGCCGAAGACCACGCTCTCGCCGAAGTCGTACTTGCGCTCGACCATCCACAGCGAGGCGCCGAGGATGGCACAGTTGACGGCGATCAGCGGCAGGAAGACGCCGAGCGCGCCGTAGAGCTTGGGAAAGAAGCGGTCGAGGGTCATCTCGACGATCTGCACCATCGCGGCGATCGTGCCGATGTAGCTCAGGAAGCCGACGAAAGAAAGGTCGTACTGACCCAGGCTGGGATGGATCCAGGCCATCGCGCCTTCCTGCAGGAAGTAGAAGTAGAGCAGGTAATTGACCGGCACGGTGACGGTCAACACGAAGACCACCGCCATGCCTAGCCCGAGGGCGGTCTCGACCTTCTTCGAGCAGGCGAGGAACGAGCACATGCCGAGAAAAAAGGCCAGCGCCATGTTCTCGACGAAGATCGCCTTGACTCCGAGGCTCAGGTATTGCTCCAACATCTCTAGCCCTCCTCCTCGATCTGATCAGGCTTCCATATGCGCAGCACCCAGATCATGATTCCGATGATGAAGAACGCCCCTGGCGAGAGCAGCATCAGGCCGTTCGGGTTGTACCAACCGCCCTCGGTCACCAGCGGCAGGACCTCGACGCCGAACAGCTTGCCGGAGCCCAGGAGCTCGCGCAGGAAGGCGGTGCCGAGCAGGATGGCGCTGTAGCCGAGCGCGTTGCCCATGGCGTCGATGACGCTCATCACGGGATTGTTCTGCATGGCGTAGGCTTCGGCCCGGCCCATGATGATGCAGTTGGTGATGATCAGCCCGACGAAGACCGACAGCTGCTTCGAGATGTCGAAGAGGTAGGCCTTGAGGAACTGGTCGGTGATGATCACCAGCGAGGCGATGATGGTCAGCTGCACGATGATCCGGATGTTCGGCGGGATCTGGTTGCGCAGCAGACTGACCGAGAAGTTCGAGCCCAACAGCACGAAGATCACCGCCAGGCACATCACCGCGGAAGTCTCGAGCTTGGTGGTTACCGCCAGGGCCGAGCAGATGCCCAGTACCTGGAGCGCGATCGGGTTGTTGTTGAACAACGGATCGAGCAGCACGTCCCTCTTCTTCCCGGACATCAGGCTGCCTCCTTCACCTGGCTGCCAGCCGCGACCCTCTGGCGAACCCGCTCGAGGTAGGGGCCGAAGCCGTCCGGCCCGAGCCAGAGCTCCATCATGTTGGTCACGCCGCGGCTGGTGATCGTCGCTCCCGACAGGCCGTCGACTCGGTAGGGGTCGTCCGCCGGCTTGCCGGCGGCACCCTTGATCACTTCGATCTGGGGCGTGAAGCTCTCGTCCATGGCCAGGCGGCCGGGCCACATGGCCTTCCAGCGCGGGTTGTCGACCTCGCCGCCGAGCCCCGGCGTCTCCTTGTGGTCGTAGTAGGCCAGGCCGCGCACCGTCCGGGTGTCTTTGTCGAGCGCCAGGAAACCGAGCAGCGTCGACCCCAGGCCGTAGCCCTCGACCGGCACCACCACCGCCTCCAGGGCGCCGGCGGCGTCGGTCATCTCGTAGACCAGGGCGTGGTTGGGAAAGCGTTTGACCAGCGAAAAGTTTGGCGGCGCCTCGCGGCTGCGGGCGGGATCCTTCTTGGCCTTCTGCTGATCGAAGGTCTCGGCGTCGATCTCGGGCGCCTCTTCCCCGGTCGCGAGGTCGATGACCACGGCCCGGAAGCTCGAAAAGCGCTGCTCGACCTCCTCGGCCGAGATCTTCTCCCTGGCCTCCATCAAGCCGGCGGCCTGGAGCACGTTCTTCTTCTTGTCGAGCAGCTTGTTGACGTCCTGCCGTTCCTTGAGCGTGACCGCCGAAGACGAGACGAAGATGGCGCAGACGCCGCACACGGCGGCGGAGAACAGCAGGTTGTAGAGGACGCTAAACTGCCTTTGCATAGCGTGCCTTCCTTCTGCGGATGTTGGCTTGAACGACGAAGTGGTCGATCGTCGCGGCGAAGACGTTCATGAACAGAATGGCGAGCATCATGCCCTCGGGATAGGCCGGGTTCAGCACCCGGATGAAGATCGCCAGCACCCCGATCAGGAAGCCGTAGATCAGCTGTCCCTTCTCGGAGTGGGCGGCGGTCACCGGCTCGGTGGCCATGAACACGGCGCCGAAAGCCCAGCCGCCGAGCACGATCTGCCAGTGAAACGGCACGTTCAGCAGCAGGTTCTTGTCCGAGCCGATGGTGTTGAGCAGCAGGGTGGCGAGAAAGCTGCCCGCCACCAGGCTGCCGAGGATGCGCCAGGAGCCGATGCGGGTGATCAGCAGGACGGCGGCGCCGATCAGGCAGGCGAGCGTGGAGGTCTCGCCCATCGACCCGGGGATGGTTCCCAGGAAGGCGTCCATCCAGCTGACGTTCGGCTCGACGAGCGCCGCCTTACCGTCGACCGCCGCCTCGGCCAGCCAGGTGGCGCCCGAGACGCCGTCGGGCGAGGTCTGGGCGGCGGTCCAGACCTTGTCGCCGGAGATCTGTGCCGGATAGGCGAAGAACAGAAATGCACGGGCGGTGAGCGCCGGATTCAAGATGTTCATGCCGGTGCCGCCGAAGATCTCCTTGCCGAAGAGCACCCCGAAGGCGATGCCGATCGCCACCTGCCACAGTGGGATGGTCGGCGGCAGCACCAGCGGGAAGAGGATCCAGGTGACCAGGAAGCCCTCGTTGATGTCGTGCTTGCGGACGATGGCGAAGATCGCCTCGATGGTTCCGCCGATCATCGGCGTGACGATGAAGATCGGCAGGAAGTAGAGCGCTCCGTGGACGATGCAGGCCCAGACATCGGCCGGATCGTTGATTGCCAGCCCCAACCACTCCATGGCGTTCGTCTGCCAGTTCTCGAGCGGTAGGGCGCCCTTGGCGATGGCGCGTGCGGCCTGCAGGCCGGTGTTGTACAGCGCCATGTAGATGCAGGGGATGAGCGCCACCACGACGACGATCATGATGCGCTTCAGATCGGCCGCGTCGCGCACGTGGGACGCCGAGCGGGTGACCGAGCCGGGGGTGTAGAGGATCGTGTCCTGAGCTTCCCACAGGGGAAAGAGCTTCTCGAGCTTGCCGCCCGGCTCGAACCTCTCGCCCTGGCGGTCGAGAATCTTGCGGAGGAACTTCATCTCAGCCTTCCTTCTCGATGGTGGTCAGGACTTCCCGCAGGCGCGGCCCGTATTCGGCTTTGCTGGGGCAGACGAACGTCAGAAGCGAGAGGTCCTCTTCGGCCAGCTCGAGCGCCCCGAGCGCCTCGGCCTGCTCGAGGTCTCCCATCGCCAGCGCGCGCAGCAGGAACGACGGCAGGATGTCCATCGGGAACACCCGCTCGTAGACGCCGATCGGAACGATCGCCCTGTCAGAGCCGTTGGTGGTGGTGGTGAAGGGGTACTTGCGGCGCGGCAGGAAACCCGAAAGAAACGAACGGGTGGTCGAGTACTTGCCCGCTCCCGGCGCCAGCCAGCCGAGGAACTCGCGCTCCCGATTCTCGGCCAGGACGGAGAGCTGCTGGTCGTAACGGCCGAGGAAGCCGTGGATCTCGCCGGCGGCGGCGCGGCCGGCGAGCACCGAGCCCGAGATCAGCCGGACGTCATCGCCCCGGGTCTCGCCGCTCGCCAGCTCGTCGGCCGATGCCCCGAGGCGGGTGCGCACCAGCCTCGGGCGGGCGACCGACGGACCGGCCAAAGACACGACCCGGGAAACGTCGAGCTCGCCGCGGTGGAACAGCATGCCGATGGCGATCGCGTCCTGGAAGCCGAGGTGCCAGACGATCTTTCTGCGGTCCACCGGATCCAGCAGGTGGATGTGCAGACCGGTGGTGCCGGCCGGGTGCGGACCGGAAAATTCCTCGACTCGGACGCGGGAATCTCCCGGGGTCGGCACCGAGGCTCCGGGATGCGTACAGACGTAGACGTTGCCTTCCGTCAGCTTGGCCACCGCGGCGACGCCGCGCTCGAAAGCGTCCTCCGCGCCCTGGAGAATGATCGCGACGTCCGGCGCCAGGGGATTGGTGTCCATGACGTTGACGAAGATCGAGTGCGGCCGGGTGGCCGGATCGGCGACCTTGTCGAACGGCCGGGCGCGGATCGCCGTCCACAGCCCCGACTCGAGGAGCAGCTCCCGGACCTGTTCGTGGGAGAGCTCGGCCGGGTGCTTGCCGGTGTCGGCGGCGAAGCTCACCGTGTCGTCCTTGCCGGCACGCTCGGTGTCGTCGAGCTCGATCACCACGGACTGCAGCGCCCGCCGTGCGCCGCGGTTGATCGCCGCCACCTTGCCGCCGGCGATCGCGGTATAGCGGACGCCGGGGGTCTTTTTGTCTTCGAACAGCAGCTGGCCGCGTTGCACGCTGTCGCCGACCGTGACGTGCATGGTCGGTTTCATGCCGTGATAGTCGGCCGCCATCAGAGCGACTCTCTTCGGCGCCGGCGCCGTATCGATGCTCTGTTCCGGCTCGCCTTCGATCGGCAGGCTCAGCCCTCTTTTGATCTTGTGGACAGCCATGGTGGTCCTCTGCGTGGTCTCCGGAATTCTGAAGGGCGATCTCCGAGCGTCTTCCGTAAGCACGCGCCTGCGGCACTCCTCGAATCTGTGTAGAGATGCCCGGTATTCTGGAAACCGATGTCGTTGGGAGGCTCGGTTCGTCTTGTCGGTTCAGGTTGGCCCTGATCCTATCAGACGGTGGTCCGCTGTCAGTGCCCCACTGGGGGGGGCCTCCGAGGCGTCGAGCCGTGGCGAGCGCGGCCTGCGCCCGACACATTCTTGCACCGTTGGCGAAGACTTCCAAGACCTTTGTGAAGTTTTTCACAAGCTCGGGCGGAGTCGGCGAAGCGAGTAGGATTCCAGCATGACGCCCGCTCGCCATGCTCGCCTGTGCGCCATCCTCGACCGCCGTCAACCGGACCTCACCGTGTTGATGGACGACCTGCGCAAACCCCACAACGTATCGGCCGTGATCCGCACCTGCGACGCTGTCGGCGTGCACGAGATCCACGCGGTTTCGGACGCGGCCTCGTTCAAGACCCGGCGCGCCAGCGGCGGCGGCACCGGGCGTTATGTCGGCGTGCGGCTCCACCCGACGGCGGAGGAGGCCATCAGTGAGCTGCACAACCGTGGCTTTAGGGTCCTCGCCGCTCATATGGCACCCGACGCCCGCGACTTCCGAACTGTCGACTACACGTTGCCGACGGCGATCCTGCTGGGCACGGAGAAGGAGGGCGTGGGGCCTCAGACCGAAGCCGGCGTCGACGGCTCGATCGTGATTCCGATCCTGGGCGCTGTCGAGTCGCTCAACGTCTCGGTGGCGGCAGCGGTGATCCTCTACGAGGCACAGCGACAGCGAGCCGCGGCCGGGCTCTACGACCAGCCCCACCTCGACGAAGAGACACGCCAGAAGCTACTCTTCGAATTGGGTTATCGGCGACTCGCCGAACGCTGCCGGCGCAAGGAGATCCCGTATCCACGGATCGGGCCGGCAGGCGAGATCCTGGATCCGATTCCACGAGGCCGACCCGGTGTGGAATAAAATCCTTCTCGTCGCCGTAGCATCATCGGTTCCATCATCCCGCTGACCGGTCGACCTTCTACTCGAAGGGAGCAACATCCATGGAGCAATCCAACTTCGTCAAGAAACTGCTGCGCCGCCGCGTGCCGCAGATCATGGCTGCCTACCTCGGCGGGGGCCTGGCATTCATCCCCTTCGTCGGCTTTCTTGTCGAGACCTACGATTTGCCGAGAGTCGTGCTGAACGCCGCGTTCGTGGCGTACATTTCTCTCGCTCCTTCGGTCTTCCTGCTCGCCTACAACCATGGCGCTCCGGGCAAGGACCCCTGGGTGCTCGCGGAGCGGGTCGGCGTGCCGGTAAACCTGATCCTGGCAGCAGGGTTGATGCTCTACACGATTTTCTACACCGGCGAGGTCGAGGCCATGACCGAGACGGTCGTCATCACCGACGATGCGGGCAACCAGCAGGAGCGGCTGGTGCCGAAGGCGAAATACCGGCGTAAGCTGGCGCTATACTTCTGGGCTAACGAGTCGGGTGACGAGTCCCTCGACTGGCTGCGCTACGGCTTCCCGCGGATGCTCGAGCGCGACCTCGAGCAGAATCGGTTCATCACGGCCTCGACACCGTTTTCGGATCCTGTCCTGACCCGGCTCCAGCGGGCGGGCTATGACGATGCTCTGGCGGTGCCGGTGGCATTACAGCAGGAGATCGCGGAAGACCTCCGCTTTACAGTCTTCGTTGATGGCCGGTTCGGTCGGGACGGCGACCTGTTCAACGCCCGGATTGCCCTGTACGACACCGAGACGGCGCAGCGGCTCGCCGAGCACGCCGTGGAGGGTGAGGACCCGGCGGCGTTGGTCGACGAGCTGACCGATCGGCTGAAGGCGGCTCTCGAGATCGAGGACGTCGAGGGGTTGGGGCGTGATCTCCCGGTGCAGGAGCAGCTCAGCGCCTCTCGCGAGGCTCTCGAAATCTGGGTCGAGGGTAGCGTGGTCGAGGAGCTCGCCAACGATCGGGAGACTGCCCTCGGCCTCTGGAACCGAGCAGTCGAAGCAGATCCCAGCTTCGCGCTCGCCCACCGCGATATCGCGATTGCGCACTATGGCCTGGGGCGGCCGGAAGACGCGAAGGCCGCGCTGCGGGTCGTTCAGAAACACAAATACCGGCTCACGGAGCGAGATCAGTTCTATCTCCGGGGCCTCGAAGCCGAGCTCGAGATGCAGACGGAGAAGTCGATCCAGGCCTTCGAGACTCTGGCGAAGATCTATCCTGATGATGTCACCGCATTGAGGACTCTGGCTGGGATCTATGCGGCCTACAACAAGATCGACGAATCGATCGCGACCTACCAGCGCATCCTCGCGCTCGATGCCACCGAAGACTGGGCGTTGAAAGAGATCGGCGACCTGCATTCTGCCCACCGCGATTACCCGAGTGCCCTGGCGGCCTACCAGGACTATGCCGAGGGCCACCCTTCCGATGCGGAGATCCAGTTTTCCATTGCCCAGCTGCAACGCGCCGAGGGGGATCTCGAAGGGGCGCGAGAAACCATCGAGCAGGCCAGCGTGCTGACCGGTGACCGGATCACCCCGGCCTTGATCTTGGCCCAGATCGACCAAGCGGTCGGCGATCTGGATGCGGCCGCTCGGCGTCTCCGGGAAGCCGAAGCCGAGGCCAGCGCGCCCCAGGATCTGGCTCGGGTGCTGGGCGCGCGGATCAACCTGCTCGCGCACCGTGGGCAGATCCGGAACGCCTTGGAGCTCATGTCACGCTTGCGTGAAGTCCAGCTGCAGTTCCTGATGCCGATTCAGGTGAATCTCACGGTAGGTTTTCAGATACCGGCACTCCACGGAATGGTCGGCAATGAGCAAGAAGCCGAGGCCTGGATCGCGAATGCGGTGAAGAAGCTCAACCCACCGTACGATCGATTCGGGCACCTCTTCTACCTCCAGCTCTACACCCTGGCCGACAACGCCGAAGGCATCGAAGCTCATCTGGAACAGGGGCGGGCCGCCATGGAAGCCCTCAGCCCCAGGGAGGATACCCGCGCGCAGGTGGAGCTCTACCGCGGCCGGGGTCTGGAGCTGCGAGGCCGAGCAGCCGAAGCGGCCGCCGTCTACCGCGAGGTCCTGGATTCATTCGAGAGCTCGACGATCAACCTGATCAGCAACGAGGTCCGCGCGAAGAGCCTCGTCATGCTCTCTCGGGCCAGCATCGACGCCGGCGAGCTCGACGTGGCCGCCGAAAGCCTGGCGGAGGTGTTGAGAACGATTCCCGCGTATCCGCTGGCCAAGGTCCAGATGGCGCGGCTGGAGCAGGCTCGGGGCGATATCGACGCGTCGCGGGCTCATCTCGCCGTGGCGCTTGATATCTGGGCCGAAGCCGACGCGGACTTCCTCGACGCGACCAAGGCCCGGGCGCTGCGCGACGAGCTGGGTTCGTAGAGGCGGCGGACAGCTCGCTGCCGTTACAGGCCGAGAGCGGTAAGAGCGCGCCGATCGCCGCGAGCTGGAATCGTCTCATCAGCGGTCCTCCGGCGCAGCGGATGACCGAGCGCCCGCGCCTCGCAGGCGACCGCCGCCACCAGCTCGTCGAGCTGCGCCGCCACTGCCGGCGAGCAGCCGAGCCCCAGCTCCAGGGTTTCCGGCACCAGCCCGACGAGCACCATGCGGCGAGGGACCTCGCCCAGCAGACGCAGGGCGTCGAGCAGATCGGCGACCCCGATCTGGTGCACCGACAGCCGCTCGCGCACCGCTGGCGCCACGTCGTCGCCGTCGAGCCGTACCAGGGTCCCCGCCGGCGCGTCGGCGCGGATGGCGTCGACCAGCAGCAGATCCTCGGCGCCGGTGACGTGGGCCAGCAGCGACAGCCCCAGGGTGCCGCCGTCCAGGGCGGAGACGCCGGTCGGTAGCTCGTATTCGCGCGCCAGGCGCTCCACGGCGACGACCCCCAGGCCGTCGTCGCCGCAGATCACGTTGCCCAGACCGAGGATCAGGAGAGAGCGGGCTCCGGGCATGTCGGCTAACCCTCCTTCGGGCTGCGCCAGGTCTTCCGGCGCTTCGCCACCTCCGCGTAGAAGCGGGAGCCGGGCTCCACCACGTCGTCCTTCGGCACGAACTTGTGGCCCGAGAAGATCGACTCCATGGTGGCCGTGGGCTCGACCTGGGACATCAGGATGGCGCTGTAGACGTGCTGGACGAAGAATGCCCAGATCAGCCACATGACCATGTGGTGGATCCAGCGCGCGTCCTGCAGGCCGCCGAAGACCGGGATCAGGAGCTCGAAAACCTTCACCGGCGAGTCGTAGGAGGCGCTGGCCGCGTAAATCGCCATGCCGGTGCCGATCTGCGCCAGGAACATCAGGAACACGATGGCGTAGGTGAAGCCGGCGAGCGGATTGTGGCCGACGATGCCGGGCGGCGTGCGCAGTCGGAAGAGGTAGTAGCCCAACGTCGGCCCCATGGCCTTCCAGCGTACCTTCCCCCAGGGCAGGAAGTAGCGCCAGCTGGCGAAGCGGTTGCCGCGGAACATCCACAGGATCCGCGACAGCACCGAGAGGGTGAAGACGATCGCCGCGTAGAAGTGGATCAGCTTGGCCCAGCCCATCAGGAAGTGCTGGCTGGCCTCGCCGGTGGCCAGCAGGAAGGGGAACCCCATGTAGACGCCGGTGACCGACAACACCCAGATCGAGATCGCGTTCAGCCAGTGGGTCAGCCGTACCGGCCACTCCCAGACGTAGACGTTGACCAGCGGCTCCTGATCGGCGTAACGGATGGCGCCGGCGGCCATGCTGCTCATTGCACTCTCACTCGCTGGATCTCGTGGCCTTTGGGGTCCACCACGTGGACGCCGCAGGCCATGCAGGGGTCGAAGGAGTGGACGGTGCGAAGGATCTCGATCGGTTGCTCGGGATCGGCCACGGGAGTGCCCACCAGGGCCTCCTCGTAGGGGCCCCGAATACCCGCGGCGTCGCGTGGGCCGGCGTTCCAGGTCGACGGCACCACGCACTGGTAGTTGGCGATCTCGCCGTTCTTGATGTGCACCCAGTGGCCGAGGGCGCCTCGCGGCGCCTCGTGCAGACCGGCGCCCGAGCATTCCTCGGGCCAGCTCGACGGATGCCACTTCGAGTTGTCGTGGATCCGCAGGTCGCCGGCGCCCATGTTGCTGGCCAGCTCGTCGAGCCAGCCTTCCATCTTCTCCGCCAGAACCAGGGTCTCGATGCCGCGTGCCGCCACCCGGCCGAGGGTCGAGAACAGCGCCTCGGGACCGACCCCGAGCCTGCCGAGCGCGAACCCCACCAGCTCCTTGACCCGTTCGTGGCCGGAGGCGTAGGCCACCAGCATGCGCGCCAGGGGACCGACCTCCATCGGCTTGTCTTCGTAGCGGGGTGACTTCAGCCAACTGTAGCTCTCGTCGCTGAAACCGCTCGGGAAGAGCTTGTCGTAGGGCGGCTCGGGCCCGGTGTAATTGGGGCGGGTCTCACCGTCGTAGGGATGCAGCGATCGGTCGTTGCCGCCCTCGTAGTCGAACCATGAGTGAGTGACGTACTCGCTCACTTTCGCCGGATCGAGCTGGTGCACCTGCGACAGGTCGCGGCCCCAGATCACCCCCGAGGGCAAGAACAGCGGCGCGTCCCGGCCGTCGGCGTCCGGGTACTCGCCGTAGACCAGGTAGTTACCGACGCCGCCACCATAGCCGGCCCAGTCCTTGTAGAACGAGGCCACCGCCAGCAGGTCCGGGATGTAGACTTTCTCGACAAAGTCCACCGCCATGTGGATCAGCTTGCGCATGGCGTTGATCGACTGAACGTTGATCACCGCCTGGCTGTCGGGATCGACCGGGGTCGCCATGCCGCCCACCAGGAAGCTCTGCAGGTGCGGGTTCTTGCCGCCGAGCACGGCGTGGATCTTGATGAACTCGCGCTGCCAGTCGAGCGCCTCGAGATAGTGCGCGGTGGCCATCAGGTTGGCCGCCGGC
>JAAELT010000137.1 GCA_024226315.1 bacterium | reverse complement strand
GGAAGCTGCCCTTCAGGTATGAGATGGCGCGCTCCACCTTGCCCTTGGCTCGCGGCCAGTAGGGCGGGCAGGCTACGACCTCGAAGCCCCAGTGGTCGGCGAAGCTGGCAAACTCCGGCTGCACCTTGGCCGGTTCCTCGGCGCTGCGAGCCACCGCGATGGCCTGCTTGAGATTGTCGATCAACAGCTCTTTGGGCACCCCGCCGAGCTCGCTGAAAGCCTGCTCGAGCAGCTCCAGCATCACCGGCCGGCGCTCGGAGACTACAAACTGAGCCCAGATCGTGCGCGAGTAGCCGAGCACCACCACCAGCAAACTCAGCCGCCGCCGGCGCCCCTCGTGCATGATCGTGCCGCACGAGGCCCAGTCCACCTGCGCCTGGCGCCCAGGCTCGGTCTCGAAACGGTCCACCAGGCGGCGAACCTCCTGAGCTTTGATGCCCGCCACGTAATCGCGCAGGATCGTCAGACCACCGCTGTAACCCTGCTTGCGAATCTCGCGCAACAGCACTGTCGCCGGTAAGTCGAAACGCTCCAGACGGCTCTTCAGGTAGGACTTGAACGGGTCCAGTTTGCTCGGGCGCCGGCGCTTCGTCTTCGGCGCCGACTCCTGCTTCAACCAGTTGTAGATCGTCTGCCGAGATCGCCCGAGGAGCCGGGCAATCTCAGCCTTGGCAAGACCTTCTTTGATCAATCGGAACATACGGCCTCTCTCACTCGGTATCATGCAGACAACGACCTCCTCGTGTTGAAACGCGGTTTGCTTTTCCTGCACGCACTCTACGCGAGGAAGGTCGTTGCTAGCGTTTATGGGGCTCTGCGGTCTCGTCCAGGTACTTGGAACTCTGGCCAAGACAGCAGAGCTGGGTAGGGCGTGGAACGCTGGGGCCCGCCGCGACCGCAAGCGCTACGTGATCGGATGACGCTCACGACGGCCGGGGGAGTCCGGACCTCGGCTCAGGCGTCGGTGCGCTGGCTGAGCAGATCCTCATCGCTCTTTTGAGAAACCTCCAAAAGAGCCTGGATCGCGGGCTGGAGGTACTGCCCCTTCACCCGTTGAAGCGTCGAGTACAGCAACGCCATGCCGTTGTAGGGCATCAGCTCTTCTTCCATCGCGATGAGAAGCGCCGGCAACGGCAGCCTTTCAACCTCCTCGTAGAGGCGCTGGTCGAGCTCTAGGAGCTGGACCGTCGCAACCAGCAGCCGGCGTTGGGCCGCCAGCAAGGGGTCGGCCACGAAGACGTTCTCGATCTCTCGGTGCATGAATGACCTCTCGTTCGCTGTGAGCAGAGGCAAACTACCTGCTGCTCCGTTGGACTCTTGGCGTTCTCAGCGGGTACGCCCCGCCGGAGCGCCGCGAAGTGTCCAATCGCGACCGTTGCTTTCGTCAAACTTACAACCGATGGTGAGCGCTCTTCCCTTTGTCGGCCCACCGCCACCGAAGAGACCACTATGGCCGCCGACACGCCGGATCACGAAGCTCGACTCGGGTGCCGTCGAGCGGGGTGAGATCCCGGTCGTCGAGATTGCGCCGGTCGTCGAGTCAAGGGCTCGCGGCCAGCCGCCTTGAGGCATTCATTGGCTCCTCGCCGGT
>JAAELT010000136.1 GCA_024226315.1 bacterium | reverse complement strand
CGATGAAGTAGTCGCCGTCGGACGCCAGGGCGTCCTCGATCACGTCCTTGAGGTCGCGTTGGATGTACTTGACGCCGACCGACCAGCTGCGCTTGACCTCCCACTCGCCGCCGATCACCATCTCTTCGAGATACTCGCCGCCGGTGCTCGGGTCGACGCGGGAGATGCCGCCGCCGAGGAAGCGGGCGGGCCGCACCGTCGGGTCGTTGGCCACGTCGGCCGGGCTGGTCGATACGTTGTAGGTGAAGATCGAGATCTCGCCACCGAACGAGCGGATGGCGATGTCCATCGGGATGGTCTCGTAGTACAGGCCGTAGTGGGCGAAGATTTTCGCCCGGCCGCTCTTGGTCGGATCCCAGGTGAAGCCCACCCGCGGCGCGATGTTGTCGTCGATGTCGGCCGAGACCTCGCCGTCGCGGTTGAACAGCTGCTGGGTCTCCCAGCGCACGCCGAGGTTGAGCGTCAGGTTCGACGTCGGCCGCCAGGTGTCTTGGAAGTAGATCGCGTCGTTCTCGGTCTTGACGCCGACCGACAGCGGGTTCTGGACGTTGGACTGGACCAGGCCCTCGGGATCGAGGGTGTCGTCGCCGGTGTAGAAGCGGTGACGATAGTAGTAGGGCTGTCCCTGGCAGTTTCGGGTCTGGGTCCCGTCGTCATCGAACTGGTCGGAACAATCAAAGCGGTAGATCCGCTGCCCGGTGCCGCCGTTGTGGTTGTCCTGCTGGCCGCTGATGTCCTCGAACTCGTAACCGACCTTGAATTCGTGCGAGCCGCCGAAGTCGTCCACGAAGTAGGTGGCATCGGCGTTGATGTTCTCGCGCTGGAGATCGGGCTGGTTCTGGTAGAAGCCGAAGCCGGACTCGAGGAACGAGCCGTCGGGATTGATGAATCCCCAGACCGTCGTGCCGTCGCCCAGCGGGTCGGTGTTGTCGATATAACCCGGGGTGTTGGCGCCGACACCGCCTTGCAGCGACTCCTCACTGTGCGAAGAGAAGCGGGCGTTGACGATGAAGTTGTCCGACAGCACGCCGTCGTAGTTGAACGCGTAGTCGGTGGCCCCGGTGTCGACGATGCCGTTGATGTGCAGCGGCGTCGCCGCCAGCGACACGCCGGGAAGCGGGCCGCTCACCGTCGAGGGGTCGCCGAAGGCCGACGCGTAGAACGAGTGGCTGCTGCTGATCGCCCAGGTGATCTTGGCCGCCCACAGGTCGCGCTCGATGTCGCGATCGAAGGTGTCGCCCGTCACCGGCGCGCCGGGGATCACGGTGCCGAAGTTGTCGACCGCGCGGACGACCTGGGTGTCGTCCACCCGGTTGAAGGCGGCGAAGTACCACAGCTTGTCTTTGACCAGGTAGCCGCCGACGTCGACGCCGAGGTCGGACTTGGTGAACTCCTTGATGTGGCTCGACCTGGACTGTGGACCAACCGCCGCGGCGCCGGAGAGCGAGCTCTGGACGTCGTCGTAGTAGCCGAAGACGTCGCCTTTGAACTCATTGCCGCCCGACTTGGTGATCACGCTGACCAGACCGCCGACGGCGCGGCCGTATTCGGCCGAGTAGCTGCCGGTCTTGACCTGGACTTCCTGGATGAACTCGAAGTTGAGCTGCTGGCCCTCCTGACCGAGCTCGATGCCGGTGGTGTTGACACCGTCGACATAGTAGGAGTTCTCGGCGCTGGTGGAGCCGTAGAAGCTGGTCTGGCAGGAGTCGCCGACGCAGGCGTCCTTCTGGGCACCGGGGGCGAGCCTGGCGATCGAGGTGTAGCTGCGGCCGGTAGGCAATTCGTTGAAGAACTCCTCACCGACGTTGACGCCGAGATCGGTCTTGGCCTGGTCGATTACCGGCCGCTCGGACGTCACCACCAGCTCCTCGGTGAAGGTCGAGGTCATGTCGACCGCGAGTCGCTGCGTGCTGCCGATGCTGACCCTGACGTTCTCCTGCTCGATGGTCTGGAAGCCGTCGAGGCCGAAGGTTACCTTGTAGACTCCGGCGGGCACCGACGCAATACGGAAGCTGCCGTTCTCGTCGGTGACGTCGCTTCTCGTGGCGCCGGCGCCGGCGGGTGTCGCCGTGACGGTCACGCCGACCAGCGCCGCGCCGGTCTCGTCGGTGACGTTGCCCTGGATGTCGCCGTTGGTCGACTGGCCGAAGGCGACGGGAGCCGCCCACAGCAAGACCGCGATCGCCAGGGCCAGTCCCTTGGTCCATGTGGATCTTCTCATGAAGTTCACTTCCTCCTTGTGAGGGGTTTAGAGGGTTCTCCGAAGCCGGTCGCGACCGAGATCTGCGCGCGGTTTCGGAGAGCTGCCAGAGTCGCATCGCGCGGAATCCGCGTTTCGGGTGACGCGAACCGGCAAGATGGTCTTTTGGACAACATCTTTCTTAGCCATTGTTCGGGACACGGATTGTGAGTTCGTAGCAGCAAAGCTACGTCTTCCGTACCTGGATGTCAACCATTCATCCCTGAGCTCAACCACTCATCCCTGAGCCGCCGCAATTTGTGTGCCATCGGCGAAATGGTTGGCGGGCTCGGCGTCGCCCTTTCGGCCGCGCCGTCAAGACAGCGCTAACGTGTTGGCTCTCAGCGACTTACGCGGTCATGGCTGAGCCGGGCGCTGGCGCGAGGCGCCCGAGGACTGGCATCAGGCGTCAGGTCTTTGAGTTCAACCCAGTGGATTATCCAAGCGCTTGAATTAAAGCGCTTGGGTCGGCGCCTGCGCGGCGCGTGCTCAGACTTCCTTCTCCGGCACGACGATGCCGGATCTGAGCGCGTAGCTCACAACCTGGGCCCGGTTGTGGAGGTGGAATTTGTCGAGGATGTTTCGGACGTGGAATTTGACCGTGTTCTCGCTCACTCCCAGCTTGCGGGCGAGCGAGCGGTTCGAGGTCACCCCCTCCACCATCCACTCGAGCACTTCCATCTCGCGGGCCGTCAGGGCGTCGGGATCGTCGTCCTTGGGGGTCGCCGATTTGGGGCTGGCGAACTCGGTCAGCAGCTTGCGCGCCAGCAGCGGCGTCAGTGCCGGCTCGCCGCGGCCGACGCCCTCGAGCAGGGCAAAGAACTTATCGGCTTCGAGGTCCTTGAGCAGGTAGCCCTCGGCGCCGCACTTGATCGCCTCGAAGAGGTCCGCGTCTTCGCTCGATGCGGTCAACACCACGACCTTGACCTCTGGCATCTCGGCACTGATCAGCTTGGTCGCGGCCAGGCCTCCCATTTCCGGCATCGACAGGTCCATCAGGATCACGTCCGGCCGGTGGTCGCGCGTCAACCCTACGGCTTCCAGACCGTTGGAGGCCTCGCCGACCACCTCCATGCCGCGCGCCTCGAGAAGGCTGCGCAAGCTGTCTCGAAACAAAGCGTGGTCGTCTGCGATGATCAAGCGCATCCTTCAATCCTCCTGAGCGTGAGCTCTCGTCCGTCGAAATCGTGACTGTTCCATGACCTTTTGGATATTATAGACGAGCGGAGGCGGGTCACTGGAGGATCGGAGATGCAGAAAGCCGTTCTCGCCGTCATGGCCGGGGTGGTCGTCAGTCTTTCGGGTATCCAATGCAGCTCGAAACCGCCGTCTTCCGCCGCCTCCGAGCCCACCGGCGAGAATCAGCACGCCCAGCGACGCATGGAGATGATTCGCGAGATCGAGGCCGACGTCCGGGCGACTCGAGGCTACACCGGGCGCGAACGCCTCGATCCGCGTGTGATGGACGCCTTGCGGCAGGTGCCGCGGCACGAGTTCGTGCCAGCGGATCTGCATCATCGCGCATACGACAACCGTCCATTGCCGATCGGCGACGGACAGACCATCTCCCAGCCCTACATCGTCGCCCTGATGACCGACCTGCTGGAGCTCGGGTCCGACGAAGTGGTGCTCGAGATCGGCACCGGTTCCGGCTACCAGGCGGCGGTTCTCGCCGAGCTGGCGGGCCAGGTCTACTCGATCGAGATCATCGAGCCCCTGGGCCGGACCGCCGCCAATCTGCTCGACCGTCTCGGCTATGAGAACGTCGAGACCCGAATTGGCGACGGCTACCTGGGCTGGCCGGAGCATGCCCCCTTCGATGCCGTCATCGTCACGGCGGCGGCGGACCATATCCCACCGCCGTTGATCGAGCAGCTGGCGCCGGGTGGCAGAATGGCGATCCCGATCGCCCACGGGCCGATAGAGGAGCAACTGACCCTGGTGGTCAAGTCCGAGGACGGCCAGCTGCGGACGCGGGAGATCCTACCGGTGCGTTTCGTGCCGCTGACCGGAGATCACTGACTCGCCACCGCATGCATGGAGACTTGTTGTTGATGGCCGAGCTTCGCTAGGCTGGGCCTTGGCCGCCCGTTGCCGCGGGCAGCCGAAGATCCACGGCCCAGCAAGAGAACTGAAAAGAACCCGGAGATGACCCCCGGGTGAGGAGATTCAAATGGCATCGACACGCGTGGCCCTGGTGGGCTTCGGCAGGATCGGGAGGAGCCTCTTCCGCATCCTGTACCGCAGCGAGCGTATCCGCGTGGCGGCGATCCGCGATCCAGCCGATCCGCGGGCGCTCGAGTATCTGCTCAGGTTCGACACGATCCTCGGACGTTTCCCCGACGAGGTGAGCCTCTGCGAAGGCCACCTCTACGCCTACGGACGACAGACCCCCGTGCTCTCGGACCCCGCGGACATGCCGTGGAACGACCTCGGCGTCGACACGGTGATCGAGGCCACGGGTAAGTCCCGCAGCCGGGAGGAGCTCGAGTGTCACCTGGAGCGGGGAGCCAAACGGGTGATCCTGTGCGCGCCGCCGCTCGATCCCCCCGACGTCACCATCGTAGCCGGCGTCAACGACGGCGATTTGAAACCACAGCATCGCATCGTCTCCAACGGCTCCTGCACCGCCCACTGCGCCGGGCCGGTGATCAAGATCCTGCACGAGGCGTTCGGCATCCGCAGAGCTTTTCTCTCCACCGTGCACGCCTACACCAATCAGCAGCGGTTGGCCGACGTGCCGTCCGTGGACAAGCGCCGGGGCCGGGCCGCGGCCGAGAACATCATCCCGCAGACCACCAACGCCGCCGAGGTCATCACCGAGCTGATGCCCGAGCTCGAAGGGCGCCTGTCCGCCATGGCCATGAACGTGCCGGTGCCAGACGGCTCGGTGGTGGATCTGGTGTGCTGGCACGAGAAACCGGTGACCGAGGTGGCGGTCAACGAGGTGGTGCGCACCGCCGCCGAGAGCCGCTTCCGAGGAATCCTCGACTACGAGGACAACCCGATCGTCTCGACCGACATTCTGCGTGATTCCCACTCCGGCACCTTCGATTCCCTGGCCACCCTGACCCAAAAGGGCTTGATGTCGAAGACCCTGACCTGGTTCGACAACGGCTGGGGCTACTCGCACCGCGCGGTCGATCTCGTCGATCGCTTCATCGAGATCGACGACGCGACCGCGTGACAGCGACGCGAGTGGCAGGTAACAGCTTTCGGCCGCCCCGATCCGTTTCGGGGATCGGTTACTCTCTGGATCCTAACCCGTCACCCCGTCACCCTGTCACCCCGTCACCCCGTCGACCGGAGAACCACCTGGTTCCGTATCGTCATATTCACTCTCGAGGAAGTCGTCGACAGCCGACCGAACCTTCTTGACAAAAGTGCGTCTGGAATAGCGCCATGCCCGGCGGGTTATCTCATGATCAAACATCTGCTTCCTGTATTCATCTTCCCGAATCGCGTCGGCGAATTCGATCCCCTTTACTTTTGTTCTAGCGCGTAGTGTGTTGATACTAAGAATAAGAAACGTAATCTGAGATGGCGAGACGCCGTCTCTCTCCGCGGCCTCTAGATCGACACCGAATAGCTCGAGTGTCTCTGGCCAGTCACTCAACCTCGCTTCCACATCTGAATACCGGCTGAGATAAAAAAGAGCGTCGCTCCGCCGCTGCACTTTGTAGGAAGAATAGCCCGCCACAGCTAATGAAAGCAACGAGACACAAACTGCAACGCCACTGGCAAAGTCCGCCATAATTCAGCTCCTGATTCAAGATTTGTCGGCAGCCACCTTGCCACGATCATCTTGCGGCGGGGCGCAAGATCAAAGATAAATAACATTCCGACGAACCTCGTAATGCTCCAGGAGGTTCAACATCTGGTCAGCAATATCGTCGCGTGTGGCCGTATTCAGAATCACATGCCTGAACATTGCGATCTTGTCGACGAATTCCAAGAACACTCGCTCGACTTGCTTCACTCGCTCCGCCGCCAACCGTCTGCAGAGTTTCTTCTCCTCGGTGAAATACTCGAGTAGCTCCTGCTCCGATTTTGGAGTATACACATACACCGGAACCACAATAGGGCCAAAGCGTCTCCGGAATCTGGCGATCGCCTTCATGTTCGTAATCACCAGTTGCACCTTGCCCTCAGAGAACTTCTCCCAGATCTCGTCGCATTGGATACCGTAGCGAGAGCCATTCGAGATGTAGGTTAGATCACGCCTCACTTCCTTGATAATTCCCCGCTTCTCCCGGCCGTCGTCTAATTCGCCAAGAGGCACGATCTCTTTCCCGTCGTTCTCGCGCTTTACGCGGTCGACTTCCTTGTGGAGATTCTCGATCAGCTTGCCACCAAAATCCTCGAGAATTCTACTTATTGTAGCCTTCCCGGATCCCGGCGGAGCACAGAGCAAGAACAACACATTCGCGCCAAACCCCGGCATGGCCGAAGGCGCATCCATCCGATCGTAGAGTCGAATGACGCTCTTCGCCTGCTTGAGAAGGACACGTCGACTCGAAGTATTGAGAAGCACATGATCATATAGAGCAATGTTGTCCACATATTGCCTGTGCCGCAAACGCAAATTTATAGTCTTGGCGCGCACCTTTCTCTCCAGCTCATCGGCGGATTCATGGGGCCTACGTTCCCTAACGGTCTCCTCGAGGTTCCGTTCAGCACGATCGGAATGCAGGTAAAGAGACACGGCCAATGGACCAAGAAGCTTCTTGATGGAGCGAACGATCCGAGGGGGGCTGACTGCGACAAAAGCGTTGAATCCCTGGGACAGAATATCGCGGATGTCGCCGGCCTGCAGCCCATAACGGTTCTCGTTGTACGGATATGTAAACTCAAAATCCTGGTCGTTGATCTCATCATGCTGTTCCGAATCATCATCAGGGCCGCGCCAAGCTCGCGATGTGTACTTCGGAACTGCCGCAGGGCGCAAGTCTTTCTCACGGATCAGCATATTTATGAGCATCGTCTTGCCGGCGGTCGGAGCCCCCGAGAGGATGAAGAGGTGCCCGCAAGGGTTAGTTACGCTCTCGCCCCCCGCTTCCAGAAAAACCTCTCTCCACTCCAGCAACTCGATTGCAAGCCGTTCCTCTTCCTTGCCTGCGTAGGGGCCTCGCCAGGACAGAGGGCTGGCTCCCTTCCCTGGCAAATCTTCGCTCAAGACAATCTTGTCGTCTCCTTTGAGCAGGGAAAGAACAGCCCGCGTTTTCTCTTCTCGATTCTCTCCCAGCGCCTCCCGGCCTGCTTTCTCGAAGGACTCGAGCCAGGATAGCAGCAAATCGCTGTCAATATCATATTTCCTCGCGACATCATCCCTACTATTCCCAGCCAAGACCTCGATCAAAGGAGTCACGGGCGTCGCGGGCCTCTCTCCAGCCTGCCGCATTGCCGTCGCCCCCTGGGTCAAGTACGTCTTCAGGTCTCTCTCGAGATCTGGTCCGCGGGTCGCGGTTCCTCGGCGGCAACCGTGCAGAAAGTTCTTGATCCTCGCAATTGCCTCCGGGGTGATGCCTTCGCGTCCCGCCCCGTCGAACTTCTCGGCCCACTTCCTCACCGATTCCTCTGAAGTGCTGAATTCTTGTGCCAGATCTTCCGCGCTCTCGCCGACTAGATGCTGGATTGCGATATATCTCTTGGTGGTCCAATATACTTCGCCCTTCATCCCGAACCTCCTAGGAGTACATACGGACAACAGTTCTCGAAAACCGAACCAGGATATCCTGGTGTCTGTTCATCATATAGTGCAAATCTCCGGTGAAACCATCGCCGAAGTCTTCAAGCTCTCGCAGGAGGGAGCCGACGGAGATCAGGCGGTGGGCCTTCGCGGCGTTTCCCGTCTGACCATGCCTGAGATTCTCCTCGGCCTGAGCTTGATCATCAAGCAGTTCCTTGGGAGCAACGACAAAAAAGACATCTGTAACAAATGCAACGAAGACCGGTTCTCCACCGCCTCCCGGCAGAAGCCGCTCGGACTCCAGAACGATTCTATTACCTTCTCTATCGAGATTAGGCGCAAAGAGGCACCATGTATGGCTCGGCAGGTGGGAGTACGCCTTGGCTAGATGGTCTGTGAAGTGCGCCCCCTCCTCGCCCGATGGAGCGATCCACTCGCCGAGGTTCATGATCAGAGAAGTGTCTTCCCCGATATAATCCGTGTCTTCGGCGGCTGGGAGGAAACACTCCTGGATCAGTTCCTTCTTGGCCATGGTCACGGGATCCTCCTCTGCATCGAGGTGCCCACCGAAGGACTTGTCCCACAGATTCCGATTGTCCTGGACCCACTCACTTCTCTTCTGCAGCAGCAGCTCCCCTTGTCGATTGAAGATGAAGCCCCACACCGAACGCTTTCGAATGCTGTTGTGTGGGTACCGAACCTGGCGCGGAAAGATACCACGCGAGCGAGGAGGGGTGCCATTATCATAAATCTGCAGAAGCTTCTTGTCGTTTTCCGGATCATAAAGGTAGGCGCCCATCCTGTAAGGGTCGGAATAGGAGCTAGCGTAATCCTCGATAGCTCCCTTCCATGGCAAGTCGCAAACCTTCGAATAGCTAGAGCAATCGCCGATCGAAGTCGTGACCATCCCGGCCCAGATCTCGGAGTCAACCTTGACTATGTTCAGAGGCAGGCGTAAATGCACCTGTTTGAGCTCTATCCGTTGCGCGAGACCGGAGTTTTCGGACAGGCCACAAGACTCCAGAATTCTTCTCCTTATACCTCGCAGTTGGTCTCTGCTCTCCCACAGACCGGCATACAGGCCGGGTTCCTCAGGGCGGTCGACGCCAATACTCTGCTTGAACAACTCATCGTCACTCTCATAGAGTATTGACAGCTTCAGGCTAGGATGATCCGTCAGCAGCTGGGCAAGCGTCCTGGTATGACGCAGCAGCTCTTCTCCTATGGCAGTCGTCCCAATGATCAGTATCCGATTCCTCGCCTCAGCGAGAAGGTCGCCTAATCTCATCGTCACTCCTAGTCGCCAAATTTCTGGAGCTTGTTCGCCGCCGCCATCAACGTCGGCATCAGCTCTATGCCGCGCATCCGCCCCAAGCTTCCGGCGCAGCAAGCCCTTTCCGTAAACTGCTCAACGTCGTCGTGCGCGTTCAGATCGCGCGTATTGATCGCCAGCGGAACGGGATGCTCTGAGTGCCGGCCGAGAACAGACGGAGTCGAATGGTCGCCGGTAATAGCGATCACGGAAAAGCCGTTATCTTCCCGCTGGGTAATCTGCGGCAGCAACTTGTCGAACTCCGAGAGCGCCTTGGCCTTGCCCTCGAAATCGCCATCCTCCCCCTTGAGGTCCGTCTTCTTGTAGTGCAGAAAAAAGAAGTCGTAATCGTCGTAGTACTTGTTCAACAGCTTGATCTCGTCTTCGAGATTCTGCGCCCCCTCCTCGATGACCTCCATCCTGAGAAGTCTTGCCACGCCTCGATACAGAGGGTATAGGGCGATGCCGACCGGCCGCACCGCGAACACCTCGGAAAAGGGCTTGAGTTTTGGTTTTTTGGCAAATCCACGCAGCAATATCATGTCGGCATCCGGCTCACCTGCCAAAATATCTTTTGCTTGATTCATGACCTGCTGCACGGCTCTGGCGGTATGGTGCTGTGTAGCAAACTCTTTGCTGTTCTCTGGGCTTCTCGGCCTCGAATCCTGGATCGGTAGGTCGTTGCGGCCTGGATCGGTGTTGGTGATATTATCGTCGAGTACGAATTGACTCTTCAACGTCATGAGGGCACGATGATCCCTGGTTGCAAAGAACTGTACGGCCACGTTTGGCACTTCTATGCGAGCATTGAGCTTCTCCGCCAGCTCCCTCCCGCGGTCCGCGGAATAGCCCAGGCGCCCGGCCCTTCTGTCCGCGACGTCTTTCCGGTCCTTGTCGAGTTTGCAGAAATTGACCCGGGCGACTAAATCATAAGCTAGATCAAGGCCTGCGCCTTCAGCTTCGATGGCTCCGCGTTTGGCCTCGTGAACAAAGGGGTCATAGCCAAAGAGACCGAGATGCCCAGCACCACTACCGGGAATGATACCGCGGCCGACGGGATCGATCAGTCCCGTCGCCGTCGTCCTTTCCCTCACGAACTCTGTCAGGTGGGGTAAGTCGGCGTATTCCAGCTCACTCCGGTTGCCGTGTTTTGGATCGCGAAGGCCTCCGAGGCCATCGATGACAACCAGCAAGATCTTGTCATCGCTCTTCCGGGCCAGCGTGGAAAGAGAATCGAGATCAGGCGACTGAAACATTACCTGGACTCCTTCAGTGCTGCGACTGGGACTCGACTTGACGGCATTATACGTCGACTACTATTCAATGATTTTGAATCGGTGGGCCGAACGGCCCCACGGCCGGCAAGTATCTCGGGAACCGGTAGCATGGCTTGCATTGGGTGAATCGCGTACATTCGCTCGCATCCTTTTTCCAATCTTCCTTCCAATCTTCGGGTCCGTTCAAGTCTAAATGAGGGCATCGAGCCACGTCGGGTCCATCAACGCCTTGAGACCAGCGAGCATCGCCCTCGTCCGCCAGCCCAGCAACCTGCGGCCCTGCCAGGTGTAGGCGCTCCTCAAGCGATCTCCACCTTGGAGTCCTTCCCAGGTACCGGTAAGGACGCAGCACTCGCTCCGGCACCTGGATAGGCATCAGTACCGCTGCCCTCAGTGAGCCCCGAACCTCGGCTGTCCTCTCAGGTCGAGATCATGCCACAGATGCAGCGCATCGTCCAGCTTCAATGGTTGACGCCAAGTGGCATGGCGTTGCAGAAGAGGGCTGTCCTCGCGGGCGGGAAGAGTTGCAGACCTCCAGCGGCTCGTCATGGCGTCCTGCATCAACAGGACGTGACAGTCTCGGGACAACCCGAGGACTTACGGTTGAGCGGATCTTTCAAGACGCGAAGAACGAGGCAGGGATGGATGAGTATCAGGCGCGCAGCTGGATGGCATGGTATCACCACATGGCCTTGGTGATGATGGCCATGCTCTTTCTGCTTCGCCAACGGTTGACCCAATCTCATGATCTTCCCTTGCTCAGTGCTCGCGACGTCAAGATCCTGCTGATTCAAGTGCTACCCCGACGCGATGTCGATCCCGAGGAAGTCATCCGCCAGATGCAAGCCCGACATCGCCAGCGACAGGCATCCATCGATTCTGCCTACCGACGGCGTAGAAAGCCAACGCATCGCTCGGAGGCCAAAGTGACAAAGTAGAGTTAGGGCGGTCAGTGAAAGTCTGTCCGAGCCGGTTATACCGGACCAGAACAGGGGGAAATTGCCGGCATGCCTGGTAATCAGCGTCAACTATCCATTGTTTGAATACAGAACCGCTAAAACCACAACCAAGGCCCGGACGTGAGGCTTCAAGCTCAGCTATTTTCTTTCAGTATTTGGAATAGTCTGCCTGGTCTTGGAAACAGTCGAGCGCCCTGTCCGTTGTTTCGATTGAGGCGCCGGGTGAACTCTCCATTTCAAGGAGAGCACGAATAGCATCGATATTCTCCGGTATCACGATAGCCTCATTGTGGACGCAATAGATCATCACCAAGTCTTTGCCACTGCAATGCACCGAATCCTCCCAAACTGCAACTTCCCATAAGTCACCCCGCGGTCGCCCTTTATCACGGGCCCATTCCAAGACGTGAGCGTTGCTTACTAATCCACTCTTGGTATCTATAACCAGGATTCTTGGAGTTTTCTCGAGTTCTTCTATTACCCGTCTCGTATTGACGGTTGAATTGAGTCTGGCTCGAAGAACGTGCACGTGTGATAACGTGCTCGAGGTCTTGACGGCCATCGTCTGAATGTGGATTTTCGGCAATATTGATTTTACGTCTCTTCCATGGTGGCTGAATCCCCCTGCGGCGGGGACTATGCCGTTGATTGGGCCCTTGTCGATCCTTAGGGAGTCTGCCGCTCTGCGAACTGCTACGGCAAATACATCATCGATCGAACTCAATGACTGTAGAGTGACGAGTATTCGGCACAATGCTGTTGTATTGCAGGATACGACTCTCGCGCTATCTGCCCCGAGTGCTTCTTTGTAGTTTGCCTGCGCGTTAAAAGAGATATCGGCCAAGCCGGCTCTCTCGCCTCCGTTCAGGACGAAGGGCTTTCTGAAAGAAGAATAGGTTGAAATGTTACCCTCGGCCACTCCTGCTCGAGTGGCATCTACTACGACATCACACTCCTCGAGCCCATCGTCGCGCAATCCAGTTACGGTAATACCGGAAGCAGTCAATCGCTCTAAGCTTTCTTGGTCCTTTGCAAACAACGGATATCTCTTTGTTCTTGAGGCGACCGCAATCAAGGAGCTCGGATTTACGCCGACAATGCCTTCAACCTTCATGTCTGGTTGCTCATCTACGGCGTCTGCTACTCTCTTGCCCACTACCCCATAGCCGACGATCAGAATGCGGGCTAGCGTCCTAGTCATTCAATCTCCTGTCCTTCGTCTGCTGTCGTTCCCTGTCGCCACCGGCTCACCCGCTCACAAATACCGTACGGCCAATGAGAACTGTCACGCTTCGCGGCGCTGCGGTCGCCGGCTGGGTGGACTTGGAGATCCTCCTCTTGATCAGATCAGAGATCAACGCCGAGCCGTGCATCCCCTGGTGGGATGTCCTGTCGAACCCCAGGTAATCGGGCGGGGGCCGCACCTCGATCCAAGTACTTGGGTAGTAACCACACGTCTCCAGGAACTGGACGCCTCCTTGAACTGCGCGCTTCATGAACCCGTCGGCCACGTTCCATCGCAGACCAGGGAATTCGTCCAACGGACGTCCGTCTCCGAGATCGTCTGGGTCGGCCAAGCGCCCAACGCCGTCATGAGATGGTGTTCGTCGTGCCGTGGGCACCTGACCTTGCATCCACTGAACATTACCCGATCCCGAGTTTCAACGATACCCTAGATTCAACGCGATTATCGGGGTATCGAGGCTCTCAGGTAGTCCCCGACTACAGTTGGCTCTCTGAACGTCAACCCGTGCTCACTGCGCTTGAGAGGGCCTTCGTGACCGTGGCTCGGTGTAGTATTCCGATGCGCACGCTGGCTGGGGCTCGGTCGAACATGCTGCGTCGGTTCAGTCCGTGCGACGCCTTGTCCTAGAGAGACTGCCGGACGCTAGCGCCCTGGAAAGGAGATTCTGAGATGTCATCGACATGCGTAGCTCTCATCGGTTTTGGCAGAATCGGAAGGAACCCCTTCAACACTCTCTGTCGCAGAGACATTCTGCGTGATTCCCACTCCGGCACCTTCGATTCCCTGGCCACCATGACCCAGGAGGGCTCGGTGTCGAAGACCCTGACCTGGTTCGACAACGGTTGG
This sequence comes from bacterium, assembly GCA_024226315.1. Taxonomy (GTDB): domain Bacteria; phylum Acidobacteriota; class Thermoanaerobaculia; order Multivoradales; family J023; genus JAAELT01. The sequence goes on along the minus strand of JAAELT010000136.1, from coordinate 58,793 downwards.
GGCTACTCGCACCGCGCGGCGGATCTGATCAACCGGTTCATCGAGCTCGACAGGGAGGTGGCGTGATGGCGACGAAAGTAGGGATCAACGGTTTCGGCCGCATCGGCCGCAGCGTCTTCCGCATCCTCAGCCAGCGCGACGATCTGGAGGTGGTGGCGATCAACGACCTGTTCGAGAACGAGCAGTTGGCGTATCTGCTCAAGTACGACACGGTGATGGGGGTGTTCTCCGGTGACGTGAGCGTCGACGGCGACGTCATGACCGCCGGCGACGATCAGGTGCAGATGACCTCGATCCGCAATCCGACGGAGATCCCCTGGCGGCAGATGGGCGTCGAGGTGGTGATCGAGTCGACCGGCGTCTTCCGCCGCCGGGAGCAGATCGCGATGCATCTGGAAGCGGGGGCCAAGAAAGTGGTGCTCACCGTGCCGCCGAAGGACGAGATCGACGCCATGATCGTCATGGGGGTCAACGACGACAAGCTCAGCTCTGCCGACCGCCTGGTCTCCAACGCCTCGTGCACCACCAACTGCCTGGCGCCGGTCGCCATGGTGCTCGACGAGGCATTCGGCCTCGAAGAGGGCCTGATCACGACGGTGCACGCCTACACCAACGGCCAGCGGTTGGCGGACGTGCCGCACCGCGACCTGCGCCGCAGCCGGGCGGCGGCGGAGAACATCATCCCCACCACCACCGGCGCGGCGCGGGCGGTGGGCAAGGTGCTGCCCCATCTCGACGGCAAGCTCGACGGTTGCGCCTTGCGGGTACCGGTGCCCGACGGCTCGATCGTCGACCTGGCCTGCCGTTTCGCCGCGAAGCCCTCGCGTGACGAGGTCAACGGCGCCATCCGTGCCGCTGCCGAGGGGCCACTCAAGGCGATCATCGAGTACAGCGAGGCGCCGCTGGTTTCCTGCGACATCGTCGGCAATCCGCACTCGGCGATCTTCGACGCGCTCTCGACGACGTCCTCGGGCGACGGCTGGGTGAAAGCGGTCGCCTGGTACGATAATGAGTGGGGGTATTCGAACCGGGTCGTGGACTTGCTGGAGCGAATCGTCGCGATCGGCTGATGATCAGGATCGAGAAGGACGGGCCGGTCTTCACCGTGGTCTTGTCGCGCCCGGAGGTGCGCAACGCGGTCGACCGGCCGAGCGCCGAGGCGTTGGCGGAGGCGTTCCGGGCGTTCGACAACGAGAGTGACGCCCGGGTCGCCGTGCTGTGGGGCGAAGGCGGCCACTTCTGCGCCGGCGCCGACCTGAAAGCGATCTCCGATGGGCGCGGCAACCGTGTCGCGCCCGATGGCGACGGCCCCATGGGACCGACGCGGATGCAGCTTTCCAAACCGGTGATCGCGGCGGTGTCGGGCTTCGCGGTGGCGGGCGGGTTCGAGCTCGCCCTGTGGTGCGATCTGCGGGTGGTCGAAGAGAGCGCCACCTTCGGCGTGTTCTGTCGCCGTTTCGGCGTGCCCCTGATCGACGGCGGCACCGTCCGCCTGCCGCGCATCGTCGGTTTCTCGCGCGCTCTGGACCTGATCCTCACCGGCCGCGCCGTGGGGGCCGAGGAGGCCCTGGTCATGGGGCTCGCCAACCGCGTCGTGGCCGAAGGTGAGAGCCGCCGTGTGGCTGAGGAGCTGGCGCGCGAAATCTCCACCTTTCCGCAAACCTGCATGCGCAACGATCGCCGCAGCGTCTACGAGTCGATCGGCATGCCGGTCGACGAGGCCCTGCTCAACGAGATTCAGCATGGCACCCAGACGCTGGCCAGCGGGGAGCCCGTGGCGGGAGCACGGCGTTTCGCGAACGGTGCCGGCCGCCACGGGGACTTCGGCGAGGACAGCTGAGAGCCTGTCCGGTCGTCGGACAGGCTCAGGACGCTAGTCTTGCCAGGCGAATACGCCTGCCTTGAGGCTGGTGCTGGTCTTCATGGTCTCGTCTCCTTTCGATTTCGGTCTCTACTCTGTACCGCGAAGAGCGAGCTGAAATCTGATCAGCGCCTCGGAGAAAGATTCCGTGACCCCGATTCGGAGGGATGGAGGCTCTAGGGATCGCTCTGCTGGAAGATGTCCTGAAGGAAGGCGACGACCTCCTCGGACTGGTCGCGCTCGCGCTGCGCGCGGCCCCTCTCCTCGGCGATCTTCGACGCCTGCAGGGTCTGGTCCGGCCGTTCGCGCCGCAGATAGCGGCCGGCCCGGCGACGCAGCTCGCCGTAGACCAGCGGCATCAACTCTTCGGCGGCTTGCTCGTCGCCGTTCGACCAGCCGAGGAGTAGTCGCGTGACGTCGCTGGACATCTGTTTCGTCTCGGGTGAGGGGGTCGATTGAAGTATACGCCAGTGACGGTATCCTCGGCCGGTGCCCATGATCCGCACCATCACGCGCCCCGTGCGTCACGAGCCGCCGAAGATCAAGGGCTCGCGCTTCATCGCCTCCGTCGAACAGGTGGAGTCTCCAGAGGCCGCCGCCGATTTCGTCGAAGCGCGGCGCGAGGAGTTCAGGGACGCTACGCACAACTGCTTCGCCTGGCGGGCCGCCGCCGACCGCGACACGATGCGCTACGGCGATGACGGCGAGCCGAGCGGCACCGCGGGTCGGCCGATCCTGCAGGAGATCGACGGCCGCGGGCTGAGCGGTGTGGTGGTGGTCGTGACCCGTTACTACGGCGGCACGAAGTTGGGTACCGGTGGCCTGATCCGTGCCTACGGAGGCACGGCATCCGCGGCGCTGGATCTCGCCGGCGTGGTCGAGACGCCGGTGGTCGAGGTCTTGCGATTGGCCTTCCCCTACGGATTCAGCGGTGCGGTACAGGGCGTGCTGGCTGCCTTCGAGCTGATTCCCAGCCGGGCGGACTACGGCGCCGAAGTGCGCCAGGAGGTAGCCGTCGCGGTCGAGGAAGCCGCGCGTCTCGAACGCTCCCTGAAGGACGCGACCAGGGGCCGGATCGAGATCGAGAGGGCGTGACCCGCTACAGGGCGTGACCGGCTACAGCAACGAGCCGGCGGTGCCCACCACCTGGCGCAGCCCCTCGACGCTCTCGCCCGGCTCCAGGAAGCGGACGCCCATGCCCGACGGGCGTAGGCGCTGCCACATCGCCGGCACCTTGCGGGCGTGAACGACCACCGCGTCGAGCCGCATCTTGTGCTCCTTGCCGGCGACCTCGAGGTCGAGCTCGGTGCCGGGCTTCTCGGGCCGCATGGTGGCGACGAACATGCCGGTCTGCGAGATGTTGGTGCTGTATCCGACCTGGGCCTCGCGCTCGCCGATCGGGCGGAATCGGACCGGGAATCGGCGCGGGAGCCGCCTGTTGGGTTTAGGAAGCATGTCAATATTATACAAATATAGCTATGTGTAGTCCAATCGAGCGGCTCCGAGGGGCCGGCGCTTGGTTCGTGAATCATCCTGTGCTAGATACTGCACATCCGTCCCGACACAGGAGAAGCCATGATCGTCGACCTCCCGCGTTCGTACGCTAGACGTTTGCGCGCCGTCCGTCGGCTCGCCGTCGTCCCGTTTGCCGCGACACTTGCCATCACACCGCTGGCGGCCGAGCGCCCCGAGCCCTCCGGCCCCGCTGATTTCGCCGCCCGCCAGGCCGCCTGGGAGCGCCACCGGGAGCTCGACGACACGTCTCTGTTCCGGGGCCTCGAGTGGCGCAACGTCGGTCCGGTGGTGCAGGGAGGGCGCGCGGTCGACATCGAGTCGGTGCCCGGGCAGCCATATACGTTCTACGTCGCCTACGCCTCCGGCGGGCTGTGGCGCACCACCAACAACGGCGTCACCTTCGAGCCGTTGTTCGACGATCAGCCTGCGATGATCATGGGCGACGTCGAGATCGACCCGCAGAACCCGGGGACCCTGTGGGTCGGTACCGGAGAGAACAACTCGTCGCGCTCCTCCTACGGCGGCTACGGCGTCTACCGTTCGGACGACGCTGGTGAGAGCTGGCGTCATATGGGTCTGGGCGAGAGCGACCGGATCGGCCGCATCCGGGTCGATCCGCGGGACTCCGCCCGAGTCTACGTGGCGTCGCTCGGCAAGCTCTACACCCCGGGCGGCGAACGCGGCGTCTACCGCACCACCGATGGTGGCGCCAGCTGGCAGCAGGTGCTGGCCGGCGACGAGGTCACGGGGTTCGTCGATCTGGCGCTCGACCCATCGAACCCGGACGTGCTCTACGCCGCCGCCTGGGAGCGCTCGCGGCGACCGTGGGATTTCGTCGAGAGCGGCAAGGGCTCGGGGGTCTGGAAGTCGATTGACGGCGGCGATACCTGGACGCGCCTCGGAGGGGCAAACGGCACCTTCCCGAGTGGCGAGCACGTCGGCCGCATTGGTCTGGCGGTCTCGGCCAGCCAGCCGAGCACGATCTACGCGTCGCTCGACAACCAGGAGTTGTTGCCCGAGGAGCTGTGGGACCTGGGCGATGGCGCGGTCACCGCCAAGCGCCTGCGGAAGATGACCAAAGAGGACTTCCTGGCCCAGGACCCGGAGGAGATCGAGGACTTCATCCGCGGTAGCGACCTCGACAGCAGTCTCGACGCCGAGAAGCTCATTGAGATGATCAAGAACGACGAGCTGACGCTCGACGAGCTGCTCCAGGAGCTCGACGACGCCAACGCCAACCTGTTCAACACCGACATCCGCAGCATCGAGGTGTGGCGCTCGGACGACGCCGGCGCCACTTGGCGGCGAACGCACGAGGAGCCGATCCGCAGAGTGGTCTACACCTACGGTTACTACTTCGGGCGGATCCGAGTGGCGCCCGACGATCCGGACCGCATCTACGTGCTCGGCGTGCCGCTGATCACCTCGGGCGACGGCGGTAAGACCTTCGAGGGGATCAACGGTCGGGGTGTCCACGTCGATCATCAGTCGTTCTGGATCGACCCGAACTTTACCGACCGGGTGATCGTCGGCAACGACGGCGGGCTCGACGTCAGCTACGACGGGGGAAAGAGCTGGCTCAAGCTCGATGCCCAGCCGGTGGGGCAGTTCTACACCGTCGAGGTCGACATGGCCGAGCCCTACAACATCTACGGCGGGCTGCAGGACAACGGCGTGCTCAAGGGCTCGAGCCGCTCGCGCCCCGGCCTCGACCCCTGGCGCCGCATCGGCGGCGGCGACGGCATGTACATCCAGGTCGACCCGCGGGACAACCAGACCACGTACCTGGGTCTCCAGTTCGGCTTCTACTTCCGCATCGGCGGCGAGGGCGGTCGGCGGTCGGCACGTCCCCGCGACAAGCTCAAGGAGCCGGCCCTGCGCTACAACTGGGCGACGCCGATCCTGCTCTCGGAGCACAACTCGGACATCCTCTATTTCGGCGCCAACCGGCTCTATCGGTCGCTCGACCAGGGTGAGACCTGGCGCCCGATCAGCTCGGATCTGACCCGCTCGGAAAACCGCGGCGACGTGCCCTACGGCACCCTCACCACGCTGGCGGAGTCGCCGGAGGAGTTCGGCCTGCTGTGGGCCGGCACCGACGACGGTTACGTGCACGTCACCGACGACGGCGGCCGCGAGTGGATGGACGTCTCGGACGGCCTGCCTCGCGATCGCTGGGTGACGCGGGTGGAGGCTTCGCGCCACGAGCGCGACCGCGCCTACGTCAGCCTTTCGGGCTACCGCGACGATGACGTCACGCCCTACCTCTACGTCACCGAGGATCTGGGCGCCACCTGGACCTCGATCGCCGCCGGTCTGCCGGCCGAGCCGGTCAACGTGGTACGCGAGGACCCGGTGAACCCGGACGTGCTCTACGTCGGCACCGATCGCGGCGCCTACGCCTCGCTGGACCGCGGCGCCAGCTGGCAGGGGTTGCCGGCGGGGATGCCCAACGTGCCGGTGCACGATCTGATCGTTCACCCGCGCGACCGCGAGCTGGTGGCCGCCACCCACGGCCGGTCGATGTACGTGCTCGACGCCCTGCCCGTGCAGGAGCTCACCCCGGAGCTGCGCGAGAGCGCGGTGCACGTCTTCCCGGTGGAGCCGGTCGAGTTCGACCGCGCCTGGCGTGGCCGGCGCTCGCAGTGGTTCGAGTTCCCCGAAGACGAGCCCAGTCTGAAGGTGCCCTTCTGGACCTCCGAGGACGGCAGGGCCGAGCTGATCGTCCGCGACGGCGAGGGCCGTGACCTGCAGCACCTGGAGCTGGAGGCCGCGGCCGGCGTCGCTACCTTCACCTGGGATCTGCTGCTCGACGAGGCAATGGCGCTCGCCGCCGAGAAAGCCCGCCTCGAGGACGAGGACGGCGGCGACGAGGAGGAAGCCGAGAAGAAGCGGCGCAAGAAGAAAAAGAAGAACGACGAAGACACGGAAGAAGCCGCCGCCGAGGGCGATCTGGCGAACACCCCCTGGGCCGAAGCGGTGCGCCTCGATCGGCCGCTCTACGTCACGCCCGGTTCCTACACCCTGGTCGTGCGCACCGCCGGTGGCGAGGCCGAGACCGGGCTCGAAGTGGAGAAGCCCGAGCCGCGGAAGCCGCGGATGAAGAAAGAGCCGAAAATCCGCGGCCAGAAAGACGACTGATGGAGGAGTCCGCGGAGCGCGGTGACTTCTGTTCCGCCCTCCGGGGGAAGTCCCCAGCGCCTGGAAACTTCTAGCCGAAGATCTCGACGAGGTCCTCCGGGTCGTCCGCCACCGCCTCGGCGATCACCTTGTCGAGGCGGCCTTCGAGGGCGACCACGGCCAGCTCCCAGCGGTCTAGGGTGACGACGAACATCGCGTCGATCGACCCTTTCCCCGAGTCGTCCAGGTGGTAGAGCACCCAGGTCTGCTCGTCGTCCTCGCGCACCCGAGCCAGGGTCTCCCAGCCATTGTCGGCCAGGCGTTGCTCGAAGCGGATGGGGATGTCGATCTCGCCCTCCGGCCGCTCCACCACGCGGTAGGTGGCGACGTCGACCCGGCGCACGTGGGAGATGATCCGGAGGTCTTCTTCGTCCTCGTCCGGCAGCATGCGCAGGATGCCTTTGGCCAGGCCCATGGTGAAGCGGCCCAGCCGCACGTGGCTCTCGCGCTCCAGGCTCAGCCCCGGGACCTGCCGCTCCAGCTCCCACTTGACGGCGCTCGCCGACGGCGTCTCCTTGCAGCCGGTCAGGAGCAGGGCGGCGAGCAGGGCGCAGCCGAGAATCGCGGACGTCTCAAGGTTCTTCTTCATGATCCGGGTCCTTTTCGTCGCGGGGGATGGTTTGGCTGAGCTGCGGGATGTCGAGAGCTTCGGCCAGCTTCTCGAGCTGGCTCCAGTCGACGTTGCCGACGATGTTGACCAGCACCACTTCGCCGCCCGCCGCGTCGACCACCAGAACCGCCAGCCCGGCGATCTCGTCGCCGTCATCGCGCGAGTAGACGTAGACTTCCTCGTCGTCCTCGCGAGTGCGCACGATCACGTCCCAGCCGTTGTCGTCGAGCCAGCCGGAGGCACGGCCCATACCTTCGCGAACTTCCTTGGCGTCGACCTCCTCGAGCTCGGCCACCCGTACGCGCACCGCCTCGAGGTTGCCGATCAGGTCGGCGAACTCGGGCTCCTCGCCACGGGTCGCGGCGGCCACCAGCCGGAGCAGGGGGCCCTTGAGGTTGATCTCGATCACCAGCTCGTCGCGGCTCAAGATGTCGAGCTCGTCGAGGGGGAAGTGGCCGGGGTGCGGTTTCTTGGCGTCCTGTGCCCATCCGGCCGGGGCGCAGAGCGCCGCCAACACGAGGGCGAGGGCCAGGTTTCGAAAGCGCATGTCCTAGCTCCTGTCGGAGTCGCCCGCCGCCGGGTCGCTGATGTCGCCGGTGGGCGGTTCTGGATGCGGAAGGAGAGCGCGGGAGAGACCGCGGGCCGCGGGCACCGTGACGCGGTCGATCAGCAGGTCGTCGCGCAGCTTGAGGCCGGTGCGCCGGCTCACCTGGGCCAGGTAGGCGAGGGCGTAGCGAGCTTCCTCGGTGGCGCGGGCGACGGCCTCGGGGTCGGTCGCCGTCCGGTCGGCCACCGTCCGGTCGATAGTCGTCGCGTCGGCGACTGCCGTCGTGGCCATCGGGGCAGCATCGTCCGTCTCTGGCTGGCGTGACGGCCCGAGCAGCATGGCCGCGCCGAGCACCGCGGCGGCGAGGGCCGCGGCGGCGAGGGCTGTCCACGCGGGTCTCGAGGGCGTCGACCCGATACGGCGGAAGCGGTCCTCTCCGACGTCGCTCAGCACCTGGCCGATCACGGCCGGCGGGGCGTCGAGCTCGGGCAGGGCGCGCAGCTCGGTGCGCACGGCCTCGGTCAGGGCGTGCTCGGCCGCGCAGGCCTCGCAGCCCGCGAGGTGCGCTTCGATCGTCGCCCTCTCGCTGGCGTCGAGCTCGCCATCGACGAAGGCTTCGAGTCGTTCCAGGATCTCGTCGCAGGTCATGGTTCCATCGTCCGTCACTTCAGGCCCTCGCGGCATCGCCATAGACGTCCCGGAGCTGCTCGCGCAGCCGACGCCTTCCCCGGTGCAGGTAGACGCGCACGGTGGTGAGAGGGACGTCGAGCACTTCGCAGATCTCCTGATACTTGAGCCCCTGGACCTCGCGCAGGATGACGATGCTCCGCATCGGGTCCGCGAGCTGTTCGAGCGCTAGCCGCAGATGTTGCCGGAAGTCCGACGCCTCGGCCCGCGCCTGCGGTCCGGGCTTGGCGTCCGGCGCCTGCTCGGCGGCCTCGCCCTCCGGATCGACGGCGAACAGCTTCGCCGCCGACTGCCGCCGGCGCAGCCGGTCGAGACAGGCGTTGCGCGCGACCTGCAAGAGCCAGGCGCGGGTCCCCTCCGGGTCCACCTGGTCTCGCCGTTGCCACAGCTTCAGCAGCGTTTCCTGAGTGATGTCTTCCGCCTCCTCCCCGTTGCCGAGGTAATAACGGGCAAAGGTGTAAACCTTGCGCTGGTGCCGATCGACGGCCGCTTCGAAATCCATTCACCATCGCCCTCTGAGGTTTGAACGGACGAGCACCGGGAAAGGTTACAGCGGTTTTTTGCTCTGATCGTCAACCGGCTCTTCGGGCTCCAGGGCGCGCAGCAGAAACGCCCTCGCGTCGCGCGCCGAGCGCTCGGGGATCTCCTCCATCGGCACGTGACCGATATCGGGGTAGACAAGCAGCTCGGAGCTCGGCAGATCGCCATGGAAACGCTCGGCCAGCTCGACCGAGATCAGCCGGTCCTCGGTGCCCCACATCACCAGGGTCGGCTGGTTGATGGTGCGGATCTTGTCGTGGTCCGGCGGCCGCTCGGCGTTGAGCCCGGTCAGCATCGCCCGCCGGTTGCCTTGTCGGCGCAGCAGCTCGTAGTAGCGGTCGATCAGGGCCGGCGCGACGAGCGACGGGTCGCCGTAGGACTCGCGCACCGCCGCGGCAATCAGGAAGCGGGGCGTCAGCCGGCTGAGCACGCCGCGCAGGATCGGCACGCGTCCCAGATCCATGACCGTCATGCCTGGGCGCTGCTGCGGATAGCCGGCGGCATCGATCAGTACCTGGGCGTCGACCCGGTCGGGATGCCGCACCGTCAGCTGCCAGGCCAGGTAGCCTCCGAGAGAGTTGCCGGCGACGGAGCACCGCTGCACACCCAGGTGATCGAGCAGCGCGACCATCGCCTCCACCCGGCGCTCCGGCGAATAGTCGTGGTCGGGCTCGGGGCCGGTGAGGCCGAACCCCGGCAGGTCGAGCCGAACGATCCGGAAGTCCTCGCGCAGCTCGGCCACCCAGCCGTCCCAGGTGTGGAGCGACGAGCCGGTGCCGTGGATCAGCAGTAGCGCCGGCCCGGAGCCCTCGTCCTTGTAGTGGATCCGGCGCTCGCCGAGGTCGAGGAAGCGGGAGGCGTCGTCGGCGTAGCGGGCCTCGAGCTCGGCGGGCGAGAGCTCCGGTCGGTATAGGAGGGCGCCCGAGCCGACCAAGATGATTGCGAGGGCTACGGCGAGGCGGATGAAGAGCTTCTTCAATGGTCCGGACCGCTCGAATCTCGAGTGCTCGACCCGTAGCTAAGCCAGCACCGTCAGCCCCAGCCCGCGAAAGTCACGGTCGAAGGCGAGGCAAGGTAGGTCGTCGAGCAGCGTGGTCACCACGACGAACGACAGCGCGTCACAAAAGGACAGCCGGTGATCCTGGCCGTAGAGGCGAAAGATCTCCATGGCTTCTTCTCGTGCCCCATCGCCGTAGTGCACGATCTCCAGCGTCGGTCTGACTTCGCTCAAAAAGTTCCATGCCGCCTTGAAGGAGTGGCGATAGCGCAGCAACGTCGCGCTTTCGCTGACGATGTCCCAGGTAGTCAGGAAGTCGGTTCGAGAGTCGGCAGCAGCCTCGATCAGCTCGGCGGCGCGGGGGTGATTAGCGTCCGAAGGATCGAGGCAAGCATAGAAGAAGGAAGTGTCGCAGAAGAGCCGAGGCGGGAGGGTCACTCGTGACGTTTCCCGTAGAGATGCTCGTTCACGCTCTCGGAGACGCTCCTGCCGGGCCCTTCATGAGCTGGAAGCTCAGCCATCAGTTCTCGGAGTCGGTTTGCCGCGGCGCCGCGCGGCGGCTCGGGCGAGCATGACCGCAGCTCGGCCGCGACGTCACCGTGCACGGTAATCTGCACGCGGAGATCAGCGTCCGCCTTGACCCGGCGCACGAGCTCCGGCAGCGTTTGACGTGCCTCTGTAACGGTGACCTTCATTGTTCGATTGTACAGAGGCGTACATCGATGTTCAAGAGAGCTCGCTCGAGGAGATGCTCCCTCCGAATCATGCCCCCGGCGCAGGGCCGAAGGAGCGTTCGAAGAGATCTTTGATCGCCGCGCGGCCGGCGTCGGTCAGGCTGCGGGTGCCGGTGGCCGAGAACGGTCGCTCCGGAATCGTAGGTTCGTCCTCACGCCAGTGGCCGTCGACCCAAGTGAACCAGCGCTCTTTGTCCTGATCGAAGACGCTGACTTCGCGGTTGAAGAACTTGGCCAGCTCCACCCCCCAGCCTGTACCGCCCTTGACGGTGGCGTCGTCGTGGATCCAGCCGACGGCGAAGAGGTGGTCGCCCCGGGTGACGACGTGGAACATGGATTGGATGACCCGCAGAATGCCTTTGCCGCGGGCGAACCGGCGACCGAGGCGCTGACAGACGATCTCCATGCTGACGTCGCCGCGGGCGAGGTCGGCATCGTTCAGGACCTCGAGCTCGCCCGCTCGTTCGAGCGAGTGACCCTCGTAGGACAACGTGGTCTCGTCGATCTGCCACAGTTTGGCATTACGGCCGAACTCGGCCTCGGTTCCTTTGTGGCCGCCGCTGATCAGCCGGGCCTGGTGACGCTCGTTCATCTTCTTCTCCAGTGAAATCGAGTCGAGGGCGCCTCGCCCGCGCAGAGGCCTGGATCGGCCCTGGCGAGGGGAGCCCGAGTTGTCTCGTTGGTTTCGAGGGGTCTGGCGGAAGGGCCGGGGACGGAGCCCCGGTGGAGCGGCATACTAGCTCGGCGAGGCAGCGCCCTGTCAAGTCATTCCAGTGATGCCGTCGATCACCATGCGGGCGATCTGCCAATCCCGGAAGTAGTCGAAGGCGAGGATCTGGTGGAAGACAACCACGGCCCAGAAGGTCGTCTGGTACCTGCCCTTACGAGTCTTGTGGCGGAATCGGCGCTGAGCCAGGTAGGAGCCCGGCCAGCCTCCGAGGATCTCGAAGAGATGCAGGGTCGACTCGGGCGTCCTCCATTCCCGCCTCTGAGCTTTGGCCTTGTCGGCGGCCACGAGCCAGTAGGCGAGAAGGGAGATCGTGATCCCGGCCCCCGCGATGATCCACCAGTCGAAGGACTCGGCCAGCCTGACCGCGGCGATGGTCGGAAGCGTTAGAAGTCCCAATAGGACGAACAGGTGACCGAGCGGGATCTTTCGGGTTCGCACGAGGGGGTTCTTTCGAGTCGGCGCGATTCTACCCGTTTGTCCGGCTGCGCAAGGGAGGCCGATCTGTGTTATGCTATTTCAGCATCAAACGTTCCTCGAAGGAGTGGCCCGAAGTTCTCCGTGGCGCTCTCGCCTTCGCCGGCCACCGACGAGGACGAGGTGACGGCCCACATCGGAGGTTTCGGCACGGCGCCCTTCGTGGACATGATCGAGATCGAACCGGGGAGGATCGGCCTCCACGTGATCGAGTGCGGGGTGTGCGATCCGCCGGCGCCGATCGGGAACTTCGTCATCGACCAGGAGCTTGGCCAGCTGGAGGCCGGCGACTACGAGGTGGAGCTGTTCTACGAGACTCAGCGGGTCGCCGAGAGCTTCCTGCAGGTGGTTCCCGCGGGCGGCTGCCTGCCGGGGAACACCGTCCTGTGTCTGAACGACGGCCGGTTCCGGGTGGAGGCGACGTGGACCACGCCGCTCGGTGAGGAGGGCCCGGCGCGGGCGGTGGAGGAGACGGTGGACACCGGGCTGTTCTGGTTCTTCGACGCCGCCAACATCGAGCTCGTGGTCAAGGTGCTCGACGCCTGCGACACGGAGTTCGAGACTTTCTGGGTGTTCGCCGGTGGGTTGACCGACGTCGGCGTGACGCTGACGGTGACCGACATGGAGGTCGACGAGACGGTGACCTACGAGAACCCGCTGGGCCGGGTCTTCGAGACCATCACCGACACCGCGGCCTTCGCCACCTGCGATTGAGACCAGGCGCTAACGTTTTGACCTGAGCCAGGCGAGGAGGTCTTCCGCCGGCCAGGTGTTGATGCACGAGCTCGGTTCGAGGCCGGCGCTCGACGATCCGTTGGGCCGAGGCTTTGCCGATGCCGTCGATCGTGGTGAGCCGACCGATCGCCATGCGTGGGTTCTCCTTGACGATCTTGTCGACCTCTTCGGTCAGGTCCGCGAGCACCCGCGCCACCCGCTGATTGCCGGCGATGCGAAAGCGGTTGGCCTCGAGCAGCTCGAGGGCGGTGGCGATCTGCCGGAAGACTTGCGAGATCTCTCGATTGGTGCTCACGGCGGGCATTATCGCCGATTCTCGGCGATACAATCCCACTGCCCCGATGAAGATCCCTCGACGTTTCGTCACCGTCCTGATTGCCGGAGCGCTGGCAGGACTCGCGGCGCTCGCGGTCGACCAGGTGTTGGCGCTCTCGACCCTCGGATACGTTTTGCGGTTGGCGCCTGGTTTCGTGGCCGCCTATGTGGGCGTGGGAGCCTTCTTCGCCGTGGTGATCGAGCTCGGTACGGCGCGTCGGCAGAGTGTCGACGCCCGGCGTCTGGACGCCTGGCGCCTCTTTGCGCTGTCGACCGCCGCGATCTACGTGCCGGCGATCGTCGAGCGCCTCCACAACGCTCTCCAGGGTCGCGGGTTGGCGCTTCTAGCCACGGTGATCGTCGTCGGAGTCGGCTGCTACGCGCTCTGGATCGCCGCGCTGCAGCATGTCGCCGGCCCCCGGGCGCCGACCGTCGCTCCGTTCCTTGGCGCCCTCACCGCCGCGATCGGCCTGGCGGTGAACCGCAACGTGGTCGACCGGCCGCTGGAGCCGGCGGCCCTGGTCGCCGACGCGGCGGTGCTCGCCGGCGCGCTGGCATTGGCTCTTCTGGCGCGCACCGCCGGCGCCCGCGGCGCGCTCGCGGCTCTCGCGGTGCTCACCGTCGGAGTCGTGCTCCTGGTCACCTGGAGCCCGGGAGGGAAGCCGGCGGGGGAGCCTGGCGGCGTCGAGCGCCCAAACCTGGTGCTGGTGATCATCGACACGCTGCGCCAGGACGTCTTCGACGAGGTGGTGCGGGAGACCGAGGAGGGAAGGGCGTTCGCGCGGAAGATGGACGGCGCCGGCTGGTTCACCCAGGCGATCGCGGCCTCGCCCTGGACGGTGCCGTCTGTCGGCTCGATCATGACCGGCCTGTTCCCCACCGAGCACGGCTACGACGCGCCCCTGGTGGCCCGGGGCAAGCGAGCGATGACGCCGTTGCCGGAATCCGTGCCGACGCTGGCCGAGGGCCTGCGTCGCCACGGCTACCGTACCGAGGGCCTGGTCACCAATCAGCTGCTCCAGCCAGGCACCGGCATCGCGCGGGGATTCGATCACTACGAGGTCCTGGCCGGACCGGCCATCAAGCTGCCGCTGCTGACGGCGCTCGACCGTCTCGGCCTGATCGAGGAGGTCCCCTACGAGCGCGCGGCGGCGGTACGGCACCGGTTGCGTCAACGGCTCGCTCGGATCATGCCCTCGGATCGCCCACTGTTTCTCTGGCTCCACCTGCTCGATCCCCATGCTCCGCTCGTCGAGCATCGCCATCTGGCCCCAGAACCGGCGGCCGAGAAGCTCAATCCGCTCGAGCGCCGCTATCGCCACGAGGTCCGCTACGCCCTCGACGAGCTGCGGCGTATGTTCGAGGATCTACGTGCACACGGCCTGTGGCGGGACACGGTCGTGGTGGTGGCCTCCGACCACGGTGAGATGTTTCCCACCGACGGCCACGACAACGGCGTCAAGACCTTGGCAGGGGACCGTCCCAAGCTCTACGGTCACGGCCATGCGCTGTACGGCGAGCTGGCGCGTGTGCCGCTGGTGATCCGTCCTGCCGGCGGGCTGCCCGAGCCTCGCCGGATCGACGCTCTGACCGGTCACGCGGACCTGGTCGCCACCCTGGCGGATCTGCTGGACGTCGAGCTGCCGGGGCCGGAGCACCGTCGTTTCAGCCTGGCTCCCTGGCTGCGGGAGAGCCCGCCGAGCCCGCCGCCGAGAGCGCGGCCCTTCACGCTGATCAGCGGCATCCAGCACGGACCCCGTCAGCGGGCTCTGCGGACGCCTCGGTACAAGCTCATCGAGTACCTCGAGGGTCAGCGTCCGAGCGAGCTCTATCTGCTGTCCCGCGATCCCGCGGAAAAGCGCGACCTGGCCGGGGTCAAGACGAACCTCCTGGCGCGCGCGCAAAGGCAACTCGAGCGTCGCTGGTCGCGGCTGGCCGAGCCGCCCGAGATCGAGCCGGCGGAGCTGGACGCGGAGTCCCTCGAGCGGCTGAAGGCCCTGGGTTATCTGTAGCGAGGAAGACGGTGTGAGCGAGGAGAACGATCCCGTCACCCGCCTCGAGGTCGTCGGGGCCGCCATCGTTCGAGGCGACGCCTGCCTGGTGACGCAGCGCGGTCCGGAGGCAGCCAGGGAAGCTTCGATGTGGGAGTTCCCGGGCGGCAAGGTCGAGCCGGGCGAGGCCCCCAGGGCGGCTCTCGAGCGGGAGATCCGCGAGGAGCTGCATCTCGACGTCGAGGCCGGCTCGTGGCTAGGGCACGGTACTCACGTCGACGACCAGGTGGTGATCGAGCTCGACGTTTTTCTGGCGACCATCACCGGTGGCGAGATCCGTCTGACTGAGCACTACCGGTATGGGTGGTTCACTACCGAGCAGCTCGACGGCCTCGACTGGGCGCCCGCCGATCGCCCGATCCTGCCGGCCCTCGCGGCCTTCTTGCGTGGCCGCTCCGAGAGGTGACGGACTCTCGGGGTTACCTGGGCTCTTCGGTTGCCAGTGCCGCGCCGATGCTCGCCGCCACCACTCGATGGCCGTGGGCGTTCCAGTGAGGATCGCCCTGAAAGGTCACCGGCTCTTCGTCGTCGGCTCGCTGCAATGGCTCGCCGACGTCGATCGCCTCGATCCCATCTTCCGCCAGGGCCTGGCCGAGCCATCGCTCACCCGCGTACACGACGAGGAACCGGGCGCCAGCCTGCCGAGAGTCCTCGGCCATGGAGCAAATCAAGCGTCGCACCAGAGCCCGAGCCTGCGTGAGCCGCTCGCCTTCCAGCGGCGCGCTGGATCGCCTCGACAGGAAGTACCTCAACGAACGATAGAGAGAGGAGTAACGCTCCAGCGCCGAGGTCCGATCGGCGGCCTCGGAGAGCACCAGCCGGGGGCCGTCGATTCGATATCGTGGTTTGGTCCTGCCGTACTCCCGGCCGGACATCACTTCCGAGAGATCGTTCTGGCAAAAGGTCAGGACCACCACCGCCGGGCCCAACGGCAGACCGTCCCGTCGCAGCTTGAGGTACTCCTGGTCGGTGCCGTAGCCGGCCACGCCGAGGTTGATCCCTTCAACGTCGAGCTGCTGGCCGATCAGGAACGGAAAGCTGTCCTCCGACCGCACCCCCCAGCCGAAAGTCAGGGAATCGCCGAGGAAGACGACCCGGGGTAGCCCGGAGGAGAGACCGGAGTCGGCCTGGTCCTGTCCGGCCTGATCCTGTCCGGGGACGCGGTTCCCGTGCCGGTCGATGTGGATCTCGACATCGAAGTCTCCGGACAGGTGCCGGCTCGTGGCGTTCGGAGAGTACCGCCACCCGAGGGCGTCGTCGTGCACGACATAGCTCGAATTGGTCGCAGGCCCGTACCCCCGGCTCCTGGCGAAGCGCCACAGCAGCTCCGCAGCCAGGGCCGACAGCAACACCGACACCACCAGCGTCCCCAGTTTCTGGAGCAGGTCGATCCTTCGATCTCGGGATGCCTTCATGGGACTCCGCCAGCCGGATCGAGTATAAGGCGCTCGCCTCAGACCACAGGCACGGCGCGTTCGCCGGCTGTCGCCGCGCTCGGCCGGCCGGTGAGGCGCAAGTGTTTTGTTAAAGCTGAAATAGTTGGACTATTTGACTGTGGCGCGATGACGTGAACAGGTCGACAGATTGATCTCTCCGTGGTTTTCTTCTGATGATGGAGCAATGATCCACGAGGATCCGTTCAGCGCGAGAAAGTCATGGGAATATGAACATATGCGCTCCCGCTGCATGTCTTCCCATCCAACCCCTTGACTTTCTGGCTCAGATCTCTATTCTACCGACCGTTCGGTTTAACAAACTTTCGACGACGACGGCACTTGAGAGCTGACTTCGAGACCAGCTGCCACCACGACCAGCTGACATCAAAGACCAGGGACCTGCCGATCTGAGCGGCGAACCGACTCAGAACTCCACGCGCGCGCCGGGCCCAGCATCCAGAGCCAAGATCGTTGTCCTATCTCGTCCAGGGAGCTGTCCGCGCATAGGGGTGTCCGACCGACCGTTCGGTACGTCCGAGTCGGGGTCGGGAAGAGGGGTTGGTGGCTCGCCACCGCGACGCCGGTCGCCGGAACTGGAGCGTCACGATTTTCGAGGTAACGAGAAATGCAGAACGTGGCTCAGAAGCGCGCGGCGGCCAACCAGGGGCTCGGGGGTCAGGCCCGGACCGAGGCAACCATCGTAGAGACCTTCGCTGACCAGCTGGCGGCGTTGGGAGTGGAGCAGGCTTTCGGTGTCAGCGGTGGCGCGATCGCCCTGATCTTCGACGCCTTGGAAGAAAGCTCGATCGAGCTGCGGCACTTCCGTCACGAGTCCGGCGCCGCGTTCGCGGCTACCGAAGCCCATTTCGCGACCGGCAAGGCGACAGTGGTCTTCGCCACCACCGGTCCCGGCCTGCTCAACAGCTTGACCGGAATGACCGCCGCCCGTTGGGACGGCGCCAAGGTCATCCTGGTCTCCGGCGCCACCAATTCGCCCCAGCGCGGCCGTTGGGCGACTCAGGAAACCAGCTCCTACACGATGCCCCAGGACGTCTTCTACACAGCGGGGCCGATCTTCGATTTCGCGGTGCGCATGGAGCACGCCTCCGAGCTGCCGGAGGTCATGCGCAGGCTGAGCCTCGGCTTGCTGCGGCCGGGCGGCTTCGTGGCACACGTCTGCATGCCGATGTCGGTGCAGTCCAACCGCATCGACGTGTCACGATCTCAGCCCCGCGTGGCCATGGAGGCGCCGACGGTCAGTGCCGACAAGATTGCCGAGTGTGCCTGCAACCTGCGCTCCGAGCCGTTCGCGATCTGGGCCGGCTTCGGCGCCACCGAGGCGGCACTCCAGGTGCGGGAGCTGGCGGAGCGGACCGGCGCGCCGGTGTTCTGCTCGCCGCGCGCCAAGGGCGTCATGCCGGAAGACCATCCGCTCTATCTCGGCGTCACCGGACTCGGCGGCCACGATTCGGTCACCCAGTACATGGTCCAGCGCCAGCCGTACTGGGTGCTGGTGCTCGGCACGCGGCTGGGCGAGGCGACCTCCTTCTGGGATTCCGACATGTTGCCCCGCGGGGGCTTCCTCCATGTGGACATCGATCCGGGGGTTCCCGGAACGGCCTACCCTGAAGCCAACACGTTCGGAATCCAGGCCGACATCGGTCAGTTCCTCGACGACCTCTTGCAGCACTTCCCAGCTGGCGAAGCTGACAACGTGAAGGCTCCGGGACCGGGGCCGGACTGGGAGGAGCCGGTGCCGATCCGGCTCGCGGGTCGCGGACCGGTGAGGCCACAGACCTTGATGCAGGTGATCCAACGCCGCGTCATCGACGACAGCGACGCCCTGGTGATGTCCGAGTGTGGCAACTCCTTCGCGTGGTGCAATCACCTCCTGCGGTTCCCGACGCCGCGTCGCTATCGCGTCTCGACGCTTTTTGGCTCGATGGGCCACTCGGCGGCGGGCGTCGTCGGCGCGGCGGTCGCGGCCAACAGGAAGTCCGTTGCCGTCGTCGGCGACGGCTCGATGCTGATGAACTCGGAGATCAGCTCCGCGGTCCAGTACCGGGCGAAGGCGGTCTGGATCGTGCTCAACGACTCCGGCTACGGCATGTGCCGGGACGGCCACCGTGCCCTCGGGCTGACCGATGCCAACGTCGACTTTCAGTGCGTCGATTTCGTCGGCCTCGCCCGATCCCAGGGCGCCGACGGCGTGCTGGTGGAATCCGAGGAGATGCTCGACGACGCGCTCGAGCAAGCGCTCGCCGCCGAGGGGCCCTTCGTGGTCGACGTCCGCATCGACACTACGCAGGCTTCCCCACTGCTCCGACGTTTCGAGAGCCTGATCAACCAGGGCAACTCGAAGAACGTCGCCGGCTGGGAAAAGTAGCCGCCCCGCCTTGCCCGCGGGCCTGGGGCTACGCCACAGCAGCAAGCTGCCTCGATCGGTCCGGGTGAGCGTCCTTGACAGGAGTACGCTTATTCGCGAAAATTCGACCGACTGGTTGGTATTTTTCCCTGCATTACTCCCCCGCGCCGGCCATTTTGAAAGAGGGCGTACCATGACTTCGATCCACAAGCCGCCGACAGTCAGTGACGACCGTCGGGCGAAGAGCATCTATCGTCAGGCGGCTCGTGTCATCTACAAGAAGGGATTCGGCGCGACCTCGATGGGCGACATCGCCGATGCCGTCGACCTCACCAAGGGTGGGTTGTACTACTACATCAAGGGCAAGGAGGCGCTGCTCTTCGCCATCATGGACGATGCCATGGAGATGCTCGAGGCCGAGGTCATGCAACCCGCCTCCGAGCAGCGCGATCCGGAGCTCCGTCTCGCCGCCCTGGTGTCCGGCCACATCCGTCTGATGATGCAGGATCCGAGCGCGCTCACCATCCTGGTCACCGAGGAAGAGGGGTTGGACGACGTACACCGCGCGCTGGTCGCCGAGCGCAAGGACAGCTATCCGCGCATGCTCCAGGAGTGCATCGAGCAGATCCTGGCGAAACAGGGCGCGTCGCCCAATGTCGATCCCACCGTGGCGGCCTACAGCTTATTCGGCATGATCCACTGGGTGGTGCGTTGGTACAAGTCCGAGAGCGCCTTGAGTGAAGAGCAGATCGTGGAGCAGCTCACCAACCTCGCTCTCTACGGCATCATTCCTGTGTCTCCAGCGGCGGGCGCCAAGATCGCATAGCAGGCCGCGGCGATCACCCTGGCCCACCGTAGCGGCACCATGGTGCTGCCCGCGTCGGGGGCCGCGCCGAGTCCGACTGATCCGGGCGTCAACCGGCGGCCGGCTCGCGGCCGTGGGACCTTTCGCACTCGGCGTGACGCAGGCGCGCCTTCTCCGGCGATTCGTCCAGGTTCTTGCGCCGAAACTCGGGGTCCAGACACATCCCGGTCGCGGCCTTGATCGCGGCGATCAGATCGGCGGTCTCGGTCCTCCACACGCGCGCGGTGCCGTCCAGCGACAGGGTGAGGATGCGGTCACCGAGCGGGCTCCAGGAAGCGGCGATCACGGGGCCGGCATGTCCTTCGAGCACCAGCGGCTCGCCGGCGCCGTCGGCGTCGCGGACCCGGGCGGTGCCGTCCTCCGAAGCGGTGACGATCCGGTCGCCGTCGGGGCTCCAGGATGCCGCGTAGATGGCGCTCCGGTGGCTGGTGATCACCAGCGGCTCGCCGGCGAGATCGGCGTCCCAGATCCGCACCACGCCATCGGCGGTGGCGGTGAGCACCCGGTCGCCGCTCGGGCTGAAGGACGCCGCGAAGATGAACTCGTCGTGGCCGTCGAGAAGCCGCGCCTGTTCGCCGTCGGTGACGTTCCAGATCCGGGCGGTGCCGTCTCCCGAGGCGGTGAGCAGGCGATTGCCACCAGGGTCGAAGGAGACCACCTCTACCGGAAAATCGTGACCCTCGAAGAGGGTGGTAGCGCCGGCGCCGTCGGCGCTCCACACGCCGGCGGACCGGCTGGTGGCGAGAGCGACCCTGTCGCCGTCGGGGCTCCAGGAGGCGGCGAACACCGGCGCGTCCCGGCTGCCCAGAACGACGGGCCTTTCGGTCCCGTCCGGGCGCCACAGCCGTACGGTGCCGTCCTCGGAGGCGGTGAGCACCCGGTCGCCGGTCGCGTTCCAGGATGCGATCAGGACGCCGCCGTCGTGTCCCGCGAGAATCGCCGGGTCCCGGGGGCGGTCCGCCGACCACACGCGCGCCGTGCCGTCGTGAGACGCGGTCAGAACGCGATCACCCGCGGGGCTCCAGGCCACGGCCGCGACTGCTGCGTCGTGGCCGGCGAGAAGGACCGGCCCGTCGCCGTCGAGCCCCCAGATCTTGACGCTGCCGTCGCGTGCCGCGGTGACGACCCGATCGCCCGCGGGGCTCCAGGCCGCTGCCTGGACCGCCGCGGCGTGCCGGAGCACGGCCGGCTCCGTGGGATGATCCACGCGCCATAGCCGGGCGCTGCCGTCGCGCGAGGTGGTGAGAACCTCTCCGCCGTTCGGGCTGAAGAAGGAGTCGACGCTGCCGTCGTGACCGTCGAGCGCTACCGGCGCGGCCGAAGAGTCGGCGCTCCAGATCCTGGTGGTGCCGTCACCCGAGGTGGTGAGGACGAGGTCGCCGCTCGGGCTGAAGGACACCGCCACCTCGTCGCGGTGGCCGCGCAGCACCACCGGGTCGCCACTGCCGTCGGCGCTGCGAACGCTGGCCGTGCCCCATGACGACAGCGCGATCCGGTCGCCGGCGGGGCTCCAGGACACATCGACCAGGGACGCGCCCTCCGCGTAGTCGCGGAAGGCGATCGGCTCGCCGCTGCTGTCGGCGCTCCACACCCGCGCCACGCCGTCGGCCGCGGCCGTCAGCACGCGGTTACCGCCGGGGCCGAACAATGCCGCCGTGACAGCCCCGCCATGCTCGAGGACGATCGCGTCGCCTGCCTCCCCGGTCCGCCAGATCCGCGCCGTGCCGTCGCGCGCGGCAGTGACCAGGTGGGTGCCATCGGCGCTGAAAGACACGGCCGTGACCGGGCCGCCGTGCCCGGCGAGGAGCATGCCCTCGCCCGAACCGTCGGCCGCGCGCAGGCGCACCATGCCGCTCCAGTAGGCCAGCGCGATCCGGTCGCCGCGGGGGGCGCGCGCGACGAGCTCCAGGTTGCCGCCCGGGTCCTCGAAGATCACCGGCCCTTGGGAGCCGTCGGGGTTCCAGTACCGGGCTACGCCGTCGGCCGAGACCGTGACGACCCGGCCGTCGCGTCGGTCGAACCAGGCAGCCAACACCCGGTCGTCGTGCTCCAGCACGAGGTGCTCGCCGGAACCGCCGGTCTGCCACACTCGGGCTGTTCGATCACCGGAAGTGGTGACGATCCGTTCGCCGTCCAGGCTCCACTCGGCGGTGCGGATCGGCCCCTCGTGGCCACGCAGCTCCGCGGCCGCCAGGTTGCGCTCCAGTACGCGCCGGATCTGGGAGCCGGCGTGGGCCGTCACGTCCGGATCCTCGACCTCCAGCAGCACCAGGGCGGCGCGCGTGGGGTCCGTCCGCATCCACTCGCCGGCCACCGCGATGCGGGCGAGGTTCCTGGCCCTGGCGGCCTCTTCTTCCGCCCGCCCCTTCTCTCTGGCGATCAGGCTCGCCAGAAACCCCATCGCCAGGGCGATCACCGCCAGCGCGCCGGTCAGCGCCGCCGCCATCCTGCGCCGCCGCCGCGCCTTCACCAGCGTCTTCCGTGTCTGCCGCGCTTCTTCCTCCGCGCGTCGCCCGGCGTCGCGCTCCTCGCGCCGGTCTTCCAGGGACCGCAGGCGCCGAGCCAGGCGTCGCGCGTCGCCCAGGCGTCGCTCGGGCGAACCGTCCACCGAGATCCCGATGTCCTCGCGCAGCAGCTCGTCGTCGACGTCCCGCCACCAGCCGGGGGCCAGCACGCGCGAGAAGTCGCCCACCACCGCCTGGTAGAGCATCACCCCGAGGGCGTAGAGATCGGACTGCAGGGTCGCGGCCTTGCCTTCCACCAGCTCCGGGGCCATGTACAGGCGGGTGCCGGCTCGCTCCCCGCCCGAGGACTCGAGCCAGTCAGGAGACGTGATGCCGGCGGCAACCAGTCGCTGACTCTCGGTGACCGCGCCCAGACCGAAGTCGGTCAGCCGCGCTCGCGGATGCTCCGCATCGCCGGTGATCAGAACATTGCTCGGCTTGACGTCCTTGTGCAGCACGCCGACCGAATGCGCCGCCGCCAGCGCCGTGGCCACTTGCGCCACCAGCTCGAGGCGGACGGCCAGCGGCACGGCTCGCACGCCGCCCCGCTGCTGGCACCACAGCTGGAGATTGCCACCCTCGGTGTACTCGGACTCGATGAAGTAGGGTGGCTCCTCGAAGCTCCAGTCGAGCACGCGCGCAATGTCGTCGCGATCTCCGAGCTCCTCCTTGAGCAGCCGGAAGACGGCGATCTCGCGCTGGAGCGTGGGCAGGCGCTGCGCCTCGTGGCAGAATTTGAAGACCCTCGGATCGCCGGTCTTGTTGTGGCGCGCGAGCCAGACCTGGCCGAACCCGCCTTCGCCCAGTATCTCTTCCAGTAGCCAGGACGGGCGCTGGGGGATCGGTTCGTCGACGGCGGGCCGCCAGGTGCGGCCGGTGTCGAGGGCTGAGAGCGCTGACGCCACCTCCTCGACCGAACCGGGTCGATCGTCCGGCTCGGGCCGCAGGCAACCGAGAATGACCGCCTCGACGGCCGGGTCGAAGCCCGGCACCAGGTCCGACGGCGGCACGACGTCCCCGGCCTGGTGGGCCGCGATCAGCTGGCTGATGGAAGCGGCCTGAAATGCCCGCTGGCCGGTGAACAGCTCGTAGAGCACCAGCCCGAGCGCGAAGAGGTCACTGTGCACCGACGCCTCGCCACCGGTCAGCTGTTCGGGCGCCATGTAGGCAGGCGTGCCCTGGCGTGGCCCTCCGCTCCCGGAGCCGTCCTCACCGGCGTCGCTGGTGTCGGCGCTGAGGGTGGCGATGCCGAAGTCGGTGATGCGCGCACGGCCTCGGCCGTCGATCATCAGGTTGCTCGGTTTGAGGTCGCGGTGCAGGACGTCCCGCTCGTGGGCCGCGGCCAGGCCCTGGCAGAGTTGCCGGGCGATCTCGAGCGCCTTGTCTCTCGGTAGGCGTCCGATCCGCCGGTGGAGAGACGCCAGGTCCTCTCCCTCGATGTATTCCATGGAGAGGAAACAATGCCCCTCCGCCTCGCCGATGTCATGCACCCGGCAGACATTCGGGTGGGAGATCTCGCGAGCGATGCGCACTTCGGTCCGCAGGCGCGAGCGGCTGACCTCGTCGCGCGCCATCGACTCGGGGAGGAACTTCAGAGCTACCGCCTGGCCGAGCTCGAGATCGTCGGCGCGGTAGACGTCGCCCATGCCGCCGCGGCCCAGAAAACTGACCATCCGGTAACGTCTGGCCAGGATCGCGCCGGGCGGGAACCGGCTCGCGTCGAGCCGGCCGGGAGCCCGCGCCGGGTGCTTCTCGGTGGCGGAGTCCCGATCCGTGGCCGGCAGCTCGCGGACGGTCGGCGTCTGGGTCGGCGGATCACTCGCCTGAGTCGGCCGTTTCAAGGAGGCGGCCTCCGTCAGCCGTTCAGCGAGACTCCGAGGATCGTGTAGCGTCGCTCCTCGGCGTACGCGTCCGCCTGCGTGCATCCCAGGGGCTTCTCTTCCCGCGGGCCGAGAGTGTGGTCCTCCACCGAGCTCGCGCGCAGCAAGCCGCCGTCGCCGCGGACGGAGGTCTCGACCGTCACCCTCATGGCTCGATCCGGGTCGCGGTTCCTGAGCACCGCCTGCCTGCCGCGACCCTCGAAGCCACAAGAACCGGAGAGCACGACCTTCACGCTCTCCCATTCGGTCGCGATCACCACCCCGGGGCCGGGCTGGACCTCGTCATAGCCCGGCAGGTCGTCGATCCCGAGGACCTTGACCCCACCGGTCAACCGAGCGTCGGCCGACACGTAGCCGATCGCTCCGGGCTCCCGGCGGACGATTTCGAGCACCTTCTGGTCCGAGGGCAGCTCTGTCGGGGGGGTGGACTGGCCCGAGAAGATGCGTCGCTGCCAGTAGCTCTGGATAGAGAAGGTCGATTTGCCATGAATGGCTTTCGAGAACGCCCTGCGGACCGGCGATTCCGGGGCCTGGTCTACCGGCTCGATCTTCCCGCCGTCGTTCCAGACGTTCATGACTCTGAGGAAGATCCGCGACAGCTGGCGGCGGTCCAGCGACTCCGTGGGGTTGTCGGGGTGGACGACCACCACGAAGTCGGCCGACTCCGAGGCCGGAACGGCGGGCGCCGCCGCCAGGGCGACACACAGGACCAGGAGTTGGACCGACCGTCTCATCACACGTATGTTATCGCGCCGCCCTGAGCCGGAGGCGACCGTGGCGTGCGATAGCCTAATCATGCCACGGCCGGCCGGCCGGCGCTTCCAACGGGATGACCACTTGACCAAGACTCGCAACTCCGACGCGACGACCGCGCCCGTCGTCACGACCGTGCGCCAGAAGCTGCTCCTGGTCGTCTTCGGCCTGGGGCTCTTCGTGCTGGCGCTGGCCCTGCTCGAAGGCGCGCTGGCGCTTTTCGGCATCGGCGACGCCTATCTGTACGAGGACCCCTACGTCGGCTTCGCGCCGGGCAAGGAGTTGTTCGAGAAGCAGACCGAGCCCGGGGGGGAGGAGGTCTACGCCACCCGGCCGGAAAAACTGGCGTTCTTCAACGATCAGCGCTTCCCCGCCGAGAAAGCCGACGGCGCCTACCGGATCTTCACCCTCGGTGGCTCGACCACGGCCGGGCGGCCCTACGACGACCAGGTGGCCTTCAGCCGTTGGCTGGATCTCTACCTGGGCGAGATGGACCCGTCTCGCGACTGGCAGGTGGTCAACGCCGGCGCCATCTCCTACGCCAGCTACCGCGTGGTGCTGTTGATGAAGGAGCTGGTGCGTTACGAGCCGGACCTGTTCGTGATCTACACCGGCCACAACGAGTTCCTCGAGGAGCGCTCGTACTCAGACATCATCCACCGCAACGCGGCGCTCAAGAATCTGCAGTTCTGGCTCGCCGATCGGCGGTTCTACGCGCTCGGACGGCGGGCGGTGTCGAGCCTCGGAGGGGGTGAGGAAGAGGCTACCGAAGAGGACGGCGAGACCCTCGACAGCGAGGTCCGCACCCGGCTCGACGGCTGGACGGGTCTCGAGCTCTACCACCGGGACGACGAGCTCCGGCGGCAGATCCTGGAGCACTTCGAGTACAACCTCGACCAGATGATCGAGATCGCCCGCTCGCACGGCGTCGAGGTGGTATTCGTCGAACCGATCTCGAATCTCAAGGACTTCTCTCCCTTCAAGTCCGAGCACGCCGCGGGCATCACGCCGGAGGATGCCGCGAGTTTCGCGGCTCTGCTCGCCGAGGGCCGTTCGCATCTCGCGGCGGACGACGCGGCGGCCGCGGCCGCCGCCTTCGGCCGGGCGGTCGAGCTCGATTCCGAGCACGCCGAGGCGCACTTCCTGCTCGGCCGTGCCCACCTCGCCCGCGGCGAGCACGACGACGCGCTGACTGCCTTCGTCCGCGCCAAGGACCTCGACGTCGCGCCGCTGCGGGCGCTCGAGGCGATCTCGGAGCTGACCCGCGAGGTCACCAGCCGTGAAGGTGTCCCCCTCGTCGACCTGCCGGCCCTGCTGGCGGACGACAGCCGGCAGCGACTCGGCCACGCCATCCTGGGCAACGAGTACCTGCTCGATCATGTGCACCCCGATATCCCCACTCACAGCCTGATCGCCGAGCAGGTGATCGAGCTGCTGGTCGAGCGCGGCGTGGCGCGGGCCGACGGGTCGTGGACTCAGGGCCGGCGCCTGGCGCTCTACGACCGCGTGGTGGGCTCGATCGACCGCGCCTACTACGCCGAGCGTGACCTCAACCTGTCGAAGGTGCTGGGCTGGGCGGGCAAGCTGGAGGAGGCCGAGGCGCCGCTCACGCGCGCCGCCGCCGAGCTGGCCGACAACCCGGAGGTGCACCTCAATCTCGGCATCGTCTACCAGCGGACGGGCCGATTCGAGGAGGCCGTTCGCCAGCTCGAGCAGGCCGTCGCGCTCGATCCCGAGTCCGCCGAGGCCCACTTCAACCTCGGCGTCGTGCACGGTCGGCTCGACCACTTGGGCGAGGGCACGGCGGCCTTGTCGCGGGCGATCCGGCTGCGGCCCGACTACGTGGAAGCCCACTACAACCTCGGCGTTCTGCTGCGTCGCCAGGGCAAGCTCGAACGTGCCGTCCAGTCGCTCGAGACGGCGGTCCAGCTGAAACCCGATGCTGCCGAGAGCTACAGCCACCTGGCCCTGGCGCTGCGCGACCTGGGCCGGTTCGACGAAGCCTTCGCCAACTTTCAGCGCGCCCTGGAGCTGGCGCCCGAGGACGCTTCCACCCGCACCGCGCTAGGCGTCACCTACGGCCGCCGGGACCGGCTCGACGACGCCGTTCGCGAGCTCCGGCAGGTGATCGCAAGCCAGCCCGACTTCGCCGAGGCCCACTACAACCTCGGCGTCGTCTACTCGCAGCAGGAGCGTGGCGAGGAGGCTCTCGCGGCCTTCGAGCGGGCGGTGGAGCTCGACCCCGGCCACGTGGAGGCCTACAACAACCTCGGCATCATCTACGCCGGGCGCGGCGAATTCGAGACCGCGCGGCAGCAACTGGTCCGGGCGATCGAGGCCGATCCCGACTACGCCGACGCCTACTTCAACCTCGGCATCGTCTACGACAGCGCCGGCTTTCCCGAGGAGGCCGCGCAGGTGCTGCAGCGGGCCGTCGAGCTGGCGCCCGACAACCCGCGCTTCCACTTCGCCCTGGCCATGATCCAGTTCGCCTTGGGCCGCCCGGAAGCAGCGCGCGAGCACTTCGTCGCCGCCCGCGCCGGCGGCATCGAGACCCCGGCCGAGGTCGCCCAGCAACTCGGCCTCCGGCAGCTCGGCGCCGATCGAGATCGAGCCGGTCGGCGCCCAGGGATGAGGTAGTCTTGGGCGTCGCAGCTACAGTGATTTCAGCAGCTACAGTGATTTCAAAGGAGTATCCGCCATGGCCGACCTCGACATCGTGCTCACCGACAAGGCGCGGGAGCAGTTCACGAAATTCCTCGAAGCTGAGGAAGAGGAGGGGCTGGCGATTCGCCTGGAGGTGGCGGGGCACGGACCCCGCGGCTTCAACTATCAGCTCGACCTGGTCAGCGAAGCCGAGGAGATCGACAACCACACGGTTCTCGACTTCGACACCTTCAAGCTGCTCGTGCATTCGCCCAGCGCCGAGCACCTCGAAGGCGTCACCATCGACTTCCTCCAGCGCGGTCTCGAGTCGGGGTTCCACTTCGAGAACCCGAACAGCCAGTGGAGCGACCCCCTCGCCAAGGCGGTGCAGGAAGTGCTCGACACCCAGATCAATCCCAGTGTCGCCGGCCACGGCGGCTATGTGACACTGCTCGACGTCAAGGGCTCGACCGCCTACATCGCGCTCGGCGGCGGCTGCCAGGGCTGCGGCATGGCCGACGTCACCTTGAAGCAAGGCGTCGAGGTGGCGATCAAGAACGCCGTTCCGGGGATCGAGCAGGTGCTCGACACCACCGATCACGCCGCCGGCGAGAACCCCTACTACCAGCCGTCCCAGGGCGGCGGCTCGCCGTTCGCGTGATCGCTCCGGTCAAGAGGATCGCTTGTCGCTCAATCGAGAGCGACCGGAGGCCGCTTCCCGTACAATTCTCCATCCACCCGATCAACCTCGATCTTCAGGAGATCTGCCGTGCGTCATCTTCTCCCCACCCTCCTCGTTCTCTGTCTGCTCACGCCCACCCTGGCCGATGCCAAACACAAGAGCGAGAAACCCGCCGAGGAGGCGAAGACCGAGGACCGGTTCAACGCCGAGACCTTCTCCGGCCTGAAGCTGCGCTCGCTCGGGCCGGCGTTGACGTCGGGGCGAGTCAGCGACATCGCGGTGCATCCGGAGGACCACGCCACGATCTACGTGACGATGGCCTCGGGCGGGGTGTGGAAGACCACCAACGGCGGCACCACCTGGGCGCCGATCTTCGACGGTGAGGGCTCGTACTCGATCGGCTGCGTGACGCTCGACCCGAACAACCCGCACGTGGTGTGGGTGGGCACCGGCGAGAACAACTCGCAGCGCTCGGTCGGCTACGGCGACGGTGTCTACAAGTCGCTCGACGGTGGTGGCAGCTGGCAGAAGGTGGGGCTCGAAACTTCAGAGCACATTGGCAAGATCGTGGTCGATCCGCGCGACTCGGACGTCGTCTACGTCGCGGCGCAGGGACCTCTGTGGAGCTCGGGCGGTGACCGTGGGCTGTACAAGACGTCCGACGGCGGTGCGACCTGGAACGCCGTGCTCGAGATCTCGGAGAACACCGGCGTCAGCGACTTGGTGATGGACCCGCGCGACCCGGACGTGCTCTACGCCGCCGCCTACCAGCGCCGGCGCCGGGTCTGGACGCTGGTCAATGGCGGCCCCGAGTCGGGGCTCCACAAGTCGACCGACGGCGGCGAGACCTGGCGCGAGCTGGAAGGCGGCCTGCCCTCGGGCGACGTCGGCCGCATCGGCCTGGCGATCGCCCCCGCCGACCCGGACGTGATCTACGCCGTCGTCGAGGCGGCGCTCGAGGACGGCGGCTTCTACCGCTCCGCCGATCGCGGCGAGACCTGGGAGAAGCGCGGCGACTACGTCTCGGCCAGCCCGCAGTACTACCAGGAGCTGGTGCCCGATCCCCACGACGTCGATCGCGTCTACTCGATGGACACCTGGCTGCACGTCACCGAGGACGGCGGCGCGACCTTCGACCTGGTGCCCGAGACCTACAAGCACGTCGACAACCACGCCATGTGGATCGACCCGGGCGACACCGACCACCTGCTGACCGGCTGTGACGGTGGCCTCTACGAGACCTGGGACCGCGGCGCCACCTGGCATTTCTTCGGCAATCTGCCGGCCACTCAGTTCTACAAGATCGCGGTCGACGACGCCGAGCCCTTCTACAACGTCTACGGTGGCACCCAGGACAACTTCACCCTCGGCGGCCCGGTGCGCACTCGCGCGGGCTACGGCATCGGCAACTCCGACTGGTTCGTCACCGTCGGCGGCGACGGCTTCCAGCCCCGCATCGAGCCCGGCAACCCCGACATCGTCTACTCCCAGTGGCAGTACGGGCACCTGGTGCGTCACGACCGCAAGAGCGGCGAGATCATCGACATCCAGCCCCAGCCCGAGGCCGACGACGCGCCCGTGCGCTGGAACTGGGACGCGCCGCTGATCATCAGCCCGCACTCGAAGACCCGCCTCTACTACGCCGCCCAGCGCATCTACCGCTCCGACGACCGCGGCGACACCTGGAAGCCCGTCTCGGGCGACCTCACCCGCCAGATCGACCGCAACGAGCTGGAGGTGATGGGCAAGGTGTGGAGCGTCGACGCGGTGGCCAAGAACCGCTCGACGTCGCCCTACGGCAACATCGTGAGCCTGTCCGAGTCGCCGCTGGTCGAGGGCCTGATCTACGCCGGCACCGACGACGGCCTGATCCAGGTCACCGAAGACGGCGGCGGCAGCTGGCGGACGACCGAGTCGTTCGCCGGGGTGCCGGAGATGGGCTACGTGGGCGACGTCGAGGCCTCGCGCCACGACGCCGACACCGTCTACGCCGCCTTCAACCTCCACAAGAACGGCGACTTCAAACCCTACGTGCTGATGAGCGCCGACCGCGGCACCACCTGGAGCTCGATCGCCGGCGACCCGGACGATGCCGGCTTGCCCGAGCGCGGCTCCGTCTACGCGCTCGACGAAGACCACGAGCAGGCCGGCCTGCTGTTCGCCGGCACCGAGCTCGGCGCCTTCTTCAGCCATGAAAAGGGCCGTTGGGCCCAGCTGAAGGGCGGCGTGCCCACCGTGGCGGTACGCGACCTCGCCGTCCAGCGGCGCGAGAACGACCTCGTGCTCGGCACCTTCGGCCGCGGCTTCTACGTGCTCGACGACTACACCCCTCTGCGCGGCATGACGTCCGAGCGGCTCGAGGCAGAGGCGATCCTCTTCCCGGTCAAGAACCCGCTGATGTACATGGAGGCCTATCCGCTCGGCATGCGCGCCAACCCGTTCGTCGGCGACGACCACTACTTCGCGCCCAACCCGCCCTTCGGCGCCGTCTTCACCTACTACCTGAAAGAGGGTATGAAGACCCTGGCCGAGCAGCGCCGCGAGGCGGAGAAGGAGGCCGAGGAGGGCGGCGGCTCGGTGTCGTATCCCTCCTGGGATGCACTGCGCGCCGAGGACCGTGAGGAGACGCCGGTGATCGTGCTCACCGTCTCAGACAGCGACGGCCACGTGATCCGTCGCCTCGAGGGCCCCACCGGCGCCGGCTTCCACCGCGTCGCCTGGGACCTGCGCTTCGCCTCGCCCGATCCGGCCAGCGTCACGCCGGTCGTGCCCGGCGCCTTCGACGATCCCGTCATCGGCCCCATGGCCGTGCCCGGCACCTACACCGTGGCCCTGGCGAGGCGCGCCGGCGGCGAGACCACCCCCCTCGGCGAGCCCCAGACCTTCCAGGCCTCGGCGCTGGGCCTGGGCACCCTGGCCGCCGAAGACAAGCAGGCCCTGCTCGACTTCCAGCACCGCACCGCCCGTCTCCAGCGCGCCGTCCTCGGTGCCGGCCAGGCCCTCGGAGAGGCCCAGGGCCGCGTCGCCCACCTGAAAGTCGCCCTGCGCGACACCCCCGACGCCGGCCCCGAGCTCGGCGACCGTCTACGCGCCGTCGAGACCAAGCTGGCCGACCTCTCCGTCGACCTGTTCGGCGACCGCACCCGCCGCGCCCGCGCCGAGCCCACCCTGCCCTCCATCACCCAGCGTGTCGACCGCGTCGTCTCCGGCCACTGGACCTCCACCTCCGCCCCCACCGCCACCCTGAGCCGCGAGTACGACATCGGGGCGCAAGCCTTCGGCCCGCTCCTCGACCAGCTCCGCGAGCTCATCGGCGTCGAGCTGAAGGCGATCGAGGACGAGGTCGAGGCCGCCGGCGGTCCGTGGACGCCGGGGCGGTTGCCGGTGTGGGAGCGGTAGCTGCGGGCGATGGCGGCGGGCCCTTGATGTGGTGTCGAGGATCAGAGGCTTGATCTAGGCAGCCGGAAGCTCAGAGCGCTCCTCCGGCGCCGGTACGGTGGGTGCGACCGGCATCTCGGCCCATGTACGACCTTCGAGCACACGTCCGGCCCTCTTCTTGTTCTTGCCGCCCCATTGCTTGAAGAAGAACGGGACGCCTGCGCGGAGGCACTGATCTCGAAGGTCTGTCACCCACAACAGATCCATCGGCCGTGCCTTGTGACCTGACTCACCGCCGACGATCACCCAGTCGATGTCGGTTAGATCCAAGTCGCACAGCGGGCCGAGCAGAGGCTCCAACGACAGGAATTTGACCTGCGCGCCAATCCGTCGCAAGTCATCGACCCGGTGGCGGTACTTGTCGTTCTCGACGCTCACGCCCGTCCAGATGTTCGGTGCCCATTCCAGTCTTGGGCTCAACTCCAGCAGGCGATCGGCACGCTTTGTCAGGACCTGGAATCGGTGCCAAGACGCCCTCTTCATCACGTCGAAGACTTTATGGATATAAGCGAGAGGCACGTTCGCATGGAACAGGTCGCTCATCGAGTTGACGAAGATCGTCTGAGGCTTCCTCCACTTCAACGGCAGTTCCAGCATGTGCGGTTGCAGCGTTAGAGCGAATCCATTTACATAGTTCCTTTGACCCATTGCTCGAAGGCGCTCAGCCATCACTTCCGCATAGCAATACTTGCAGCCCGGACTGATCTTGGTGCAACCGGTGACGGGATTCCAGGTTGATTCGGTCCACTCGATGCCGGATCCTTGTGCCATCAACGAACCTCCTTGAGGAGATGTTCCGCGATGCTCAGCGCGATAGGCTTGCCGCGTTCGTTGCCGACTGCGAAGCAAAGGAGATAGAGAGGGTTGTTCGCCGAGTTCCGCAAGACGCCTGGCTCCTTTGCCACGCCCGCGAAGATTTCCTTCAATCGGTCGTTGAAATAGCGCCCGATCGTCGCCATCGTCGCCTTGACCACA
This sequence comes from bacterium, assembly GCA_024226315.1. Lineage (GTDB taxonomy): Bacteria > Acidobacteriota > Thermoanaerobaculia > Multivoradales > J023 > JAAELT01. The sequence goes on along the minus strand of JAAELT010000136.1, from coordinate 26,273 downwards.
TGCTCACGCTCGTCGCCGAACAGCGTTTTCTTGACTTCGACCTTGTAGAACTCATCATACCAATCCTCCGTTCCGAGTAGCAGATCGAGGCGACGTCGCCATTGCTCGGGAATCTTGCCGGACTTTGTCAATAGCCTGTTGACTCCGATACCCAGCGGAAAGAGCAGCCAGAGATCAATAGCCTTCGTCCGCGCGATGGACTCGATGGTTGCCCACTCGACCTGCATGCCGTACGGGTCCAGAAAGAGAACAGCGCGATGGGAGCTCCAATCCTTGGAACACAGATTCTGGATCTCGGCATTCGCGTCTCCCGGGCGGACTTCGATACCTGCCGCGCGGGTCGGGAACTCAGTCCTTAGTGCTTCGAGAGCAGCACAGCGTTTTGGGCTGCGTTCGATAAATATGTACTTGTCGAAAGCAGGCTCGATCTGCAGCGCGAGGCTGGCGGAGCCGTCGAGGAGTGACTGAGGCTCCGGCCCGGCGAGATCAGGGAAGAGGAGACTCTGTCCCGTCTCTATGTCGTCGCGCCGGGCATCTCTGTAACCGGTCCCCGCAAAGGCATCTATGAACGCCTTCCGAAACGGATTGCTCGGCGTCGGCTTGTCCTTGAGCGCGGTCGTGTAGCTTTGCAGGTACCCCTTGAGCACCTCGAGCTTGCGGGTAGTCCAGTCGCCGCCAAATCTGTGGGCTTTCCCGCCGTGTCCCCCGCTCATCGCTCGATCCTATACGAGTCCTCGACGAGTTCTTCGGCAGGACTCTCTAGCCCCCACCGCCACCCTGCGCCGCGAGTACGACATCGCGGCCGAAGCCTTCGGCCCGCTGCTCGAGCAACTCCGCGAGCTGGTCGGCGTCGAGCTCAAGGCCGTCGAAGACGAGGTCGAGGCCGCCGGAGGCCCGTGGACGCCGGGCCGCTTGCCGGTGTGGGAGCGGTAAGGGCGCCCTACTAGACCTAGAGGCTTGTGAAAGGCGCCGGAAAGCGGTATCTTCTGCATGTGATCATGCACGCAAAAGGTACCGCCAAACGCACCCTTACGCATTCCGGCCGGGGGGTCGATTCCGCCAAGCTGGCCGGCTACGTGGATTCCCTCCAGGCGACCGGGTCGTACACCTTCCGGCGTGAGGACGCCCTCGCCGCGCTCGGCATCTCGGCAGCGGCATTGAAGAGTGCCGCCCGCAGGCTCGCCGTCAAGCGGCGGATCTTCGCGCCCCGTCGCGGGTTCTTCGCGATCGTGCCCCTCGAGTACCGGAGCGCGGGCGCGCCGCCGCCCTATTGGTACATCGACGACCTCATGCGGTTTCACGACCGGCCCTACTACGTCGGACTTCTTTCCGCCGCCGAGCTGCACGGCGCGGCACACCAGAAGCCTCAGGAATTCCAGGTCGTCACCGATCGGCAGCTGCGCCCGATCGAAGCGGACGGAGCCCGTATTCGCTTCTTCTTGAAGCGCCACATGACCGAGACCCCGATCTTGGAGATGAACACCCAGACCGGTACCATGCGGGTCTCCACACCTGAGGCGACCGCTTTCGACCTCCTCCGCTACGTGGAGAGCGTCGGTCACCTCGGCAACGCGGCAACCGTCCTGGTCGAGCTGGCGGAATCGATCGATCCCACCGAGCTAACCGCCGCCGCGAAGCGAGGTGTCGAGCTCTCGGTCGTCCAGCGCCTCGGCTTCCTGCTCGACGAGATGGGCGCCGTCCGCGTCACCGAACCCCTGGCCCATTGGCTGGCTTCCCAGCAGCCTCGGCCCGTGGCTCTCCGGCCGGACCTACCCGTCGACGGGAGCCCGCGGAATACGCGTTGGGAGATCCTGGTCAACGAAGTGGTCGAGGCCGACCTTTGATCCCGCGCGCTCACGTCACCGCGTGGCGTCAGGTCGCGCCCTGGGCGCTCGACGAGTACGTGGAGCAGGACCTCGCCCTCTCGCGTGCGCTGGTCGAGATCTACTCGGATCCCCTGCTCCAGCGGGAGCTCGCCTTTCGCGGCGGTACCGCTCTGCACAAGCTCTTCCTCGACTCGCCGTTGCGGTACTCGGAAGACATTGATCTGATCCAGGCGACCGCCGGGCCGATCGGCGATGTCATGAGCGCCTTGCGCGCACGGCTCGAGCCGTGGCTCGGGCCTGCTCGGTGGAAGCAGAATCGAGGCCGGGTCACCCTCTACTTCCGGTATCAATCCGAGATCCCACCGATCGTCCCGATGCGCCTCAAGATCGAGATCAACACCCGCGAGCACTTTGCGGCAACCGAGTTGGGTCGCAGGCAGTTCGAGGTGACCAACCCGTGGTTCACTGGAACCGCCGAGGTCACCACCTTTCTCCCCGAAGAGCTTCTCGGCAGCAAGCTGCGCGCCCTCTATCAGCGCAAGAAAGGCCGCGATCTCTTCGATATGTACATCGCCCTCGACCGACTCTCAGATGCCGACCCCGCGAAGATCGTCGATTGTTTCCTGCGTGCCGTCGAAGGAGACGGCGGGCGGATCTCGCGGGCTCAATTCGAGGCCAACCTGGCGGCCAAACGTGAGGATCGCGCCTTCCTCGAAGAGGTGCGACCACTCCTGGCCCAGAACAGCGAGTTCGACCCACATCGAGCTCTCGATCGAGTCCTCGGAGAGCTCATCCGCCTTCTGCCCGGCGAGCCGTGGGCACCGGAGCGTAGCGACTGATCGAGCGACCCTTGAAGGTGACTGGCCGAAGGCAACGCTTGTCGTTGCTTTCGCCGAGTTATCTTGATTCGGACAGTTTCGCGGTAAAGTGGAGTAAGTGATCCTCTCTCCCCGGAATCCGACTCGCCCGACTCCGGGTCGGGCTGCACTGCAATGGCCTATGTAGACGGCTTCGAGCACGACATCTTTCTGAGCTACGCCCGGGTCGACGACCAGACGGCCACGGCGGGCGAGCGGGGATGGGTGAGCGCGTTCGAGGAGCATCTGCGCGTCGCGCTGGACCGACGCGCGGGCCGCATCGGGAAGGTGAAGGTATGGCGCGACTTGGGCGGCATCGATGGCAATCAGCTCTTCGACCGCACCATCGAGGAGGCGCTCGACGCCTCGGCGGTGTTCGTCGCCCTCACCTCGCGCGGGTACCTCGAATCGGAGTACTGCCGGCAGGAGCTCGGTCATTTTCACCGGCGGGCCGGGGGCGACCGCTTCGGCCTCGCGGTCGGTGACCGGCTGCGGATCGTCAACGTGCAGCTCACCGACGTTCCCCGCGACGAGTGGCCGGAGGAGTTCGGGCGCACGAGCGGCTTCGACGCCCACGACGCGGAGGACAACGGCCGGCCGGGCGAGCCGTCGGAGCCCAGCTCGCCGCTCTTCAAGCGCCAGGTACGGGCGCTGGCCGACGCGCTGTACGACATGCTGAAGGCGATGAGAAAGACCTCGCGGCCGGCCGGTGAGCCAGCGGCGAGTGACAGGGGCACGGTCTACCTCGCCGATGTCGCGGACACACTGCGCGACCAGATCGACAAGCTGTCGCACGATCTGAAGCAGCGTGGGATCGAAGTGGTCTCGGGCGTGCCGCCGCCCTACGATGCCATCGGCCACGAAAAGCGGGTGATCGAGGAGCTCGAAGGCGTCGACCTCACGGTGCACCTCCTCGACGAGTATGCCGGTCGCAAGATCGATGGTGGGGCGGGCGCCACCTACCCGCGGCGGCAGGTGGAGCTGGCCGGCAAGCACGGTTGCGCGCGGACGATCTGGCTGCCAGAGGGTCTGGATCCGACCAAGGTCGACAACGAGGCCCACGGCTCCTTCCTCCAAGAGCTGGAAAGGGGCAAGGGTGGCGGCGACGCCGACGACTTCGTCCGCGGGTTGCGCGCCGATCTCGCGGGCCAGATCGTGGAGCGGGTCGAGCACCTGCGCTCCGCGGCCCGTGCCGGGTCGGCGGACGGCGACGAAGCCTCGTGCCTGCTGGTCACCCACACCAGGGACACGGCGCATATGCTGCCGGTGGCCGAGACGCTGATGGGCGAGGGCATCGAGCCTTTCATCAACCAGGAAGCGAACGAGCCCAAGGCGGTGCTGGAGCTGTTCGAGGGCCGCCTGCGTAATGTGGCGAGCTTGATCATCTTCTACGGCGAGGTGCGCCGCAGGTGGGTACGAGAACGGCTTGACACGGCGATCAAGATCGGCGCTAAGGATAACCCTGACCTGAGGTTGGCGGTGTTTGCCGCTCCGCCCGAGAAGCCGCCAGAAGACTTACGCTTCAGCCGCGGCTTCATTCACGTCGAGACCATCGCCAGCGCCCGCGACGCGTTGTCCTTCGTCGGAGGCGGGGTATGAGAGGCGAGGCGAAACGCGACGAGCCGACCTCCCCCTTCGTCGGCCTGCGCCCGTTCGAGAGCCACGAGAGCTTTCTGTTCTTCGGCCGCGACGAACAGACGGTGGCGCTGTTGCAGCAGCTGCACCATCACGGTTTCGTGGCGGTGGTCGGCAGCTCGGGCAGCGGCAAGTCGTCGCTGGTGCGCGCCGGCCTGATCCCCAAGCTCCGGGGCGGCTTCCTGGCAGGCGAGCGGGAACGCTGGCACGTCGCAATCATGAAGCCGGGGCAGGACCCGTTGGGCAACCTGGCGGCGGCGCTCGAGTCCGTCACCGGCGAGGCGCCGGAGGACCTGGCAGACGCCGGCACGCGCGGCGTGGTCGACGCCATCGAGCCGTTGCTGGCGGACGGCGACGCCAACCTGCTGCTGCTGGTCGACCAGTTCGAGGAGCTGTTCCGCTTCGGCGATCCGGCGGCGGAAACCGAGGGGCACGAGCGCGCCGCCGAATTCGTCAAGATCCTGCTCGACCTGACCCGTCGACGCGAGCTGCCGCTCTACCTGGTGCTCACCATGCGCTCGGACTTCCTGGGCGACTGCGACCTCTTCGCCGGCCTGCCCGAGGCGCTGAACCGCTCTCAGTACCTGGTGCCGCGCCTCACCCGGCAGCAGCTGCGCGACGCCATCGTCGGACCGATTCGGCTGTTCGGCGGCGCCATCTCGGATTCGCTGGTCAGCCGGGTGCTCAACGACGCGGGCAGGGAGCGGGACTCGCTGCCGGTGGTGCAGCACGTCCTCATGCGCACCTGGAGAGTGCGACCCAAGAAGGGCGAGATCGGCCACGACCACTACAAGAAAGCGGGCACCCTGGAGCGGGCGCTCTCGGACCACGCCGACGAGGCTCTAGACGGCACGAGCGGCCAACAGCGCGCCCTAACCGAGCGCGTGTTTCGCGCCCTCACCGACGTCGACGAGACCAACCGCCGCATCCGCCGCCCGGTGCGCCTGAGCGAGCTCGAGGCGGTGACCAGGGCCGGCCCCGGGCAGGTGTGGAAGATCGTCGAGCGCTTTAGCGGCGACGACTGCTCTTTCCTGGTGCCGCCACAAGGCGCGGATCCGCTGATCGACATCTCGCACGAGAGCCTGATTCGCCAGTGGGGCACACTGCGGGCATGGGCGGACGCGGAGGCCGAGGCCGGCGCCGAGTATCGCCGGCTTGTGGAGACCGCGCGCCGGCACGAGGAGAAGACTGGTGAACTGCTGGTGGGTCGCGACCTGGAGAAGGCTCTCGAATGGAGGCGCGAGAATTCCGGGGCGAGTCGGGAATGGGCGAAGCGCTACGGTGGCGGCTTCCAGGCCACGCAGGACTTCCTGAACGAGAGCCGGCGGCGACAGGAGGAGAAGCAGGCCGAGGAGGTGCGGCGGCGGGACCTGGACGAGCTGGAGACCGCCCTGAAGGAGGCCAACTACCGGCTGGCCGAGGTCTTCGAAGAGAAAGCCGGCGCCGCGCTGAAGGCGGCGCGAGAGGGCGGCCGGACGGAGGAATACCGGAAAGCGTGGCTCTACAGCCTGGCGGCTTTGACTCAGGAGGTGGGGGACCGCCAGCTGCCGGTGAGCATGGCGAGGTTGTTGATGCCGGATTTGAGGGCGGGGGCCTTCCCGGAGATCTGGCGATCCCGACGTCCGCAGCTGCAGGATGAACATGAGTCTGGGGAGTTGGCGTTCAGCCCCGACGGCACGCGCCTGGCTGTCGCTGGCAGTCACGCGATTCGCCTGTTGAATCTCGAGACCGGCGAGGCCGTCGCCACCCTGGAGAGGGGAAAATCGAGAACTCCTACGGCGTTCAGTCCCGATGGGAGGTACCTGACTTTCGCCACAGAAGAGGCCACGATTCGCCTGTGGAACGTCGAGGCCGGCGAAGCCGGCCGCAGGCTGGAAGGGCACACGGCGGAGATCTCGAGTGTGGCGTTCAGCCCCGGCGGCATCCACCTGGCTTCCGGCTCGAGAGACCACACGATCCGCCTGTGGAACGTCGAGGCCGGCGAAGCCGTCGCCAACCTGAAAGGGCATTCAGGAGGGGTCTCGAGCGTGGCGTTCAGTCCGGACGGCACGAGCCTGGCCTCGGGCTCGATCGATCACACGATCCGGCTGTGGGACGTGGCCAGCGGCAAGCCCACTGCCAGGCTGGAGGGGCGGCCGGTTCCGGTCTCGTGGGTGGTGTTCAGTGCCGACGGCACGCGCCTGCTTTCCCACCAGGCGTCCCACTGGCGGAGCGAGACGCGGTCCGAGGTCACGGAACTGTGGTCTGTCGAGACCGGCGAGATCGTCGCCACCCTGGACGGGCATCGCGCCGAATTCAGTTCCGACGGCAGGCGCCTTGTTTCCATCTCATCCAGGGGTGCCATCCACCTGTGGGCGGTCGAGACCGGCGAAGAGGTCGCCACCCTCGAGTATGCGGACTCGTTTCTGATCAGTCCGGACGGCACGCGGCTGGCTTCGGCCTGGAAGAATGGCACGACGATCCGTCTGTGGAATCTCGAGACCGGCGGAGCGGTCGCCACCCTCGAAGCGCACTCAGAAAATACGTTTCACAAAATGGCGTTCAGTCCGGACGGCACGCTCTTGGCTTCGGTCCTGGAGAATGACACGATCCGCCTGTGGGATGCTAAGACCGGCGGAACCGTCGCCACCCTCGAGGGTCTCCGGAAGTGGGATGTGGCGTTCAGTCCTGACGGCCAGAGGCTGGTCTCCTCAGATCCGATCGTTTGGGATGTCGAAACCGGGACCGCCCTCGCCAGGTGCCCGCCGAGGAGCGCTCATAACAGTTCACTTGCGTTCAGTCCGGCCGGCCCGCGCCTGGCTTCGGCTAGCGTTGGCGGGGGTATCGTCCTGTGGAATACCGAGACCGGTGAAGCCATCGCCACCCTGGAAGGGCACACTGAATTGGTTGGTAGCTTGGCCTTCAGTCCGAACGGCACGCTTCTGGCTTCCGGCTCAGACGATGAGCCGATCCGCCTGTGGAACGTCGAGACCAGGGAAGCCGTGGCTACCTTCGAAGGGCCTACGGGACCGGTTCGGAGTATGGCGTTCAGTCCTGATGGCACGCTCCTCGCTTTCCTCTCCGGATCCAGGGAGGAAGATCAGACGCTCGGCTGGTGGAATGCCGAGACCGGCGAAGTCGTCGCCACCGAGGAAGAGCGGGCCTCGTTTGTGGCGTTCAGTCCCGACGGCGCGCTTCTGAAGGCTTATGACGAGGATGCCAAAATCGACGTGCGGAATGCCGAGACCGGCGAGTCCGTCGCCACCCTCGAAGGGCGCACTCTGGCGTTCAGTCCGGACGGTGCGCGTCTGGCTTCCGGCTTTGAAGATGGCACGATCCGCGTGTGGGACGTCGAGACCGGCGAAGTCGTCGCCACGGCGCCTTGGGACACTCTGTCGAACATGGCGTTGAGTCCGGGCGGTACGCGCCTGGCTCTTGGCTCGAGAGGTGGCGCGATCGAGCTGTGGGATGTCGAGACCGGCCCATCCGCCTCCATCCTCGATGAGTCTCATGGGGGCCCGTCTCGAAGGGGCCCGATTGCCTTCAGTCCGGACGGCACGCACCTGGCCTACCCGGGGTACAACCCAGGAGATGTCCGGGTGTGGAATACGGCCAGCGGCAAGTCCATCGCCGCGCTGAGAACGGGGGAGAAACAGGAACCGTTGAGCATGGCATTCAGCTCGGACGGTGCCCGGCTGGCTGTCGTCTCGAGCGATCAACCCATCTCGTGGTGGAATATCGAGACGGGCGAAGCGGTGGCCAACCTGGAAGGGCGTTCGAGCGGGGCCGAGGGTCTGGCGCTCAGTCCCGACGGGACTCGCCTGGCCGAGTTGGACGGTGACATCATCCGCCTGTCGGATGTCGAGATCGGCGAAGCCGTCGCCGTGCTGGAGGGGCATAGACGCCGTGTCTTGGATTTGGCGCTCAGTCCCGACGGCAGACACCTGGCTTACCGCTCGAGTGATGGATCGATTCGGCTGTGGAACGTCGAGATGGGCGAATCAGTCGCCACGCTGGGAGGACGTGACCGCGCCGTCCTTGGTTTCGCGTTCAGTCCCGACGGCAACCTCCTGGCCTACGGCTCGGAGGATCACATGATTCGGCTGAGGAACGTCGAGGCGGGGAAACATGTCGCCACCCTGGCAGGTCATACGGATGGGGTGGTCACCTTGGCGTTCAGTCCCGACGGCGCGCTCCTGGCTTCCGGCTCGAGTGCTGGATCGATTCGAATGTGGGACGTCGAGACCGGCGAATCCACCGCCACCTGGGCAGGGCATCCGGATGAGGTCCAGGGTTTGGCGTTCAGTCCCGACGGCAAGCTCCTGGCTTCCGCCTCGGAACAGATCCGTCTGTGGCATACGCTCGATATCGAGGCATTCACCTCGCCTGCCACGCGCGCGGACGCTCTGGTGAGCATCTACCGCGTCTCTCTGGAATGGATGGGCTACCGCCGCGATGGGATGGGTTTCAAGCCTGCACCGGGCTCGCTTTCACTCATCCCGATCGGCGGCTACCGCTTCCCCAGACCCCGTTCCGCCCCCAGAATCCTCGACCGCCCCCGCCCACCCGGCAAGGACGTCCTGGAGTGGCTCCTGGAGGGCGCGGCGGAGCTCCCGGATCCGTAGTGAGAATCAGGCGGCAGGCGGCCTGGATGCGAAGAGATATTTCCGGACCTCAAGCCGCTTCATACATGACGATCCCGCTGTCCTCGATGGCCTGCAGGAAATAGGGGTTGTTGACCGCCGAGAGCTCGACCAGGTCCACCGGCCGGTCGAACAGGCTTTCCAGGTCTTCCTGCAGACCGAAAGAGGCGTCCGCATGCTCCACCGGGGACATGGGATTGAACTCCGCGACAAAGTCCAAGTCGCTGCCGTCGGCATCGAAATCGCCGCTGGCGGCGGAGCCGAACAGCTCCAGGCGGCGCACTCCATGCTTCTCGCATAGCTGCCTCAACGCCTCGCTTCGGGCCTCCAGGATCTGCTGCATTGCCAACCTCCGTCTATCCGAGCCTCGGGCATTATAGCGGCGAACAGCTTCGTCACCTTCCGGCGCCGACTATCCTTCCGTGTGCGCGCAGGGCTGCGTGCGCCTCCTGCTTGCGCCGCCCGGGACGACCGGCCAGAGCGGAGAGCGCTTCGGCGTCTAGCACGAGGCAGCGGTCACGCAAGAAATCTGGCGTACTTCTCGATTAGCGCCTCGTCGACCGGTCCTTCCTCAGCGTCGAGCTGGTCGAGGTACTCGGACAGCAGTCGCTGACGGCGCCGATTTTCGAGCTCGTCGCGCAGAGCAGCGTCGCCTCGCAATTCCTGCCGCGTCTTTACCGCGCGAGTCCCCTTCGCGGCTTGATCCTTGTGCGGTTTGCACAGGAGGCAGCCGGCCCGGGTGGACTTGGGGCCTCGGCGCTTGTGCTTGCGAGGTTTGGGCATTCCAGCTGCTCAGGCGGCATAGAGCAGCTGGCCCTCGCGGTCGACGGTGGCAGGCAGCGAGCACACGACGCCGCGCTTGCGGTCGAACTCGTTGCGCGTCAGGACGATCGTGTCGACCGGTGTCCGGAGGCCGCGCAGCGCCCGAAGAGCGATCCGGTCGCGGGCATAGCCTGGCAGGTCGGACTCGGGGACGACGATCAGCAGGTCGAAGTCGCTGTCGGCTTCGCCTTCGCCACGCGCCCGAGACCCGAACAGATAGACGCGCTCCGGCCCCAGGGCGCGGACCAGGCGCGCGACGATCTCGTCGAGGATCGAGTCGTTTGTGGACGTTTGTGCCGGCATGGGGATCACCAGGGTCGCTCTCGGAACGATAACAGATCCCACAATGGCATCGACCGGGCAGCCTACTCCTCACCGCTGGCCACTACGGCCTGAGCAGAGATCCCCACTCCATCTTTGACAAAACAACCTGGATTCCGTACCCTCCCCGCGACGTCACCGACCCGTGAGACGCGACCGGAGGGAGCGACCATGCCCAAGAAGTCCCTGGTGAGGATCGAGGAAGGCATCACCGCCTCGACGGCGGCGTACGGTTGCGCGGCGCTGCTCGACGCGGGGCTGGAGGAGCAGCTGGGGCCGGCGACGCCGGAGGAGGAGGGGCTGGGCCCGGGCGGTGGTCTGGCGGTGCGGGTGGCGCGGCGGATGGAGATGGCGCGCCTCCAGCTGGAGGCGGCCAAAGAGGCGCTGGAGCGCATCCGCGACGAGCTGCACCGCTGGCGGCAGCGGCGCGACCGGGCGAGCGACAAGCTCTACGAGGTGGCGAAGCAGCTGCGCGGCCTCAGCCGCGGTCTGTTCGACGGCGACGAGGGCGACACCTTCCTCGGCCTCAGGGGCACCTTGCCGCGGGAGGCCAAGGAGCTGCACGCGATCTTCGGACCGACCGTCCGTCGGATCGGCGACGCTGAGTGGCCGATGCCGAAGCAGTCCACGAAGGCCATCAAGATCGACCGGAAGAAGCTGGTCGAGTCCTTGATGGAGCTGCACCGGGAGGTGGGTGAGTGCCTGCAGGCGATCCGCACCGGCGAGACCCGCGAGGCGGTGGCGCAGGCGGCGAAGAAACGGGCGGCCGACGCCCATGCCGCGTTCGTGGACAAGGGCAGCCGCTTCCTGGAGATCTCTCTCGAGCTCGCCGGCCTCGACGATCTCGCCGCCACGGTGCGCCCGGGCGTCGGGCGGGTGGGGCGACCGCCGAAGAAAAAGAAGCTCGCCGCGCCCGCGAGCCTGCCGGGCGGGCAGAAGACGCTGCCACAGTCCACGGGCGGGCCGCGCGCCGGGGAGCTGCCCGCCGCGTCGGCCGTGGAGACGGCGGACGAGAGCGAAGCCCGCGATTGACGGCTGTGGACGGCGGGGAAAAGTCGTCCTTGGCCTCCGCAGCGGTCTTCGGCGCCTCTGGCGATCGCCAAGACCGCGAATGGCCGAAGTCAGGCTCGATCGCCGTTGCCAAAGCTCGAAACGGCGGCTGTAAACGCGAGGGAAAAATCTTCCCCTGCCTCCACAGTGGACGTCGGGCTTCTTGGCGACGAGCCGATCTCGAATCGACGACTGTGAACGCGAGGGAAAACTCTTCCCTTGCTTCCACAGCGGTCATTCGGGCTTCTGGCGACGAAAAAAGCCGCAAGCGGCGGACGATTCGGCTCTTTCTGGCCGCGGAAGCCACAAGCAGCGACTGTAAAGGTGAGGGAAAAGTTTTCCCTCGCTTCCACAGTAGCCGGATCGAGCATTTTCAGGCGCCGGGCGCTCTAGATAGCCACTGTAAATGCAGGGGAAAAGTTTTCCCTTGTCTCCACAGAAGAAATTCACGCCCCTGGTGTAGGTTTTCCTGCCGGGAGCGCAGCGCGGCGAGGCTACTCGCCCACCCGGATCCGCACATCCAGCGCCTTCGACGTCTCCCGCCCCGGCGCGGCCAGGAAGGGGTTGACGTCGAGCTCGCGGATCCGGGGATGACGCACCACCAGCTGCGCCAGGCGTAGCAACACGTCGCGCAGCACGGCGCGATCCGCCGCCGGCTCGCCGCGCACGCCTTCGAGCAACGGGGCGCCGCGGATGCCGGCGATCATCTCGTCGGCGTCGACGGGGCCCAGGGGGGTGAGGCCGAAGCGGACGTCTTTGAAGACCTCCACGTACTTGCCGCCCATGCCGAACATCAGCACCGGGCCGAAGCGCTCGTCGGTGGTGACTCCGAAGACCACCTCGTGGCCGCCTTCGAGCTGACGCTGGACGAGGTAGCCTTCGGGCGCGTGGCCGTGTTCGGCCAGGCGGCGCGCCATCGCGTCGTAGGCCGCGCTCAGCTCGGCGTCGGTCTCGATACCTACGGCCACGCCGCCGACGTCACTCTTGTGCACCAGGTCGGGGGCGATGGCCTTGAGCACCACGGGGTAACCGATGTCCTCCGCGGCCGCCAGGGCCTCGTCGCGATTGTCGACCACCCGCCAGGCGGCGGTCTCGATGCCATAGAGCTCTAGAACGCGGAAAGCGTCACCCGGGTCCAGGTAGCCCTCGCCGGTCTCTGCCAGCAGGCGGGCGACGGCCTCGTCGTCGACGTCGAAGACCGGTGCCTCGACCACCGGACGCCGGCGCCAGGCGGCGTAGCGGGCGAGCGTCGAGAGCGCCCGTGCGGCCGATTCGGGGAAGCGGTAGACGGGCGGCAGGTCGCGGCGGCCGCGGGCCTGGGCGTAGAAGTCCTCGGTGGCCATCATCACCGCCAGCACGGGTTTGCCGGCCGCCGTGGACTCGGCCGCTTCGGCGGCTGCGGCTTCGCCCGCGGCTTCGAGGATGGCGATCGGGTTCGACAGCAGGGGCGTGACGTGGAGCACCAGCACCATGTCGACGGCGTCGTCGGCGCGCACGGCGCGCACGGCGCGGCGGTATTCGTCGGTGCCGGCGGAGGCGATCATGTCGATCGGGTTGGCGACGCTGGCCTCGGGCGGCAGGAAGGAGGCGAGGGTGGCGCGGGTGGCGTGATCGAGCTCGGCCATCTCCAGCCCCAGGTTGACGCAGGCGTCGGTCGCCATGATGCCGGGGCCGCCGGCGTTGGTGACGATGGCCAGCCGCGGGCCGCGCGGCAGCGGGCAGCGGTCGAAGGCGCGGGCCATGTGGAACAGGTCCTGGATCGAGTCGGCGCGCAGCACGCCGCAGTGGGCGAGCAGCGCCGAGACGGTGACGTCGGCGCCGGCCAGCGCGCCGGTGTGGCTGGTGGCGGCGCGCGCGCCCTCGGCCGTGCGCCCGGCCTTGACCACCAGGATCGGCTTCTTGTGGCCCACGCGCTTGGCGATCTCGGTGAAGCGGCGCGGGTTGCCGAAGGATTCCAGGTACATGGCGATCACCCGCGTTTCGTCGTCGTGCTCCCACAGCTCGAGCAGGTCGTTGCCCGAGACGTCGGCCTTGTTGCCCATCGACACGAAGCGGGTGAGGCCGATGCCGAGCTCGGCGGCGACGTTGAGGATCGCCACCCCCAGCGCGCCCGACTGGCTGACGAAGCCGATCGAGCCGCGGCGCGCCGGCGTCGGCGCGAAGGTGGCGTCGAGGCTCACCGCCGGGTCGGTGTTGATCACCCCCATGCAGTTGGGCCCCACCATGCGCACCCCGGCGGCGCGCACCCGGTCGCGGATCCGCTTCTCGATCGCCGCGCCCTCGGCGCCGGTCTCCGCGAACCCGGCGGTGATCACCACCAGCCCCCGGACGCCTGCCGCCAGGCACTCCTCGATCACCGCCTCCACGAAGTCCCGCGGCACCGCGATGATCGCCAGGTCGATCGGGTCGCCGATCGCCGCCACCGAGGGGTGGCATTTCAGCGAGTGCACGGCGTCGGCCCGCGGGTTGACCGGGTGGACGGCGCCGGTGAAGCCGGCCCGCAGCAGGTTGTCGACCAGCGCCCAGCCGATCGAGTCGCGCCGGCGCGAGGCGCCGACGACGGCCACCGAGCGGGGACGGAAGATCGGTTCGAGGGAGCTCACGACGCGACAGTGCCCCTGGCGGCTACGCCGGTTGGAAGGGACGCGACAGTTTCTCGAAGTCTACCACTTGAAGGCCGTGCTGGCGGCCTCCAGGTCGAGGCGTTTCAGAACCTCGCGGGCGGTCTCGGTGTCCAGGTAGTCGATCTTCACGCGGTGTCCGCCGATGGTGGCGCCGGCGGTGTCGACCTGGACGGTGGCCATCTGGTTGCGGCGGTCGAACGGCGTCTGGCGCAATCTCAATACCTGGATCTTGCCGAACGGTACGATGCTCACCCGCCGGATCCAGCTGCCGCTGCGGTACAGCACCGCGGCAGGCGTCAGGGCGTAGCCGCTGCGGCGGACGTAGAGCTGGGAGTGGATCACGGCCAGGGGCACGAGGAGGAAGACGGCCACCAGGCTCCAGCCACCGGACGGCACGAAGCTGATCGCCAGCAGCAGCACCAGGATCGCCATCCAGCGTCTGAACAGCCGCCGCCAGGCGCGCTGCGAGATCGGCTGCCAGTCGAAGTGCTCGAGACGGCTCTCGGGCATCACCCGGCGCAGCAGCTTCAGCACGTCGAGGCGCGGGATCACCGGCGCCAGCCACTGGCGCTCCTGCACCGCGCCTTGCTGGCTGTCGCCACCGCCGCCGCCGCCGCCGGCGGTGTCGACCTGCACCGAGGCGCGGCCGAACCAGCGGTGCAGCGGCGTCAGGTTCACCGTCACCAGCTGGATCCGGTGACGCGGGATGGTGGCCGTGACCTTGGTGAGCAGGCCGTACTCGGCCCGCAGGTCGTCGCCCAGGCGATCGAGCCGGAAAGCGTAGTACTTGATGATCGCCCACAGCACCGAGAGCAGGCGCAGGGCCAGGATGATCGCCAGCAGGCCGAGAACCGCCAGCAGCACGCCGGCCACCAGGCCCAGGCCCGAGGCCAGCCAGGACGGCACCTGCGCCTCGTTTTGAAACGCGCCGATCAGCCAGCGAGGATCGTCGAAGAAGCCGATCTGCGAGGCGATACCGAGCGCCGCGGCCACCATCACCAGCCCCTTGTTGGAGATGGCGCCGAAGATCGCCAGCTCCGCGAGCGACAGGTCGACCAGAGTCGACCGGTCATCGGTGTCGGCGGTCTCGGTCTCGGCCGCCGTCTCGCCGCCCGACTTCTGCCGGGCTGTTTTTTGCTGGAAGACGAGCGCCCGCATCTCCTCCACGGTGTCGAGTTGTAGCACGCTGATCACCGCTTCCGGCTTGCCGCCCGAGGCGGTTTCGAGCTTCACCACCGCGACCTTGAGCCAGCGGTGGAAGAGGTTCTGGACCAGGTCGATGTTCTGGATGCGGGAATAGGGGATGTGGCGCTCGTTGCGCCGCAGGATGCCCTCGCGGATCACCATCTCGTCGGGCTCCAGCTGGTAGCTGAAGCTGATGTACTTGAGCACCACGGACGCGGCGGTGAGCGCCAGCGCCGGCAGCAGGAAGAGGGCGAAGGCGGCCGCGAGCCATCCCTGGGTCAGGACCAGGAAGGCCGCCGGCAGGACGAACGCCCAGGCCGCCTTGCCGAGGCCGAACAGCAGTGAGATCGGCGGCAGACGCCGAGGCTCGGACAGACCGTGCTCGGGCAGACCGTGATCTTCAGACGGCATCGTCCTCGCCGCCCTCGATCAGGTGGTCGCGGATCGCGAGCGCCGCCGCGTGCGGCAGGCCGGTCAGCGACACCGCGGCGTGCTGGGTGCCCGCGGTGTGCAGCACCAGGGTGGCGATGTCGAAGCGGCGCTGGAGCGGCCCCTGGGAGACGTCGGTGTGCTGCACCCGCGACCGGGGCACCGAGATCTCCGAGCGCCAGACCACCCCGCGGCGGATCCACAGCCCGGCCTCAGCCACCCGGTAGGAGGCGTGGCGATAGCGCAGGGAGGGCCAGTAGAGGCACCAGCCGGCGAACGCCAGGAATACCAGAGCTCCGGCACCGAGTCGCAGCAGGATCGCCGGCGTCGAGCCGGCGAAGAACAGCACCAGGATCGCCGTGGCCACCAGCGGCACGGCCAGGATCAGCAACGCGATCGCCGCGCTGATGCGCGCCACCGTCACCGAACCGGGATCGAGCTTCCTGTCCAGGTCGTCGGCGATCGAGCCCGGCGTCGGGGTTGCCGGCGCGGCCGGTTGCGGCGTCTCCTGCATGCGTCCCTCCACGAGGGAGAGACTCTATACGATGAAACGCGGGGGCGTTACGAGCCGTTGCCGACGCCCGCGGCGTTTCTCCGGATCTCGTCGATCCGCCGCTTGATCTCCTCCTGCTTGTCGCGCAGCTTCTTCTGGTTCTCTTCGATGCGCTTGGAGTAGTCGTAGAGCGACAGGTCCGAGCCGATGATGTAGACGCGCGGGAACTTGCGCACGTCGTTGCTCTCGTCGAACTGGATGGCGCCGGTGACGCCCGGGAACTCCTTGATCGCGTCGTGCAGGCCGCGCTGCAGGTCGGTGGGCAGCGTGTGCCTATCCTCGAGCGCCAGCGCCAGCACGTTCATGGCGTCGTAGCCCTCGGCGGCGAACAGGTCGGGCTCCTCGCCGTAGCGCTCGCGGTAGGCGTTGACGAACTTCTGGACGTGAGCGTGCTCGCTGTCGGGCTCGAACACGGATTGGGTGAGTACCACGCCGGCGGCGCCCCGGCCGACCCGCGCGATGGCCGCCGGTGAGGAGAACGCGTGGGTGGTGAGAATCCTGCCCTTGAAGTCGAGCCGGCGCAGCTCCAGGATCATCGCCGCGACGCCGGCCTCGTAGGCCGCCAGGTAGACGGCGTCGGGCTCGAGCGTCACGACGCGCTCCATCAAGCCGGCGAAGTCGTCCGTGTTGGGCGGCACGTCGATCTGCTCCAGCACCTCGCCGCCCTGCTTCTTGAAGGCCGTGGTGAACGCCTCCTGGATGCCGCGGGCGAAGGACTGGCCCTCGGCGACCACCGCGACTGTGCCGAGCTCGAGCGTACGGAAGGCGAAGTCCGCCATCTTGTTGCCCTCGGTGAGGTCCGATGGCGCGATGCGGTAGAAATTCTTCGAAGTGCCGGTGAGGCGGGGGTTGGTCGCCGACGGCGACAGCAGGATCCTGTTGTACTTGTCGGCCACTTCGACCATGGCGAGAGCCTCGTCCGACACCGAGCCTCCCAGCGCCACGAAGGCGCCCGCGTCGAACAGCTGATCGAGCAGCTGCTTGGCCTGCTCGGGATCGCTCCCGGAGTCCTCTACCGCCAACGTCAGAACGAGCGGGTAGCCGTTCGACGTGATCTGCTCGAACGCCAGCTCGACGCCCCGGCGGTTGGCCTCGCCGTAGGTCTGGTACTCGCCGGTAAGCGGCATGACGACACCAACCTGGATCGTGTCCTGCCCGCACCCGAGCGCCCCGAGCCCCAGGGCCGCGATCATCAGGGTGGTGAAGGTCCGTGCTGCGATGCTCTTTGTGGTGTCCTTCGTCATGGTGTCCTCCATGTCGGTCGGGCTGGTGGCTGCGGTCGAAGACAGAGGCTCTCACTGCCCTCCCTTGTTTCGACAGCCCCAGGGGGTAAGTCGTTCCCGTGGGGTGACGTGTGGCGAACTTCAACCTCGCCCGGTGCTCGCCACCACGCAATCTTGTTTAGACCACGAGACTTGACAATAAAGTTGTGCGCAGCTACGTTGTGCGCAGCTGGATCTGTCCGTCAAGGAGGTTGCCATGAAGCAGATCGTTGTCGTTGTGTTCGGGTTCTTTTGTGTGATGATGGCTGCACCCGCCTGGGCTGGGTGCTACAAATGTGGGACCGATCTCTGCTGTGCGGATGCTACGATCGGGACTACAGGGAAGAAATACTGCAACAGCAGAACACACTGTGGGCCTATGGGTTGCTATTGCTGGGATTGCACCACCCACGGGACATCCTGTACCGGCACGGCTTCTGGTGGTGGTAATTGCGACGAGAACGACGGGACTCCGGGTTGCGTCGATATCGTGGGATCTCTCTTGACCCCCAACGGGGAGGCGATCAAAGACCTGGACCTCGCCACCCTCGCCACTGCTCTCTCGCAGCCCAGTGACGAAGGAAGCTCCGATCCAGCGGAGAGCGCCTGGCCGCCTGGCATGCGGCCTGCTGTCGTGGCGGCCGAATGCACATCGGGTTGAGGTTTCTGGTCGCCCTCACTGCTTTTGCTCTGATTCCTCAGCCGATCGCAGCCGAGGTTGACACGATCGATGTCCGTCTGGATTTTCGCAGTGGTGTGCGCGCCCTGGTGCCGGGCGCCGAGCTGGTCGCGATTACGGCCGACGGGAGCGAGCGGCGGTGGCCTCTCCAAGACAGCTTGACGCTCGAGCTTTCGGCGGACACGGGATGGGAGCTCACGTGCGCGGCCCCGGGCCTCTGGTGCCCACGGCTCGAGATCAGAGCGGCAGAAGGCGAGTCCGACCGGACTGATGTTTCTCTGCCGGTGTACCGAGGTGTCTCGATAGGCGGAAGCGTGCGAGTGCCGCGGGGCGTCGAGCTGCCCGGGATGGGCGTAGCTCAAGGAACGATCTGGGAAGGAGACCAACCCGCCGGCGTTCAAATGCTCTCGGAACTGTCCGTCGAAGAAGGAGCCTTCTCTTTTCAGGCTCCGGTGGCCACCGTGGACCTGCGGTTTGCCTTCGGCGACCTTGCCCCCGTCTACCGGTGGCGTCTGAAAGTCGAGCCCACCGAAGGGGAGTTCGATCTCGGTACTCTCGATCTGGTCGCCGGGTCATCGGTCGCGGGGTGGATACGCGACCGAGATTCCGACCTGCCGGTCGAGCGTGCGAAGGTGACGTTGGCGCTTCTGACCTCTGACGACGATCAGCCGACTTCGGGACCGGTGTATCAAACACACTCGGACCTTCATGGTTTCTTTCAGGCTCGAGGCGTTACTTCCGGTCGCTACCGCCTGCAAGCCAGCGACAAGCGCATGGCGACCCTTGTTCTGGACGAGATAAAAGTCGTATCCGAATCAGAGACACTGTTGGGTGCTCTGTACCTGACGCCACCGCTCGAAACCCGGATTCACATAGAACCGTCCGTCGCTCCGGACGGCGGCCGATGGCAGCTTCATCTACGTCCGAGTCGACCTCTTTCGGAAGAGGCCGCGATCGAAGCTGAGGTAGGAAAGAGTGGAATCGCTGAACTGAGAGGGCTTCGCCCGACGGAGTATGTCGTCGAGGTCAAGGCGTCCTCCAGCACGGTTTTTCTGGCCGAAAAGCACGACATCAGAACCGACTCGGTCCTGGAGCTGTCGGTGCCGGTGATCGGAGTCCGTGGCGTCGTCCGATTCGACGACGAGCCTCTCGAGGCCAGAATCGTTCTCCAAACGGGCGCATCGGACTCGGCGGAGCTCGAGAGTGACCCCGAAGGGGAATTCCAGGGTTTAATCCGGCGGCCCCGTTGGTCGTTTCTGCTCGCGACGATTTCCTGGCTGGATGGAAGCGCGGAGAAGTCGGCGAATCTCGAGCTGTACCCTGAATTGCCGGACGAGGGGGACCTCGAGCTCGACATCGAGATCCCGAATCAGAGTGTGTCCGGGACCGTCGTCGACGGCGAGGGAGCGCCGGTGCCAGCAGCCACGGTGATCGCTTCACCGGCACGGCCGGGTCTCGCTAGGATCGCCAAGGCACAGACGAACGACGCAGGCGGCTTTCATATCTCGGGACTCGGCGAGGAACTGTACCTGGTGCGAGCGAAGCGAGTGGGCGCCGGCGCATCCGAAGTGTCGAGGGTCGACCTCGGCTCTGGTCTCGGGACGAGTGAGATCCGACTCGTCCTGACGCCCAGCCGGATCTTCGAAGGACGCGTCCTGACCAGTGAGGGCGAAGGACTCTCCAACGTACTTATCGACTTCATGACTCGAGGCCGCTCGCCGGTCTCGACGTACGCGGTCAGTGATTGGTCGGGCGCCTTCAGCGTCGACCTGCCGGAGGACGCGAGGGATGCGGTCATCGCCGTCTTCGCTCCCTCACAGCTCCTATGGTCGGAGTGCGTGCGCCTGGATGCTCGCGAGGAAATGGTGATCCGATTGCCACCGCTCCCGGGTGGTACGCTGTTACTCGAAACACGCGGACGCCCGGATCTGCCGCCGGCCACGGGCGGACAGCTGGTCGTCGTGTCGCGCCAAGGAGGGGTTTTCCGCTTCGGAGTGCTGCGGAACTGGCTGCGGAGAATGAACGCGGAAACCCAGTACGATCCGGAGACCGGTATCCAGATCATGACCGTTCCTGCGGTCGCACCAGGTGATTACTCACTGATCCGGAGCCCACGTCAAGTCTGGGAGCTGGCGGACGCGGCGTGCAGCGGGGCTTTCCTCGGCCAGGAAGGCGGCACTCTGGTAGCCGGAGGGCAGGCGCACCTCAGCTTCGACGTAAGCAAATACCAGGAGCGATTGCGACCCGACGCGGGATCTGAGTAGCTGCGGAATCTCCCGCCGGGCTTTCAAGGGCAATCGATCTCGGTCACCTTCCCCGACGTGTCCTGGATGCGCAGCCCTGACCGGAAGGCCTGATAACCGTCGAGGGTCTCGCCCGCCGGGCCCTGGATCTCGGGACCCTGGCCGCGGGCGAGGGCGGTGGCGTCGACGACGAGGACGCCGTCGTCGCGCCGGGAGCGGTCGGCGAAGCCGTCGCCGCGGAGGTCGAGGACGATGTGGTCCTCGACGCGGACCTCGCCGAGGCTGCCCTTGTTGTGGAGGAAGGTCTCGAGGGAGACGGCGAGCTCGCGGACGCGGCGGTCGTAGGCGGATTCGATCTCGCGGTCTTGCATCTGGCCGTCGCCGTTGCGGTCGGTCCACAGGAAGAGGTGGCGCCAATGGCGGTCGGCGGCGTTGATTTTGCCGTCGGCGTTCTCGTCGAGGGGCACCAGGGTGTTGCACTCCCGGCGGCGGCGGATGCGTCGCGGCAGGGGCGGCGGTGGGGTCGTGACGGCGGGGGCGGGGGTGGGCTCGGCCTTCGGTTCGGCCTCGGTGGGAGGCTCGGCCAGGCGCCGGCGGACCTCCTCGCGGATCTCTGGCGACAGCAGCTCCATCAGCTCGTCGATCTGGCGGCCGAGGGCGAGGATACGCTCGACGATCTGCTCGTCGGTCTCCGGGGCGGCCTCCTCCTGCGCGCCGGCCGCGGCGGCGAGCAGCAGGGCGGCCAGGATCGGGAGTAGGAGCTTCATGGGTAGTAGCCGTGGATCGAACGGGTGCGCAGGCCGGGCCGCGAGACGGTCACCTCCACCCGGCGGAGCTCGTGGCGGCGGCCGTTCTGCGGCGGCTCGTAGACCAGGAGATATTGCGAGCGCAGCTCCTCTTCGATGCGGCGGTAGATCTGATCGAGCTCCCGGGCGCCGGCGGTATGGAAGTAGCGGCCGCCGCTCTCGCCGGCCAGCCGCTGGAGATTAGAGGCGGTCAGCTCGTCCTGCACCCCGAGGGCGATCGGGTAGACCGCCACGCCCGAGCGCAGAGCGTACTCCAGGACCTGCTTGAAATAGAAATCGCTGTCGACGTCCTGGCCGTCGGAGAGCAGCACCAGGGCGCGTTTGCCCTCGAGCCCGCCGAAGGAGTGGACGGCGTAGATGACGCTGTCGTGCAGGCGCGTGGTGCCCCAGCCGCGAAAGCCGGAGGCGCCGCGGCGCAGCTCGGAGACGTCGTTGGTGAAGGCCACCACCCGGCGGATGTCGTGGTTGAAGGTCAAGAGGCTGGCGCGGTCTTTGGGCGTCAGCACGGTCTCGAAGAAGCGCTGGGCGCTGCGGGTGGCGATCCCCAGCTTCTTGCGCATCGAGGACGAGACGTCCATCAGGAGGGCGACGTTGATCGCCAGGTTCTCGACGGTGTCGAAGCGGCGGATGGTCTGCTCGGTGCCGTCTTCCCGGACGCGGAAGTCCTCGGCGGCGAGGCCGGTCACGAACCGTCCCTGGTCGTCGTAGACCGAGGTGTAGAGCTCCACCAGCTGGACGTCGATCTCCTCGACCGGGGTCGCCGAGTCGACGAACACCAGGTCTTCCCGGGTCTCGCCGCTCGCCAGCGTCGCCACCGCGCGCACGTAGGTGGCGCGTCGCGGCGGCAGGTCGTGGACGAAGGGCGGCTGGCGCCAGGTGGCGATGCGCGCCTGGTCAAGGTAGAGATCGACCCGGTCGAGCGTCTCGCCCGCCGGCACGTCGACCTCGACCGTGGCCTGGCTGGCGGGGGAGCCGCGTACCGGCTCGATCAGGCGCACGGCGAAGCGGCCGGGGCCGGCGTTGAGCGTCCGCTCGGCGCGGGCCAGCTCGCGGCCGGCGGGATCGAACGCCACCGCCGTCAGCTGGTGCCGGCGGGGATCGCGGCCGAGGCGCAGCAGGCCGGTGTAGGGGGCCTCGGAGTCGCTGGTCACGAGCGCGCCGTCGAGCCGGAGCTCGATGCGCTCGATCGGGCCGCCGGTGGTGACGGTGGCGACCTCCACCTCGCCCACCAGGGGCTCGTCGCCCGGCGGCAGGATCTCGATCGAGGGGAAGGTGGTCAGGACCCCGACGTCGTTGCGGGTCAGCCCCGGCAGGCCCAGGCGGCGGCCGGCGGGCGGCGTCGCCTCGCCGTCGACCGCGGGTACCTCGAGTCGCCGGTGCTCACGCAGCAGCCCCAGGCCACGCGCGTCGGCGACCCGCAGGCTCAGGGTGTAGGTAGCGGGCCGCAGACGCCGGTAGAAATCGAGCAGCACGGTGTTAGCGGCAGGCTCGGCGCCTGCCACCAGGTGCACGATGCGAAACGAGTCCACCAGCCGATCGCCGTGTCTGACGTTGCCGGTGATGACGATGCGGTCGAACAGCAGGCCCTCGGCATTGCGCTCGACCGCCTCGATCGGAATGGCGACCCGGCCGAGCACGATGGTCTTGCGCTGGTAGCGGCCCGGGAAGGAGATCTCGGCCGGCGCCGACGGCAGCGCCGCGCCCGAGCCGGTTTCGAGATCGGCGAGCAGCCGATCGAGCCAGGCCGGATCGGGCGGTGGCGGCAGGGTCCGGCGCAAGTCCTCGGGCCCCTGGGCGTCGCGCAGCGCCTGGGCGAAGATCCTGGCGTCGCCCGGGTGGTACTTGAAGCAGCCCTTGGCCGACGAGTACTCGATCAGCTCCTCGATCGTCCAGGCGCGGTAGCGGGCCGGACCCTCGAACATCAGCGGCGCCGCCCCGGACGACGGCTGCCAGTGACGGTAGACCCCCTGAGCGCCGCTCTCGAGATAGAAGACCAGCTGGAAGCTCTCCGTGTCCTCGGGCTCTCGAGGCCGCGTACCGTGGGACCAGATCCGCAGCGGGCGGATGACGTTGTTGCAGCCCGGGGACACCATGACGCTGGCCGGCTTGCCGGCGATCAACAGGGCCTGGGCGCGGTCGCCGCCGATGTCGTCGAAACGGTGGCCGGCCTCCTCGAAGTCCTGCTGCCAGCGCTCGAGCGCCCGCAGGTCGCCGTCCGTCCGGATGCGAGCTTGCCAGAAACGGCGGATGAAGACTTCGCGGTGGACGTCCTCCTCGAGCTCGGAGAAGACGCGGGCCTCCTCGTCGAGCATGCGTAGCGAGGCGCCGGCCAGCCACCGGTCGTAGTAGCCGTCGAGAACCGCCTTCGGCGTCTCGGCGGCGGCGGCCGCGCCGCTCCAGGCGGGGCCGCCCCAGGCTATGAGCGCGAGCACCAGCAACCAACGGATCTGTGGGATTGCGGATCGCATCTTCGCTGCATGGATTCTACGGGTTCGGGCGGCCGGCGGACGCTCGAGGGCGTGGCAGCCGGCCCCGAGAGCGGACGGCTCGTCACGTCGACAGCAGGCCGCGTGTGGGCGGCAGGCCGCGGGCGGCGAGGTCCAGGCGCCATCGGGGCGACGCGGCCCGCCGCTCGACGATCGGAGTCGTCGACGCCGGCAGCTCGTCTGTTTCGGGGGTGGCCGCGGCGGCGGTCTCTGGGGTGGCGCCGCGGTAGGGCGGCAGCACCTCCTCGTCCAGGCCCCAGGCGGTCGGCCGAACCTTGTAGAGGGATCGGTCCGTGACGGCATCGACGGACGGCGGCCACCGGTCAGCGGTATAGGCGGTCTGGATGGCGCGGATGCGCTCGAGCAGGGTGCGGACGATGCTAGCGAAACTTTCCATGGCGATTCTCCGTGTCGAAGGGTTGTCTCACGCCCCTCTTGCAGTACAGACTCCGTGCCAGATCGTCTGGGGCCTGGCGATCCTCTCGATCCATTGACTTTAGGGAGATTCTCGAGGCGCCGGGGGCGAGATCGTCGTGTCCAGGGATTGCGCCTCCCGGATCGTTCTCGGGCCTCGGAAGGGTCTCCGGGACGCTCCCAGCCTGGGTGTGAACGGCTCGTCAAGGGATTTGGACAGCCGCGCATTGCTTTGTCGGCTATATACTCGAAGGTCCACCTCGGGCTGACCGTTCTACCTCCGTGCGCTTGATCCGCGGAGCCCACATCCCCCGATCCGGAATCTCGACAAAGGAGCTGCCATGCGCCAGCGAGTACTGACCCACGCCTCCATTCCCTTTCTCCTGCTAGCGGTCGCGATCAGCGGCTGTTCGCTCTCCACCGCCCCCGAGACCGCGCCCGAAGCGGTCGCCCAGCCCACCGGCTCGACGGCGAAACCGGTCGAGCAGGCGACCGGCGCGCCGGTCACCAAGGCCGCGACCCCCGGCGTGGTGCGCGCGGTGGCGATGCCGGCGGTCGAGCGCGTGCGGGAAGCTCGCTGGGTGGACCGCACCCCGGGGGAGCCGTCCCGTTACCTGGAGGTCGAGCCGATGAAGCCGGCGGGCCCCGGTCCGCGGCCGCGCGCCATGGCCTACGAAGGCCCGAGCCCCGGCCTCGGCGTCGTCGAGAAGGCCACCACGCCGGCGCTCGACGACTCGTGGGACTCCACCAACTTCGACGACAACGGCGACAACACCGGCTTCGTGTTCATCCCGCCGGATCCGATCGCCGCGGCCGGCACCGACGACGTGGTGACGGTGGTCAACACCACCGTACGCTTCCACGACAAGGACGGCACCTTGCTGTTCAACGACGCGCTGGGCGGCGCCACGGGCTTCTTCATGCCCCTGACCCCGCTCACCAACACCTTCGATCCGAAGGTGATCTACGACCAGTACGAGGACCGCTTCGTGATCGTCACGCTGGAGCGGACCGCCATCTCCAGCGGCGACCCGGCCGACACCTCGCGCATCTTCATGGCGGTCTCGGACGACGGCGATCCGACGGGCACCTGGTGCCAGTTCGACATCGACGCGGTGACCGACATCGGCGGCTCCGACCACTGGGCCGACTACCCGGGTCTCGCTGTCGACGAGGAGGCGGTCTACGTCGCCAACAACATGTTCTCGTTCGCCGCCGGCGCCGGCGGCGGCTCGCGCCTGTGGATCATCGACAAGGGCACCACCGGCGGCTTCTACGACTGCCCGGGCGGTACGCCGTCGTTCAGCGTCTTCGATCCCTACACCTGCATGGACTGCATCGCCACCACCACCCAGCCGGCCCACGTGTTCGGCACCGCGCCGGCGGGCGTCGGCACCCTGCTGGTTTCCTACTCGGGCCTGACCGATTTCGGCACCCTGGAGGAGTTCTTCCAGATCGTTCAGGTCGACGATCCCCTGACCTCGCCGACCTTCTCCCAGCAGTTCGTCGGCCTCGGCTCGATCGAGGATCTGCCGGGGAGCTTCCCGCCGCTGCTCGACGCGCCGCAGTCCGGCAGCGCGTCGCTGATCGAGACCAACGATCGGCGGGCGCTGGACGCGGTGTGGCGCGACGGCTCGCTCTACGTCGCCACCACCATCCTGCCCGAGTCCGGGCCGGACGCCGGCAACACCGCCGCCCACTGGGTGCAGCTCGACACCTCGACGCTGGCGACCATCACGGTCGACGACCAGGGCTCGATCGACGGTGAAGACATCGCCACCGACACCCTGACCTTCTTCCCGGCGATCGCGGTCAACGCCTTCGGCGACGTGGCGATCGGCTTCTCGGCCTCGGCGCCCTCGATCTTCGCCGGCGCCTACTACACAACGCGCACGGCGATCGACCCGGCGGGCACCACCAATGGCTCGGAGGTGTTGCGCGCCGGCCTCGACGTCTACCTGCGGACCTTCGGCGCCGGCAGCAACCGCTGGGGCGACTACAGCGGCATGGAGGTCGACCCGACCAACGAGTGCTTCTGGGCCTACAACGAGTACGCGATGACAGCCGGCAGCGGAACGCCGCCCGAGGACGGGCGCTGGGCCACCGCGGCCGGCACCTTCTGCGTGCCGCTGTTCGCCGACGGCTTCGAGTCCGGCGACACCTCGGCGTGGTAGAGCGGAGCCGCTGGGAGCTTCGCTTCGAACCGCCGCCATCTGCTGGGCAACGCGGTGCAGTAGCTGGGAGATCAGCCGGCGCCGCGGATCGAAGTGGGGGTGCGCGCCGCGGCAACGCCGGACGCCGAGCCACCGACCTTCTACGTCCGCGACAACGGGATCGGCATCGATCCGCAGTACCACGAGAAGGTCTTCGGGCTCTTCGAGCGCCTCGATCCGGAGGCGTCGGAGGGGACGGGGATCGGCCTGGCGCTGGTCAAGCGCATCGTCGAGGTCCACGGCGGG
>JAAELT010000135.1 GCA_024226315.1 bacterium | reverse complement strand
GCGACACCCCATTCCTATGGCGCCAGTGTTCCGCCCTTTCAGGGCGGGAGGAGAGGGGGCCTTCAACCCGGGGCTTACGCCGCGTCGCCAAGGCTCTGCGACGCCAGCCCCGGGCTATACGATGTAATGCCGAGTCCTGGATTATGCCGAGTCGGCACTCTACCTATCGAGAGCATAGGGGGTGAAGACCTGACGGACTCGGCATAATCCGACAGTCTTCTCCTTGGCCTGAAGGCCAGGAAGGAGAAGGCATGTTGGACCAGTTCTTTAGTAACCCAGCCGCGTTGGCGCGTCTGCACGCCGGGCCGTTGGGTCCCCACATGGACCGCTTCGCGAGCCTGCTGTGGCAAAGAGGCTACGCCCAAGCGACCCTCCAGAAACAGCTGCGGGGTGTTGCCGACTTCAGCCGTTGGCTCCAGGAGCAGGGCTTGCGGGTCGATGATTTGGACGAGCAGAGCCTATGCGGCTTCGAGCAGCAAGCCCCCGGAAGCCGCGAGGCCGTCCGCAAGCTCCGAGCCGTGTTCCCCGTGATGCTGAAGTATCTGCACGAGATCGGCGTGATCGCGGCCTCGGAGCCGTCACCGCCTGAGAGTGCTCTGGACTGTGCGCTCGATGAGTTCTCGCAGTACCTGACTCAGCAACGCAGCCTCGCAGCCTCGACCATTAGCAAATATCGCCGGGTGATCCGCACGTTCCTGAGCGAGCGCTTCGGTTCGGGCCCTATCGTGGCCAGCGAGCTGACCGCGATGGATGTGCGGCAGTTCGTGCTGCGCCGCACCCAGGCTGGCGGCAATGCCCGAGATGCCGCCTCGGCTTTGCGCAGCTTCCTGCGCGCGGGGCGACCGTGGTGCCACCCACGTCGGCCGCACGTCGGCCGGCGTCGTCCACCGCTGGGGTCAAGGACGGTCGCTCCGCGCCAGTCACCAGCTCCGCCTATCCCGCTCCGTCCTCCGAATCCGCCGAGCCCACCCCTTTCCCCCGCCAACCACTTAAGCTCACCAACCCCCTCTTGATCCACGGCACAATTCTGCCGGCCCTCGCGAGCCGATCGTACGCCCTGCACATCGCCATGGTGACCCCGGCCATTTCTTCATTAAGCCGCCAGTCCGTCCGGTGGGCCTCCCCGCACCCGCCTGAGCCCGTGCTTAGCGTGGTCGTACGCTACCTCCGCTTCGGTCAGCTCACTCTCCACCGCCGCCAGCTCGGCGCCCCAGTGCTCGAACACCGGACCGTAGCCGAACCTCTCTACCCGCGGTGCTGCCGCTCGCGCCGCCAGAGCCCCGTTCAGGCGCGGACCCGAGAACTTGATCACCGCCCGCAGCTTGCGGATCAACTTCAGCTGCTTCATCACTGCTTTCCTCATCTTTGACCCCTTCGCCAACCGCCGGCCTCAATCACCCTCGCGCGCCCCGAACCCGATCCGCCGCCGCACCGTCTCCTGAGGCGCCATCAGCTCCCGGATCGCCGCGAAGACCGCCTTGAACCGCCGGTCGTAGTTGCTCTCCATCTCCGCGAGCTTTTCCGCCAGCTCCTCGTGTTCCGCCAGCAGCCGGCGCAGGCGGACGAAGGCGCGCATGATCTCGATGTTCACCTGCACCGCCCGCGTGCTCCGCAGCACGCTCGACAGCATTGCGACGCCCTGCTCAGTGAAGGCGTAGGGCGGGTAGCGACGACCGCCCCAGGAACTTGAGATCACAATCTGTGATCTCAAGTCGCGAAACTCGGCCTCGCTGAGCTGGAACATGAAGTCCTCGGGGAAGCGGTCGAGATTGCGCTTGACCGCCTGTACGAGCACTCTGGTCTCCACGCCGTAGAGCTCGGCCAGGTCCAGGTCCAGCATCACCTTCTCGCCGCGCAACCAGCGGATCGCCTGCTTGATCCTGGGGACTGTGGCCAACCGGTCGGTCTTGCTGAGCTCCTGCTCCATCAGCTACCCCAACCCCTCCAACAACCGCGCCACCTGCCCCGGCTCCGGCAGCTGCCCCTTCAGCTCCCCGGGCAGCGCCCGCACCACCCGGTACGACGCCACCCCGATCGGCCTGCTCGACTCCCGCAGCGCGTACTCCACGATCGTCTCGTTCTTGCTCTTGCACAGGATGATCCCGATCGCCGGCTGCTCCTCGCCCAGGCGCATCGTGTCGTCGAGCACCGCGAGATAGAACTGCATCTTGCCGACACCGTGTTGCTTGGCGCGCGTCCCGCGCGACCCCGGCTGGAACTCACCGATCCTCAGCTCGATCGCCACCAGCGACCGCAGCGCGCGGTGAAAGAGCAGCAGGTCGATGAAGTACTCCCTGCCAGCTACCTCCAGCCGGTACTGACTGCCGACGAACGAGAACACTCCGCCCATCTCGCGCAGAAACGGCTCCACCCGGCTGAGGATCGCCGCCTCCAGCTGACGTTCGCTGTGCTCGTCGCCCAGCTCCAGGAAGTCGAACGTATAGGCGTCCTTCACCGCCATGCGTGCCTGGTCACGCATCGGCTCCGGCAGCGTAGCGGCGAAGTTGCTCTGACCGAGCAGAGTCTTCTCGTATCTCTGGCCTTCGATCTGCTGCTCCAGCACCCGCCGGCTCCAGCTCATCCGTTGCGTCATCCGCAGGTAGAACTCGCGCTCCAGATCGTCTTTGCAGCGCCCCAGGATTACCAGGTTGTGACTCCAAGCAATTTCTCGCACCAGTGGTGCGAGTTTTGGCACCGCGCTGTAAGTGAGGTAGAACGTCCGCATCCGCCAAAGGTTCGAGGCCGAGAAGCCGCGCACACCCGGCAGTTCCGCGCGCAGATCCTCGGCCAGCCGCTCCACCACCGCCCGGCCCCAGGATTCGCCCCGCTGCCGGCCGACGATCAGGCGCCCGACGTCCCAGTACAGGCCCACCAGCTCCCGGTTCACCGACCGGAGAGCCTCGTACTGTGCGGAGCGGATGCGCTCGTGCACGGCGGCGAGCAACTTGGCGTAGTCCCCTGGCGGGCTCGGCGTTGCGGATCCTGATCGTTTTCGCGGCATGGGCTCCTCGCTCCCTGCGGCACCAGTCTTCAAGTTGCTTGCCAGACCCGTCGAAGCTCCCGGAACCCCAATTCCGTGGGCTCGGTGGCTCCTCGAGCACGAGGTCCGGCCGAGTCGGCGTCAAGGAATTGCGCGCGTAATTCGGTCAGGCCCGAGCCGGGAGAGGCCGAGGGCCCCGAGAATCCGGCTTCCGGGGCCGGCGTCAAGTGATTTGGACAGTCGCCAGATCACTTGACCACCGGCCGCCCCCTACCCCTCCTCCCGCGCATCCATCCCGGCGCGGAAGAAGTCGAGCGCCGCCCAGTGCTCGTCGACGTCGAGCTCCGACTCCTGCGCCCGCTCGATGTAGTCCACCAGCGCCGCCAGCAGCCAGCGCCCGTGCTGCTCGCCCTCGGTGCGCGCGCCCATGTTGGCGACGAACCTGCGCGCCTCGCCGATGCGGTACCGGCAGACGGCGTCCTCCACCAGGTCCGGCTGGCCGGTCCAGGCAGCCTCGAGCACCGCGTTGGCGAGCTCCTCGCGCTCCGGCGGCAGGTCGTAGCCTTCGGCGCGCGTGCGGTGGGCGTGGAAGAGGCCGATGGCGTCGACCAGGACCAGCGCCGAACGCAGGAGCCTCCGTTCTTCGGGATGCCGCGGGGCAATCTCCGCCAGGGCCTGGTGCGCCTCGGCCAGCCGCTGCAGGAACTCGGGGGTCGTGGGACGGTCGTTGGTGTCGTTCGGGTGTTGCATGACGTTCTCCTCGGGTCAGTGGTTGACGATCACGGGCGGTCGATTCGGTCGAGTGGCTTCAGGTCTGGCCAGCGCTAGGTCTGCCGGGCTTCACGGCCGCAGACGAGGCGGCCGGCGGCGTTTGCGCCGGCGTGGCTTGCGGCGGCGCCGGTGGCGCCGCCGCAAGGCGTGGGTGCAGGCCCGCTGCACCTTCGGCCAGGGCGTGGCGAGGACTTCCGCGAGCACCGTGCGGCCGCGGCGCGACGCCATCACCGGTGAGGTCAGCAGCTGCCGGTAGCACTGCACGGCGCCCCACCAGCGGGCGAAGTCGTGGTGCTCGCCCGGCTGGCAGCAGTTCAGCCCCATGTGCAGGATCATCGACAGCAGGAGGCCCTGGAGATGGCGCTGGGCAGGGTTGCCAGGCGTGAAGCCCTCGACCTCGCGGCGGGCCTGTGCCAGCAGGTGGCGACTTCGGGCGACTGGATGGCTCATGAACGGTTCCTCCTCGTGGTTCTCGGACGATTGGTTGCCTGTCAGGCGCACCGCGCGCGGACCGCGAGGTCCGGCGGCTCGGTGAGGCCGGGCCAGGTGCCGCGGCCGTGGAGCGCGCGTACCGTCCAGCGCGGCGGCGGCACCTGCCGGGGCTCGGCGCCGGGCGTTCTGGCGGGGCGCAGGAAGGTGCAGTGGCGGGCCAGCAGCTCGCGCAGCAGCGTCTGGCTCACCGGGCGGATGGTGGGCTGTCCGTCGCCGGTGCGCGTCAGGCGGACGAGCGCGCCGCGGTGGTGGAAGAGATTGGGCTCGCGGCGGATCAGCGCCGCCAGCGCCTGGTCGTTGACCTCGCCCTGCCGCACGGTGATGACGATGGGTAGAGGTCTGGCCTGGGACTCGGCGTCCGGGGGCTCGGTGGCCGGTGCGCCGGGGGCCGGTGCGGGCGGGGGCGTCTCGGCCGGCGGCCCGCCCAGGGGCAGCAGGGGCGCCGGCGCCGCGCCGGTTTCCACCAGGTCTGCCAGCGTCAGGGGGGCGCAGCCGAGGGCCAGGGGGGTCGATTTGCGCTCGAAGTGCTCGCAGCTCCGGCAGTGGTCCTGGGCGCCGAGGGCGCCGTCCATGTAGGTGCAGGGGCGCGGCTCCCAGGTGGCGAGGGCGTGGTCGATCAGCTGATCCAGGAACGCCGAGTCGTAGCCCGGGTGGTCGGCGCACATGCGGTGGAGCAGGCGCCGGCCGTCGATGCCGCCGGCCGTGCAGCGGGCGATGATGGTGATGGCGGCGGTCAGCTCGTCGGTGGAGAGGAACGTGCGCTCCTCGTAGCAGTGGCGCAGCCAGGAGCAGCCGGCGAACACCTCGGGGAAGTCCCCGGGTGGGCCGTCGTAGAGCAGGTCGCCGACGGCGCGGAGCAGCCGCTCCAGCAGGCTCGAGACCGGCGGCTCGGGCAGGGCGGCGAAGTCCTCGGGGTGGTAGCGGTAGCGTTCGATCCCGGGCGCCAGCGGAAACTGCACCACCTTCACCTCGCGGCTCGGGTCGAGTTTGTGGTTGAGGGTGCCCGGGAAGCGCAGCAGGTGCCCCAGATCGGAGCAGTCGTGCAGCGTCCAGCCGTGCTCGCGGGCGCGGCGGGCGAGGGCGCCCTGCAGCCGGGCCACCAGGTCGCGGGCGTGCCGGCGCTGGGCGAGCGAGGTGAGCTCGAGCGGCTCATGCAGCAGCCAGTAGGCGTGGAAGCCGCCGCCCGAGTCGATCAGGATCGAGGGCGAGTAGGGCAGCCCTTCGAGCACCGTGAGAGCGGCGGCGCGGTCGGGTGGCAGGCTGCGGCCCAGGCGGTCCGGGCCGGCGACGTCGAGGACGGCCCACAGCGCGGGCAGCAGGGTGGCCGAGGCGGTGCAGCCGGGGAACCCGCTGTCGGACCTGACGGTCCGGCGCTGCTGCGCGATGCCGCGCGCCCGCGCCTTGTCGTGCAGAGCCACGGCCCAGTAGACGTCGTGGTTGCCGGCGTGACGCATCGCCTTGCGCGCTGCCTCGTCCAGGCTGTGGCACCAGTGGCTCGCCAACCTGCCGTTCCTGCGAGACCGGGTCCGGAGCAGCAGCTGGCCGGGGCCCAGGGGCTCGGGGTAGAGGGTGGTCAGGAACTGGATGGGGATGACGTCGGACATGGTCTTGGATCCGGGTGGCGAAAAGGAGGAGCGGGGCGCCCGGGGCGGGGTCGGCCGCAGGGGGGCTCCGGGTACGTCGGGTGGCGGGGCGTGCCCTCGCCGCGCGCCGCAGGCGCCCGCTCCTCAGATCAGGAGGCTTCTAGGCGGCCTCCTCGATGGGTGGAGCAGCCTCGGCGTCGGGAGCGTCCTGCTCCTCGGCTTCGGCCTCGGTCCCGGTCTCGCTTGTGCCCTCGGGCGTCGGCGGCTCGGCCGGGCCGGGGGCTTCGCCGCCCGTGGGCGTCGGCGGCTCGGCCACCACCTCCACCGTCTGCTCGCGGATCCGGTGCTTGGACTGCCGGGTTCGCGAGGCGATGCCTTCGTGGCCGGAGAAGGCGTACATGGCCTCCAGCAGGTGGGCGCCCTGGAGCGCCCGCTTGTGCAGGTGCGCGAGCAGGCGTTCCTTGGACTCGAGTGCCTGGTTCTTGCCGTGGACGCCGACCTTCAGCCTGGCCAGGGCCTCGCCCAGGAGATCCGCCGGCTCGCGGATCCTGAGACCGATCTGGGGCAGGTCGACGCCCACGTCGTAGCGCACCGGCGGCGGCTGGAACTGCTCGTCCAGCAGCTTGCCGCTGACCACCATCGCCTGTTCGTAGACGGCGGCCTGCTCGAACGCCACCTCGGCGCCCGGCTCCTGAAAGAAGGCGTTGGCGCCGCCGGGCCCGAACACGACGTTCAGGACCTGGCGCCCCGCTAGCAGTTGCTCGCGGGTCTGCTTCCAGTAGCCGTCGCGCTCGACGCGGTCCTGACGGTCCTCCGTCAGCTCCTCGTTGACCTCGCGCGAGCTCTCGGTCAGCCTCTGGTGGATGTCGTTCAGCTCCGTGGCCACGAAGCTCTGGAGCTGGTGGACGTTGGGCAGAACCTGGCCGTCCTCCAGCATTTCTCGCAGCATGTCGGCCAGGTCGACGGAGATCAGCTCGCGGTGCCGCAAGGCGGCGCCCGCGAGAGAGCCGCAGAGCTTGCCGATGTCGATAACCATTTTGTAAGGCATCTGGTCCTCCTTTGGGTAAAGGGGTGTGGGGGAAAGGGGGCGGGCCCACGACGGGCCCGCCCGTGAGCAAGAAGAGCTCTAGGAGTCCTTCTGCTCGGTCTTGGTCGAGGCGGGCCCGGCCTTCTCGGTCGCGGCCGCCGCGGCCCTGTCGAGAGCGGTGGCGAAGTCGAAGTCGCCCTCGCTCAGCACCTCGGGCGCCTCGATCCCCAGGGTGAGGACGACGGTGTTGTCGTCGATCACCACGGCGGGGGCGAAGCCCAGCTCCTCGGCCAGCGGGTTGACCCGCTCGGCCAGGAACTCCACGCACTCCTGGAAGCTCGAGAAGCTGAACTTGCCGCGGATGGCCACCGGGCCACGCACGACCTCCCAGGCGTTCGACAGACGGCCCTGGCGGGTGGTCATGCGCTGCTCGGTGAGCGGCACCATGAAGGGCGGCTGCACCCGCTCGGGTTTCATTCTCAGGCGCAGGAGCTGCTCGATCAGCTGTTGGAAGAATTTCCTGAATCTCATCGTTGGGTCCTCACTTACGGTCTGGCGTTGTCACCGCCTGGATGAGCCGGCGTCCCGGCCCGGCGGCGTTATCTGACAGCGGACCGGCACACGCCGGCCCGTGGCGCCCGTTAGGGGTCTTGCTCCTCGCCTTCCAGGCAGCGGTCCGCGAGCTGGTCGAGATCGGAGCAGGAGCGCTCGAAGGCGAGCCCGATGAGCTGCGTGGTGTGGACCTGGTTGTCGAGCGTCCTGACCACGATTTCCGGGATCTCGTCCCCCAGCTTGCGGATCGCGGCGCGGCCCTTGGCCAGCGCGGTGGAAGGTCGATATCCGCCGCCGTCACTACCGATTCGCACCGGCTTCCCCAGGGCCTCGCTCATGCCCTCGCACAACATCTCGGCGAGTTGCTCGGACGAGCAGCTCGCGAGGTCGAGGAGCTCCTGCTCCTGCGCCAGGTCGGGGCGCCCCTGACCCGTTTCCCAACGGATCACGGTGGTGCGGTGCACCTCCAGGTAGGTGGCGAGCTGACCTTGCGAAAGCCCGGCG
>JAAELT010000134.1 GCA_024226315.1 bacterium | reverse complement strand
TGGCGTGAAAAGCAGATTGAATACTCTTTTCGGCGCGCCCTGATGAAGAACTACGAGGACTTCCCGGTCTGCACCAGCCAGGCTCTCGACTACACATGCTCGTATCTCGAAGCCTCGCTGAGGAGACAGGACAAAGACGAGCTGCTCCGCGCCTATCGGGGTACGGCGTGGAGTTACCCTGAAGGGTGATTCCCCCCAACCCCGCATCTCCTCTGCTACGGTCGATCCGGCTGGCGCTGATCGAGCTGACGCGTGACGCGGTCGAGGTTGAAACGGGCACGGCTGTCTTCTGGCCGCAGCTCGAGGGCCTGTTTGAAGGCCGCCGCCGCCGTTTCGAGATCCCCTTGTACTCCGGCTCGAACCCCCTGGTTGAATGCTGTCGCGAATGCCTCTCTCGTCGGATCAGCAGCCTCTTCCAAGATGGAAACGGATTCGTCACCTTCCGCATTCCCTTGCTCGTCCTGCCTTTTCGCCCGTTCGAGAAGGAGCTGCGAGCTGGTGGACCAGACATTACGGCGACTCGGTTCCCGGTCGAGGGGACTCGCCGAGATCTTGGGGCTCTCTTCGAGCAGGGTTTCAAGGGCAGCGCCGGCGGCGAGATCGCCGAAACGCGCACTCCAGATCGCACCGTCCACGATTTCGACGGTCCCCGAGGTTCCTGCTTCCGTCTCGATGGTCAGGACCGCGGATCTTCGGGCGAGCTCCGCGAGCTGCAGGTAGTCGGTGAGCTGAAAGGTCCGCCTCTGCTGAGGGGACTGCCGCAGCTTCTCCTGGGCGAGCGCGGTCAGCTCGCTCATGGGGACGGGTTTTTCGAGAACGGTGAGCTCATGGTGGTCCGGGATCTGCGATTGGTAGACTGCCCGATAGGCGGTGACCACGATCACCGGGATGGCCAGGCGCCTCGCATCGAGCTCGCCGAGGAGCTCGAGACCGTATCGGCCAGGGAGGTTGATATCCGTGATCAGCAGGTCGGGGGGGTCAGATTCGAGGATTCCCACCGCCTGGTCGACCGTCGCGCATCCGGTGGCACGAAATCCTTCGACTTGCTCGAGGCTCCGGAGGAAACCGCGCAGGAGCGTTGCCTGGTCTTCGACGACGAGAATGTGGTGCTTCACGGATGCTCCTTCAGCGGCACCGACAAGAATACGTCGGTACCTTCTCCGACGGCCGAGGAGATGCGCAGCTCTCCGCCGGATCTTCGGACCACTTCGTCGACCAGGGAAAGCCCGATTCCCGAACCGCGGCGTTTGGTGCTGTAGAAGAGCTCGGTGGAACGAGCCAGGGTCTCGGGGCACATGCCCTGCCCCGAGTCTGTGATGCGAAGCTCGAGCTCGCTCGGCCGGAGCAGCGCGGAGAGATGCAGGACGTCTCCGGAACCGCAAGCCTCGAGCGCGTTGGTGAGGAGATTGACCAGCAGCATCCGCAGGAGCGGACGATTCAGCTCGACGGCGAGGTCTTTGGCACACTCGAGGCTCAGCTCCGCGCCGAGGTGGCTGGCGCGGAAGTCGAAGAAGCCGAGTACCGAGCGGAGCTCGGGCTCGAGCAGAAAGCGGTCGGCTTCGTCGAGCAGATGGCCGTCGGCCACGCCGAGCCCGTCGATAACGTGACGGAGCCGCTGGATCTCCGAGAGGATGGCTCCGAGATCCTCTCGCTGAGAGGGGTCCGTGATCTCCTTGAGCAGTACTTCGGCGAGGCTCGCAATCCCCGCCAGGGGATTCTTGATTTCATGGGCGATCGTCGGCAGGAGGCGGCTCACGGTCGCGATCCGGAGCAGCCTATCCCGCTCCTCGCGAAGGAGGGCATATTCGCTGACGTCCTGGAAGAGCACCGCGAGAAGCTCCGACTCACCGCTGTCCGAGCTCTTGAAGCGAGAGAGCCGGAACCCGACCAGGATCTCGGAGCCGTCTCCCCGCCGTATCCGGATCTGGCGGGAGTCGTCGCTTCTGCCCGGTTCGCATGGCGCTCCCTCGAGCTCCGGAATCGAGCGGAAAACCTCGCCGATCGAAGCTCCGGGGGACGGTAGTACGCGATGCCCGAGGATTTCCAAGCCCATTCGGTTGAGGTAGACGACTTCTCCATCGAATCGTGTGAGCAGAACCCCGGCCTGGAGCGTGTCCAAGACCGTGACGGGAAGCTCCTTCGGGGCGTCGAGGGTGAAAGATTGCATATTGTGAAAGCTCGCCGGAGGTAAATCGTGCCGCACTCGGTCTTCGTTCCGTCCGGATTCTAGTCCAGCGGCTGGTAAGCTCATGATCCTCCTCGCCGGTCCTCCTCGCCGCCGGTCCCGAAAGAGCTCCGATATTCTCGCATCGCCGCGTCTTGCCCGCGTCGAGGCCATGTTATGGTGTCGGCCGTGACGATCTTGGCCATAGCGTCGCAGAAGGGGGGCGTCGGCAAGACGACCATCGCGCTGAACCTGGCGTTTGCCGCCGCTCGCAGAGGTTTCAAGACCTTGCTCGTCGACGGGGATCCGCAGGGTGGGATCGGTCACTCCCTGACCGGGGATCTCGACACCAAACCCGGATTCGTGGATTGCCTCGACGGCGACGACGCCGTCGAGGACGTGTCTCTAGAGACCCGGGAGAGCCACTTTCGCATTCTGCCCAGCGGCAAGGCGGCAGGTCGGCTCGCCCACGAGAGAAGAGCCCCGATCGAAGAAGAGCACCTGCGCTCCCTTTTCTCGGAGGCCTCCGCCTGGGCCGATCTGATCCTGCTGGATACCGCGTCCGGCTTCTCC
Source organism: bacterium (assembly GCA_024226315.1). GTDB lineage: Bacteria > Acidobacteriota > Thermoanaerobaculia > Multivoradales > J023 > JAAELT01. The sequence continues at coordinate 2,365 of JAAELT010000134.1, read as the reverse complement.
GGCTTGACCTGGGATCTGCTTCGCGCCGCCGATTGCCTGCTGATCCCCTTGCAGTCTGAGCCGCTCGCCGTTCGAGGCCTCAGCGAGGTACTCGAGAGCCTCCAGGACCTGCGCAGAGACGGAGCCTCGACCCGGCTGGCAGGTTTTCTCCTGACCATGGTCGATACCGGCAAAGCGGTGTCCAGGACAGTGGTCCGAGACGTATGGGAAGCGGTTCCGACCGACATGCTGCTCTCGGCGCTGGTCCCTCGGCATGACGTTTTCCTGGAGGCCAGCGCGGCAGGAGTGCCAGTTGGCTTGATGGGGAAGACCCCCCCGCCGGCGGCCGCCATCTTCGATCAGCTCGCCGCTGATCTCGAACCGCGTCTGGGGCTGGTGCATGAAGAAGCAGCAGAACCGATCTCTTTGTGGTCTTGATCCGGACCGGATCGCGCGGGCCCTGGCGCTGATCGCGGCACCGGTCGAGCCCATGGAGACAGGGGCGCGGCGGCGGGCACGCGGAGAAGGTCTCGATCGCTCTCCGCCTGCTGCCGGCGGCTCTGCTGCAGCGGTACCGGATCCTATGAAGGTAGAACCCTGGAAGCGGTTCGACGCCTTCCTGGAATGGGCTGCGAAGCTCACCGGGAGCGAGACGATATTCGTGCTGGACAGCGAGGGGCTGGTCCTCGTTTCGCGGACGGCCGAACGGGACCTCCCGGCGCTCGGCGCCGCTCTTTTCAACCTTCTGCGGCGCCTGCAGGATGCCCTTGACTCGTCGATCGAAGGTACCCTGACGGTGGCGCTCGAGGGCGATCGTCACCTGGTCCTGACCGACGTCGATCTGGCGTGGGATCGCTATGTCATGGGGCTCGCCGGCCAGCGAGCCGTCACCCGGAGTCGGCTGTCGATCGTCAGTGAAAAGTTCGCCGAGATTCTGACTGAGAGTGACGAGGAGACCTGATCCGGTGTCCGGGCTCCGAAGTCCGAACCCAAGGAGAGGACATGAACGACCTTCAAGCCATCGTCGAACAATTCCGCAGCCGGGTGCCCGAGTTCGTTCTGACGGATATCGTCAGCGTCGAGAGCGGACTTTCGATTGCCGGGGATTCCCGAGCCCCCGATTTCGACGCCTCGATCGCTGCCGCCGCCTATGCCGACGTGGTCAAGGCCAATCTCCGGGCTCTCGACGCCTCCGGCCTCGAAAGCGCATCGACCGAGGACATCCTCGTCACCACGGACCGCCTCTACATTCTGGTGCGGATGATCGGGGACGAATACTACCATGTGCTGGTGGCCGGGAAGGAAGGCAATCTCGGGCTCGCCAGGGCGATCATGAAGAAATTCCAACCGAGCCTCGAGAGAGCCCTGGGGCAGATGATCTGAGTGACCGGCGCCAACGACCTGCTGGGAGCACAACATGCACGGATTCATCCTCACCGCGATCCAGAGATTCGTCACCGCCGGTTTTGGAACGGTGGCCTGGTTTTCGATCCTGGAGGAGGCCGGCCTGGGTTCGAAGGAGTACGCGAACCACCTCCACTACCCGGACGAAGAGGTGTTAAAAATCGTCGGTGCCGCCTCCAAGGCTACGGGCCTGCCGCCGGGTCAGATCGTCGAGAGCTTCGGCACCTTCGTGGGCAAAGATCTGTTCGAGATCTTCCGTCCGCTCATCGATCCTTCATGGAGGACGCTCGAATTCCTGCTCCACACCGAGGAGACGATTCACCAGGTCGTCCGTTCGAGAAACACCCAGGCCAAGCCACCGACTCTCGTCTTCAGCAGGGTCGACGACCGCAGCGTGCTGCTGGAGTATGGCTCCGCCAGGCAGCTCTGTGCTCTGGGCAAGGGAATCATCCGAGGAGTGGCCGATTGCTACGAAGAAGGAGTCGAGATCGTCGATCAGGCCTGCATGCTACAGGGAGACGAGGAGTGCAAGATCCTGGTGACCAGGAAGTGAGGGTGCGGACTTTCCGGCCGTGAGGAGCGACTCGGCCCAACAGACAATCCGTTCCGCGGCAGCGCGGCGCTACTCCCCCGCATCGGTCAAACGGCCGATTCGCCCGACGAGCCGGCTAGCTCACCGGCGTCGCTCCCGGACGAGTCGAGGTAGTCGAGGTTCTCCACCCCGGAGATGAACATGCCGACAACACTTGCATTCGACGTTTACGGAACACTCATCGACGCCCATGGCGTCAAAGTCGCGCTCGAGCGGCTTGTCGGAGACAAAGCTCCTGAGTTCTCTCGTATCTGGCGTGAAAAGCAGATTGAATACTCTTTTCGGCGCGCCCTGATGAAGAACTACGAGGACTTCCCGGTCTGCACCAGCCAGGCTCTCGACTACACATGCTCGTATCTCGAAGCCTCGCTGAGGAGACAGGACAAAGAC
>JAAELT010000133.1 GCA_024226315.1 bacterium | reverse complement strand
GGAGAGGTGGTTGACTCGGGGCTGGGCGGTGGGCCTGGGGGTGCGGTTGCTGCGGACGGGGGGGTCGGTCGGGAGGGGCCTGGACAGCACCTCGTTCTCGCGGGTCCGGAGGTCCTCGTGCTCGTCGGGGCGGATGTAGCGGTAGCCGTACTGCCCGGCCAGCGTGTCGAGGATGGGCTTCTCGACCAGGGTGTACTCGTTGGGGGTGCTCAAGGCGTCTCCCACAAGCTTCGAATCGGAACAGCGAAGAGACCGTCGCCGAAGCCTACGCTCGCCTCGCCATCGTACAGGACAGCTCCCGCGACGAAGCGACCCCTCGCGGTCTCTTGGAGCTTGCGCAGGCCGCGGAAGTCCGCAGCGGTCACGGTAGAGGACGCCTTTACCTCGATCCCGGCCACTTCCTGGGCGCCGAGCTCGAGCACGATGTCCACCTCGCGACCGTCGCGGTCACGGAAGTGGTGGAAGCGCGCCTCCTGCTCATGCCAGCTTGTTTGTCGACGCAGCTCTTGGAAGACGAAGGTCTCCAAGAGGTGGCCGAACGTCTTGCGATCCTTGGTCAGCGCGGCGGCGTCGAGGCCCAGCAGAACGCAGGCGAGGCCCGTATCGCCGACGTGCAGC
>JAAELT010000132.1 GCA_024226315.1 bacterium | reverse complement strand
AGCACCTCGCCGGGCACCACCGCGTGACGCAAGGCGTGGGCCCCGAGGTTGCCCGCCGGCCCCTGGCCGACGCGATAGACCGCCGCGAAGACGGCGCCAGGCGATGGCCGTTGGCCGTTCTGGTCGTCGCCGAAGCGCAGGTGGGCGGTGCCGCCGGCATCGAGCTCGACCACGAAGTCGCGAGCGAAACGCTGGCTCGAAAGAAGATCATGACGCGGATGCCAGCACGTCCGGGACGAGCTTCGAAGCTCGTCGGGGGTCAACCTACCGTCACCGGTTCGACCCGCTTCCTCCGGTGCCAGCTCGTAGAGCTCGACGTCCGGCAGGGCATCGCGCGGATCCTGGCTCAGGGCCCCGGCCAGCGGCTCCAAACGCGCCTCCTGCGCGTCGAAAGGCACGCGGTGGGTGAGGCCCCGGCGCGCCAGTTCCGGAGCGTAGCGTCCCTCGGCCGGCACCGGCTCGAGCACCTCGTGGAAGGTCTTCCCGTGGTCGGCCAGGACGGCGTTGCCGCGCACCTTGGTGAGGCCGCGGTGAAGGGTACCCCCGATGCGGGCGGAGACCGGAAACTCCACCGTCAACTCGTCT
>JAAELT010000131.1 GCA_024226315.1 bacterium | reverse complement strand
TGGCGTGAAAAGCAGATTGAATACTCTTTTCGGCGCGCCCTGATGAAGAACTACGAGGACTTCCCGGTCTGCACCAGCCAGGCTCTCGACTACACATGCTCGTATCTCGAAGCCTCGCTGAGGAGACAGGACAAAGACGAGTTGCTCCGCGCCTATCGGATCCTGCCGGCATTCGACGACGCGAAGGAAGGTCTGGCCAGGTCGAAGGAAGCGGGCTTTCGCTTGTTTGCATTCTCCAACGGCACCGCCGAGGCTGTGGAAACGTTGCTCGACACCGCGGGCCTCCTGGATTTCTTTCATGGTGTCGTCAGTGTCGACGAGATCAAGTCGTTCAAACCTGATCCCGGCGTTTATCGCCACTTCCTGAGAAGATCCGGCTCGGCCGGAGCTGAAGCGTGGCTGGTGTCGAGCAATCCGTTCGACGTGCTAGGGGCCCTCTCGGCGGGCATGCGCTCGGCGTGGGTCCGGCGTTCTCCGGAGATCGTCATGGATCCCTGGGGAACAGAGCCGACCATCACGGTGGCGAGTCTTGCCGATCTCCCTGATCGGATCCAAGCCCAAGGACCTCGACCACATGCATGACACACTGCCTCTGCTCCTCGAGACCGATTTCCCCCGTCTCAGCCGCAGGTCCCTGGGAGTCCTCCAGGTCAACCTCGGCTATCGCTGCAACCAGACCTGCGTCCACTGTCACGTCAACGCCGGCCCCCACCGCCAGGAGAGCATGAGCCGGGAGACGGCGGAGCAGGTGCTCGAGCTGGTGCGCGCCCACCGGCCGCACACCGTGTACCTCACCGGCGGCGCTCCGGAGCTCCACGAGCAGTTCCGCTTCCTGGTGGCGGGCGTCCGGGAGCTCGGCGTCCGGGA
>JAAELT010000130.1 GCA_024226315.1 bacterium | reverse complement strand
CGCGGTCACCGCGACCGAGTACGACGTGCTGCACTACACCCTGAGGCAGCCGCTCGGCGTCGTCGGCGCCATCTCGCCCTGGAACTATCCGCTGCTGATGGCGACCTGGAAGGTCGCGCCGGCGCTCGCCGCCGGCAACTCGGTGGTCCTCAAGCCCGCCGAGCAGTCGCCGCTCTCCTGCTTACGCCTGGCCGAGCTCTTCGTCGAGGCCGGCGGCCCCCCGGGCGTCTTCAACGTGATCAACGGCATGGGCGAGGTCGCCGGCAAGGCCCTGGCGCTGCACAACGACGTGGCGAAGGTCACTTTCACCGGTTCCACCGAGGTCGGCAAGCTGATCCTGCAGTACGCCGGTCAGTCCAACATGAAGCGTGTCGGCCTCGAGTGCGGAGGCAAGACCCCGCAGATCTTCATGGACGACGTGCCGAACATGAAAGCTGCCGTGGAAGCCGCCTTTCACGGCATCTTCAGCAACATGGGCGAGGTCTGCAACGCCGGCTCGCGCCTGCTCGTGGATCGTTCGATCCACGATGCCTTCGTGGAGCAGTTCATCGCCGAGGGCCGTGAAGCCTACACCCCGGGCGATCCCCTCGACCCGGCCACCAACATGGGCCCCCTGGTGACCGCCGAGGACCAAAAGCGGGTCCTGGGTTATATCGAGGCCGGGAAACAAGCCGGAGCCCGACTCGAGTTCGGCGGCGACACCCCGGACGGCGACCTGGCGGCGGGCGCGTACGTCAACCCGACGCTCTTCACCGGGGTCGACAACGACATGAAAATCGCCCGCGAGGAAATCTTCGGGCCGGTCGCCTCGGTGATTCCCGTCGACGGCGTCGAGGAAGCCGTCGCGGTGGCCAACGACACGGTCTACGGCCTGGCCGCGGGCGTCTGGACCAGCAACCTCGACACCGCGCTGCGCCTGATCCGCGACATCGAGGCGGGCGTCGTCTGGGTCAACTGCTTCGACGAGGGCGACATGACCCAACCGTTCGGCGGCATGAAACAGTCCGGCAACGCCAAGGACAAGTGCTTCGAGAGCCTGCTGAGCTACACCGAAACCAAATCGGCATGGATTCGGCACGGATGAGCGAAAAGACAGGCGGGAACGACAAAGGCACGAACGACAAGGCGGGACCTGAGAAGTACGAGACGATCGAGTACGAGACCCGGGGGCCTGTCGGTCTGATCACTCTGAACCGCCCCGACCGCCTCAATGCCATCAACGAGCAGATGCTCGACGATCTCGGCGCCGTCCTCGACGCGATCGAAGCCGACGAGGAGGTGCGGGTGGTGGTGCTTCAGGGGGCGGGCCGAGCTTTCTGTTCGGGGTTCGACCTGAAAGACGAGGCCGAGGCGGTCGACGTAGGGGTGGTCGATCTCATGCCCTCGATGCAGCACGATCTGGCCTCGATCATGCGCCTGTGGCACTTTCCCAAGCCGACCATCGCGGCGGCGCACGGCTACGCGATCGCGGGTGGTTGCGAGCTGGCTCTGGCGTGTGACCTGACGGTCGCGTCGGAGGGCT
>JAAELT010000129.1 GCA_024226315.1 bacterium | reverse complement strand
GTCGTGCGGATTGATCGGGCCGTCAATCAGAGGCTCGCCGGCTCGCACCCGCTCACCGTCCTGGACGTTGACGTGGATGTAGCGCGGCACCAGGTACTCGCGTACTTCGGCGTGGTCGCTCTCCACCAGAACCTTACGCATACCCTTGTGGATGTCGCCGAGGCGCACCGTGCCGTCGATCTCACTGATGATCGCCGGCTCCTTGGGCGTGCGCGCCTCGAACAACTCGACCACCCGCGGCAGACCGCCGGTGATGTCCTTGGTCTTGGTAGTCTCGCGCGGGATCTTCACCAGGGTGTCGCCAGGATGCACTGTTTCGGCATCGGAGACCACCAGGTGAGAGCCCGAAGGCAGCAGGTAGCGCCGCTCCTGGCCGTCGCCACGGACGACCATCGCCGGCGCGCGCTTCTCGCTCGCCGAGGCCTCGACGATGATGCGCTGCGACAGGCCGGTGACCTTGTCGGTCTCCTCGCGCACGTTCTCGCCGTCGACGATGTCCTGGAAGTCGACCGTGCCGCCGATCTCGGTGAGGATCGCCGAGGTGAAGGGGTCCCAGATCACCAGCTCCTGGCCTGGCTCCACGGTCTGGCCTTCGTGCACCTGGAGGTGCGAGCCGTAGGTCAGCGCGTAGCGCTCGAGCTCGC
>JAAELT010000128.1 GCA_024226315.1 bacterium | reverse complement strand
GGCACCTCGGGGCGCAGGGGGGCGATCAGCTCGCCGTCGATGCGCGCGCCGCGGCGCAGGCCGAAGAGGTCGATGCGCATCACGCCGTCGTTGAACGCCCGGTGCTTCTCGAGCGCCACCTCGGGCTGGTCGAGGGAATCGCGGAGCAGGTGGGGGATCGCGGTGTTGGCGCTCGGGAACTGGTGGTCGTGGACCGTCAGCTCGCCCGAGCCGTCGAAATCCCGGGCCCCGAATTGGTCCGAGGGCTCGAGCTTCATGTGGCAGCCGTTGCAGTTGTGCTCGGCCTCCTCGGGGTAGTAGAAGCTCGACACCCCGTGGCCGGAGACGCCGCTCAGGTGGTAGGCGTCGTAGTGGTTCTGAGCGCGCAGCCACTTGTAGTCGTTGAGCTCTTGCGGAAGGTGCACCTTGTGGCAGGCGCCGCAGTACTCCGGGGTCTGGTGCAGGGGCTTGAGGAAGGTCTTCTTGTGGAACTCGGGCTTGGCCTTGATCAGCTGGCGGTTGACCCACTTCAGGGTCTCGTTCTCCGAGAAGGCGAAGGGATAGTGAACCGGCTCCTCGATGGTGAAGTCGCTGTTGCCGCGCGGCGAGTTGACGTGGGTGATGGCGTGACAGGCGGTGCAGGTGATGCCCGCCTGGCCCGTTGGGTCGTTCTCGTCGTCGAAGTCGGGGTCGTCGAACTTGCCGGAGAAGAAGACCACCGGATCGTGGCAGCCGGCGCAGAAGCGCGCCGCCTGAAGGTCGCCGTCGCGCTCGTAGGCCACCTTGCGGGTCTCGCGCACCGAGAAGAGGTAGGCCGGGTTGTTGAACGACGCGAAGCGGCGGACGCTCGACGCCCAGACGGCGTGG
>JAAELT010000127.1 GCA_024226315.1 bacterium | reverse complement strand
TCCACCAGCGGAATGTGGCACTCCCGGCACTCGACCGTCTCCTCGGGGGCGACTTCGGTGAAACAGTGGATCGCCTTCCAGTTGTCGTACTCGTTCTTGAGATGTACCCAGCCGACGCGATTATCGTAGACTTCGATGAACTGCTTGTGGCAGGCGGCGCAGTACTCGGGAGCCTTGAACATCCTCTTGCTGAGCTTCTGGTGCTCGCCGGGATAGGTGCGGATCAGGAAGTCGCTGGCGAATTTGCCCAGGCCGCTCTCCCGCCATTGCCACAGGTAGTCGGCAGGCTGGCTCATGACGTAGTTGGCGTTGCCCTGCAGATCGGTCTCGCGGATGCCGTGGCAGACCAGGCAGGAGATGCCCTCCTGGTAGCCGGCGAGCGAGGTGAGATCTTCCGCGAAGATGTTCTTGGTGCCGGAGAACAGCGAGATGGGATCGTGGCAACCGCCGCAGTAGCGGGTCGACTCGGGCCCGTTCTGCTCCGCCATCACGCTCTGCACTTTCTGGAACAGCGGGTCCATCGACGAGTAGCGGTGGGCACTGGGCAGCCATTCCTCGAGGATCTGAGAGTGGCAGCCGGCGGTGCCGCAGGTCTTCGAGCCGGCCAGCGACTCGCCGTCGAAGGCGCCACCGGTCTCGGTGACGGCCAGGCTGGGGGCGAACGGCCGGTCTTCGCCGTAGACGTAGCTGTAGTCGGCGGGCAGTTGATTGACGTACTCGGCGCCGCCGTAAACCTTCGCCAGGCCGAGGACCGCCAGAATCCCGGCCAGCGAGGCTGCGAGGGCCGGCCAGATCGCGCGGCGGACCGATCCGCGCTCCAGCTTGGTGCGGCGGCGGAGGTAGACGATCGCCACGTGGGGCAGGCCCGCGGCCAGCGTCGCGTAGGTCGAGTAGAGGTGGACGCCTCGCCACAGTGGCGACATGCGGACGCCGAACAGCCCCTGCCAGGTCACCACCAGGCCCGAGACCAGACAGACGAGCAGAGCCGCGGTGGCGACGTATCCGAGCAGCACGGCGTCGGACATGTTGAAGCTCTTGTAGTCGAGCCAATGGAGCAGCGAGTACCAGACGATCGGAATCAGGATCAGCAGGCCCGCCACGGTGTGCAGCAGGACGCTCCACTGGACCGCTGGATGAAACGGCGCGAAGGTGACCGCGAGCCCGGTCGCGGTCAGGAACAGCAGCGCCATGAGGGAGAGTCGGGTGAGTACCGAAGTCCAGCCGGTCTTCACGGGTCTGCTGCCCGCCGCCTGGTTCGCCATGAGTTCACCTCCGTCGTGAAATCCCGAAAGGAAGGGGTTCTTGGCTGACGTTCGCACGCGTGAGAGACGTGTCGATGCAGCTACCCTCGCCCCTTCGTGGTCGGTTCGCCACACCCGGCCGGGTGGCGGCCCGACCTACCCGATCGGATGGCGTGTCCCTCTCCCGTGTTTCATCCGCCGACCGCGGCGCGCAGATGATCAGCGGTGGCACTGGCACTGTTGGAGTGTTTGACAACAGTGCTAGGTGTTGGTATCTTCTCCAACATGGAGGCAGTTCTGCTGCTTCGCCAGCGAGTCATCGTCGCAGCGGATGCTTTCGCCGAGATTGTCATCTGGCGAGTACCGCAGCCGGTCGCGGCGTCGATGCATGATTTCAAGTATCGACTCGCCTATGTCGTTGGCGGCCAATGCGTGCTGCGCTACGACAACGAACGCGGAAAGGGTGATCACCGACATGCGGGGGCAGCCGAGGAGCCGTATGCGTTTTCTTCACCGGAGCAACTGATGGCTGATTTCGAAGCCGACATCGCGAGGTGGAACCATGAGCACGGTCGTTCTTGAAGTTCGTTCACTCACCGAGTCCCTCGAGAACGCCGCGCGCGTCATGAAGGCTGGACGGGGCGAGCGCGCTGTGCGAATCAGTTTCGCAACGCCGGAGCTCCTGTGGAAGGTCTTGACCGCCAAGCGCTGGCAGCTTCTCAAGGCACTCTGCGGTGCCGGCCCGATCGCCATCCGCGAAGCCGCGCGCCGGGTCGGGCGTGACGTCAAGGCCGTTCACGGCGACGTCACGGCACTGCTCGAAGCCGGGATCCTCGACCGGCCGGAAAACGGCGGCATCGAATTCCCGTTCGATACCGTCAAAGTCGAGTTCTTGCTGCGAGCGGCTTGAACGCGCCGGGAAAACGACCGACATGCTCGATCCCGGCTAACGGCGGCTGCGCGCCTCCACCTCCTCCGCCTGGACCCGGCGGGTGCCGGGGTTGGCCTGCCACAGGTGTTCGGGGATCTGACTCACCAGCCGGGGGAAGCGGTCGAGACGGTTGCCGTTCAGATTGACGAGCTCGAGCGACGGAAGGGCATCGACGGCCGAGGCGTCGGTCAGCTGGTTGTCGTCCACCAGGAGCTCACGCAGCCGAGGTAGCTCGCGGAGCCCATCGAGCGAGACGAGGCGGTTGCGGGCCAGGTTCAGGCGTTCGAGATTGGGCAGGCGCTCGATTCCTTCGATGGTGTCGAGGCTGTTGCCACTGAGATCGAGGGACTCCAGGCGCTCCCGGCCCTCGACGCCCTCGACACGGACGATCGCGTTGCCGGCCAGATCGAGGATGCGAAGCTCCGGCAGATCGGCGAGCCCGGCCAACGATTCGATCTCGTTGTCACGCAGGTCGAGGAGTCTCAACGATGAGCTGCCTTCGAGGCCGGCGAGGCTGCGCAGGCCGCTGCCGACGACGGTCAAGTGCGTCAGGCTCGATGCGTGCGCCAATCCTTCAAGGTTCTCGAGGCTGGCTCCGCGAATCCGTACACGGGCGAGCGCGGACAGCTTCCCGAGCGGCGCCAGGTCGTCCAGCCCGGGGGCCGCGGAGAGCCCCACCGCCCATACGCGGCCCTCGGCGTCGATCTCGATCCAGTTGGGCGAATCGCCGGCCAGCTCCCCCTCGACACCCAACTGAAGCGGCGCCAGGCCGGCGGCGCTGAGAAACTCGCGCAGCGCGTCGACGTCATCCCGCACGGCGTACACGCGACCTCTCTCGACGTCGGCAAAGGTGCCGGGGCCGGAGTCGCAGGCGGTGACGAATGGCAGCAGGAAGAGAAGCAGGTTCCGCAGCAACGTCAGCGGCGCGCCGGGTGTGTGGAGAGCGAGCCGAGCCGAGTGGTTGCACTGGAGACCGGCATCGGCGGGGCTTCGCATCGGTTCATTCTATTGCCGCGACTCCGCAGCCCGGGTTCGCTCTCCGTCACTCGGTCTCTCTACCAGATCAGGTCCGTCTCTCGAGATCTCGAGAGAGGTTTCCCGGCACTGACTAAACGAATACTCCTGCTGACGGATCGACATAGGCATGATCATCGAGCTCCGCCCCGATGGTCAACAGAACAGCCAATCAAGGGAGGGTTTGATATGCAGATTGAAGTACTCGTGCACTTCCCGAGCGGTCACATTTCGGTTCGCCGCTACCGGTGTAACCCTGGGCATCAGGAGGTGAGTGATGTCTGATTGCATCGAGTGGGGTGTGGAACGCCACCAGGAGTGCTCTAAGACCGCCGATCAAGGCTACAACGAGTGTTCGCGGACCGAAGACCAGGGCTACAGTCAATGTAGCCAACGGAGAGACGCCGGCTACCGCAATTGCTGCGATTGGTGGCCGTGCTCGATGTTTTGCCGAGCCTGGGTCTGGATTTCCAATGTCGTGTGCGTGGCCTGGACTTGGATCTCGAACGTTGTGTGCGTGGCCTGGACCTGGATCTCCAACGTCGTGTGCGTTGCCTGGACCTGGATCTCGACAGCCGTCTGCCTTGCCTGGGCCGCCGTCGTGACGATCGTCAATGCCGTCCTGGTGACGATCGAGAGCATCGTCGGGTGGGTCCTTTCGGCGTTGGCGTTCCTCGTCGAATTGATCGAGATGATTCCCGTCCTGGGAACCCTGGTGCGCTGGATCCTCAACGCGGTCACGGCGGCCATCAACATCGTCGGCTCGTTGGTGGACGGTTTTCTCGGCTTCATCGGGGTACGGCCCGAGAAGATTCTGCGGGTGTGCCCGGTGATCCTGAGGGACGAAGACGGCGCCGTGACGGCATCCGAGGAGGTCGCGGTTGCGATGTTGCAGCTGGCCGTGGATGTCTACAAGCGGGACGCCAACGTCCGGATCGTGCCGCTCGCCGCGTTCAAGTACTCGAGCGAGTTCGCCGCGGGCGAGACCGTCGACGAGAGCTGGTTGACCACGGACGGCGCCAACAGCGATTCGACACTGCTCGACGTTCCCTGCAATGGGGGTGGGGCGGGTGCCGACTGGCTTCTGACAGGTTCCGGCTTTCAATGGAAGATGAGCACGCTCTGCTTCTACGGCGCCTGGCGGCGGGTTCTCGGCTATGGCGCACCGATAACTTGTTTCTTCGTCCGTAGCGTGCCTCCGAACTCACTCGGCTGCGGGCTGTGGATCACCGACTACGTCACGATCGTCGGCAATATCGAACCCCCGCCCAAGAGCCCCCGAACACTCGGCCACGAGGTAGGCCATGCGTGCAACCTGTGGCATCTCTGCGTGGACGACGACAACCGGAACCTGATGGGCGTCAGGGGGGCGTGCAACCCCGCCTCCGCCACGCCTTCCGATCGCGCCAACCCGCGCATGAGCGAGGCACAGACCCTGCTGGTGCGCGGCTCGAAACACGTCACCTACTTCTAGCCCGGGGAGGAATGAACCTTGAAGAACAAGCAGCACCGAATCGATCATCCTTCACAACTCAACGCGCTCTCCCTGCTGCCGATCATGCGGACGCGGGGTCTCGGCACCTTGCGCCTCCAGGGCGAGATCGCCGAACACGCGAGCAAAGAGGCATGGGAGCGAGACCTCAACAAGCACTACTACGCTTGCGGCTGCAGCGAGGGTGCCAAGGGACTGCTGCTGGGGCTCCTGGCCGGCAGCGCCTACGCCTTCTTCGCCGGGTCGGGCCAGGGCGTGGGAGCGGCCGTAGGAACCGTTGTCGGCGCTGCGCTCGTCGGCGCGGTTCTGGGCAAGGTCTTGGGCTTGCTCCGAGCGCGCACACGGCTCCGGCAGACCATTCGTGAGATTCAGGAGCAATGGCAAGTCGAGCCTACGGGCACGGAGGAGGGCTGGGCATGCGGCTGAGTTAGCCCAGTGCGTCGGTGAGGCTTCGCATACGGTGTCTGTTGCCGCTCCCCCGGCCGGCCGTTGATACCATCCGCGGTCTCAACTCCGAACCAACAGCGAGTCATCATGAGCGAATTCAGCGTCCTCCGCTTCGAGACCTCCGGCCCCGTCGCCGAGGTGGTGCTCGATCGCCCCGACAAGCTCAACGCCATGGCGCCGGTCTTCTTCGACGAGATCCGCGCCGCGTTCGAGCAGGTGGACGCCGACGACGCGATCCGCGTCGCCATTCTGCGCGCCGAAGGCCGGCATTTTACCGCCGGGCTGGACCTGATGGCGGCCGCCGACGGAGTGCTGAAGCCCGACCCCGCGAACGCCGACAGCCCGGTCACGGCCAACACCAACCTCTACCGCCTGATCCGCGACTGGCAGGGCTCGATCAGCGCCGCCGAGCGCTGTCGCAAACCGGTGATCGCGGCGGTGCACGGCCACTGCATCGGCGGCGGCGTCGACCTGACGACTGCCTGCGACGTCAGGCTGTGCACGGCGGACGCGACCTTTTCCATCCAGGAGACCAAGCTCGCGATCGTCGCCGACATCGGCACATTGCAACGCATCACCGCCATCGTCGGCAAGGGCATGGCTCGCGAGATGGCCTTCACCGGCAAGCGCGTCGACGCCGACCGCGCCCTCCGTTGCGGGCTGGTGAACGACGTCTACCCGGATCAGGAGAGTCTGCTCGCGGCCGCCCGGGAGATGGCCGCCGAGATCGCGGCCAACTCGCCACTAGCCGTCCAGGGCGCCAAGCAGGTGCTGCAGTACTCGGAGCAGCACACTATCGACGAGGGGCTCGAATACGTGGCGCGGTGGAACTCGTCGTTCCTCCACTCGCGGGATCTGGTGGAGGCGATGACCGCCTTTCTGGAGAAGCGACAGCCGGAGTTCGTCGGGCGGTGATCGATCCCGGCCAGCAGGACACGGCAGCCTTCCTGATGCGGCTCGCCACGGCGTTGCACGCCTACGGCACGCCGTCGCACCGACTCGAGGAGGCGCTGGAGCTGATGAGCGCCGACCTCGAGATCGAGGCCCAGTACCTGGTCGCCCCGACCTCGATCATCGGTTCGATCGGGCCGGAGCGGCGGCAGGAGACCTACCTGGTGCGCGTCGAGCCGGGGGAGACGAACCTCGACAAGCTGACTTCGCTGAACGAGGTGATGCGACGGGTCGAGGGCGGGGAGCTCGACGTGCGTCGTGGGGTGAAGGAGGTCGATCGCGTAGTTTCGGGCGCGTCCCGATACCGTCCGGAGGTCACAGCTCTCGCCTACGCGGTGACCTCCGGGAGCGCCGCCATCCTCTTCGGCGGCGGCTGGCGTGAGGCGGTGCTGTCGCTCGGCCTCGGCGGGCTGCTGGGGCTGCTGGCGATCTTCGCTATCGAGCGCCCGCGGCTGGCGGCCCTCTACCCCGCCCTGGCCTCGCTGTTGGCGGCGTCGATCGCCAGCGGCGTCGCGTCGCTGGCCTCGCCGGTGTCGTCCTTCATCGCCACGCTGGCCGGCATCATCGTGTTGATCCCCGGCCTGTCGCTGACCATCGCGATGAACGAGCTGGCGCACCGCCACCTGGTCAGCGGCACGGCACGCCTGACCGGCGCCCTGATCACCTTCCTGCAGATCGGCCTGGGCGGCGCCACCGGCTGGGCGATCACGGAGGCGCTGTTCGGCAAGCAGGCTCCGAGCGAACCCCTGGCACTGCCGGCCGAGGCGTTCTTGCTCGCCGCGCCGCTGGCAGCGGCGTCCTTCACCGTGCTGTTCCGCGCGCGACCGGTCGACTACGGCTGGATCCTGCTGGGCTGCTCGGTGGCCTTCCTCACCGCCCGCTTCGGCGGCGACGCCTTCGGCCCCGAGATCGGCGCCGCCCTCGGCGCCTGGGTGCTCGGCTGCCTGTCGAACCTGCTGGCCCGCTGGCGCGGCAAGCCGTCGTCGATCACGCTGGTTCCCGGCCTGCTGATTCTGGTGCCCGGCAGCTTCGGCTTCCGCTCGCTCCAGGCGCTGGTTCAGGACAACGTGCTGGCAGGGGTCGAGACCGGTTTCTCGATGGCGCTCATCGCCATGTCGCTGGTCACCGGTCTCTTCCTCTCCAACCTGACCGTGGCGCCGCGGCGCCTGCTCTGAAGTGCCCGTTCTCTAGCCGCCGCCGAGGCCGACGGTGAGCAGCAGCGTGCGCGGATCGAGGAGGATGTGGGTGTCCTTGTCGAGCATCTGCTGGTGGTCCTTGAGCACGTGCAAACGCACCTTGGCGCCATGGGAGTCGAGGCGGAAAGCCAGGTCGGCCAGGCTCTCGAGCTCGGACGCGGGCGGCGGCAGGTGGCCGGGCTCGACCGGGTCATCCCGATGCGTCTGGCAGGTCATCCACAGCTCGGCGCCGAACTCCGCGGCGATAGCCTTGATCGACTCGACCTTGGCCGCGTCGATCTGCTCCTCGCCGTCGACGTCGATGTCGTCGAACAGGATCACATCGGGCTCGAAGTGCATGACGTCCTTGAGCAGCTCGAAGGCCTGACGCAGCCGGCCCATGGAAAAGGAGCCGCCGACGTAGGTGTGGATGTGCCGGCGGCGGTCGACGGCGAGCTGGACTGCCGACCGATGCTCGAGCTTCTTGTCGCGGCTGAGCATCTCGAGCAGGATGTCGTCATAGAAGTCGCGGACGTGGTCGACGGTGTTCTCGAGCGAGATGTGGAGCACCCGCTGGCCGGCGAGGAGGGCGTCGATGCCGATACCCACCAGAAAAGCGGTCTTGCCGACGCCGGCGCGCGCGAGCACCAGGGCCAGGTGGCCCGGCCCGGGGCCAGGATGGCCGTCGCGCTCGAGAAGCTTGCGCGGCGAGCGACGCAGGCTGATCATGAGTTGTTCGGGCATTACTCGGTCTCCTCGGCCCCTTGGCCGCTGTATTTCTTGAGAAGATCCTCGGTCACCTCGCGCGGCGCCGGGCCGTATTTCGAGAACTCCATGGTGAATTCCGCCTTGCCCTGGGTCTCCGAGCGCAGGTGGGTGGAGTATCCGAACATCTCGGCCAGCGGTACCTCGGCCTCGACGCGGGCGAAACCGGCGTCCTCGGTGGAGCCGAGCACATTGCCACGGCGCTGCATCAGGGTGCGATAGATCGAGCCCTGGAACTCGCCGGGGCCTTCCACCGAGACCCGCATGATGGGCTCCAGGATGCGCGGCTTGGCCGCGGAGTAGGCCAGGCGAAAGGCGGCGCGGGAGGCGACCATGAACGCCATGTCGGAGGAGTCGACGGCGTGGGAGTTGCCGTCGAGGAGCACCGCCCGGACGCCGACGATCGGGAAACCGATCAGGCGGCCCTTTTCCATCGCGCTGCGGAATCCCTTGTCGCAGGCCGGAATGAACTCCGTCGGTATTCGGCCGCTGCGGATCTCGTCGGTGAATTCGTATTCGCCCTCTTCCAGCGGCTCCAGGTAGCCCACCACCTTGGCGTACTGGCCCGAGCCGCCGGTCTGCTTCTTGTGCACGTAGTCGAACTCGCCTCGCCGGGAGATCGCTTCGCGGTAGGCCACCTGCGGCGCGCCGGTCTCGACCTCGGCGGAATACTCGCGGCGCATGCGCTCGATGTAGACCTCGAGATGAAGCTCACCCATACCCGAGACGATGGTCTCGCCGCTCTCGGGGTCGAGGTTGACGCGGAACGTCGGATCTTCCTTGGTGAACCGCTGCAACGCCTTGGACATGTTGTCCTGGGCCTTGGAGTCCACCGGCGCCACCGCCACCGAGATCACCGGATCGGGGACGTGCATCGAGGTCATGGCCAGGCGCGGGCCATCGCCGACGAAGGTCTCGCCGCTATGGCAGTCGATGCCGAACAGCCCGGCGATGTCACCTGCTTCGACGGTCTGGATATCTTCCATCTTGTCGGCGTGGATGCGCACCAGCCGGCCGATCTTGATCTTCTTGCCCGAGCTGGCCCGATACACCGTGTCGCCCTTCGACAGGGCGCCCTGGTAGACGCGCACGAAGGTCAGCTGGCCGTAGCGGCCCTCGTCGAGCTTGAAGGCGTAGGCCACGGTCTGGGCTTCGGGGTCGGTGGCGAGCTCGATCGGCGCGTTGTCGTTGTCCAGGTCCACGGCCTCGATCGGCACGTCGAACGGGCTCGGAAGGTAGCGGTTGACCGCGTCGAGCAGGGGCTGCACGCCCTTGTTCTTGTAGGCCGAGCCGATCAGCGCCGGCGTCATCTCGAGCGACAGGGTGCCCTTGCGGATAGCGTCCCAGATGAGCTCGGGAGTGGCGGCGTCCTCGAGCGCCGCCTCGAGCAGCTCGTCGGAGTAGAGGCTGGCGGCGTCGAGCAGATCGGCCCGGCGCTTCTCGGCGAGCTCCTGCATCTCGGCCGGAATCGGACCCTCCTCGATCTCCTCGCCGTTGTCGCCGCGGAAATAGATGGCCTTCATCTCGACCAGGTCGACGACGCCCTCGAAGTCGGCCTCGAGGCCAATCGGCAGCTGCAGCAGCACGGCCTGGTGGCCGAGCTTGTCGCACAGCGAGCGCACCACCCGGTCGGGGTTGGCGCCGGTGCGGTCGCACTTGTTGACGAAGGCGATGCGCGGCACGTTGTAGCGCTTCATCTGGCGGTCGACGGTGATTGACTGCGACTGCACGCCGGCGACGGCGCACAGCACCAGGACGGCGCCGTCGAGCACCCGCAACGCGCGCTCCACCTCGATGGTGAAGTCGACGTGGCCCGGGGTGTCGATGACGTTGAGGTGATGGTCGTCCCACTCCAGGTAGGTCGACGCCGAAGTGATGGTGATGCCCCGCTCGCGCTCGAGCTCCATGTGGTCCATGGTGGCGCCCACGCCGTCTTTGCCTTTGACGTCGTGAATGGCGTGGATTCGCTGGGCATAGAACAGGATCCGCTCCGTCAAGGTAGTCTTGCCGGAGTCGATGTGGGCGGAGATTCCGATATTGCGGATCCGCTGGATCTCGTGGCTCATGATGCTCTGGTTCCGGATTGCCGCCCTCAGCGCGCGGGTCAAGCGCGAGCGGACGGTTGAGTGTCTGGGTGCGTGCGGCGGCCCGTGGTTCCGGCGATAGGTGGGAGCCGGTGTTCCGATGGGGCCGCGCTTCGGAGGAGGCGCGAGAGTACCTCGGCCGAGGGCTTGAAGTCAACGGTTGTAGACTGGTCGCGACCGACGTCAGGGAATCCGTGCCCGTGCTGAAGCCGTAGAAGGTTTCGGCGGGCCGGTGAGCCCGCGCCCCCGCACCAACTCGAAAGAATCAATCATGAAGATATCGGCTACGACGCTGAAGAAGCTCGCCATCGTGCTCGTTCTGATCGGCCTGTTCGTGGTGTTCTTCCAACAAGGCTGGCACGAACAGATCACCTTCGAAAACCTGAAGTCGCGACAGGGCGAGCTGCGAGCCTCGGTCGAGGAGAACCAGGCGCTCTGGGTCGTCGGCTTCGCCCTCGCCTACATCGTGATGGCCGCTGCCCAGCTGCCTGGCGCGGCCTTGATGACGATCGCCGGTGGCGTGCTCTTCGGGCTGGTCCTCGGCACGCTGGTCGTGTCGTTCGCCAGCACCATCGGCGCCACGGTGGCGATGCTGGTGTCGCGCTACCTGTTCCGCGATTCGATCCAGAAACGGTACGGTCACAAGCTGCGCGCCTTCAACGAGGGCATCAAGAAAGAAGGCGGCTTCTACCTCTTCACCCTGCGGTTGATCCCGGTGGTGCCGTTCTTCCTGATCAACCTCGGCGCCGGTCTCACCAAGATGCGCACCTGGACCTTCTACTGGGTCAGCCAGCTCGGCATGCTGGCCGGCACCGCGGTCTACGTCAACGCCGGCGACCAGATCGGCAAGCTGGAATCGGCCAGCGGCCTGCTCTCGCCCCAGCTGTGGGGCGCGTTCGTGCTGCTGGCGTTGTTTCCGTTCATCGCCCGCAAGATCATGAACGTGATCAAGGCTCGACGGGTGTTCCGCAAGCACCAGAAGCCCGACTCCTACGACTACAACGTGGTGGTGATCGGCGCCGGCTCGGGCGGCCTGGTGGCGTCGCTGATCTCGGCCGCGGTCAAGGCCAAGGTGGCGTTGATCGAGAAGCACCAGATGGGCGGTGACTGCCTCAACACCGGCTGCGTTCCGTCCAAGGCGCTGATCCGCTCGGCCAAGATGCTGCACTACGCCAAGCGCGCCGAGGATTGGGGGTTCCGCTCCGCGGAGGTCGACTTCGACTTCGCCCAGGTCATGGACCGGGTGCACCGGGTGATCAAGGAAATCGAGCCCCACGACTCGGTGGAGCGCTACACCGGGCTGGGCGTCGATTGCGTGGAGGGCGAGGCGACCATCGAGAGCCCTTGGAAGGTGAGGGTCGGTGATCGTGTGCTGACCACCCGCAACATCGTCATCGCCACCGGCGCCGGCCCCCTGGTGCCGCCGATCCCCGGTCTCGACCAGGTCGACCCCCTGACCAGCGACAACCTGTGGGAGCTGCGCGAGCTTCCCCGGCGCCTGGTGGTCCTGGGCGGCGGACCGATCGGCTCCGAGATGACCCAGGCCTTCGCCCGCCTGGGCTCGGAGGTCACCCAGGTCGAGATGCTGCCGCGCATCCTCTCCCGCGAAGACCCCGAGATCTCGGACATGGTCAAGGAGCGCTTCGAAGAAGAGGGCGTGCGAGTGCTGACCGGCCACAAGGCCACCAGCTTCGGCGTCGACGACGCGGGGCGCTACATGCTGGCCCAAGACGTTGACAGCAACGAGGTGCGGATCGACTTCGACCAGGTGATCGTGGCGCTCGGCCGCCGCCCCCGGGTGAAGGGCTTCGGCCTCGAGGAGATGGGGATCGAGATCGCGCCGAACGGCACCGTGCAGTCCGACGAGTTCCTGCGCACCAACTACCCCAACATCTACGTCTGCGGCGACGTCGCCGGCCCCTACCAGTTCACCCACGTCGCCTCGCACCAGGCATGGTATGCATCGGTCAACGCGCTGTTCTCTCCGTTCAAGGAGTTCAAGGCCGACTACCGGGTGATCCCATGGACGACGTTCACCGACCCCGAAGTCGCCCGGGTGGGTCTGAACGAGCTCGAAGCCAAAGAGCAGGAGATCCCCTACGAGGTGTCGACCTACGGCATCGACGATCTGGACCGCGCGATCGCCGACGGCGAGGCCTACGGTGTGGTCAAGGTGCTCACCCAACCCGGCAAGGACAGAATTCTTGGCGTCACCATCGCCGGCCCGCATGCCGGCGACCTGATGGCCGAGTACGTGCTGGCCATGAAGCACGGCCTCGGGCTCAACAAGATCCTCGGCACGATCCACACCTACCCCACCCTGGCGGAGGCCAACAAGTACGCCGCCGGCGTGTGGAAGAAGGCCCACGCGCCGGAGAAGGTGCTGGCGATGGTCGAGAAGTTCCACGCCTGGCGCCGCGGCGAGCCGCTCAGCGGCCGCACCCGGGCGGCGGCCGCCGCGGCCACCCTGATCGTCGCCCTGGCGATCGGCGGCGTGGCGATGACGTCGCGGGGATCGACGGACATGCCGCTGATCGAGACCGAGCTCGTGGGCCTCTCGTTCACCGACGCGGCCTACACCTCGGTACTCGAACGGGTCGACGGCGAAGGCCTGGTCGACTACGCCGGCCTTTCGGCCGACCGCGGAAGCCTGGACGCGACCTACGCGAGCCTCGCCACCCTGGATCCCGCGGAGTACGAGAGCTGGAGCGAAGAGCGGCAGATCGCCTTCTGGTCGAACGCCTACAACGCTCTGACGCTGCTGGCCATCGTCGAGAATTACCCGATCGAGCGCAAGGCGTCGGTAGGCTCGATCATGCATCCGCGCGGCATCCGGTGGATCCCCGGGGTCTGGGACAAGCTCAGCTTCAAGATCATGGGCCGCGACATGACGCTCAACGACATCGAGCACCAGGTGCTACGCGTGGAGTACGACGAGCCGCGGATCCACGCCGCCCTGGTATGCGCGGCGATCAGCTGCCCGCCGTTGCGGGGCGAGCCCTTCGTCGAAGAACGCCTCGACGAGCAGCTCGATGACCAGACCCGTCGCTTCCTGGACCGCTCGTTCCGCATCGACCGCGAGGCCGGCAAGGTCTACCTGTCGAAGATCCTCGACTGGTACGGCGGTGACTTCGAGGAGAGCTACGAGCCCGAGGAGGGCTTCGAGGGCCACGGCGACGCCGAACGCGCCGTGTTGAATTTCATCGCCGGCTACCTCGACGAGGCGGACGGGGAATACCTGCGGAGCGGCGATTACGACGTCGAATATTCGTCGTATGACTGGTCGTTGAACGACCAATCCACCAAAACCCCCGGGGGTTGAAACCCCCGGCTACTGCCTATCGCCCTTGCAGGGCTCGGTTTGCTCTGGAGTCCCGGAGGGACGATAGATAGTAGCCTGGGGTTTTCAACCCCGGGTTCGGTGGATCAACCCGGGGGATCGTTGCGACACGCCCTCACACCGACCGCGTCAACCCGCCGTCTACGCGGAGGTTCTGCCCGGTAACGTAGCCGCCACCCTAAACGCTGAGAACGAGTTTGCCGAACACCCCGCCCCGCTCCATGAGCGCGTAGGCTTCGGCGACTCTGGTGAGCGGGATCACCTGGTGGATGATCGGACGCAGCCGCCCGTCGACCAGACGTTCGGCGGCGAAGGCGGAAAAGTCGGCCACCAGCCGAGCCTTCTCCTCGCGCGAGCGGGCGCGCAGCACCGAGCCGGTGAGCCGCAGCCGGCGGCGCAGCACGTCGCCGAGATCGATCTGGGCGGCGGCACCGGCGAGGAGCCCGACCAGCACCAAGCGGCCTCGATTCCTGAGTGCCTTCAGGCGATGGCTCAGCTCGGCGCCACCGGCGAGATCGATCACCAGGTCGACGCCCGGGCCATCGGTGATGGCGCGCACCGCCGCCGGCAGCGATTCATCCAGCGGGATACAGGCCTCGGCGCCGAGCTCGCGCAATCGCTCCAATCGCAGCATGTCACGCCCGGCTACCAACACCCGTGCGCCCAGCTCGCGAGCCAACTGCACCGCGAAGGTGCCGACGCCCGAGGCCGCGGCGGTGATCAACACGCTCTGCCCCCGCTCGAGCCGGCCCTCCGCGATCAGGTTGGTCCACGAGGTGAGCGCCACCTCCGGCAGGGCCGCGGCGTCCTCGTAGCCGAGACCGTCGGGAATCTGCATCAGCTGCCCGGTAGGCACAGCGACCTTCTCGGCCTGTCCGCCACCGGCCAGGAGCGCCATCGCCCGGTCGCCGACCTTCCAGCCACTTACCTCGGGTCCGAGCTCCGTGACCTCGCCGGCACATTCGAGCCCGGGCACCTCGCTCTCGCCCGGTGGCGGCGGATAGAGGCCACGGATCTGCAGCAGGTCGGCGCGGTTCAGGGCGGACGCGCGGACGCGCAGCAACGCCTCACCCTTCCCTGGTCGCGGATCGGGCATCTCACCCAACACCGGCTCGCGCTGGTGGACGGGCGCGCGGGAAGTGGGAAGGACGGCCAGCATGAGGAGTCTCGTCGTGACTGCCGAGGCTGCCGGATCCTACCCGATCCACCGTTCCAGGACCTTGCCCAGTACCTCGGCCTGTACGGGCTTCGAGACGTAGTCGTTCATCCCGGCCGAAAGGCACTTCTCCCGGTCGCTCGCCATCGCGTGCGCGGTCATCGCCACGATCGGGATGCCGTCCAGCTCGGAGCGCTGGCGAATCTCCGCGGAAGCACGATAGCCGTCCATCTCCGGCATCTGCAGGTCCATCAACACCAGGTCGTAGGGGGCACGTTCCAACGCGTCGAGAACCTCCAGGCCGTTGGCGACCACGTCGACGCGATAGCCGAGCTTGTCCAGCATCGCTTCGGCGACCATCTGGTTGACGCGGTTGTCTTCCGCCACCAGAACCCTGGCGCGAGACGTGCCGGAGACGATCGGCGCGGGTGACGGAGACGGTGCCTGAGGAAGATCCTCGGCGGGCGCAGACGACTCCAGGCGAATCGTGAACGAGAACGTGCTGCCTTCACCGGGCCGGCTCTCGGCCCAGACCTCCCCTCCCATCATCGTCGCCAGCTGGCGACAGATGGCCAGCCCCAGTCCCGTGCCCTCGTGCTGCCGAGAGGCTGACTCCTGGGCCTGGGCAAAGGGCTCGAAGATGGCGGCGAGCCGGTCTGGCGGTACGCCAATGCCGGTATCGCTGACGTCGATGCGGACCATCAGCGTCTCGTCGTCCATGTCTCCGTCGGACACCCGCTCGCCGACTCGTGCCCGCACCAGGACCTCTCCCTGCTCGGTGAACTTGACCGCGTTACCGATCAAATTGATCAGGATCTGACGCAGGCGCCCGGCATCGCCCAGCAACCATTCCGGCAGGTCTTCGGCGACCTGACAGCGAAGCTCGATGCCCTTTCCGACCGCCGGCTCGGAGAGCAGATCGATGATCCCGTCGAGCTCGTCGCGCAGGTGGAACCGGCTCGGCTCGAGCTCCAGCACTCCTTGTTCGATCTTCGAGAAATCGAGCAGATCGTTGATGATCTCGAGCAGGGCGTTGCCCGACCGCCGGATGGTCAGGGCGTGCTCGTACTGACGGTGGGTGAGGTCGCTGTCGAGGAGCAGTCCGGTCATGCCGATCACGCCATTCATCGGGGTCCGGATCTCGTGACTCATGCGGGCGAGGAAATCCGACTTCGCCCGGTTGGCAGCTTCGGTGATCGCCAGTGTCCGGGTCCTTTCGAGCTCGTAGATGACGGCGATCGAGAGCAGGAGTGCCAGGAATGCGGCCAACCCCAGGGTGTCGAGCAGGAGCCTGTCCTCGCCACCCATCCGATCCCGAGGAAAGCGGCCGGTGGCGATCAAGAGTCCGAAAGCCACGTACTTGGTGAACACCAGGAAAGCCCAGACGACCGCCGAGCGCCGGTTGGTCAGGAAGATCGCCAGCATCGGAATCGCCGCGCTCCATACCAGACCCGAGACGGGATAGCCGCCGCGCACCAGGGTGACGCCGATCACGACCAGGAAGAGAATTGCGAACAGCATGTGGGCGGCGAGGTGGAGGTTGCCGGTGCCGCGGAGGACGAAAGGCACTGTCAGGATTCCGAGCCCGGCAAGCACGAGGGCGGCGCCCATCACGGGGGCATCGAAGACGAAGAAATAGAACAGGGAAAAAGCGGGTCCCCAGAAGAAGCCGGTGAAGGAGATCAGGATCAGCAACCGACTCTGCCACAGCGCGGTGTCGTTGCCTCGAAGCCGGGCCGGGATCAGCCGGTCGACTGGCCGCAGCAACCGCTCCGGCCATCCACGCTCGATCGCTTGTTCGACTTCCGTGCTCACCGCGGCCTCCCCATTTCCCCTGAAGAGTGAGGCGCGAGTGTATCTCCTACGCGCCCCGGTCAATTATCCCCGGGCCTCTGTGTAAGAATGGATCCCGTGGAGGTCCTCACCCGGCGCACCACCGACTTCGCCGAAAAACGGCGCATTCTGCAGCTCGAGACGCTCTATGATCTGGCTTTGGCGCTCCACGCCGACCGGCCGGAGGGCGAGTTGGTGGAGGAGCTGTTGCAGCAGGTCTGCGCGGTGCTCGACCCGGCGACAGCGACCGCGGTGACCCGGGACCCGTTCGGCGGCGCTCGCGCGGTCGCCAGCGTCGGCTGGCTCGACAAACCGCCCGCCGGCGATGAGCTTCTCGCCGATTCGCTGTGGCGCGACCTACTTGCCCAGGGTTCGGGCCTGGTGCGCCGCGACGGCGAGTGGATGGGACGTACCTTCCGCGAGCTCATCGCCACACCGCTGGTCTACCGCGGCGTCTACCTGGGGTTTATCGCGCTCCTCGACAAGGAATCCCGCGCCGATCCGGAATCCGCCTTCAGCCGCGCGGACCGCCGCTTTCTGGATTCGGTGGCGGCGCTCGCCGGCGTGGCGCTCGACAGCGCCCGCCAGCTGGAGGATTTGACCACTCAGCGCGAACGATTGCAGGAGGAGAACAAAATCCTCAAGGGCCGCTTGGTGGAAGAGGTCGCCGGCCACCGATTCGTCGCCCAGGCGCCTGCCATGCGGCGGGTAGTGGACGTGGTCGAGAGGGTTGCGCCGCGCAAGGTGACGATCTTGCTCAAGGGCGAGAGCGGCACCGGCAAGGAGCTGATGGCGAAGCTGATCCACTCGCTCTCCGGCCGGGCTGGCGCGCTGATCGCGATCAACTGCGCCGCAATGCCCGAGACGCTGCTCGAGAGCGAGCTGTTCGGCATCGAGGGCGGTGTGGCCACCGGCGTCCAGGCGCGCCGCGGCAAGTTCGAGCTGGCTGACGGCGGCACCCTGTTTCTCGATGAGATCGGCGACCTCGAGCTGGCGCTGCAGGTCAAGCTGCTGCGCGCTCTCCAGGAGCGCGAGGTCACCCACGTCGGCAGCCACAAGGCGGTCCCCGTCGACGTGCGGGTGATTGCCGCGACCCACCGCAACCTCGAGTCGCTGGTGACGGAGGGCCGCTTCCGCGAGGACCTCTACTACCGTCTCAAGGGCGTCGACGTCGAGCTGCCGCCCCTGCGTCAGAGGCGGCAGGACATCCCGCAGCTGGTGCGGCTGTTCTCCGAGGACTTCTGTCGGCGCGAGGAGATCGCGACGCCACAGATCGACGCCGAGGCGCTGGCGCTGCTCCTGGCCTATGACTATCCGGGCAACGTGCGTGAGCTTCAGAACATGATCGAGGGCGCGGTGTCGCTGGCCGACGGGGTGGTCGACGTCGAGCTGCTGCGCAGCCTGATCGGCGGCTCCGGCGACGACACCGCCGGTCCGCTCGACCTCTCCACCGTCGAGCGCCGCCACATCGACCGCGTGTTGCGGCTCACCGGCGGCAACAAGAGCGCCGCCGCCAAGATCCTGGGTATCGACCGCCGGACGCTGCAGCGCAAGGGCTTCTGAAAGAGGACGATTGAAGGAACTTTTTCCCGGCTCGGGCGTTTGAAGGGGCGACACGAAGAGTTTGCCGTGTGTACATCTATCCAGATAGAGGAGAGTCCGATGCCCAAGAAGAGCCCCTGGATCCTGAGCATGCTGCTTGCCATGACCGCCTTCGCCGTGACCGCTTTCGCCGGCGACGACGACGTCGAGATCCGCATCGTCGAAGACGTCGAGATCCATACCGAGAAGGACGAGGACGGTCGCCGCGTGATGGTCTTCGTCGGCGACGACGGCAAGAAGGTCGAGATCGAGGGCGACGCCTCTACCTGGGTCGCTCACCACGGCGGCCACGGCGGTCACGGCAAGCACTTCTTTGGCCACGGCCACCACGGCGGCGGTTTTCTGGGCGTGGGCTTGAGCGAGCTGACGCCGGAGCTGCGCCTGCACTTCGGCGTGCCGGAAGACGCCAGCGTGATGATCTCGAAGGTCTACGAGGACAGCCCGGCCAGCCGCGCCGGAATCGAGGTCGGCGACATCATCACCGCGGTCGACGGCGACGCGGTGGACTCGGGCAGAGACCTGGCGCGGATGATCCGCGGCCGTGAGGACGGCGAGGCCGCGACCCTCGAGCTATGGCGCGACGGCCGGGTCGAGAACCTCACCGCCATGATCGAGGAGCGCGAGGCCCCGGGTCGCTCCTGGAGCTTCTCGGGCAGTGATCTCGAGCTCGACTGCGGCGGAGACGACTGCGAGGTGCGGATCGAGTGCGACGGCGGGGACTGCGACTGCAGCGTCAACGACGAGAGCCTCGACTGCAAGGAGATGCACCGCTTCCACCACGGCGACGAGTAGCTACCTGCTCCAGTCCATCTCCCAGCGCACTGTCGCCAGGAACACGTCGGCGCTTTCGTCGCGACCGAAGCGGGCGAAGGTATTGTCGTTCAGCCGTTGATCATCTGGTAGATCGCCTTCTCCGGAGAGTTGAGGTCTCCGCCGGTCAGGCGCCCGATCTCCTTGCCGCCGACGTATACGATCGCGGTCGGCACACCGTGGACGTCGTCTTCCTTGGTCTTCGGATCGTCGGTCATCGGCTGCGGCAGGCCGTAGTACTCGAAGCCGACCTTCGAGCCCTCGAGCTGGTCGGCCACCTTGATGATCTTGGGCACCTGGCGGCCGCAGACCGGGCACCAGGTGCCGAAGTAGACCAAAACGCGGACGTCCTTGCTCTGCTTGCGCAGGCTCGCGACGGCCTTCTCGATCGGTTTGTACGCATCAGCGTTCCGGCCGTACTCGGGCTTGTAGCTGCGCAGCGTGTCGGCCGGGTGCTGGCCCAGAAGCGGCGGCTTCCTCTTGAGCTTGGCGGTCTTGCCCTTGACCTGGAAGACGACCTCCTGCTGCTGCAGCTTGAACGAGCCCAGGCGGTTGAAGGAAGCGTCGGCCAGCAGATCGATGGTGCCATCCTCGCGCTTGGCGACCTTCATGAAACTGACCGTCTCCACCGACTGCGTGCGCGGACTGATCAGCACCGGCGAAGCGAGCTCGGGCGCGATCACCAGGTAGGCGGCAGCCTTGTCGGAAAGAAAGATCTCGGCGTTCTCGAGCGTCTCGCCGCCGAGCTCGAAGAAAAAGTCGCCGGAGGGCTTGAAGCCGCTGAAGACCGCGTCGGCTGGCACCTGCGCCGCCGCGCTCGACGCGCCCATGGCCAGCGCCATCGCGGCCAGGAGCCCCGTTGTCAGATTTCCACGCCCGGCTGCCGGGCGCATCGTCGCTTGGTGTCGATTCATCGTGGACCTCATACCTCTGAGAGAATAACTCGGCGAGAAAATCACCCTGCTTTCGCTGCTTCGTCCGCCGCGGGCTGGCTCGCCGCCAACTCCTCGAGCGGCGGCAGACCTCGATAAGTCTCCACCACCCGCCCGTCACGCACCAGGAACGACCTGGGCAGGGTACGGTAGAGCGGCCGCAGCAACGCGGCTGGCGCCTCGCGCAGCTCGAACGACGGTCCGCGGGTGAAGCGGAAGTTGAAAACCTGCTCCTCCGTCGCGCTGGTCAAGACCCACAGCGACGGCCCGCTACCGCCCCAATGATACTCGTTGAGCGCCCCGACGTGCTCCCCCAGCGCTTCACTCTCGAGCTCCGCCATGATCACCACGTGCTCACCTTCGGCGAGCTCGGGCACCACGGCGTCCATACATACCCGCGAGCCGTTCTCGGCCGAGCCCGCACAGATCGACAAGGGCTCGACGCCGGGCTTGAGGCGGGTGGCGAGATTGTCGAGGGGCAGCTCGGGAGCCTTCCAGGCAACCAGCATGGTGGCCGCGGTGAGCACGGCGACGGCCGCCAGCCGCAGACGCGGTCGAGCGCCACCGCGATCGAAGGCCAGCCAGGCGAGCAGGAGGGCCGGCACCATGAGCGCCAGATCCTGCCAGAAGGCCTCCGCCGGAGTCCTCTCCACCAGGTTGCCGAAGCAGCCGCAGCCGGCGTCGTCCTCGGGGGCGATGCCCTGGGAGTGACGCCAGTAGGCACGGCCGGTGAGAAACAGGAAGAAAGCCACCAGCGCGGAGGTCGGCACCAGGATCCACCAGCGGCGCACTGCCAGCAGCAAGGCACCGCCCAGGAACACTTCCAGGGCGAGGGCAATCAGCGCCACCGCCATGGCCGGCAG
Organism: bacterium; assembly: GCA_024226315.1. Classification (GTDB taxonomy): domain Bacteria; phylum Acidobacteriota; class Thermoanaerobaculia; order Multivoradales; family J023; genus JAAELT01. The sequence continues at coordinate 25,015 of JAAELT010000127.1, read as the reverse complement.
TAGGAAGTCCAGTCCCTCGAGGGTGATCTGCTTGGCGAAAGCGGCCGGATCGAGCGTCTTGGCATAGGCCGCGACCAGGAAGATCGCGCCCAGGAATACGGCACCGACGATCCCCGCGATCCGCTGCCACGCGGGCCTGGACCCGGGCTCTCCGGGTACGGTCTGGGGAGTCGAAGTGGCGGCCTCCATGGCGGCATCGTAGCGGCGTCGCGACGCCGCGCGCAAGCGATCGGATCGGGGATTTACCCCTGCTTTACGGCCCCGTCAGGCCGCCCTGCGCACTTGCGTGCCGGCGATCATGTCGTGTAGGCCACGCCTCTGGGAGTTGAAGGCGATCATCAGGAAACCGATTCCCAGAATCATGCTGCTGACGGTGTAGCCGACCATGCGCGCCAGCGCTCTGGGAAAACCGATGCCGGCCTGGCCACCGGCGCCGGCGGTGATGTAGAGCTTGCAGATGCTCTTACCTGGGGTCGCTCCCCAGATCGCCCAACCGAACAGGACGACCAGGAACGTGACCCCCAACGCCGCCATGGGGCCGATCTGCGGCTCGACGAAGAAGCCCGCGACGCTGATGCCCGCCATCCAGATCCAGTCGATGATCGTGGCCAGCAGCCGGATACCGAAGCCGGCCGCCGCCTGCTGCTGCATCGGCGCGCTGTAGGGGTTGAACGCCGGCGTCGTCTCGACGGTCTTCTCCTCGGCCTCGACCTTGACCGCCTCCATCATCTCCGGACCCATGGTGATGTCAAAGCCGTCGAGGGACGGCAGCAGATCGCCGGTGGTCTGGTCGAGGCGCAGGTCCGTCTGTCCACCTTGCTGCGCGGGCGCCGCGGCTGCCGGCGGAGGCGCGGCGGGCTGAGGTGCTGCCGGCTGAGGTGCCACCGGCTGAGGTGCCGGCGGCGGAGGCGCGGCAGGCTGCGGCGGAGGCGCGGCAGGCGGAGCAGGAGCCACGGGTTCCGGAATGACCGGGGCGGGCGCCGCTACCTCGACCTGCGGTGGCGCCGGTTGCGGCGGCGCGGCGGGCTGAGGCGCCCCCGGCTGAGGCGCCCCCGGCTGAGGCGCCCCCGCCGGCTGCACTGGCGGTGGCGCCATGTGCGGCGCCGGCTCCTGATCCTCGCCGTGATCCATGGCCTCTTCCGCGAGATCCGCCGAGGCCTTCTGTAGGAACAGCGTCGCGTCACCGTGCGACGGCGGCTGCGCGGGCATGCGCATGGTCTCGAAGGCCGAGGCGGCGCCGCCACTGATCCGCACGTTGATCTCCGCGTCCCCGAGCGCCAGGGTGTCGCCGTGATGCAGCTCGCCGCCCTGCTCGACCCGGTCGCCGTTGATGAATGTACCGTTGCTCGACCCGAGATCCTTGAGCAGGATCCGCCCGCTGTCGGCCTTGACCATCACGTGGCGCCGGCTGACGCTGGGATCGTTGATCGGGACGTCGCAGGTGCGGCTACGGCCCACCGCGAGCTCTGCTTCTTTGAGCTCGAACACCTCAGTGTCGAAATCGAGGTAGTAGCTCCACCCCTCGGACATCTGCTGCCTCCAGGTCGCCTGCCAGTCGAATTGGTCTGCGGTCTCCCGCCGGGATCACCGCGCAAGTCTAACACGTGCCGCGGGACACGGCCCGCCGCGCCAGCTCGACCTGCGCCAGGGCCGCGGTCACCGCCGTTTCCACCCGCAGGATCCAGGGCCCGAGAGTGACCGGACGAAAGCCCGCCTGCTCCAACGTCTCGATCTCGCGGTCGATCCAGCCGCCCTCGGGGCCGATAGCGACCTGAACGCATCCGTTCTCGAGCGCCGCCTCGAGCGGCTCAGCTGCGCCGGGGTGCGCCAGCAGACGGCAGGGCGGATCGGCGCGCTCAGCCAGCTCACCCACGAACGGCACCAGCAGAGGCCGCAGCCGCACCTCCGGCAGGCGGGTCGTCATGCCCTGCTCGGCACCCAGCAGCAGGTGCTTACGGATCGCCTCCTCCCGCAAGGCGGGCGAGTGGAAGAAGCTCTTCTCCACCCGCCAGGCGTTGGTCAGGTCGAGCCTACCGACGCCCATCGCGGCGACGGTCTGGAGCACCCGGTGGAGCACCGCGGGGCGCGGCAGGCCGACGATCAGGTCGATCCAGGGCTCGGGCGGCGCGGCGTCCTCGACCGCGAGGGCGAGCGTCACCCCCTCAGCGTCGATCGAAGTTACCTTCGCTTCACAGGCTCCGCCGCCGATCACCCCGGCCCGCAGCGTCTGACCGGCTTCGGCCCGCAGCACCTTGCGGATGTGCTCGGCCCGGCGGCCTCCGATGCGGACCGTGCCGTCCTCGCCGATCTCGCCGCGTTCGACCAGCAGCAGGTTCAAGGGCCGTCCGGTGCCGCGTAGAGGTCGATCACCTGCTCGATGCCGCGCGCGCAGACGGCGCAGAACGGCACCTGGTTGCGCGAGAACATGATGCAGTCGATCTGCGGCCGGTAGGAGCCCCGGGCGGCGTAGTTGGCGCCCTCGAAGGCGCCGATCTTGCCGGCCAGGGGCGCCGAGCCCAGCAACACAGTCTCGGCTTCCTGCTGCTCGCGGAACAGCGCCGACATCTCGGCCTCCGGCCGGTTCTCGGCTCGGATCTGCCGCCGCCGCTCCTGGATCTTGCGGCTCTGGGTCTCGAACTCCTCCTTCGGCCAGGCCGACGGGATCTCGGTGCTGGCCGCCACCAGGTCTTGCCACTTGAGGTTCACGGGATCGAGCAGCACGGTGGCGTTTACCTCCCAGGGCTCGGTGCGTTCCTCCGGGATCTCGTAGGCGACCGAGGAGGTGTAGTACTCGTCGGCCAGACCCGCGAAATGATGGCCGAACTCGTGTATGAACACGTACTCCGCGAAGTCCGAGTCCACCGCTACCGTGCCGAAGAGACCGAAGATGCCGCCGCCGCCGTAGGTCTCGTTGTTGACCAGGATCTCGACGAAATCATAGGGCACGAGCGCCGCCAGGTCGCGGAAGGCTCGGTTGTCGAATGTCAGCACGTAGCGCTCCGAGCCGAAGGCATCGTAGGTGGTGCCCGCCGGCGACCGTCGGTGGACGCCGGTCGACGGCCGCGAGACCCCCGACTCAGCCGCCGGCGGACACAGCCCCCAGACGTTGAAGTCGCCTCGCCTCTCCTTGAACGGCGAGACGCCGAACAGCGCCTCGGACAGGCGCCGCGCGTCATCCTCGAACTTGCCGCACTCTTCCGCGGTGTAGCCGTCGCCGAGCAGCAGCAGGTCCACCTTCGTGGCCGGATCGCCCGACTCCAGGATGGCGATCGGCTCGGGGCCGGCGGGCGGCGAATCGTCCACGAACATGTCGTCCGGGTCGATCGCCACCGTCCAGATCTCCTCGAAGGCATTCTTGGCGTCACGCTTGTTGAGCGTCACCGTCACCGGCTCGTCTGGTCGCGGGAACCGCAGCGACTCGTGGAAGGTGCGGTGGACTTCGCGCGCTTCGCCCGTGGTCTCCCACTCGCCGTAGATCGAGGCGAAGCCGCGCGAGTAGAGCACCTCGTCGCCGGCGTCGCGTACCTCGAACAGGTACTTGCCGAGGTTGGTGTCGTCGATCGGGCGGGCGGGGTTGCCGGGAAACGCCAGCGGCTCCAGCACCACGCGGTCGAGGCTGAAGACCTCCTCGGTGGCGGTGCCGGTGTGGAAGTAGTCCACCCGCAGGGTCCTGGGGGGATCGTCGGCCATGGCGGTGGGCGCGCCGACGCACACGGCGACGCCAAAGGAGAGGCCGAGAGCGGCACGCGAACATCTGGGGATTTTCATGGTAGGTAGAATCTATGCCAGAACGGCGGCCGGAGAAAGGCCGCAAGCCCGAGACCACCCGGACCCGCCATGACCCGCATCGCCATCATCTCCGACATCCACGGCAACATGCCCGCGCTCGAGGCGGTGCTCGACGACCTCGCCGGCCAGGCTGTGGACGAGGTGCTGGTGGGTGGCGACCTGGTGGGCCGCGGCCCCGCGGGCAGCAAGGTCACGAAGCGGATCCGCTCCCTCGGTTTCCCCGCGATCGGCGGCAATCACGAGGACTACCTGCTGGACTTCCGTCGCGGCAAGGTGCCCGACGAGTGGCTCGACGCCGACGAGTGGTCCGCCGCCCGCTGGATGGCGGCCGAGCTCGACGACGACGACGTGGAGTACCTCGCATGCCTACCGTTCTCGATCGGCCGCCCGGGCCTGCGGCTGGTGCACGGCACGCCGGCCACCAACCGCGAGGGCATCGGCCCGTGGACCGGCGACGACGAGATGTCGGGCTACTGGGGCGCGGTCGAAGAGCCCGTGCTGGTGTGCGCCCACACCCACCGTCCCCTGCTGCGCGAGATCGAAGGCGGTCTGGTGGTCAACGTCGGCTCCGTCGGCCTGCCGTTCAACCGCGACCGCCGCGCCCAGTACGCGATCTTCACCTCCCAGGCCGGCGGCGCCTGGCGGGTAGAGCCGCGGCAGGTGCCCTACGACCTGGAGGAGATCTTCGAGATCTACGAGACCTCCGGCTTCCAGGCCGCGGGCGGCATCACTGCCCAACTTCTGCGCATGGAGCTCGAACACTCCACGCCGCTGCTGGTGCCGTTCCTGGAATGGGCCAAAGTGCTCGACGTCACGCCGACGGCGGCCCAGCTGGAGCGGTTCCTGGAGAGCTTCCAGCCCGGGCAGTCGCTGCGCGAGTTCTTCCGGCGGTTGCGTCAGTCGGCGAGCGCCTGACCAGCCTCTCGGTCGCTGAGCCGTGGCAGATCCTTCCTCATCGTCAGGCTCGCGACGCGGCAAAGTCCTGCGGGTCTTGCGACTGCTGCTCCTGAGTCCTCGCCGTCGACCCACCCCACCGCTTCGAGCAGACCTTCCGCGCCGCCGACCTCGAAGAGCCCCCGCGCCGCATCACCGTCGAGCTCGAGCCCACCGCCGGCGGCTGCCGTTCCGAGAGAGGTGCCGATCCCCCGGAGACGCGCGCCCGATCGGGCATGCTAGAGTGCGCGGCTCACCGAATGCACCGCAGGAGACGAGACCCATGCGCCTTACGACAATGCGCCAGACCGTAACCGTGACAGCCATCCTCGCCCTCCTCGCCGGCGGCCTTCTCGCCACCGAGGAGAGCAAGACGGATTGGACCTCCGGCGAGTACGAAGGCTCGCGCGAGCAGGTGTTGGAGCTGATGGGCTATTACAAGGCCATCCAGCTCACGCCCGAGCAGGAAGGGATCCGCCAGAAGGCTCTGGCCTCCATGCCCGCGCCCTGCTGCAAAGAGTTCTCGGCCGCGACGTGCTGCTGCGAGTGCAACCTGTCGCGCAGCATCTGGGGGCTTTCGAAGCTCCTGATCACCGAGCACGAGGCCGGCCCCGAAAAAGTCCAGGCAGCGGTCGAGGCGTGGATCGCGGCGCTCAATCCGGGGGGCTACGAGGGCCGTACCTGCACCACGGGCAGCTGCAACCTGCCGTTCAAAGCAAGCGGCTGCGGCGGCATGCAGGAACACCACTTGATCTACGGCGACTGAGCGACGCTGCAACCCCGAGAGCGCCCGGCTCGTAGCCGACTCTCAAGGCACCGAGCGCCGCCAGAGCCAATCGAAATCCCAAGAGCGAACGACCTGCGTCGACGCGGCCACCGGCGAGAGCAAGTGGCGCTCTCGCCCGCCCGGCGACGGGTTCCTGATCCTGGTCGACGGGCGGCTGGTGATCGTCACCAAGCAGGGCAGCGTGCACGTGGCCGAGGCCACGCCCGAGGGCTACAACGAGATCGCCGCGCTGCCCGTGTTCGAGGACCTGTCTTGGACGGCGCCCGCCTTCGCCGGCGGCAGCATCTACGCCCGCAGCTTCGGCGAGCAGCTGGCGCCGATGATCGTGGTGTTCTTCGATCTCGGCGTGCGCGGTCCGCAATACGACCAGGCGTTCACCGGTGAGATCGTGCCGTTCATCGACGAGCACTATCGCACCCGGGCGTCCGCGGACTCCCGCGCCAACGTCGGCATGTACTTCGGCGGCATCAATGCCCTGATCAGCACGCTTCAGCACCCCGAGCTGTTCGCCAAGGCCGCCACGCAATCGCTGCTGCTGCTCAGCATGATCGAGGACATGATCTACCCGCTGGTCGACAAGGTGGGTGAAGACAAGCCCGAGATCTACATGGACTGGGGCACCTACGACATGCGCAACCCGCACGAGAACTGGAACCTGGCGGTCTCCAACCGCAAGCTGGCGCAGGCCTTCCGCGACAAAGGGGTCGAGGTCATGGGCGGCGAGGCCCACGACGGGGCCGGCTGGGCGAGCTGGCGCAACAGGACGGACCGGGTGTTCGCCTCGCTGTTCCCGGCGAACTAATACCCGATGATCCCCGGGGGTTGAAACCCCCGGCTACTAGATGTCCCCCCTACGGAGCTCGATTCGCTTCGGAGTGCGCAGGGAGTGCTTGGGCTCGATGAAACGGGGCTGGCCTTTGTGAGCTTCGATCTCGTCGCGCTCGACGTGGCGGGCCGCGGCGTCGCTCTCGGCCGGGTCGGCGGCGGTCTCCGCCGCGAGCGGCAAGGCGAGGAGAACAAGAGTGATCCACCAGATGTCGCGGGCGCGTTTCATGACACAGATCCTCCGTGTCGTCGATGTTACCAGAGTAGCAACAGACGGAGGAGCGAGCCGTATATGGCAGCCGAACATTCATATTTGTGCAGATCTCAAGAAAATGCATCCACATTTCTGCATCGAGCCGAGCTCACGCGGCGGCGGTGGACGAGGCACGGCTCGGTCGTGACGAAGTTGTATCGCTGAGTAGATCTTCGTGTAGAGCAGAGAGTACTTTCGCTGTCGTTCAGTGCTCCGCGAGCCTCGAATCGCTCTGGGCCGCGGCGCGGCGAAACCCCGATGAAGGTGCCGCAACGCGGCAAGATTCTTGCTTCACCAAAACCTCATGAGGGCTCCTCCGGGACCCCTTCAGGAGAGCGGCTTCGAGGGGAGCCCGCAAACCGACAGAAGAAGGAGGATCCTCATGAGACGTATCCTTATTCTCACGTCCATCTTTGCGCTGTTCGCCGGACCGGTACTGGCCGGCACCACCGGTGACCTCAAGGGCATCGTCAGCGGAGACGACGGCGATCCGTTGCCCGGCGCCACGGTGACGATCTCTTCACCGGCGCTGATCGGCGGCGCCCGTTCGACCTTCTCCCGGGCCGACGGCTCGTTCGGCTTTCCGGCGATCGCTCCCGGGCTCTACCTGGTCAAGGTCGAGCTCGACGGCTTCGTCACCCGCGAGCAGACCGACGTCCAGGTGCGCCTCGGACGCACCACCGAGCTGCGCGTGGAGCTGCAGTCGGGCAGCCTGAGCGAGACGATCACGGTGACCGGCGACCTGGTGCCGGTGATCGATCCCGAACAGGTCTCGGTGTCCCAGACCTTCACCGTCGACTACCTGCAGAAGGCGTCGGTGGGCAACTTCGCCCGCTCGTATCAGTCCGTCCTGGGCCAGGCGGCCGGCGCCGGCGGGCCCTCGACCGGCATCGGCGCCAACCCCAACGTGTTCGGCTCGACCATCGGCGAGAACGCCTGGTACGTCGACGGCTTCAACACCACCGATCCGGTGACTTCGACCTTCTCGGGCAACTACGCGTTCGACACGATCCAGGAGATCTCGATCGAGACCGCGGGTTTCGAGGCCGAATTCGGCGGCGCCACCGGCGGAGTGGTCAACGTGGTCACCAAGTCGGGGGGCAACGACCTCTCCGGCACCGCCGACGTGCGCTACTTCGACTCGGGCTACTTCGAGAGCGGTGATCATTTCGACCCGGACGCGCAGTCCGAGAAGAGCCTCGATCCGTCGGCCACCATCGGCGGCCCGATCCTGCGCGACGAGCTGTGGTTCTTCGCCGGCTTCAACCCGACGGAGACCGAGCGGACGGCCCCGGGATCTCCCACCACGCGCACGTTCGCCGGCGACTTCTGGCTCGGCAAGCTGAGCTGGCAGGCCGCCCCCCACTGGCTGGTGGTGCTCAAGGGCACCGGCGATCCGACCGAGATCGAAAACTCGTCGTTCGTCGACGCACAGTTCCGGCCGCCGGAGACCCAGAGTCTCCAGGAGCAGGGAGGTGAGATCTACCAGGTGGACGTCTCCGCCGTGCTGACCGACAACCTGTTGTGGGACCTGCGCCTCGGCGCCAGCCGCCGGGAGCTCAACACCGTACCGATGAGCGGTGACATCGAGACGCCGAACCAGTTCAACGTCACGACGGGGCAGTTCTCGGTCAACTACGAGAACGCCCAGTTCTCCGACCGCGACCGCGACTACCTGAACACCGGCTTGACCTGGTATATCGAAGACTTCCTGGGCTCGCACGAGCTCCGGGGCGGATTCGAGTACAACGACGACTACTTCAATCGGCAGAACTTCCGCACCGGCGACTTCCAGTACACCCGACGGATCGTCAGCGACGGCGACATCCTTCGCAACTTCACCCACAATCCGAACCGGGACGTCTCGGAGTTCGACGGTACGGTGACGTCGTACTACCTCCAGGACGGCTGGAGCATCACCCCCGATCTGACCCTCAAGCTCGGCCTGCGATACGACCAGGCGCAGTTCGACGGCAACCTGGGCGAACGCACCGCCGATCTCGACAAACTCCAGCCGCGCCTCGGCCTGGCCTGGAACATGACCGGCGACGGCAAGACCATCGGGCGCGTCAACTGGGGCCGCTTCATGCACCCGAGCGCCCTGACCACGGCGTCATTCGCCGAGCGCGGCGTCAACGAGTCGCCGGTCACGGTCGCCTGGTCGTGCAACTACATCCGGCAGTTCACCTTCGGTCTGCCGGCGGATTTCCCGATCGCCTGCTCGACGATGGCGGCGATCCTGGTCGATGCCTTCGGCTGGACGACCGACATCATCCAGGAGCCCCAGGGGCTCGACCCCGAGGGCTGGATCGTGTCGTCGGTGACCGGCGGCGCGGGGGTGCCGAACGTGGTCGATCCCAATCTCGACGCCACCTTCCAAGACACCTTCATGATCGGCGTCGAACGGCAGCTTTTCCGCCGCACCTCGGCGGAGCTGACCTACCTGCAGAAGGATACCGAGGACATCTTCGAGGACACCTGCAACGGCGCCTACGCGGACCCGCAGGCCGGCCACGCCTGTGACTTCTTCATCATGGCCAACCTACCGGGGCTGCGGCGTGAGTACGAGGGCGCGATGCTGCGGGTCGAATCGCGCGCCACCGATTGGATGCACCTGAACTCGTCGCTGGTTTGGTCGGAGTCGAAGGGCAACGTCGAGTACAACCAGAACGCCGGCAGCGACTACGACTTCTTCCCGGACCACTACGACAACCGCTTCGGTCTGCTGGCGGATCATCGCCGCTGGCGTATGAAGGTCAACGGCTTTTTCGAGCTGCCGCTCGACTTCGCCCTCGGCGTCGACGCCACCTGGAGCTCGAAGTCGGTGGTCGACCACTTCGAATCGGCCGAGAACGCCGGCTACGGCAACCACTATCTCTCGCCGCGGGGCGCGATCCCCGGCAACGAGAACTACCAGCTCGATCTGCAGCTCAACAAGTACTTCCGCTTCGGCGACAGCAACCTGCAGCTGATCGCGGCGATGGTCAACGTCTTCGACTCGGAGCGGCCGACCGACCATTGCGAGCGGGATGACGGCTGCCTCGACGTCGAAGGCAACGACGTCGATCTCGGCGATCCGATCAACTGGCAGCGGCCGCGTCGCTACGAGGTCGGAGTGCGGTTCGAATTCTGAGCAGCGACTCTGCTCCAGTCCCTGGTCCGCGGGGCTCGTTTCGTCGAGCTCCGCGGATCTTTGCGTCCGCCCTATAGAATCGCGGCCCGGAACCGGATCGGAAGGTTCTCGAAAGGACCAGGCTGTATGACGGAACCGAACACCCTGCCCGTGTTGACAGTGCGCAACGCGGTGCTGTTTCCCCACGTCGCCATGCAGGTGGCGATCGACCGCCCGGCTTCGGTGGCGGCGGCCGAGGCCGCGCTGGGCACCGAGGATCAACTGATCGCCGTCTTCGCGCAGCACGACGCGGGCATGGAGGCGCCGGGCAAGGAGCACCTCTACAACGTCGGCACGCGGGCGGTGATCAAGCAGGCGGCTCGCTCGGAGAAGGGGGCGCAGCTGATCCTGCTCGGCACCGAGCGGATCGCGCTCGACGAACTGCCGCGCAGCGAGCCCTACCTGGAGGCGGCCGTCACGCCGAAGCCGACGGTCCCCGGCGACGCCACCGAAATGGAAGCGCTCAAGCGCCGGCTCCTGGAGCTGGCGGGCCGCATCCAGCAGACCGTCCAAGCGATGCCGGAGGTCGACATCCACGAGATGGTGGCCCACCTCGACGGCCCGATGCACCTGGTCTACCTGCTGGCGTCGATGCTTCACCTGACGCCCGAAAAGGCGCAGATCCTGCTCGGGCTCGACTCCCAGGTCGAGGCGATGCGGATGCTCACGCGCTACCTGCAGCACGAGCTCCAGGTACTGGACTTGAAGAAGCAGATCGCCACCGAGGCGCGGACCGAGATCGACCGCGAGCAGCGCGAGTACGTCTTACGCCAGCAGCTCAAGACCATCCAGGAAGAGCTCGGGGAAGGCGACTCGGAGTCATCCGAGATCGACGAGCTGCGGCAGCGCCTGGAGGTGGCGGAGCTGCCGGACCCGGTGCGCCAGGAATGCCGCCGGGCCCTCGGGCGAATCGCCAACCTGCCGCCGTCGGCCCCCGACTACAGCGTGACGCTCAACTATCTCGAGCTGGTGCTGGAGCTGCCCTGGCAGACCGAGACCGAGGACGACCTCGACCTCGCCCACGCCCGGCAGGTGCTCGACGCCGACCACTACGGCCTCACGGAGATCAAGGAGCGCATCCTCGAGCACCTGGCGGTGCTCAAGCTCAATCCCGGGGCCAAGGCGCCGATCCTCTGTTTCGTCGGCCCGCCGGGCGTCGGCAAGACCTCTCTCGGCTCGTCGATCGCCCGCGCTCTCGGGCGGCGCTTCGAGCGCCTCTCCCTCGGCGGCCTGCACGACGAGGCGGAGCTGCGCGGTCACCGCCGCACCTACATCGGCGCCATGCCCGGGCGCATCCTCCAGGCCGTGCGCCGCGCCGAGGTCAAGAACCCGCTGCTGATGCTCGCCGAGGTCGACAAACTCGGGCGCGACTACCGCGGCGATCCCACCGCTGCCCTGCTCGAGATCCTCGACCCGGCGCAGAACGACACCTTCCGCGACAACTACCTGAACCTGCCCTTCGATCTGTCGAAGGTCTTCTTCATCACCACCGCCAACGCGCTCGACACCCTGCCGCGGCCGCTGCTCGACCGCATGGAGGTCCTGCGCCTGTCGGGCTACAGCGACGACGAGAAGCTGGAGATCGCCCGCCGCTACCTGCTGCCGCGCCAACGCAGCGACGCCGGGCTCGACGAGGAGCAACTGATGGTGCCGGACGAGGCGCTGAGCCACATCATCCGGCGCTACACCCGCGAGGCCGGCGTTCGCAATCTGGAACGCACCCTCGGCCGCCTGGCTCGTAAAGTAGCCCTGCGCATCGCCGAGGGGGCGGGCGAATCTTTCCACATCACCCCTGACGAGCTGCCGGGCCTCCTCGGCCCCGAGCGCGTCTTCCACGAGCAGATGCGCAAAGATGTGCCACCGGGGGTGGTCGCCGGCCTGGCCTGGACCGAGGTCGGCGGCGAGGTGCTCTACGTCGAGGCGATCCGCCTGTCGGGTGGCGAGCCGCTGATCCTCACCGGCCAGCTCGGCGACGTGATGAAAGAGTCCGCGCGGGCAGCGCACAGCTTCGTGCTGACGCAGGCCGAGGTGCTCGCCCCCGAGCTCGAGCCCGGCAGCGTCCACATCCACGTCCCCGCCGGGTCGATCCCCAAGGACGGGCCGTCCGCCGGGGTGACCATGGCCACGGCGCTGGCGTCGCTCTACAGCGGCCTGCCCGCCCGCAGCGACACCGCGATGACCGGCGAGATCACCCTGAGCGGCCTGGTGATGCCGATCGGCGGCATCAAGGAGAAAGTGCTGGCCGCCCGCCGGGCCGGCATGCGGCGCGTGATTCTGCCCAGGGACAACGAGAAGGATCTGGCCGAGCTGCCGGAGGCCGTGCGCGAGGAGATGGAGCTCATCCTCGCCGCCAACCTCGGCGACGTGATCCGTGCCGCGATCCCGGAGATCGTCGAGCGCCTCGACGCGCCGCGCGCCTGATCAGAACAGCAGGATCACGACAGCTTCGAGCCGATGATCGGCAGCTGGTGACGGCGCAGCCAGGCCACGATCGCGGCTTGGTCGGTTACGGGCAGGTAAGAGGAAAACCCCGGGCGACCCACGGCGTGAGGCCGCGAGCCGCCCGGGGAAGGGATCAGCCGTCCGACGGCGACGGAGCAGGCTCCGCCGACGCGTCTACCGCCTGTGAGGAAGTGGGCTTGGGCTCGCCCGCGGGCTCACCCGATCCACCTTCACCGGAAGCGGACTCCGCCGAGTCCTGGACGGCGGCGCCACCATTCTGGGCATCTCCGTCCTGGAAATTCTCGGCCTGGGACTCACCTTGGCTGTCATTCGCCACCTCGATTGCCCGGCGTCCGGGCCGGCGGGCGGAGGGGCGGATGCGCTCGGCCAGCTCGTGCTCGCCGGCGAGCTCGAAGAGAGATTCCGCGTTTCTCGCCACCCACTTGAACGTGGTCTTGTGGGCCTCGATGGCGCGGTTCTTCTCCTTGCGGCTGGCGTTGAGCTCGCTGGCCACCTTACCCAGAGCGCCCTGCACGTCGTGCATGCTCACCGAGTAGGGTTCGAGCACCTGCAACAGCTGGCTGGGCTGGAGCCCGGTCCCGTCGAAACGGGAGGCCGGAAACTCGAGGCCCGGCGTGTGCAGATGCTTGATCGCGAGATCGACCTGGCGCAGCAGTTTGGTCGGCTTCTGGGACGTGGGCCCCTGGATGCCGGCCACGACAAAGACGTTGACGTTGCCCTTGCCCTTGCCGCGGTAGAGCTCCTCGACGGTGCGCCGCATGCTCGAGAAGTCCTCGTAGAGTCCTTCGACGAGCTCGGAACGCTCCACGCGCAGCTCGACCCCCTGCCTGACCAGGCCGATGGTGTGCTCCTCGGCCGCGCTCAGCTTCTCCCGCGAGTCGCCGAGCTTGGCCTTGAGAGCCTTGAGTTGGGTCCGGAAGTCGGGCTTCGGCTGCCCTTCTCCCCAACCCGCGGTCGCGGTCGCGAAGTCTTCATCGAGACCCGTCGCGACCTCTTCGGTGTGTGTTTCGATCTCGGTCTCGACCTTGGTAGCGGACTGCACCAGGGCGAGGATCCGATCGCTTTGTGCTTCTAACATCCTTTATCTCCTTTGCTTAGTGGTTTTCGGACTGCTGACGTTCCTGACTGTCATGCTGTGTCATGCGCCATCACCTCCTTTCTCCGGTCGTCGTTTCTCGTCCACCGCGGCTCATGCGCTCGGCACCGCCGAGTAGACGAAGCGTGCTCCCGCGCCACGCGGCGCGGGGAACTTCTTGATCAGTCCTTCCTTCTCCAGCAACCCAAGGTTGACGTTCACCGACTGGCGCGACACCCGCTTGCCGGTGTCGTGGCGGATGGCCGTCAACAGCCTCTTGGTGGTCAGCCGTTCGCCGGGCCGGTTGCGCAGAGCCTGCAAAGTGGCGATCTTGACCGGGCTCGTCCGGCGCCGCCGCTTGCCCCGTCTCCGGGTCACCTTGGGCGCCGCCTTGGGCGCCCCGGCTGGCGCGCTCACCAGCGCCTCGACATGGCGCAGCTTGGTCTGGCAGGCCTTGATCTCCCGTCTGCACTTGTCGATCTCCTTCTCGTGCTCGAGCTTCTTCTTCGTCCAGAACTCGATCTTCCGGTTGTAGAGAGCCTTGAGCTCGCCGAGGGATTGCTTGGTGATGTCCTTCATTTTCGAGACCTCCTGTGCCTTGGCCGGCAAGCGGCCAGGGCCATGATGGAGCCAGTGTAGAGATTGAAATAGCGTTTGTCAAGTAACTAATAGAAAAAATAGCTTCCGCCTATGATGGCCCGGAGTTCAATTGGGCGTCATAAGCTAGAAATGCCATTCGGCAGCCTTCGATGAAGGTAGTTGGGTGGTCCGCCAACCCCAACCCCTGCTGGAACGACGTCAAGCACATGTCCGAAGAGGCCGGCTACACCGGCAACGACACCGTCACCGTCACCCAGGTGGTGATCGACGACACACTGCCCGGCGGCCCGCGCGAGAAGACGATTGTCTACCAGGCTCCCTGGATCCGCTGCGACCGCGAGAAAGACTACGAAGTCGCCTGGAAGCACTTCGCCGAGCGATTCGGGAAGGATGGCGGATGAGCTTCTCTGTCCCAGCGGTCTCGGAAGCCGTTTCGGTGCAGCGAGTCCGGGTCAGCTGATCTCTCGCCAGAGCGCGGCGGGTACCAACCGAGCGAGATGACCAACGTTGGTCGTCGCGACCACGATGTCCGTGGCGGCCAGCCCTGTGCTCAACGCCTGCGCGGCCAGGATCACATCTCCATCGAGCGCCTTCGGATCAGCGGTGGGAAGTCCCTGTTGCCGGACCTCAGCCCAGAGCCCTGCAGCGCGACGCATCGCAGCTGTAGTCAACGGCAAATACTCGAGACTCGCCTCGAGGGCATCGAGGCGCTCGATCCCCGGCTTCTTGCGCGCTCGTATCACGTCTGAGGGTGTCGACGTCGGCGCAGTCGAGACGTTCCAGGAACCAAGGCGCACCTAGAAACCAAGCTCTCAGTGTGTCTCTTCTTGCTCGGTCGCCTTGATGAAGACCTTCCCGCCCTCTTCGACTTGAATCAAAAGCTCGTGATCCTGCAGCAAGCCCATTCCGATTAGAGCCGCGTTTCGCATGGAAGTCGCCTCCACGAGTCTGGGTTTCCCATCCCAGAGTGCCCCTTGGGACCGCGCAAACGCAGACGGACGACGGCCTCGAGGTCGGCGTTGACGACACCCGTGATCACGCCAACTCTTGAATCGATCGTGCTCCGACGTGATGAAGGGCGCGATGCCCGACGCGTACGCACCAGATCTCCGCGGAGGGACTCTGGGCCAGGAGGCGATCAGCAGCAGCAAGGGCAGTCTTCTCGACAGCGAAGTCGCCGGTCTCGACATCGATGGCAACGACCTCTCCCCGGTGTTCGGTCTCGACCCGAGAGCGAATCTGCCTCTCGTAGATCTCGTCGCCGAGCGACGCGATTTCCTCGGCCGAGTAAGCACGTGACTGAGAGGGTTGGGTCGCCATGGTCATCACCTCGCTTCGAGGGAGCCCGACTGGGCTCCGTATCAATTGTACATGGCTGTCACCAGAAGAGCGAAAGCGACCCCAGCCCCTGGAACGACGTCAACGTCATCACGACTGCGGGTGACTCGGCCTTGTGGTAACCTGATACTCGATCGAGCTGCCGTTCCCGTAGCGAGAGGAGAGCACATGCCCCGGCAAACAGTGAGCGTCGAGCTGCCTGAAGACCTCTACCAACGGGTGTGCGAGACCGCGACCGCCGTGGCCCGGAGCGTCCAGGACGTGATGGCTGCGACGATCGCCCTGTCGCTGCCGCCACTGGAGAAAGATCTGCCGCCGAAAATCCGCGCCGAGCTTGGTGGGATGGCGCTGCTCGACGCCGAGGAGTTGCAGAAAGTCAGCCGCGAGAACCTCGATGAGGATCGTCAGGCGCGGCTCGAGTTCTTGGCCGAGCGCCAGAAGAAGCAGCCGTTGAGCGACGCCGAGCGCGACGAGCTCGACGACTTGGTAGTGCAGGGACAACGCGTCATGCTGCATCGGGCGGAGGCGCGACGCCTTCTGGCCTTGCGTGGTTACCCGGTTCCCAGCGGGCTTGCTGCCGGCGGCTGAGCCTCGAAAATGGCGGTGCCCGCTGCTATCCGCCGCGTCGTCGTTGCACGCGACGAATACCGCTGCGCCTATTGCCAGACCAGCGAAGACAACTGCGGTCTCGCGATGCACCTGGACCACATCGTTCCCGAAGTCGCAGGCGGCGGAAACGAGATCGAGAACCTCTGCCTGGCCTGTTTCAACTGCAACGTCAGCAAGGGCGCTCAGCAAAACGCAGTCGATCCCGAGACAGGTGAGAACGCCGCGCTCTTCCACCCCGTCCAACAGCGTTGGGCCGATCATTTCGGGTGGTCGAGAGACGGCACCCACATCATCGGCAGGACACCCGTAGGGCGGGCGACCGTGTCAGCTTTGAAGATGAACAATCCGACGGTCGTCTTCGCCAGGCGCCGCTGGGTAGATGCGGGTTGGCATCCACCAACATAGAGCAGCCGACGCATGATCCCTTCCGCTCTCGCCGGCCAGCTGCAGCAGGGTCTCTCCGACTTCCTGCGCTTCTCCTTCTGGTCCTCGACGCCAGGCATGGAGCGCGTGGTCGACGATCTGCTGGCCGAGCCCGGCGGCCTGCTCAAGGGCCCCTACGTCTCGATCAAGCTGCCCTTCGTGGCCGGCGCGAACCCACGCTACTTCCCCGACGTGCCCCTGGGCTTCACCCCCCACCGCCACCAGGAGCAAGCCTTCGAGCGCCTGGGCGGCCGCCGCGCTGTTCGACGGTGTGCGCGACCGGGAACTGAAACGACTGGGGGTACCCGAAGAGTTGCTGCCGCGGGTACAGGCCCTCGAGACCATGCAGGACCTCGAGGGGTTGCGCCTGACGCTGCCTCCGGAGGCCCTCGAGGCACTCTACTGGCTGGGCGACGGAGAGAGCCTCGAAGAGGTCGAGAAGGCCATGGCCACGGACCTCGCGGAGGCTGTCGACACCAGCGACTTCGAAAGCGCCCTCGAGCGGGACGCCTCCAAGCGGCGGTTCGTCGTGGTCGAGGACGACGTCGCGCTCGAGGCGATGCTCGACGCGCCGCTCGAGAAGTGGCGCATCTTCCTACACCCGAGCCAGCGGACGCTCGTTGACCGGAGCTGGAACGGGCCTGTCCGGGTCCTGGGCGGCGCTGGTACCGGCAAGAGCGTAGTGGCCATGCATCGGGCCGCATACCTGGCCGAGAAGGTCTTCACCCAACCGGGCGACCGCATTCTCTTCACCACGTTCACCCGCAACCTGGCGGCGGACACGGAGGCCAACCTGGCCAGGCTGTGCAGCCCCGAGACGCTCGCGCGTATCGAGGTCGTGAACCTGGACAGATGGGTGGCCGGCCTCCTGCGGCGGGCCGGGTACCCGTACGAGATCAGGTACTGGGGGGCGAGCGGCACGCTGGAGAAACTCTGGGACACGGCGCTGGCCCTCGGCTCCGGCACCAGCTTCGCGCCCCCCTTTTTTCGCGACGAGTGGGAGCTCGTGGTCCAGCGTCACGGCTGCGAGACCTGGGAAGACTACAAGCGGGCGAGTCGGTCCGGGCGCGGGATTCGCATGAGCCGAAGGCGAGAAACACGGCTGCCGCGAGCCCGAAGACGCCTTGAGAGACGCCACCGCGCTGCTCCGGCAAGAGAAGATTCGGGTCTCGGTGCGATCCATCCTCGTCGATGAAGCCCAGGACATGAGCACTCATGCCTTCGCCCTGCTGCGGGCGGTCATCCCCGAGGAGCGCCCGAACGATCTCTTCGTCGTGGGTGACGGCCATCAGCGCATCTACCGCAAGCGGGTCGTGCTCTCACACGCGGGCGTCAACATTCGCGGGCGTGGGCGACGACTGAGGATCAACTACCGGACCACAGACGAGATCCGCCGCTACGCCGTCGCGCTGCTGGAGGGCGTCGAGATCGACGATCTCGATGCCAGCGCCGACTCGACCCGCGGCTATCGGTCGCTGATGCACGGGGAAGTTCCCGAGATCCAGGTCTGCAAGTCCTTCGAGGACGAGGTCGAGGCGGTCGCCGAGTGGCTCCAGGCGTCGGAGCCTTCGCAGGACGCACCGGGGCATTGTCGAACATGCCTGGGTAACCCCCACCTTCGTACCGGGGCAACGTCGAACACGTCTGGGCGGCCTTCACCCTCGCACCGGGGCATTGTCGAACACGTCTGGGTAACCCTCATCCTCGCACCGGGGTATTGTCGAACATGCCTGGATCAGCAACATGATCGCACCGGGGCATTGTCGAACATGCCTGGGTGAGCGCCCGGATCGCTCCGGCCGCCGGTGACGAAGCCCCGATCGGTTCGGAGCTGGCTTCGTAGCGTTGCCGAGAACGCTCAATCGACACGATCATCCCACCGTCAGTCGGCGACAAGAGCTGGATGATGCCCACCCTGGCCTCGTCGGGCCGGCCATGTGGCAACCCGAGCGCCGAGGAGGTATCCTCCCCTCGTGGCACGACTCTCGGATCTCAGCTTCACCCTCCGCACCTTCCTGCGCGCCTACCGCTGGAAACAGCTGGACCCCGTGCCCGTCGCCCGGCTCGCCAAACCGCTCGACCGATGCCGGGTGGCGCTGGTCTCCTCCGCCGGGCTGGTGGTGCCGGGCGATGAGCCCTTCGACCAGAGCGTCAAGGGTGGCGACTGGAGCTACCGGCTGATCCCGGCGGACGCCGACGTCGCCCTGCTCGAGGAGCACCACCGGAGCGACTCCTTCGACCATGCCGGGATCGAGGCCGACCGCAACCTCGCTCTGCCGCTCGACCGCCTGCACGAGCTTAGCGACCACGGCGAGATCGGCGACGTCGCCCCGCGCCACGCCTCGCTGATGGGATCCGTCACCGCACCCAGCCGGCTGAGGCGGAAGACAGCGCCGGCTGTGGCCGATGTGCTTGCCGCCGACCAGGTCGACGTCGCGCTCCTGGTGCCGGTGTGACCGATTTGCCACCAGACGGTCAGTCTGGTCGGAGGAGAGCTCGAGCGCCGCGGGATCGCCACGGTCTCGGTCTCCCTGCTGGGTGAGATCACAGCCAAGGTGCGCCCGCCGCGCGCCCTCGAAGTGCCGTATCCGCTCGGCTATCCGCTGGGAGCGCCCAACGACCCGCCGCTCCAGCGCCGGATCCTGAGGGCGCTCCTACGCCTGACGTCGCGGGATGACGTGCCGGTGGTCGAGGACCTGGGCGCGAGATGAGGCGAGCGATCAGCTTCCTGATCGCCACACCCCGTAGCAGAACCGAGGACGGCTGGGCACGACGATGGCGAGCAGGTTCGACCGCCACATCCGCGGGTAGGTTCTGATCTCGAGGTCGGCGGCGCGCAGGCGTCGGCGGTCTTCGAGATCGAGGACGCCGCGCAGATAGTGGTGAGACGCGCGCGATCGCCCAGCACCTGCACCCGTTGCCGGAAACCGTTGCAGCTCTCGAGCGGTTGGGGCTCGTGATCGAAGCACTCGAGGAGCCGACGTGGCAGGGCTCGCCGGTGGCCTTCGAGCCCGGTGCGGGCGCGGGCGGGCTAGCCGTACTCGGACGCGAAGCGCTGCGTGGCGGCGTTGGTGCCGCAGACGTAGATCAGATCTTCGCCCTGGAACCGGAAGTCGGGCCCGAGCTCGACGATCAGGTCGTCGCCGCGCTCCACCGCCACCACTGAGCAACCGGTCAGCTCGCGGACCCCGAGGCTGCCGGTGCGGCGGCCTGTCAGCTGCGCGGCGCCGGTCTTGAGCACCCGCAGCTGGGGGTCGATGGCGATCGCTTCCTGGCGCAGCAGGCGATGAGCGAGGATCTGGCCCGACACCTGGCTCATCGAAAGCGCGAAATCGGCGCCGGCGTGGTGGATGCGCTCGACGTTCTCGGCCTGGTTGACCCGGGCGATGATGGTGACTTCCGGGGCCTGGTCCTTGACGATGACCGTGGCGAACAGGGTGCTCGAATCGTTGTCGACGGCGAGCACCACCGTCTGGGCGTCGGCGACGCCGGCCGCCTCCAGCACCCCGGGCTCCAGAATGTCGCCGGCGACGTCGACGCCGGCGCCGTCCCGCTGGTCGATCACCGTCACCTGCTCGCCGGCGTCGCGCAGCAACTGCGTCACCTTGCAACCCACCTCGCCGTGCCCCGCGACAATGAAGTGTCCGTCGCGCCGGACCGCTCCCCTGCCGTTCGAGGCGATCTCGGTCAGTCGTTCCAGGCTCTCGGCGCTGCCCACCGACACCAGGATGCCGCGCGGCTCGAGGCGCACAGTGGCCCCGGGTAGGCTTTCGAGACGCCCCTTGCGCCACTGGCCGATCACCGTGGCGCCGGTACGGGTGGCGATCTTCGCCTCTGCCAGCGTCTGGCCGGCGATCTCGCTGCCGGCGCCGACCGGGATCTCGGCCACCTGCAGCTTGCGGCCGAGCTGCTGGATACCGCTCACCCGCGGGCTGATGTGGTGGCTGGCGCGCGCCGCCAGCGCCGCTCCCAGAACGTGCCGTGGGGTGTAGACGACGGTGGCGCCGGCCAGCAGCATGGGCTTGCGATGATAAGGCTCCTCGACCAGGGCAAGGATCTCGCCGGGGAAATCGAGCTGCTGGGCGACCAGCATCATGGCGGCGTTCTCCTCGTCGCTGCCGTTGGCGATCAGGGCCCGGGCGCGGTCGAGATGGACGTTGGCCAGCGCCGAGCTGACCCCGTCGGCGTAGACCACGGGCACTTTCTTCTCGATCAGCCGGCGCGCCATCCGCTCGTCGTGCTCGATGACCACCTGCGGCACGCCGGTCTGGGCCAGCTCCTGGCACAGCGTCTCGACCGTCGAGCCGTAACGGTAGATCACCACGTGCTGGTCCATCTTCGGCGCCCGGCGCGGCAGGCGCGACTCGAAGCGCTCCTCGAGATACGGGATCAGGACCATGGGCACGATCATGTAGATCAGCACCACCCCCATGAACTGCAGGCCGACGACGAACAGCACCATGAGCGGGTGCTCCCAGTGGACCTCGCTGCCGTAGCCGGTAGTGGTGATGGTCTCGGCTGCGAACTCGAGGGACGTCCAGAAGTCGCGCTCCTTGCCCTCGAGGGCGCCCATCAGGAAGCCATAGGCGGTGGCGCTCAGCAGCACCACCACCGGCAGGATGGCGAGCAGGATCAGGAAGCGCTTTCTGGCCTGGTTCACGAGTGTGATTGTAGTCTAGAGTAGTCCCGTCGCCGGCAAGTGAACGCGGCGGACCGGGGGGTCTGAATGAAACGCAAAGTCCTCTTCCTGTGCACCGGCAATTCGGCACGCAGCATCCTGGCCGAGTATCTGCTGCGCTCGATGGATCCTCGCTTCGAGAGCCACAGCGCCGGAGCCGAGCCCACCGGCAGGGTGCACCCGGTGGCGATCGAGGTGCTGAAGAACTTCTACGGCATCGACGCCTCGAGCGCCGAGAGCAAGTCGTGGACGGCCTTTGACGGCGCCCGATTCGACGTCGTGATCACGGTCTGCGACCACGCCCGCGACACTTGCCCGTTGTGGCCGGGCAGCTCCGCGATCATCGCCCACTGGGGCTCGCCCGACCCCGTCGCAGTGGATGGCGACGCTGCCCGCGTCGAGGTGGCCTTCCGGCGCGTCGCCGAGGAGACCCATCACCGCCTCGAGCGCTTCTGTGCCCTGCCGTTCGCCCGCGCGACGATCGCCGAGCTGGCCGAAGCGATCCAGCGGATCGGCCAGCCGGCCGAGGCCCCGGCGATCGGCACCCGAGGGTAGACCAGAGCGATGCCCGACGGAGAAGTCCGCCTGGACAAGTGGCTGCAGGTTGCGCGGGTGTTCAAGACACGGTCCAAGGCCACCCATGCCTGCAACCTCAGCCGGGTGAAGGTCAACGGCGTCACCGCCAAGGCTCACCGCCGGCTCGCGCTGGAAGACAAGGTCGAGGTCGAAATCGGCGACTGGACGCGCTCGCTGGTGGTCAAGAAGCTACGCGACCGGCCGGTGCGCAAGGCCGAGGCGCCGGAGCTTTACGAGGACCTGAGCCCGCCACGGCCGGTGATGGACGATTTCGAGCGCTTGATGCGCCGCCGCCCGGTGGCGCGGGAGAAGGGCGCCGGGCGGCCGTCGAAGAAAGAACGGCGGGAGCTCGACCGGCTGAGGAAGAACCTGGAGGTCTAGGAAACCCCGGACTCCGGAATCCTGTCGGGGCGGGCCAATGTGCCCGCCCGAATCCGCCCTACAACTCGATCTTGTAGTTCTTGATCTTGTTGCTCAGGGTCTTGACGTCGATCCCCAGGAGCCGCGCGGCGGGCGCCTTCTTGCCCTCGGTGAAGCGCATCGTGGTGATGATGTGCAGGCGCTCGATCTCGGACATCGGCAACGGTGTGTCCGAATCGCCCAGATTGAGTACTACCGCCGGGCGTAGGTTGGGCGGCAGGTCCTCGGCCCGGATGATCTCGCCGGGAGCCAGCAGGATCAGCCCCTCGACCGCGTTGGCAAGCTCGCGGACGTTGCCCGGCCAGTTGTAAGACATGAGCAGCTGGGTGGCCTCGGGGGAAATGCTCTTGCGCGGCTGGCCGGGCAGACGGAAGCGCTCCAGGAAGTGCGCGATCAGCGGCGGAATGTCTTCGCGCCGCTCGGACAGACGCGGCACCCGCAGCTGGATGACGTTGAGGCGGAACAGCAAATCCTCGCGGAAGCGCTTGGCCTTGACCTCCTCCTTGAGGTTCTTGTTGCTGGCGGCGATGACGCGCACATCGACCTTGCGGTTCTTGGTGCCGCCGACCCGGCGCAACTCGCCGTCGTCGAGCACCTGGAGCAACTTGGCCTGCATCGCCGAGGACATGTCGCCCACCTCGTCGAGAAACAGGGTGCCCTTGTGAGCGACCTCGAAGAGGCCGGGCTTGGCGGCGATGGCACCGGTGAACGAGCCCTTTTCGTGGCCGAAGACCTCGCTCTCGAGCAGCTGCTCCTGGAAGGCGCTGCAGTTGATCGCCACGAAGCTCTCTTCGGCGCGCGGGCTGGAGGCGTGGATCTCGCGCGCGATCAGTGTCTTGCCGGTGCCGGTCTGGCCCTGGATCAGGATCGAGGCAGAGCCGGCGGCGACCCGATCGACGATCGCCATGAGCTCCACCATCTTGGGGCTGTAGACCACGAACGGATGGCCCGAGGCGGTGCGGACGGTCAACGTCACCGGCTCCGGCGCCTGCTGCTGGCGCTGCTTCGCCTCGCGCACCAGGGCGCCGACGTCGGACGCCTTGAGCGGCCGGGTGAGGAACTCGGCGTCGACGCTGTCCAGATAGCTGGCCGCGACCGCCGCAGGCGAGTCGAGCGGCGGCACCTCGCCGTCCTGGCTGTCGAGCACCACCATGTCCGAGCCGTCACCGCCGCGCTGGCGGTTTCGGGTCTCGACCCGCCCCACGCCGGGTACCTGGAAGTCGAGCCGGCTGGTGTCGAGCTGCCGGTTGGCCAGCTCCCGCGCTTCTTCCCCGGACTGAACGGCGATCACCGTCGGGCGCCTTTCGGTCAGATCTCGCTCGAGCAACAGCTTGAGCGGACGCTCACCGTCCATCAAGAGAACGCGAATCGATTTCTGTCGTGTCATGCAGCGTCCGGATGGTTGTCTTCGGGACTATGCCAAGACTACACCGAAAAAGCAAAGCCGGCGGCTGGCGATTCACGTCTCCCAGAGTAGGCGCCAAGTTGACCCCGGCCACCCGAATCCCTGAAGCGAACAGTGGGAACGATCAAGAAATCAGCTAAAATCGTCGCGGTCCCGAGCTGGTGACCGGTGCCTGGTCGAAGATCTACTCTCTATTCTGGTCAGCGAAAGACCCTCTTGGCGAAGCTTATCGTCAGCGACGATGACCCCCAGCTACTCGACCTCGTCACCCTGGTGCTCGAGGACGCCGGCCACACCGTGATCGCCACTGGCGACTCCGATTCGGTGCACTCCCTGGCGAGTCAGCCGGACATCGACGCCATTATTCTCGACGTCAACATGCCCAAGTCGGGGTTCGAAGTGATGGGCGAGCTGCGCGCTGATCCGGCCACTTCGGCCCTGCCGATCCTCTTCCTGTCGGGGCTGGGCGGTCAGGAGTACCGAGCCCGCGGCCTGGTGGAGGGCGCCGACGACTACATGGTCAAACCGTTCGAGCCCGCCGAGTTGGTGTTGCGCGTCGAGCGGTTGCTCGCCTGGCGCACCCACGCCGAGCCGCGCGCGCAGACCGCCACGACCGGCGAGGACGGCAAGCTCCGGTTCGGCCGCTACGAGGCGCTCGACGTGCTCGGGCAGGGATCGATGGGCACGGTGTACCGCGGTCTGGATCCGCGCCTCGAGCGGCAGGTGGCGCTCAAGACCATCCGATTCGACGCGCTCTCGACCGAGGATCAGCGGCAGGAGATGCTCGAGAGGCTGCGCAACGAGGCCATCACCATCGCTCGCTTCAGCCATCCCAACATCATCATGGTCTACGACATGGGCGGCGCCGAGCGCTCGGCGTTCATCGCCATGGAGCTGGTCGAGGGCTTGAGCCTGCGAGACCTGCTGCGCAGCCGCGGGCCGCTCGAGGCCGATCAGCTCATCCCCCTGGCCGCCGCCATGGCGAGCGGCCTGGCCCGCGCCCACGAACGCGAGGTGATCCATCGCGACGTCAAGCCGGGTAACGTGCTGCTCGGCCGCGAGGGGGCGATCAAGATGAGCGACTTCGGGCTGGCCTTCGTGGTCTCGACCCTCTCCGACGACCGGATCGAGGTGTCGGGAACCCCGGGCTACGTTCCTCCCGAGGTGCTGAATTCCATGCCCTACTCGGCGCCCGGCGACGTCTTCGGCCTGGGAGCGACCCTCTACGAGAGCCTGACCGGGGTGCATCCCTTCACCGGTACCACCCTGCGCGAGACCATCGCCAACACCCTGAGCGGCAATGTGCGGCCGCTCGGCGAGTACCTGCCCGAAGTGCCGCGCGAGCTCGAGGGCCTGGTGGTGCCCATGTTGTCGAACGACCCGGCGCAACGGCCCACCGCTTCGTGGCTGGCCGAGCAGCTCGAGCAGCTCGCGACCGAGCGCCAGCTGCAGTGGTCGGCCGACATCCTGCCGGAGCGCTAACCCCTACTTGCCCTCGGCAGCTCGGGGTGCTTCATGGCGGACTCCCTGGACACGGGGCTGAGCTGGGGGTCGTAAATGACAGGACTCAACGGATAGACATACTAAGATCCGGTTCGCGAGCGTATCAGAGACAATTCCCGGCATCGGACCATGAACCCTATTCTGTCGATCCTCAGGTACAGATGGC
>JAAELT010000126.1 GCA_024226315.1 bacterium | reverse complement strand
TTCTGCGGCGCCTACGGCCTGGGCTCCCGGGACTTCCGGCCCGAGGACGTCCTCGGCGCCTACGAATACGCCACCGGCGGCGGCGCGCGCCAGGACGGCAGGAAGGCCGCGGACGGCGAGCACTACTTCGTGCTCGGCGTCGACCATCCCTACGCGGTGATCTCCGAGGAGCGTCCTTCGCTCCTGCCTGAGGGCGTGATCGCCGTGCGCCTGCACTCGATCGGCGGCTGGGGCATGATCACCACCGGCAAGAACCTCGGGGAAATCATCGGTGCCTTCGGCGAGTACGTGGCCGATCGCTACCAGGTGGTCGACGGCGAGGGCCGTAAGGAGGCGCTGCACATCAGCGCCAACCCGCGCTATGGCTCGGAGAAGAAGGGCGCGCCGACCGCCTACTTCCTGGTGGTCTCGCCCGAGCGCGTACGCGTCAACTGCGATCTGCGTCACGTCGACGCGGTCCTGTGCTGCGATCCCAAGGCCTTCACCCACACCAATCCCCTGGAAGGCCTGGTGCAGGGCGGAGTCTTCGCCTGGGAGTCCGACGAGGAGCCCGAGGTCGCCTGGCAGCGCATCCCGCACCGTTTCCGCCGCGAGATCGTCGACAAGCAGATCCGGCTGTTCACCCTGCCGGGCTTCGCGATCGCCCGCCAGGCCACCGACCGCGAGGACCTGCAGCTGCGCATGCAGGGCAACGCCTTCCTCGGCGCCTTCTTCCGCCTGTCGGGCTTCCTGAAGCAAAACAAGATCGGCCCCGAGCACTTCCGCGAAGTCGTGCGTAGGCAGTACGAGAAGAAGTTCGGCCGCTTAGGCGAGGCCGTCGTCGAGTCCAACATGAGGGTCATGACCGGCGGCTTCGAGCGGGTGCGCAAAGTGGAGTACGGCGAGATCGAGGCACCGGACCGCTCGACGATGCGCGGCCGGGCGCTGC
>JAAELT010000125.1 GCA_024226315.1 bacterium | reverse complement strand
GAGCAGGCGGAAGGGGCCGTAGTCGTACTTTGTTGAGCGGCCGGTGGCGCGGGTGCGCAGCAACACGCTCTGATCGTCGTAGACGTAGCGCTCCAGGCCGGAATCGGTGGTCTGCTTGCTGACGCGCAGCCCCTGGTGGTCGTAGCCGTAGGTGCCGAGGGTGACGGCGTCTTTGGTGACGGTGGTGAGGCGGTCGCGGATGTTGTACGTCAGATCGGTGACCTCGCCGCCGCCGGTGGCGCGGGAGACCTGGTTGCCGTTGGCGTCGTAGCCGTAGGTGACGCTGGCGGGCGGATCGAGCAGGTCGGTGACGGCGGTGAGCTGGTTGCGATCGTTGTAGGTGTAGGTGCGGTCGCGAAGGGTGGTGTCGCCGGCTGGGTCGGTGTCGGTCTCGCCGAGCCGGTTGCCGGCGGCATCGTAGGTATAGGTGGTGATCTTGTCCGGGTAGGTGACGTCCGCCAGACGGTCGGCGGTGTCGTAGGCGTAGGTGGTGGTCTCCGCCGGCTGGCCGCCGTGGCTCTCGACCTGCTCGACGCGGTTGCCGTTCAGGTCGTAGCTGTAGGAGAAGCTCGACACCGCGCCGCCGAAGTGGAGGTTGTCGATGGTAGCCACGCGGTTCGCCGCGTTCCAGGTGTTCTCGGCGGTGGTGCCGTTGGGGTAGATGACCTTCTTCAAGCGGCTGTTGGCGAAGTACTCGTACTCGGTCACGCCGCCGCCAGGGATCAGCACGCTGGCCACGCGGTTGAGCGCGTCGTAGGAATAGCTGGTGATCTTGCCGTTGGGATCGGTGAGGCGGGTGCGGTTGCCGTTGGCGTCGTAGGCGTAGGCTAGGGTATTGCCCCAGCGGTCGGTGACCGACTCCAGGCGATCGAAGTCGTCGTAGGTGCGGCCAGTGGTGGCGTCAGTGCCGCCACGCAACGACTCGACGGTGGCGAGCAGGTTGTTGTTGCGGTCCCAGGTCGACGCCACGGCCTGAGCGAAGTCCGTCGTCGCCTCGGTCTCGCGATACTCGCGGAGGGTCTCGCGGGCGAGCGCGTCGTAGGCGAAGGTAGAGACCTGGCCCCTGGCGTCGATACGCTCGATCGGGTTGCCTTCGGGGTCGTAGGCCATGGTCTCCAATGCCAGGTCGGGGTAGGTCTTGCGCTCCAGGCGATTCAACTCGTCGTACTCGAAGCTCGTGACGTTGAGCTCGCCGTCGGTCTGGGTCGCCAGGTTGCCGTTCTGATCGTAAGTGTACTCGCTGCGATCCGTCTCGGGGTTGACCACGGCCGTGAGGCGGTTGGCGCCGTCGTACTCGGAGAGCCACT
>JAAELT010000124.1 GCA_024226315.1 bacterium | reverse complement strand
GGGGCGGATGCCGTTCTGCCGCTGGATCGACGAGGGCGGCCTCCAGGCCGCCCATGCTTCCTGCGACCGCGACCTGCTCGACGAGCTGCTGGACTCCATCGACCCGGAGCTCGAGGAGACGCAGCGCAGCCTGGTGCTCTCCGAGGTGGCCCTCAGCCACCCGTGGATCCGCATGCTGCTCGGCCGCGCCGCGCTGTTCTACGTCCCGGGCTGGGCCGACCGGCTCGAGCGGGTCGAGGTCTGCCTCGACGGGGGCTGCCGGGAGCTGCCGCCCGAGCCCCTGGTGGCCCGGAAGATCCGGCACCGGCCGCACGACCTGCGGGTCGAGATGTTCGCCGATCCGGAGGAGCCCTGGCCGGGCCAGGGCCACGCCGCCTGCACGCTGCGCTGGGAGAGCCTGCCTTCGGGCCGCTTCGACGTCCACCGGGCGCCGCCGGGAGACACCTGCGACGCCTCCCGGACCAGGGTGAGCTGCGCCAAGGTCGGGCCGGCGGCGTCCTCGGAGAACGCCGCGATGGCCGCCGGGCCGACGCTGCCGCGCGACGAGATGGCCCTCTTCGAGTTCCGCGACATCGGCGACCCGGGCCAATGCCGCGACGCCCTCACCGGGGACCGTCTCGCCACCGGAGCCTCGTACGACTACTGCGTGTGCAGCTCTCCCTTCGGCCTCGGAGCGGCCTGCATGCGCATCGAATGCGTCCCCCGGGACCGGCGGCCTCCCGCCGTGCCCGACGGCCTGAAGGTGGTCTATCGCCCCGTGGTCCGTCCGGATCCCGACGGCGGCGCCCGGCAGGTGATCGGCCATCCGCTGTTCACCTGGATCTGCGACGACGACCCGCTCGACAGCTACCGCTACGCCCTCTACCGGTCCCGGGGCACCCTGGACGAGCTGCAGGTCTCGCCGGTCGCGGTGGTCGACCACTTCGAGGCCTGCTGGCACGACGGCGGCACCTACGTCGGCCGGCTCGAGGATCTCGAAGTCAACACCGGGGACCACTGCACGGACGTCTTCTACTACTGCCTGACGGCGATCGACCCGGTGGGCAACGAGTCCGGATGCTCCGCCCCGGTGCGGGCGGCGCTGCCCTGCACGCGGCATCCGAAGCCGCCCGAGGTGACCGTCTGCGGCCTGGTTCCGCCGACCGAAACCGATCCGGACGGCAAGGTCGACTGCCCGCAGGCGGTGGGCAGCGATCCGCCCCTGTTCTCGAGCCCCGGAGTCGGCGCCCGGATCGAGACGGCAGACCCGTGTGACGACCTCGCCGGCGGCGGCCAGGCGCACGTCTACCGGCAGGCCTGCGGCGCGAGCACCTGCGACGGTCCGCTGGTCAAGGTCGGCGAGGTGCGGTGCGACCCCCGCAGTCCGCCGTCGCCGACGGTAGACTCGCTCGACGTCGAGGACCCCGATCCCTGTCCCGGCCAGGCCGCCTGCCGCGTGCGCTACGCCGTCGAGCACTGCAACGTCGCCGGCCTGTGCTCCGTGGGGACCGTGGACGCGATCCTCCGCTCGGCCACCAGGCCGCAGCAGGGGGTGATCACCGGGCTGCAGGCCAAGCCCGCGGAGGGGACCCTCTCCTACCGCAACGAGAGCGCCCTGTCGGCGGTCCAGGTCCGGATCGAGACGCCGGGCGGCACCCGGCTGCTCGAGCGCACCCTGGGGGCCGCTCCGCTCACCGCCCTGTCGCCGGACGGCACGTACCGCTGGACCTCGCGCGCCCTGCGCGACCGCAAGATCTGCGTCGTGGTGACGCCGGTCGGCATCGCCGCCGGAAGCCTGGAGCCGGCCCTGGGACCGGCGAGCCGTCACTGCCACCAGGTCGAGACTTCCGGCATCGCGCCCTGGCCGCGCCCGGCGATCGAGGCGCGCTGCCTGAGCGCCCCGACCGTCCGCCGGGCGCTCAGCGACCAGATGGGGTGCGGCGGTCTGGCTTTCGGCGACGACCCCGGCGGCGCGGTCGTCGGCTTCTCCTGGGCGATTCGGCCGCCGTTTCTCGCCTACCGCCGGATCGCCAGCCTCAGCGGCGGCTGGGAGAAAATCAGCCCGCTGTTCACGGGCGGCGACTGGCTGGGGATCGAGCGCGAGGCGCTGGACGCGCTGTCGCCGCCGGCGGCGGTCGACCCGGAACCCAGTTTCGTCCGGCTGCGCCAGGGACCGCCGTGCCACAGCGACTTTCAGGACCTCCTGCCGCTCGTGCCGGGCTACCCTTACGAGTACCGCTTCGTCGAGATCGATCCCGACACCGGCCACCCGCGGGGCGAGGTGCAGATCCGGGGGAGTTGTCCATGAGACGAGCTCTGACGTGGCTCCTGTTCGTAGGCCTCCTGCGCGCCGCGACGCCGGCGCTCGGCAGCGAGCAGCCCACCATTCTGCTGGCTCCCGGCAAGTGCGGCGGCTGCGCTACCTACGAGACCTGCGTCCGGAGATCGGCCGGCGGCGCGAGGTCCGCCGAGCCCCTCTGCCTGCCGGTGTGCGAGGCCTTCCGGCGCTTCGGCCACGGCGCCGGACGCCTGTCGCAGACGGTCTTCCGCAGCGGCACGACGGCGGTCGCCAACCTCGCCCAGGCCGACGACATGATCCGGCAGACCACCGCCATCACCCAGCTCAAGACCGCCGCCGATCGCATCGTCTGTTGCCCGAAGGGGTACCGCAGCAAGAACGGCCGGTGTGTGATCAGCGATACCAAGACCTGTACGGTCTATAAAGGGCACCAGTGCCTGGACGTCTTCTCCGACGAGTGCTTCAAGTACTGCAAGACGGCGGCTGGCCGCCAAGACCTGACCTGCGTCAAGCGGGCCTGCAGGCTGAACCACTGGCTGAACCACAGCGGAGCCGCCTGCACGGCCGCGTGCAGTCGGCAGGTCCAGAAGCCGGATTTCTGCAAGAACCCCAAATGCAACGAGAACCCGAACGATCCCCGCTGCCGCCCGCCACTCCCGGTCAAGTGTCCGTGGAACGTCAAGGGCGCTGCCTGCAGGACCTGGCTGGCGGCCCGCTTGACCGCGATCGACTGGGCGGGGAAGGTCATGCGGCCGTTCACCGCCTCCGCCGTCCCCTTTCCGGGTAATCGACACGGCGGAGTGGGAGCTCTCGAGGCGACGGAGCGTTTCCTGGGCCGCCGGCTGTCGGGGACCGAGAAGGGGGAGATGCAGGCCGCCGCCAAGAACGCGATCAAGGAGGTCGACACCGTCAAACAGTCGGTCTGCAGCTCGAGGATCGAGCCCGGCTACATCGCGTGCTATCTGCCGGGGCCCAACCGGGTGGGGGTCATTTACTACGATCGCGGTGACCTCGATCAAACGATGATGCACGAGGGAATCCACGGCGCCCTGGCTCAGCTCGAAGGCAAGATCCTGAAGTACTGGGAAGAGCATTGCATCATGTGCGGCGCCGGCGTCAATGCGGTTCACGACGGATATGGAGGCGAGTGCGCTCAGGCGCGAGTCGAGGCGGCCGCTGCCGGGGGTCTGACGCCGCCGCAGAAGCTTCTCGGCGAGGCCTGCGACGACCTGTTCAGTCACTGCGGATCTCGACGCCTCGACTGCGTGGCGGGGCTGTCCTGCATGAAGGGGTCGAGCTTCACCGCCAGAGGAGTCTGCGGCCGCATCCTCGAGGGGCCGGGGAGCTGTCCCAGCGGCCAGGTGGCGCACACGAAGACGGTCCACGTCCTCTACGAGACGTGCTGGCGGAACGCGGACTGCGGCCACGGCCATCGATGCGGGACCGTCACGGGCTCGCCGAGGAGCGTCTGTCTGCAGCCGAAGAAGGACCTGACCCTGGTGCCGAGCTGCACGCCCTACGCCGGTACCAACAAGGTCTGCGTCTCCCAGTCCTTCACCTACTGCATTCCCGGGTAGTCGAGCGGCCGGCTCGGTTCGGGCAGGGGCGCGCCGAAGTCCGGGCCGGGATCGACCCGGTCGCTGTGACTCTACGCGTGGCTCCGCTCGGCCATCTCGAGGGGAGAACATCACTCCGTCAACGCTTCGAGGCGATCCATCCAATCTGAAAAGTGCGGGCACGAACCCCTGAGAGCGGGGACACCGATCCTGGCCGCGACCAGCGGCCCAACCGAGGCTTTACGGCCTTCATAGCCTGGAAGGGCCCTGATGATGCGTTTGGAGGGCGCCGACTCTACGCCATCGTCGATAAGCTCCGGGGACTCGTACCCGGCGCACATGGTCTCGAGGTCTTGGATCGCATCTTCCGATTCGATGAACTGCTCTGCTAGTCGCCGGGGATCCACCAACACCAGAGCCTCGAACTCGTGGACCTGAATGTAGGGCACGAAGCGTGGGTCCGCGATGTCTTCTGCCATTGCCTGCTCGAGCAGATGGACCTTGTCGTAGGGCTCCGGTTGACGCCGGGCCTCTTCGTAATCCGGAAAGTCGCTCGGCAGACCGTAGAGATCGAAGAAAGTCGTGAAGCGCGCGTCTCCCTTGCGGTCCTGCTTCATCCAGAGACAGATGTCCCGTCTTGCCTGAGCATAAGACAGCAAGCCGCCGCGAATCGGGCGGCGACGATGCCGGCTGGTGGTGACGCAGTGAACGTCGGTCACGATATCGACGTAGCCCAGATGGGGAGCCAGCACCTGGTTGGTGAAGGTCTCTTCCGTCTGCCCTTCGGCGACGACGTGAAGCCGGATCATCGGGAGGCTGCCGCCTCGGCCAGCGCCACCGAAGGTCTGCCGCCGAGCACGTTCTTCTCCCAGAGCTCGGCGAGCGAGTACTCCTCGAGCCAGTCGTGGAGATCGTCTGGGTCGAGCCGCCCGAAAGAGGATTCCCTCCCGGCGCGGCTCACTACCACCACGTCCTGTGGCTCGAACTGGTCGAGAAGTGCGACCGACTGAGTCGCCAGGATCACCTGTGAATGTTCCGCCGCGGCACGGAGCAGGCCCGCGACGATGTTGATCGCGTAGGGGTGGAGACCGAGCTCCGGTTCGTCCAGGATCAGGACATCAGGCAGATCTCGCTCTGGCTGTAGTAAGAGAGCCACGAGCGCCATTGTGCGCAGCATTCCGTCGGCCGCTTGTGCCGCACTGAACACGACGTCGCTGCCGTGCTCCCGCCAGCGCAATAGGAGTCTGCCATGCTCCGGCTCCAGCTCGAAGTCAGCGAAGAAGGGGAGCGTCAAGCGGATCGTCTCGACTATGCGCCGATAGTACTTCGGCTCCTCGTTCCGTAATCGGTAGAGAAATGGGGCGAGATTCCCGGCATCCTCCTTGAGCCAGCGCCCATCGTGTTCGTCCCACTTGGTTCGAATCCTCGATGTCCACGAGGTGTTGTGGAACTGGTAGAGGATGCATCTACGCAGCAATACGTGGATCGTCTTGGCCGTGATCTCTTCCGACTCAGACCGATGTATTAACTCCGCTTCAGAGTGGCCTGCACCGAGCTCAGTCCATGAAGCCAGACTTGGATAGCCTGATCTGGAGAAGCGGTACTTCTCGCTGGTATAGATCAACGTGTCTCCGGCGGCCCAGACAAGCCGAAAGGCATAGTCGTTCCTACCCGCCTCGGTCTCGATAGTCAGCTCCGCTTCGATCTCGCGAGTCACTTCCGGCCCATCGTGCAGCAGCGTGCTGGCACCTCCCGACTGCCCGACGTGATCCCGGAGTTGGCCTGGCGGTACCAGGCTCCAGGACAGCATCCGGAAGAAGGAAATGAAGTTCGACTTCCCGGCGCCATTCGGGCCGATGAGCACGGTCAGCGGACCGGGCTCGAAGTCGGTCAGATCCCGGATCGTCTTGAAGCCCCGAAGGGTCAGCTTCGAGAGGCGCGCGGCCATCTCTCACCTCCTGGTCTCTGGGAACAGCCTTCGACGTCATCAAACAGCCTGCTGTTATTCAACAAACTGTTGAATAACAGCTTAGCAGACAGTCCTCTGATGCGACGTCGCTCCAGGGACGGGTGAGTCTCTACTACCCAGGGACTTGAGTTTCCGAAGCGGCCGTCTCCCAGTCCTCCGGATACGCCCGCTCGTGGTCGCGCTTCTCGACCATGAAGTGGACCAGGGGCACGACCACCAGGGT
>JAAELT010000123.1 GCA_024226315.1 bacterium | reverse complement strand
GCGCTTGGCGACGTCGGGCAACCGCATCTCGGTGCAGACGAGCATCGTGTTCGCGCGGCGCCAGCCGAGCCACTCCCATTCGGTGCCCGCAGCCGACAGAACGAGGTTCGCCGCGAACAGGCTCTTTCCGAGTCCGGTCGCGCCGGCGACGATCACGACCTCGCCCCTGCGCATCCCGCCCCATATCTCGTCGAGCGCAGGGACGCCGGTTCGGAATCCGGGGGCGTCCTGGTGGTCCTGAGCTTCCTGGAGCTCGTCGAACCCGAGCTGTACGGCCTCCCCGATGCCCATCGAGCGCTCCATGCCCTTCGTGCTGCGCCCTGAGAGCGTCAGTTCGGAGAGGCTGTCGAGCACCTCTTCGACGGTCCCGTTCCCGGGGACGGCGGACTTGGCCATCTTCGTGGTCTCGTCGAGCCCTTGCCGGATGTGCCGCAGGGAGGCGCCTTCCACGAGCGCCGCGAGCCTGTACCCCAGGTGGCTTTCCGAGCATCCATCGAGAGCCATCGCCGCGAGATTGACCTCGATCTTTTCGATCTTCGGGTGGTTCTCTTTCAGCCAGGCCGTCACGGACATGAGGTCAACCTGGTGACCGCGGGCGCTGATGGCTCGCGCCGCTTGCAGGATCAGCCGGCAGGCTCCGGTCTG
>JAAELT010000122.1 GCA_024226315.1 bacterium | reverse complement strand
CTGGCCGAGGACCGCCAGACGCTCATCGCGCGCTACCGGGCTCAGGCCCGGAAGTGGGGCCGGGCGCCGTTGTCCTCACCCACCGCCAGAGGAGCCGAGAGGAGTTTCTTGTGAAGGAGATCCTGCGGATCTCCCGATTCTTCAAGCTCATGAAAGGAGCCTCAGCGATGGACGAGATGGTAATCGACGTGGCGCCGGTGCACCGGTGGCAAAGCGCGATGCGCGCTCTTGCCCGGCGAGACCTCCCGAGCCCTGCTGCCGTCCGCCGACAGATCGAGCAGGGCGAAGACCCGGTCCGTGCCGCGGTCAGCTACCTCGAGACCGTCGTCTCCAGGGCGCTCGACGCCGCGATCGACGATCTCGACTCCGCAGCGCTCGGCCGGGCTCTCCTCGCCGAGGAGCTGCTCTTGATCCTCACCGGTTCGGACGACGTCGACGCCGTCCGCGCCTGGCTGCGGGAGTGATGAGCCCGGGACCGCTCGCCAGCGGAGAGGAGCTGAGGCGGGCGGAAGCGGGAGAGATCCTGCGGATCTCTCGATTCTTCCAACCTCGAAAAGGAGGTACTCATGCTGGTACGAGTCACGTCTGCGACGCCCTGGGGAATCGAGGCCCGTCCCGTCGAGGCGCAGGTCGACGTTTCGCTGGGTCCGCCAAGGTTCCGGATCGACGGCTTGCCCGAAACCGCGGTCCGTGAGAGCCGCGAGCGCGTCCGCCATGCCATCGAGCGCTCGGGCTACGAGCTGCCGCCGCGATCGGTGGCGTGTCACCTGACGCCTGCCGACCTCCCGAAGCAGGCTCCCTACTTCGACCTCGCCCTCGCCTTGGGACTGCTCTCGGCCCTGGGGGAGCTGCCGGCCGAGGCGCTTCGCGGGCGTCTCGTCTGCGGCGAGCTGGGATTCGACGGCTCGGTTCGCTCGGTGCGCGGGGCGCTCGCTCTCGCCGAGCTGGCTGTTCGGCAAGGAATGCGCGAGCTCATCGTGCCGGCTGGGGGCGCCGGCGAGGCCGCGGCCCTCGGCCAGGTGGCGGTGATCCCCGTGCGCTCGCTCTCAGAGACGATCGAGCATCTCGCCGGCCGCTCGCCGGTGGCTGGCGCACACGCCACGACCGCTGCGACCGAGCCACTCGCCACGGGCCTCGATCTCTCAAACGTCCGGGGCTGTGAGCCGGCCAAGCGCGCGCTCGAGGTGGCCGCGGCCGGTGGCCACCATCTGCTGATGATCGGCCCACCGGGCTCGGGCAAGACGATGCTGGCGCGGCGCTTGGCCGGCATCCTGCCGCCGCTTGGGCGACTGGAGTCGATCGCCGTCACCAAGATCCAGTCGCTGGTGGCGGAGCACCCGCCGTTGGGGCTCATCTCGCGGCGTCCCTTCCGCTCCCCGCATCCAGGCGTCTCGACCGCGGGGCTCATCGGGGGTGGGTCGATTCCGCGTCCGGGCGAGGTCAGCCTCGCCCACGGCGGGGTGCTCTTCTTGGACGAGTTGGCGGAGTTTCGCCGCGACGCGCTCGAGGCCCTCAAGCAGCCGCTCGAAGACGGGGAGGTCACGGTCGTTCGCCGTCGGGCGCGCATCCGCTTTCCGGCACGTTTTGCGCTCGTCGCGGCGATGGCCCCTTGTCCCTGCCGGCACCTGGGCGATCCCCGCCATGAGTGTCGCTGCTCGCCGCAGCTCCTCGCGCGCTACCGTGCGCGCCTTCACCGCCACCTGCTCGAGCGTATCGACCTGCACGTCGAGGTGCCGGCGCTCACGCTTCAGGAGCTCAAGGGGCCGCCTGGCGAACCGAGTGCGGAGGTGGCGCGGCGGGTGCTCGAGGCCCGGAAGATCCAGCGCCGGCGTCTCGGCGCCGAGTGCTCAGCGCCGACGAACGCCAATCTGAGCACCGCGGAGCTCGAGCGCTTCTGTGTGCTCGAAGAGGGTGCGCGCCGCCTGCTCGACACCGCCTTCGAGCGTCTCAAGCTCTCGGCACGGGCGGTGTCTCGAATCCTGAGGGTGTCGCGGACTGTGGCCGATCTCGACGGAAGCGAGTCGATTCGAGCGAGCCACATTGCGGAGTCGATCCAGTACCGGAGCCCGGATCGCCGGAAGTAGGTCGCTAGCCGCTCGGGGAGAAGAGGAATGGAAGGTGAGCACGATGAAAGAGATCCGTGCGGATCTCTCGATCATCCAATCGGAGGTTGAAGAAACCTCCTCATCGAGGAGACGCCATGTCCCGCAGCTACTCTTCGTCGTCGCCGATCTCGCTCCGTGCCAAGTCTCCCCATCGCTTCGAGCCGGCAGCCGCCGCCGAGGCTCCGCCGCTTTTAGCGACCTCTACTGCCGAGCCGCGCTACAGCATCTGCTTGGCCGAGAGTCCCGGGACTCCCTGTGCGCTGTGCCTCGAGTCCACGGGCGCCGGCCCGGTCGGCTACCGCGATGAGGATCCGATCTGCGACCGCTGCCTGCTCGACCACTGCGTCGAGCTCGGCATGGTGATCGCTCTCGTCTCGCTCACTCGCGAGTACGGCGCCTTGGAGCCGGAGTCCGAGGAGGAATGGAGAGCGGCCCTCGCGGAGCTCGGTGCCTTTGCCCGGATCTACGAGCGCTTCGCGCTCCGCTCTGGGCCTCGTCGAAGAATCCTCCGCCTGGACGATCTCACGAGCGGTCCGGTCCACTGAGGTGAGTTTCAGTGGAAGGGCTGCAGCCTTCTCTCAAGCGGCGCCGGCGCCTTGGCGGCCCGGAGCGGAAGCAGAGAGCAGAGGTGGTGAAAGGAATAAGGGCAAAGAGATCCTTCGGATCTCACACTTCTTAAAACCTTCTGTGAAAGGAGAAAGAGATGGTCAACAAGGTCATGCTCATCGGGAACCTCGGTCAGGATCCGCAGGTTCGAGCCACCCAGTCCGGCAACTCCGTGACGACGTTCAGCCTGGCGACGAGCCGGCGCTGGAACGACGCGGCTGGCAACCGCCAGGAGCAGACGGAGTGGCACCAGGTCGTGTGTTTCAACCGGCTCGCCGAGGTGGCGGGTCAGTACCTCGCCAAGGGTCGGCAGGTCTACGTCGAGGGGCGCCTTCAGACTCGCTCCTGGGAGGACCGGCAGACCGGCGAGACGCGCTACCGGACCGAGATCGTCTGCGAGAACCTGCAGATGCTCGGCCAGCGTCCCGAGGCGGACGCGCCCGCCGGGGAGGCCGCCGAGGCTGAAGCGGAACCGGCTGCGGAGAAAGCCCCGGCCACCAAGAAGGCCCCGGCCGCCAAGAGGAAGCCGGCCGCCAAGAAGAAGCCGGCCGCCAAGAGGAAGCCGGCTGCGGGCAAGGCCCCGGCCGCGAAGAAGTAGCCGCGGCGCGCGACGCCGACGACTCGACCGAGAAGCCCGGGCGGATTCCCGCCTGGGCTCTTCTTTTGCCCGTCTTCGCCGGCAGATCCGGAGGAGTTGAGAAGGCGTTCGATCGTAAGAGATCGATTCCGATCTCTCGTTACAGAAAGGAGCTTGGCGATGGTGAACAAGGTGTTCTTGCTCGGCAACCTCGGTCGGGATCCGGAAGGCCGGCAGACGACCTCGGGCACTCACGTCCCGGTTTACCCGCAACGCCGACCCTCGAAAGGAACCCGCCCATGAACACAAACCTCCGTCTGAGCGTCCGCCGCATCGACGGTCGATTCCGAGTCGTCGCGTCCGATCCCGAGTGGCTGGGGACCGACGACGGGCGCTTCGAGCGCAATCCCAATCCGGTGATGCAGCACACTCACGAGCACGCCTTCACCGACCGCGACGAGGCGTGGAGCTTCATCAGGCAGATCCGCCGAGAGCTCGGCCACGGCCGCGACCTCAACCTCCGCCACTGGGAGTGAGGCCGAGCGCGTGACGGTGATGCACTCGCTCGAGTTTGCTCGAGCAGAGGCTGAGCGTAGGGTGTCGACATTGCTGGGGCCCACGCCGGGACGGTCAGGCCGTGAGGCACAGCCGGCGCCTCGGATCCACGGTCGCGCCGCACGGCATGGTGCCGCAAGTCGAGCCCAACGGCTGACACCGGACGTCAGCCTCACTGCAGCGCTATCCCGCGGCCGGGCCTTGCCCGCTTCGCGA
Organism: bacterium; assembly: GCA_024226315.1. Taxonomy (GTDB): domain Bacteria; phylum Acidobacteriota; class Thermoanaerobaculia; order Multivoradales; family J023; genus JAAELT01. The sequence continues at coordinate 764 of JAAELT010000122.1, read as the reverse complement.
ATCCATTCTCGGAGGTCCGGAGGGTGGAGATCAGGGGTTCTCGAGTGAAGAGGGATCGATTCCCGATCCCTCACAACAGAAGGGAGCCTCGAAATGATCAACAGAGTGTTCTTGCTCGGCAATCTCGGCCGCGACCCGGAGGTCCGCTCGACGACCTCGGGCTCGGCGATCGCCACGTTCTCGATGGCCACCAGCCGCCGGTGGAGGGACTCGGGCGGCGAGCGCCAGGAGCAGACCGAGTGGCACAACGTGGTGTGCTTCGGCCGCCTGGCGGAGGTCGCAGGCCAGTACCTGGCGCGGGGGCGTCAGGTCTTCATCGAGGGGCGTCTGCAGACGCGGTCCTGGGAGGATCGGCAGACGGGCGAGAGGCGGTATCGGACCGAGGTCGTGTGTCAGAAGCTGCAGATGCTGGGGCCGCGCGGCGACGACGGCGCCGGTGCGCCGGAGAGCTCGTACGTCGTTGTGGTCGAGGATCGCGGTCCCGAGCCGGACGATGACGATATTCCGTTTTAGGGCGATCTGGTAGGCCGGCGCGCGCGCGCCGGCCCGTCCTCGCGCGGAAGGGGCGGAGAGGGGTGTTCGAGCGAAGAGATCCTCCGGATCTCCATCGAGTGAAGGAAGCAGACATGACGATCAACCCGAGTAGCAAAGGCGATCCGCTGGCTGACTCGGTCGTCTGCTTCCGCTTCCCGGAGGACCTCCTTCGTAGGACGCCGTTGCCGCCCACCTCATCTCCTGCCAGACTCCTCCAACCTCCTCCACCG
>JAAELT010000121.1 GCA_024226315.1 bacterium | reverse complement strand
TCTCGGCCCGCTGCTCGGCGGCTTCGGCGCGGGTCTTGAACTCATCTTTGTACTTTTCATGAACTCTCTTTCTTCGTATCTGCTCCTCAGCCTGTCCCTTCCAGTGCTTCCTGTCGTCACCTGGTTTGCCAGCTATCTTCTCCAACCTCTCGCACTTCTCGCGGAGGCGTGCCCGGCCATCCCTTGCGCCACCCCACAACGCCGCAAGCTCCCTGATCGCGTGGAGCATTACGAATGGCGACAGGTCAGCCGACTCCCTCCCAGGGATCTCCTTGCGAGCATCGAGCCATGCCGTGTCGTACTCTTTCAGCTTCTCGCGGAGGGCGGCGAGTTCGGCAAACACTTCGGCGTGGTCGTGCAGGTACCGCTCGCAGCTTGGGCAGTCTTCACTCATCCTTGATCGCCTCCAGGGAATCCCCGTCCCCCGTGACCGCCTCACTAAACGTCATCTCCCACCACGGACCAGTGGGTTCGCCGTCGACTACCGGCCACACACGACGCAGGTCTTTTACTGGCAGCCCAACCGCTAAGGCAGTAGATAGGGCGCGGAACCC
>JAAELT010000120.1 GCA_024226315.1 bacterium | reverse complement strand
TGCGCCCTGCTTTCTCGAGCCGAGATCCGAGACCTGGTGGATATCTATACGCTCGCCAAGCGCGGCTTCTCGATCGAGACCGCGGTAGGCGAGGCGTCTCAGAAAGATGGCGGCATGTCGCCCGGCCAGCTCGCCTGGATCCTCTCCGAGATCGAGCTGAGCGACGATGCGGAGCCCCCCGGCGGAATCTCGGTCCAAGAGCTTCGTGCCTTCCTGCGGCAGCTTCAGAAGGAGATGTCGGAGCTAGCCTTCCCGGCTTAGCAATTGACCGGGCGGCAACATATCGCCAAAAGGGGAGCCGCAAGGCTCCCCTTCCTGGTTGAGCTCCAGCCCCGGCCCTACCGCGACCCGGGGGCCGGGGGGCCGCACCGCGGGCCGGGAGCACCGGGGGCCGGATCGACACGTTGCGGGGCCTCCGGTCCCCTGTACTAGAATGGACACATGTCGGCCGAACCTCAACAGGAGTGGACGTTCGAAGAATACCTCGCCCACGACCGGGAGTCCGAGGTCAGGTACGAGTATCTCGACGGCCAGATCTTCGCGATGAGTGGCGCGAGCCGGAAGCACAATCTGGTCAACAGCAATATCCAGGCAGCTCTCCATCCTCAGGTCCGAGGCCACGGATGTGAGATCTACGTCTGCGACATGCGAGTCCGTATCCCGGCAGCCGACCTCGGCACCTATCCCGACATCGTCGTCGTCTGCGGCGAGCCCGAATTCGAGGGCGAGAAGGAGGACGTCCTGACGAATCCGACTCTTCTCGTCGAGGTCCTGTCCCCGTCGACCGAGGACTACGACCACGGGAAGAAATTCGCCCACTACCGGACGCTCCCGTCTCTGGCGAGCTATCTCATGTTCGCGCAGGACGAGGTTCACGTGGAGCTTTTCGAGCGCCAGGCGGCGAATCGATGGGCCTTCTCGGAGCTCCGGAGCCTGGAAGATGTCCTGGATCTTCCGGTGATCGAATCCCGGCTCGCTCTGGCCGACGTCTACGCCGCCGTGCCGGGCATCGGGTAGACCCGCGGTCCGGGCTGATCGGGGTGGCACCTGGGGCTGTGGCGGGACCTCGAGCGAGGCGATCACGAGCGGGATCGAGATCGGCTGGCGGCGTGACGGAGCGGAGCCGGTCGCCGGCGACCCCGTCTTCTTCGTCCACGACGACGGCATCGGCACCGAGCCCGAGTACCACGACAAGACAACGTGTGATGCCGCCGAGTGTGATATCGTAAGAAACGAGGCCGATCTATCGCGGTGACGACATCGCGGAAGACGCCGGTCGTTGACCGATCCGAAAAGCGCACAAGCACGATCATGAAGTCGCTGGACGCAAAAGTCCTGGATCCGCAGCATCTGGAGCTCGCCGAGCCTCTACCTTCGAGGACCGGCGAATGGGTCCGGATCCTGATCCCTGATGCGGACTCCGAAGACGCCGACTGGCAGAAGGCGGGCATGGACCGCCTGCTCGCCGCCTATGACGAGCAAGACGCTGTTTATGACGAGCTATGAGCTCGGCGAAATCGTCCTGATCGCGTTCCCCCAAACCGGTACCACAGTCAAGAAGAAGCGTCCTGCCCTGGTGGTCCTCGACATCGGCGATGCCGATCTCGTACTGGCGCCGATCACCAGCAGAAGGCGATCTTCACCTGGCGATTGTAGGCTTCGATCTTGGTCGAAGGCCGGCCTGCTCAGGCCTTCCTGGGTGCGACTCGCTAAGGTGGTCTGCCTTGAGAAGAGTACGATTACGCGCCAGCTCGGAAAACTGCCGGCGCACGAGATCCGGATGCTGGTTGAGCGTTGGAACAGCCTCTATCCGCATTCTCGAGGCACTGAGCGCGCCTCCACGATCGCGGCCGATCAGCAGACCAGGCATGCCGAATAAGGTGGGGTTTGGGGACGTAGAATAGGCGAGGCGGCTGATGGGGCCGCGCGGAGAGAGTCTGGAACGTAGATCGGAGAAGCGTCATGGAAATGGAGTCCACCCTCGTCAGCATCGCCATCGGGCTGGGCCTGGCCGCCGCTTGCGGTTTCAGGATCTTCGTGCCCCTGCTGCTCATCAGCATCGCCGCCCGCAGCGGCCACCTCGGGCTCGCCGAGAGCTTCGAGTGGATGGGCTCGACCCCGGCGTTGATCGCCTTCGGCAGCGCCACGGCGCTCGAGATCGGCGCCTACTACATCCCGTTCCTCGACAACCTGCTCGATACGATCGCCACGCCCAGCGCGGTGGTGGCGGGAATTATCGCCTCCGCTTCGCAGGTCACGCACATGGACCCGCTCCTTGGATGGAGCGTGGCGATCGTCGCCGGCGGCGCCGCCGCCGGGGTCGTCCAGGGCATGACCACGGTGACGCGCGGGCTGTCGTCGATGGCGACCGGCGGGTTCGGCAATCCTCTCTTCTCCACCGTCGAGGCCGGCGCCTCGGTGGCGATGACGGTCCTCGCCATCCTGGTGCCGATGGCCGCCGCCTTCGTGCTGCTGATCCTCATGTACGTCGCCGTCAAACGCCTCTTCTTCCGTGCTCCGGCCGGCAATGCCGCTTGAAGCCGCGGTTTTTGCTAGAATCACGGGCGTTACTTGACCTGGCGCGCGTGATGCCGCGAGCGCCGGAAGGCGGCGCCCGCGATGAGTCACAGCTCGAGCCTCAAACGCAACATCCTGCGCCAGGCGGTGGCCGAGAACGTCTCCACCCGCAAGGGGGAGCTGCCGAAAGCCCGCCGCCGGCCAAAGGCGGCCGACGAGCCTCAGCGCTCCGCCTGGCGCCTGTGGCTGTTTGCGGTACCGGTACTGGTCCTGCTCGTTGCTCTGCCGCTGATGCGCCGGGCGCCGACCGCCCAGGCGGGTCCACCCCCCGAGCCCGGCGGCCTGACCATGGCGGCCCCTGTCGACCCACGGATGGACCTCAGGTACTCGGCGCCGCAGCCGATCGACTCCGACGTCTTTCCGCTCGAGGTGCGCCGAATCGTCATCGATCCGGGACACGGCGGCGACGACACGGGCACCGTCGACCACGATCTGGTCGAGAAGGACCTGACGCTCGATATCGGCCAGCGACTCGCGAATCTGCTGCGGGAGCAAGGCTACGAGGTGCTTCTCACCCGCGAGGACGACCGCAAACTGTCCCTGCGCGAGCGCGCGGACATGGCCAACGAACAGCACAGCGACCTGTTCGTGTCGATCCACGTCAACTGGATCGGACACCGGGGCATTCGTGGCGTCGAGACCTACTTTCTCGGCACCACCGAGGATCCCGAGCTCAAGGAGCTGGCGCGGCGCGAGAATCGCGAGTCGGGCTACTCCCTGGCGGACATGAAGCTGCTGCTCGAGGGCATCTATACCGGCGTGCGCCGGGACGCCTCGCGGCAATTCGCCGGCCGGGTCCAGCGATCTCTGTATTCGTCGCTGCGCCAGGTCAACCCCAAGCTCGAGAATCGGGGAGTCAAAACGGCTCCTTTCGTGGTATTAGTATCCACAGAGATGCCGGCAATCCTTGCGGAGGTCTCCTGCCTCTCCAATCGGGAGGAGGCCCGACTTCTGTCTCGCCCCCTGTATCGTGACCATATCGCCGAGGCGCTCTTCAGGGGGATTCGAGGGTACGCCGACGACGTGAATCAAACCGAGGAGAAAGGAAGCTGACGCATGACCGATAGCAAGGGACCCCTCAACGTAGGCATCGATCTCGGAACCTCACACTGTGCGGTTTCGGCGTCGAACGGGCAGCGCCAGGTGATAGAGAGCTATGTCGGCTGGCCGGTCGACATGGTCGCCCGCAAGGTCCTGAAGAAGAGCGTCCTGGTCGGTACCGAAGCGGTCGAGAGCCGGACCATGGTGGACCTGCACCGGCCGCTCGAGCGGGGGTTGCTGAAGGAGGGCTCCGAGAAGGATCTGGAAGCGGTCAAGGTGCTGCTGCGCGCCCTCCTCGGCCTGGCGGGGGTCAAGAGGCGAGGCAAGGACAAGACCCACGTGCGCGCCGTGGTCGGCGTGCCGGCGGAGGCCATGCGGGTCAACAAGCAACAGCTGCGCAACGCGCTCGAGGGTGAGGTCGACGCCTTGATGATCGTCTCCGAGCCGTTCGCCGTCGCCTACGGCCTCGACGCGCTGCTGCATTCACTGGTGGTCGACATCGGCGCCGGCACCACCGACTTCTGCGTCATGCGCGGCCGCTTCCCCACCGAGGACGACCAGCGGACGCTCGACAACGCCGGCGACTCGATCGACGAGCTGCTGCTCAAGCAGCTCCGGGAGAAGCATGCCGACGCTCAGCTCTCGATCTTCATGGCCCGCGCCTGGAAGGAAGCCCACGGTTTCGTCGGCGAGGCTCAGCAGCGGGTGACGGTGACCGCGCCGATGGCCGGCAAGCCCACCAAGCTCGACATCACCGACGAGCTGCGCAGCGCCTGCGAGTCGATCGTCGAGCCGATCACCGAGACCATGCGCGACCTGCTGCCGCGGGTCGAGCCGGAGTTCCAGGAGAAGGTCCGCAACAACGTCATCCTGTCGGGCGGCACGTCCCAGATCGCCGGTTTGAGGGCGGCGCTACAGGCCGGGCTCAAACCGGTCGGCGGCGGCAAGATCAAGGCGGTCAAGAACCCGGTCTTCGAGGGCTCTGACGGCGGTCTTGCTCTCGCCATCGACGCACCGGACTCCGATTGGGACAAGCTGGGATAGACAGCGTGGAAGCTGGGAGGGGCGCCTCGGGAAGGTGGCTGACGTGAGCGATCGGTCCACGAGGGCGCCGGGCAGCGGCGCCGCGGAGGAGCTCAACGAGCTGCGCGAGTCGATCGCCGACGTCGACCGCTCGCTGCTCGAGCTGCTCCACCGCCGGATGCATCTGGCTGCCAGGGTCGGCAAGGTCAAAGCGGGCCAGGGCCAGCCCATCATGGTGCCCGAGGTCCACCATCGGGTGCTCACCCGGGCCCGCCAGCACGCCGACGCCTGCGGCGTGTCCGAAGAGGTCATGGAGTCGATCTTCCAGGCGGTGATGCGCGGGTCGATCGAGCGCCAGCATCGGGTCGGAGTCGAGTTCCGAGCCGAGGCCGGCAGCCGGCTGCTGCTGCTCGGCGGCGCCGGCGACATGGGCCGCTGGTTCCAGAACTTCGCCCACCTCCTGGGCCACCGCGTCGACGTCGCCGATCCGGCCATGGCTCCCCTGCCGCCGCTCGCGGGGCGCTACGCCTCGCTCGCCGACGTCCCCGACCTGAACGCCTACGAGGCGATCATCGTCTCCGTTCCCCTCGGCCGGACCGGCGTCGTGCTCGAAGAGCTGATCGCGCTCCAGCCGCGCGGGTTGGTCATCGAGATTGCCTCGATCAAGGACGAGCTGGCGCCGATTCTCGACCGCGGGCGCGAGGCCGGGCTCAAGATCTCTTCGCTGCACCCGATGTTCGGCCCGCGCAAGACGCCCTACGAGTCCCTGACCTTCGTGCTCGCCTATGCCGAGGATCCTCAGGAGGAGCGCCTGCAGGTCGAGAGCTGGATCCGGCACCCCTACACCCACCTGGTTCCGGTGCCGTTTCGCCACCACGACCGGCTGATGGGCTGGCTGCTGGGTTTCGCCCACCTCTCGGGCATGCTCTTCGGCTGCGCGCTGACCCGCTCCGGCCTTGGTGCCGAGGAGCTCAAGGCCTGCGCCTCGACCAGCTACAATCGGCAGACGGCCGCCGCGCTGCACGTGCTGGAGGAGGACCCGGACCTCTACTACGAGATCCAGAGCCTCAACCCGCATCGCGGCGAGGTCTACCGTGCCGCCACCCAGGCTCTGAGCGAGCTGGTGGAGTCGGTGCAGGAGGGGGATCGCGAGCGGTTCCGCGCGGTGCTCTCCGATGCCCGCCACTTCCTGGTGACCGAACCGAGTTGACCGTGACAAAGAAGCCAACACCAGCGCCCGCAACCGCCAGCTCGGATGACGGCCAGGCCACCCGGGAGGGCGCCAACCGGATGCCGTGGCCGACCTCGGCCGAGCCGGAGCTCGCGGGCACGGATCGCTTGCGGGCCGGCGAGTCGCTCACCGATCGATACCAGATCCGCAGATTGCTGGGCTCCGGCGGCATGGCCGACGTCTACGAGGCGTGGGACGGAGAGCTCGAGGAGGCGATCGCGATCAAGGTCCTGCACCCGGGAATCGCCGGCCAGGAAGGCATGATCGAGCGCTTCAAGAAAGAGATCAAGCTCGCCCGCAAGGTGGTGCACCCGAACGTCTGCCGGACCTACGACTTCGGCAGCTCGGAAGAGCTCAAGTTCGTCACCATGGAGCTGCTCGCGGGGTCGACCCTCGACGAGTTGACCCGTGGCAAGGAGCCCCTCGACCTCGACGTCAAGATCGGCATGTTCCGAGAGATCCTCTCCGGGCTGGAAGCCGCCCACCAGCTGGGCATCATCCACCGCGACCTCAAGCCCCAGAACGTGATGGTCACTCCCGACGGCCACCCGGTGATCATGGATTTCGGCATCGCGCGCGAGTTGCACACCACCGAGGTCACGACCACCACTTCCGATCTCATCGGCACCCCGGCCTACATGGCTCCCGAGCGCCTGCTGGGCAACCAGGCCGACCACCGCACCGACATCTACTCGCTGGGGGTCGTGCTCTACGAGCTGGCCACCGGCAAGCGGCCGTTCTCCGGCATCACCGTCTTCGACATGGCTCAGAACCAGCTCTCGGTCGACCCGCCGAATCCCACCGCCATCGAGCCCAACGTGCCCGGCTGGCTCGAGCAGATGATCCTCAGGATGCTCGCCAAGAGCCCGGAGGACCGGTTTCAGAACGTCGGCGAGGTGCTCGCCTACCTGCCGCAGAGCGACCGCATCAAGACGGTGCTGCTGGTGGACGACGACTCCACCATGGTCAAGATCGTCGGCGTGCACCTGAACCAGGCCGGTTTTTCGGTGGTCACCGCGCGCGACGGCGCCGAGGGCATCCAGATCCTGCTCGCCAAGGAGCCCGATCTGCTCTGCCTGGACTTCAAGATGCCCCAGATGGACGGTTTTCAGGTCGCCGACTACCTGAAGCGGCAGGGCGTCAAGGTGCCGATCTTCATGCTCACGGCCATCCAGGATCCTCAGTACAAGAAGCAGGCGGCGCGTTTGGGCATTGAGCAGTTCTTCACCAAGCCGCTCGACATCGAGGGCTTCGTCGAGGCGGTGACGCGGCGATTGGCGTCTCTCTGAGAGTCCCCCCGGCGATCAGGGCCGGCCCTCGATCTCGAGCTCGACCTCTTCGTCGACGGCGAGGGTCAGCGTCACCGGGCGCCGGGCACCGTAGATCAGGTGTGAGCGTGCCGACCCGATCGGCTGGCCGGAATTGCGGAGGTCGCAGCCGGTGACCTCGACGCCCGAATCGAGGCTGGCCTCGGGAGCGGCGTGCTGGACGATGCATGGCGTCGGCAGCCCCACCCACCCTCGGCTGGCGCCGCTGAGCTGAAATGACAGGTTGTTGACGACGTCGGTCAGATCGAGCTCGAGCTCCGAGTCGCTCACCTCGAGCTCCGCCAGGTGCTGGATGCCGCTGGCGTGGATCTCGGCCGAGACGCCGGCGAGCGCCGCCTGCTGGACCTGTTCCAGCCACAGAGTCGACTCGGTGACCTCGGCCTCCAATCTGACGGCTCCGCTGAAGCGCGCCTCAGACGCGCCGGCGAGCTCGAGCTCCACGTGGCCAGCGAGGTCCGAGAGCTCGAACACAGCGCCCTGCTCTCCCGACAGCTCGAGCCTCGCGGACAGTGCCGTCGCTTCCAGGCTGCCGCCCTCGAGAGTGACGGCGACGCGCCCACGGATCTGGTCGAGAATCACCTGCAGATCGGCTCCCTCGATCTGCACCGGCGCGTTGCCTCGGGAAGCGCGCGCCTCGATCACGGCGGCCTCGCCCTCGACCTCGATCTGGCCCGTTCTGCCCTCTGCGACCAGCAGAGCATCCGTCATCGAGACGGTCACGGCTCCGGCGCCGTCCTGAATCTCCAGGCTGCCGCCTTCCAGCTCCGCGGTCACGCCCCCCCGGAGGCCGCCAAGGATCACGCCGGCATCGATCGAGGTGAGCTCCGCCGGCCCCCGATGGCCGATGGACTCGACGGATCCGCCTTCGAGATCGAGCTCCAACGGTCCCGACGTCCGGGTCAGCCACAGTGAGCTCTCGGTCGCTTGTACCGTGACGCTACGGAGCCCCTGGATGTCCGCCTGGGAGTGCGCGAGCGAGAGCTCGGCGATGGACCTCGGTCCCGCGTCGTCGCCGGTTCTCCGTTCCCCGCCACCCTTCAGGCGATTCGAATCGGAGCGCTCACCCGGCTGGGGCCTCGGATCTTCGATGCTCGACACCACGTCGCGCCCCGCGAGGCGCAGGCGCTGCGCCGGATTCAGAACCACTTCGACTTTCCACGGCGGCCCCTTGTCGTCGACGCCGGGGGGCCTGCGGATCGTCAGGGTGCCGCTTTCTTCCGACAGCTCGAGAACCTCGATCGACTCCCCGTCCGTGCCGGTGGCGGACGCCCGCAGCAACGGCGCAGGCTCGCCGTCGAACAGCACGTCCACCTGGGCATTCCACAGCTCGAGCACCAGCGCGTTCGTGTCGACGGCCAGCTCGGCCGGCAACTCGACGCTTTCCGCGCCCGCGGCCGCCAGGCCGGCGAGCCAGAGCAGGCCGGTGAAGATGGCCCGGCCGGCGGGGCGGCGCGATCTCTCCGTCACGTCGATCTCCCCCGCTTCCTCGACGCGTGTTCTGACCAGAAACATAGATCCATGCGGGCGCTCCTTCGTGTGGCGTTTCCGTTAGACGCCACTCGGGGCTTGTGTTAAGGTTCGCAAGTTCCTCGAATATACCGGCATCGACGAGCTCACGGCGCGACGATGCCTCATCTCGCGGGTACCCCCCGGGCGAAGTGTACTGAATCAGTGCCGCAAGACCTGCTATCCAAGATCATCCGCTGCTCGCCTCGCGCACGGTTCTTGAGTCTCGTTCTCGGGATCTCACCGGCGCTGGCCGGGGGCGCGGCAGCCTCGGCCGCCGGCCTCGCGGATCCCGGAAGGGCGCCGCCACCCAAAGCCGCCCGGCCGACTTGACATGACCGCGTAACAAGAAACCGAAGGACGTTCTTTTTAACTCGACTGGAGATTCTCATGACTCGACTACGCATCGCCTTGCTGATCGCCGCCGCGGCCCTCCTCGCCGCCCCTGCTTTCGCCACCTGTCCGTCCAACCCCGCCGTGGTCGCCTGTACGGGCGGCCCGGTCGCCATCCCCGACGACGCCTACGACGGCACGACCGGCTCGATGGCCTGCCTCACCTGCACCTACACCATCGACGCGGGCTGCCCCGACGTGCTCAAGACCCCGCCGGTCTTCGACATCGCCGTCACCCACACCTGGGTCGGTGACCTGGTGATCAAGGTCATCAATCCCGGGGGCCTGGTCAAGCGGATCCAGAGCCGCGCCGCCTTCTCGGAAACGGCGGACGACGGCCTGGGTTGTTGCGGCGACTCCGACGACTGGACGGGCGCCACCGTCACCTACACCGAAGAAGGCACCGGCAACCCGCCCTCCGAGGACATGGGTGTGCCCGGTGGCATCATCTGCACCGGCGACGGAATCTGCGCGCACGACGTCAACCAGGGTCTCGGATTCCCCGGGACCGACGACGATCTGAGCGACTACGTCGGCCCGGCAGCCGCCGGTGCTTGGATGGTCTGCGTCGGTGACGCGGGTTCGGGCGACACCGGAACACTCGACAGCGCCTCGATCACCTTCGAACAGGTGCCTGTGGAGCTCCAGAGCTTCGCGGTCGAATAGGCCTGACGGTCAACCGCCGCCGGGGGCGCTGACGCGTCCCCGGCCCCGGCGCCTGTCTCCGATGAAATCTCACCGGAGGGTCAGACTTTGCGCCGAGGCTTCGAGCCTGTTGAAGGTATGATGCGGCCGTGCAGCGCCCCGCAACGGCCCGCGTATGGATTCGCGGCCTCTTGACTTCCGCCCTCGTTTGGCCTCTCTTCTCGGCCGGCTGTGGCGGCGAGACGAGCCCGAGCACACCACCGGCCTCGGTGCCGCAAGTCGATTCGGCCCTGGGACCGGAGACCGCGACACCGTTCACCGAGGCAGCGGGCGAGACGGGCCTCGACTTCATACACTTCAACGGCATGTCGGGTGAGCTCTACATCGCCGAGATGATGGGCCCGGGCGGCGCGCTGCTGGATTTCGACAACGACGGCGACCTCGACGTCTACCTGCCCCAGGGCGCCATGCTCGGCCAGGGGAAAACCCTCGCCGACGCCAGGTTCCCTCCGCGCTCGCCTCTCGGTGACCGCCTCTACCGCAACGACCTGGAGGCCGGCACGCTACCGCGTTTCGTCGACGTCACGGCGGAAGCCGGCATCGCGGCGCCGGGGTACGGCATGGGGGTGGCGGTCGGGGACGTCGACAACGACGGTTGGCCCGACATCTACGTCACCAACCTCGGCTCCAACCAGCTGTGGCGCAACGACGGCCCCGGCGCCGACGGTACCGTCGGGTTCTCCGACGTCACCGCCGCCGCGGGCGTCGACGACACCCGCTGGTCGACCGCCGCCACCTTCCTCGACTTCGACCGCGACGGTTGGCTCGACCTCTTCGTCGGCAACTACGTCGACTTCAGCGACGCCACGCACAAGGTGTGCTACGAAGAGACCTCGGTCGCCGACTACTGCAGTCCGCTGTCCTTCCGGCCGGCGCCCGATCGTCTGCTGCGCAACCGCGGCCCCGGCAAGAACGGAGCCGTCACCTTCGAGGACGTAACCGCCGCCGCCGGGCTGGCCGCCGCCTTCGGCAACACCCTCGGCGCGGTGGCGAGCGACTTCGACGGCGACGGCTGGGTGGATCTCTACGTCGCCAACGACGCGGTGGAAAACCTGCTGTGGATCAACCAGGGCGGCGTCGCGGACGGCCGAGTCACCTTTCGCGAGGAAGCGCTGCCGAGAGGCTGCGCGGTCAACGGCAGCGGCGGCGTCGAAGGCAGCATGGGGGTCGACGCCGCCGACTTCGACGGCGACGGTGACGACGATCTCTTCCTGACCCACCTGGTGGGCGAGAGCAACACCCTCTATCGCAACCTGGGAGACGGGCAGTACCAGGACTCGACGATCGCCTTCGACCTGGCCTCGCCGAGCCTGCGCTATACCTCCTTCGGCACCGCATGGCTCGATTTCGACAACGACGGCTGGCCCGACCTGCTGGTGGCCAACGGCGCGGTCAAGACCGACCTGGAGCTGGCGCGCGCCGGCGACCCCTATCCGCTGCACCAGCCCAATCAGCTCTTCCGCAACCTGGGCGGCGAACGCTTCGTCGAGCTCGAGGCGCTGGGCGAACGCTCCGAGGTGAGCCGCGGCGCCGCCTTCGGCGACCTCGACAACGACGGCGATACCGACGTGCTGGTGGTCAACAACAACGGCCCGGCGCGCCTGTTGCTCAACCAGGTCGGCGCGGCCAACCGCTGGCTCGGGCTGCGGCTGATCGACGCCGCCGGCCGCCGCGATCCGCTCGCCGTCCGGGTCGCGGTCACCACCGACGGTGGTCGCACCGTGTCGCGCCGCTCGCGCCGCGACGGCAGCTATTGCTCGGCCAACGACCCGCGGGTACTGGTCGGCCTCGGGGCGGAGGCCCCGGAGAGTGTGACGGTGGTCTGGCCGAGCGGTCTGCGCGAAGCCTGGCGCGGGCTCGCGGCCGGCAGCTACCACACCCTGCGCGAAGGCAGCGGGACGGAGATTGCGGAATGAGCCGGGCACTGCTGAGCCTGACACTGCTGAGCCTGACACTGCTGAGCCTGACACTGTGCGCCCTGAGCCTCGCCGCCTGCCAGCCGGCCGAGCGGGATCGTCCGGCTTCCGAGGCGACCGGCGCGGAGCGCCGCGCCGAGCGGCCGGCGCCTTCCCTGCTCGAGCTCGGACAACCCCCTCTGGAGTCCCTGGCCCCGACGGCCCGCGACCAGATCGAGCGAGCCACGGAGGCGATCGAGAGAGCTCGAAGGCGACAGGCGCCGGACTCCGAGCTGGGCCAGGCGTACGGCGCCCTGGGGAACCTCTATCACGGCTGGTCGCTTTACGAGTACGCGGAGGCGCCCTACACGAACGCCCGGCAGTTGCTTCCCGAGGATCCCCAATGGCCCTATTTCCTCGGCCACGTCCGTCGCCGGCGCGGCGAGACCGAGGCCGCCGTCGCCAGCTTCGAGGAAACGCTCGCCCTCCAGGGGACCGACGTGCCGACCCTGGTGTGGCTGGGGCGGTTGCTGGTGGAGCGGAACCTTGCCGACGACGCCGAGCCCTACCTGACGAGCGCCCTCGGCCTCGACCCTTCATGTGCTCCGGCGTTGTTCCTGCTCGGCCAGATCGCCGCCCAGCGGCAGGACCACGAGGAAGCCGTGCGTCGCTACGAGCAGGCCCTGGCGCTGCAGCCCGAGGCGTCGCGGATCCACTATCCGCTGGCCCAGGCGTACCGTGCGCTGGGTGACGTGGAGCGCGCCGAGGCTCACCTGAAACTGCGCGGAGACGAGCAGGTGGCGCTCGCCGATCCCCTGCTGAGCGCCCTGAGCGGCCTCGCCAGGGACAGCCGAAGGCTCGAGCAGCAGGGCGTCGAGCTGTTTCAGGCGCGGCGTTTCGCCGAAGCGGCCGAGCGCCTGCGCGAGGCCGTCGAAACGGATCCGGACAATGTCTCCGCGCGCCTCAACCTCGGCTCGGCGCTCGGCGCCATGGGTGACGCGGCGGGAGCAGCCGACGCATTCGAAGAAGTCGTCCAGCGCCAGCCCGGCAACGCCATGGCGCACTACAACCTGGGCTCGCTGGCGAATCAGCGCGGCGCCGGCGAGGAGGCCATCGGCCACTTCCAGGCCGCGATCGCGGCCAATCCACGCTACCGCAACGCCCATTGGAGCCTGGCCAATATCCTGATGCAGAGCGGTCGGTGCGAAGACGCGCTGAAGCCCTTCGAACGGACTCTCGAGATCGATCCGAGCCTCGCCGACGTGCGCCTGGCCAGGGTGCGCTGCCTGGAGCAGCTCGGCCGCTGGCCAGAGGCCCGGCAGTCGCTGCGGGCGGCGCGGACCGCTCACCCCGGAGATCTGCGCATCGCCGACGCGCTGGCCCGCCTGCTTGCCACGTGCCCAGACGAGTCCGTCCGCGACGGCGCGGCGGCACTCGAGGCAGCCGACGATCTGCTCGCCGCCTCCTCCAACCTCCGCTACCTCGAGACCCTGGCGATGGCCAATGCCGCGGCCGGGCTCCACGACGAGGCGATCCGCTGGCAGCTGGAGGCGATCACCAGGGCGAGAGCCGCCGGCCACGACGATTTCGCGACGCGGCTCGAGGAGAACCTGGCCCGCTACCGCCAGGGGAAAACGCCGGCTCCGCCAGGCTCCTGAACGCTCCTCCCACTCGCTCTCGACCATCGGCCGGCGCGCCGAGCCGGAAGCACGATATGCTCCGCTCCGAGATGAATCCACTGCGTGATTTCACCAGACTTTCCTGGGCTCTGGTGGTTGCCTTGCTGGCCGCGGCGCCGCTCTCCGCCGGGCAGACGGCGTTTCGCATCTACACCGAGGCGCCAGGCGCCTATCGCGTCGATCACGCCGCCCTGGTAGCCGCTGGCCTCGACCAGTCAGAGCTCCCGAGCGCCGGCCTGGCGCTCACGAACCTGGGGGATCCGGTGCCCATCTGGATCGAAGACGGCGGCGACGGCGTCTTCTCGGCCGGCGACTACCTGGAGCTGGTGGCCGAACACCTGGTGGGCGAAGACGCCTACTTTCACGAGCACAGTCGCTTCAACGTCTACCGCTTGCGCCTCGATGCGGAGACCGGCGCCCGGATGACCCCGCGCACCGGAGCGGCCGTGACAGATACTCCTCGCCTGCCCCTGCGCCGGAACCTCCATCTCGAACGTGAAGAGCTGCTGCTGCGCCTGAGCGGCAACGAGATCCGGCGTACCGACAACAGCGAGGCCTGGTACTGGGCCAAGCTCACCCACATCGACCGGCAACCGTTTTCGGTGGAGCTCAACCTCGATGACGTCGCCCCCACGGGTGGGCCGGTGATCCTGCGCGCGCATTTCAGGGGCTTGTCTCTGCAGCGCCGGCCGATTCCAGACTTCCCCGATCACGTGGTCGAAATATCGCTCGACGGCGAGCCGATCGGACGAGCCGAATGGGCCGGCCGCGACCTCCACACGGAAAAGCTCGAGATCTCGGCGACTCGCCTCGGCGGTGGCCCCCACCGGTTGGAAATGCGGGTGCCCAAGCGCATTCCGGTAGGCTCCGACGACCCGATCGTCGATGCCCTGGCCCTCAACTGGATCGAGATCGCCTTCCCCAGCTCAGGGGCCTGGGGCTCCGGTATGCGGCGCTTCGAGCCCACCGAGCCGGCCGACGGCAGCGTCGTCGAGCTGGGCGCGCCCGCTGGTGGCGGCATGCCGGTGGTCTACGCCAGCAACGGCGATCGCATCGGGCCTGCCGCGTCGACCGAAGGCCTGCGGTTCGAATCCACCACGGCCGACGCCTGGTACCTGGCCGCTGAATCCGATCGTTTGCTCGAGCCCGGGCGTATCGAACCGGATCGCCCGTCGGACCTCCTCGCTACCGACCGCCGGGCCGATTATCTGATGATCGTCCACCAACGGCTGCGAGCCGAGCTCGAGCCGCTGGCCGAGTTCCACCGTGAGCGCGGCCTGGACGTCGAGGTGGTCGACGTCCAGGACATCTACGACGAGCTCAACCACGGCGTTCTCCACCCGCGAGCCATCCACGACTTCATCGCCCACGCCTATCACCGCTGGCGCCGGCCGGCTCCGCTCTTCGTGCTCCTGGTGGGCGACGCCAGCTGGGACTCCAAGCACGACACGGTCGACGACGCCAACTACGCGAACTGGACTCAGAAGCAGTTGTTCGACGGCGATCGCTTCGTGGCCCGGGACACCCCGGTGGTGCCGGGAGACGCCAACCAGCGCAACCTGATCCCGACCTGGAACTACCACACCGGCCACGGCCACTCGGCGAGCGACAACTACTTCGTGTCTGTCGACGGCGAGAATCACATCCCCGATCTCGCGATCGGCCGGTTTCCGGTCACCGAGCCCGAGGAGGTGCGCTCGATCGTCGCCAAGACGATCTCGTACGCCGCCAATCCCCCGGTCGGACCGTGGCGGCGTGACGTGCTGTGGATCACCAACGACCATAAGTCGTTCCAGCAGCGCAGCGACGCCCTCGCCACGGTGCTCGAAGGGCGTGGATTCGGCTCGCTGAAGGTCTATCCCCAGGCCGCCGACCGCGACAACGAACGGCACCAGGTGGATCTCCAGGCGGCCTTCGACCGCGGCACCAGCCTGGTGCACTTCTACGGTCACGGTGGCCGCCACATCTGGCGTACCGGCCCGCCCGACTACCGGAAGAACCACGACCTCTTCACCCTCGAGCACATCGACGCGCTCGAGCCCCACGGCCGGCTGCCGGTGGTCCTCAGCATGACCTGCTTTTCGGCGCCCTTCGATCACCCCAATGCCGACTCGATCGGCGAGAAGTTCCTGCGGGTGGCCGACCGCGGCGCCGTCGCCGTGCTGGGCGCCTCCTGGCGCAACAGCCCGTCGCCGCGCTTCAGCGAGGCCCTGCTCGACGAGCTGCTGATCCCCGGCACGCCGATCGGCATCGCCATCCAGCGGGCCAAGAAGACAATCGGCAACCGGACCCTGGTGGAGACCTACAACCTGCTGGGCGACCCGGCGGTGCCGTTGGCGCTGCCGGCAGGCATCGTCGAGCTGACGGCGCTGGTCGGTGGCGAGACTCCGGCCGTCACGGCCGCTCTGGACCTGCCAGCGTTCGCGGGTAGGGCGATCGTCGACTGGCTGGACGTTGCCGGGGAGGTGCTGCGCAGCGACACTCTCGACGTCGGTGAGACGTTCGCGGCCAGCTACTCCGGCGACGGCACGCCGGAGACAGTTCGGGTCTACGCCTGGGACGAAGAGGCCGGCGTCGACGCGATCGGCGCGCTACGGCTCGACCCGGGTCCGGCGGCGGACGCCGCCGGGCGTTGAACCACGGGTCGCCGAAGGGGCGAGACGGTGGTCAGGAACAGTGAACGGGCTCGATGTCGAGGACCAGGGCGACCGCGGTCTTGATGTGACCCATTTCCTGCTCGGACAAGGCGCCGAGTCGTTTGATGAACCGCCGGTGGCTCAGCGCCCGGACCTGGTAGCAGTCGACCGCTGATTTCTTGCGCAGCCCATGGCGGGGCTCGGGGGCGATGGTCAGAAAAAAGGGATGTTCTTCCCAGCGCCGCTGCCAACCTGTGATCGGCACCACGATGGCCAGACGGAGACTCGCGCGGTCGCCCGCGTTGAGCACTACGACCGGCCGTGTCTTTCTCTTCTCGTCGCCGACCGTCGGATCGAGATTCACCAGGTAGATGTCACCGGTCTTCAAAATCCTCGGCCTCGATCGATTCGAAGGCAACGTCGAAGTCGTCGCCATAGGCCGCCATCGCCCGGCGGCGTCGGATCTCCCGCAGCTTGCGCTTATCGACCAGGATTTTTTCCTGGATCGCGGTGCGCATGTACTCGCTCTTGCTCTTGAAGCCCAGGACTCTGCAGGCGCTGTCGATGAACTCGAGATCGGGCTCTGCCAGCTGGACCTTCTGTGGTACCATCATATTGACCCCTTCAGGTAGTCCCTTTCTTTAGTATCATCAAGTGGTACCGATGTCAAAACTCGCTTGACGGCTGCCCATCGTCCGGATCAGCCACAACGAGCTTTCGGCCGCCTCGACGGCGGCTCCCCGGACCCCGTGGAGGTCGGCCTGGGAGGCGCGGAGTGAGAGCTCGACGGCGGCCTCACCGGTGGCGGTCTCCCCTTCCCCATCGTCCAGCTCACCGACCGCTCGCTGCCGATCTCGCTTGGAGACCCGTTCGAGCACGGGTCTCGAGTCCGCAACGGCCTTGGGATAGGATCGCGCACGAGATGAAGCCCGCGCTCCGAGATCTCCGTCACGCCTGTCTGCTGGGCGCGATTCTGTCGGCCGCGCCGCTGGCGGCCGCACCGCTCGACGCCGCGGACGAGGAAGACTTGTTCTTCGTGTCCGCCAGGGATCCGCACCCAAGACGAACGCCGCCGGGCGTTGACGGCGCGTGGGCTCCTCTTTGAACGCGGCTCCAGCGCGCTCGATTCTCGTCGCCGCGCTCGTCCTCGGCCTGGCAGCCGCCGGTTGTGGGCAAGGCCCGTCGGGCAATTTGCTCACCCTGGCCACCATGGCCGACGGCTACTCCGTGGTACGCGAGCAGCGCCTGGTCGACGGCGCCGCTCCGGCCCCGGACTCGCCGATCGACGACTACGCCGCGACCATCTTCCTCGGTCCCGCCACCTCCCTGCGCTTCGACCTGGGAAGCCCGACGCCGATCGAGGCGATCCAGCTCCTGGCGGCCGAGGACTCGATCCAGGTCGAGATCTCGGCCGACGGGGAATCCTACGGAGGCGTCGACCTGGCGCATGGCGGCAGCTCGGGGCCGATGGAAGTCTACGCCGCGTCCGAGCTCGGTCTGACGGCGCGGTTCGTGAAGCTCTCCGTCGCTCCGGGACGCGGGCGCGGGGCCGTGGGAGAGGTGATGGTCTTCCGGCGATCGCCGAGCCCCTTCCCGCGGGTGCTGAGCCCGGTGGACCCGCCGACGCACAAAGAAGCCGCCCAGGCAGTGATCGAGACCGAGAGGCTGGTGAGCCGGATCATGCTGGGCCTCGGCCTGGCCGCCATCCCCCTGCTGCTCCTGGCCCATGGGGCGCCGGGCCGACGGCGGACGGTGATCTGCCTGGCGATCGTCGCCCTGGGGATGGCGGGCTGGCTGCGCCTGGGCACGCTGCGCGGGGACGGCCGCTGGCTGCACGCCTGGGACCTGGCGCACTACCAGCTGGGCTCGAAGTATTTCCAGGAACTGGGATATCGTGAGCTCTACCGCTGCACCGCCGCCTGGGAGCGGCAGCAGGGGCGCGGCTTCCTGGTCGACCGTGCCAAGGTGCGAGATCTCGACGACTATCGCCTTTACCCGGGAACCTGGACGGCCGGCCCGGACGGAACCTGCCGGGCGGAGCTCTCCGACGACCGCTGGCAGTCCTTCGGCAGTGATCTGGACGATGTGCGCCGCCTCTTCTCGATCCGTCGGCTGCACCGTGCGCTGCGCGACCATGGCTACAACGCGACTCCTCTGCAAACGCTGCTCCTCGAGACATTGCAGCGACCGCTGCCGGCCGGCCCGCGCTCCCTCCTGCTGCTCTCGCTGCTCGACGTCGTTGCGATCGCCGGCTCGATCTGGTGCCTGTGGCGCGCGTTCGGCCCGGTGACGGGGGCCGCCGCTGCGCTTCTGATCGGATTCGGAGATTCCTGGGGATTCTCGTGGACCGGCGGCAGCCTGGGCAGGTATTTCTGGCTCTTCGCTCTGTGCGCTGGGCTGGCCCTGCTGAGGCGCCGGCGCTTCGCCGCAGGCTCGAGCCTGTTGGCGGCGAGCGGCTTGCTGAGGCTCTTTCCGATTGTGTTCTTCGTCGGCCTGGCTCTGTGGGCCTGGGCAGCCTGGCATCGCGGGAGGAGGCGGGTCGCGGGCTCGATCGCGCTGGGCTTCGCCGCCACGCTGGTGGTCGGGCTCGCGCTTCCGAGCCTCGCATACGGCCCCGGGGTCTACGGCGACTTCTTCGACAACACCCGGACCCATGCCGGGACGCCGCCGTGGAATCATATGGGGCTCGGCGTGGTCGCCTCGGCCGGGCTCGACGGCAGCATCCTGGCGCCTCCTCCGGCCGAGGAGGACGCGCAAAGCGCCGCTACCGACCGCGGTTGGCGGCGGCTCGGATGGGTGGCTGGCATCCTGGTGGCGCTGCTGTGGCTGATCTGGGCGCTGCAGCAGCAGCGTGAGGCCTGGGAGACCCTGGCCATGACGGCGCCCCTGCTGTTCGCTGGCCTGCCGCTGTCGAGCTACGACTATGTCTGGTTGGTCGTGCTGACGCCCTTCGCAGCCTTGCGAAGGGCGCGGCTCGCGGCGTTGCTCGGTTTCGCGGTGCTGACCAACTTCCTGCCCGAGGTCTTAGACGAGGGGAGGGCCTTCTACCTCGCCGCCAGCCTCGGCGTGGCCGCCGTCCTGCTGTACTTCTGCGTCGAGGCCAGCCGCCCGAGCCCGGCGGCCGAGCCACGGCCCTCGACATGAAGCTCCACGACGCTCGGCTGCTTCTCCTCACCGCTCTCGCCGGCGCGGCTCTCAGCTGCGGCCCCACCACCACGACACCGAGCAACTTCCTGCTCATCACTCTCGATACTCTGCGCGCCGACCGGCTCGGCGCCTACGGTTACCCGCGGCCGACGTCTCCACACCTCGACGCCTTCGCCGCTCGATCGACTGTATTCCGCGATGTCACCTGCTCGATGCCGACCACCCTGCCCTCGCACCTGACGATTCTCACCGGCCTGGCTCCGGATCAGCACGGGGTGATGCAGAACGGGGTCCTGCCGGCCTCGGACCTGGTCTCTACGTTCGACCTGCTACGGGAGGTGGGGCTTGAAACGGCGGCGGTGGTTTCCTCGGGCGTGCTGGAAGAGCGCTTCCTCCAGGGCCTGGGATTCGCCCGGGTTCTGGATGACGACCTGGAAAAGAACTTCCATCAACTGCCGGCGAGCACCGTCACGGATCGGGCGCTCGAGTTGCTCGCCGCCCGTGGTAGCCGGCCCTTCGCCCTCTGGCTGCACTACTTCGACACCCACGAGCCCTATACCCCACCGGCGAACCTGGCGGAAGCCTTCGCCGGCGACTACGACGGTCCGTTCCCCGAGAGCATCGACGGCCGCCTGGTCGCGTCCCTCAACGACCCGGAGCTCGAGCTGTCTCCCGCGGATCGCGAGCACGTTTCGAACCTCTACGACGCCGAGGTGGCCTACCTCGACTCCGAGCTCGGCCGGTTGTTCGCCTATCTCGAGGAATCCGGACTGACGCAATCCACGCTGGTCGTGATCGTGGGCGACCACGGCCAGGCCCTCGGGGAGCTGAATCACTGGGGGCACGGCGAGTGGTTGCTGGAGCCGATCATCAAGGTGCCGCTGATCCTCCGCCTGCCGGGCCAGCGGCAGGGCCGGCAGGTCGAATCCCCGGCCGAGACCCTGGACGTCGCTCCGACCGTCGCCGAGTTCTTCGGGCTGAGCTCACCTGCCGGCTCGCGAGGACGCTCCCTGGCCCCGGCGCTCTCTGGCGCTTCGCTGGAGCCGAGCGGTGGCCGCATCGTCGTGCGCCGCCGCTACCAAGACGCGCCCGAGAGACGTGGAGTGGCTTTCTTGAGGGGCGGCGAGAAGTGGGTCTACTATCGCGACGGCGCGGGCGAGAGCTTCCATCTCGGCCGGCGAGCGGGAGCCGGCGGCCTCGACGGCGAGAGTACCTTTTCCGCGGACTCCGAGGCCGCGGCCCGGTTCAGCGAGCTGGTCCGGTCCCTGGACGACATTTCGGCCCTGCCCGGCGACCTCTCGACCGAAACCCGCGATATGCTCCGTTCACTGGGTTACCTGCCTTGATTCCCGGAGCTCATGCCAGATGTCGAAACGCTCTCTTCCTATCGCCCTGATCGCAGTCATCACGCTCGCTTGCAGCGGAACTGCTATCGAGTCGCGGCCGGAGCCGGCACCTGAGCCGGTCGGTGGTGAAGCCGAATCCGGACAGGATGCGCCGGCGGAAAACAACGAGGCCTACAGGAACACGATCAAGTGGACCACCGCCAGCGAGCTGGACAATTTCGGCTATGACGTCTACCGCGGCCCGAGCGAGGAAGGGCCGTTCGAACGCATCACCGAGGAGCCCATCCCGGGCGCCGGCACCACCGACGAGCCGACCGACTACCGGTTCGTGGACGACACCATCGATCCCTACGAGACCTACTGGTATTACGTCGAGAGCATCTCGATGGCGAGCGTGCGGGAGCGCTTCACCCCGGTCTTTCCATCGAAGCCGAAACTGCAGCGCGACCCGAGCGAGCCGGAGAGCCCCGCGGCGGAGACGGGCAATCCCGATGGCCTCTAGTCGGCCGATCGCGGAGCCAGGGAGGGTGTCGCCCTCCATTCCAGTCAGCGATACCCGGGCACCGGTCATCGTCGCCGGCATGCACCGTTCCGGCACCTCGCTGGTGGCCTCGTGGTTGCGCGAGATGGGCGTCGAGATGGGCGCCGAGATGGTGCCGCCGGACGCCAACAATCGCCACGGCTATTTCGAGGATACCGGCTTCCTCGAGCTCAATCGCCGCCTGCTCGAGGGCGCCACGCCGGGCGATGACGGCGGCCACCCCGATTGGGGATGGACGGAATCCGAACAGCTGGACCTCGGAAGCCTCGACGAACGTCTCGACGACGCTCGCGAGCTGATCGCGGCATCCGCCACGGGCGATCGATACTGGGGGTGGAAAGATCCCAGAACCACCCTGTTGCTGGATTTCTGGGATCGCGCCTCCGGCGGCGAAGCGCGCTACGTCTTGCTCTACCGCTATCCCTGGGACGTCGCCGACTCGATGCAGCGCCTGGGCGCCGACGTCTTCCTCCGCCACCCCGAGTACGCCTACTCCATCTGGCGCACCTACAACCGACGCCTGCTGGACTTCCACCGCCGGCACCGGGACCGGGCCGCGCTCGTCAGCACCAACGCGTTGGTGCACGACCCCGGCACCTTCGCCGACCTCTTGCGCGACAAGCTGGGCCTGGGGCTCGATCCCGCGGCTCTGGAGGACGTCTTCGACGACGAAGGGATGTTCGCCACGCTCGAAGGCACGGACCCGCTGATCGGCCTGGTGGCGGCGACCTCACCGGAGTGCGTCGAGCTGCTCGCGGAGCTCGACGACGAGGCCGACCTGTCGAGCGCCGGCAGATGGCGCGATCCCGGCTGCCTGGCCGGCGTGCCCGACGATCCGCCCACCGTGTCGGTCGTCCTGCCGTGCTTCGATCACGGCCATTTCCTGGTCGAGGCGGTGGCGAGCGTCGAGCGCTGTGCTCCCGGCAGTGAGATGATCATTGTCGACGACGGTTCCAGCCAGCCCGCGACGCTCGAGATCCTGGAGGTGTTGCGCGGCGCCGGCTACAACGTCGTCACCCAGGAGAACCAGGGCCTGGCGGCGGCGCGCAACACCGGCATCGAGCTGGCGCGGGGAGCCTACGTGCTGCCCCTCGACGCCGACAACCGCCTGCGTGCGGGCTTCGTCTCGGCCGCGGCCGGAATCCTCGACGCCCGGCCCGAGGTCGGGGTGGTCTACAGCGACCGCCGGGATTTCGGGGCCCGTTCCGGTGTGGTGGAGCTGGGGGACTTCGATCCTGACCGTCTCCTGGTGATGAACTACATCGACGCCTGTGCGGTCTTCCGCAAGGACCTGTGGGCCACGGCCGGTGGCTACGATCCGGGGATGACCCCGTGGGAGGACTGGGAGCTGTGGGTCGCCGGCTGTGAGCGGGGATGGCGATTCCACCACCTCGCCGAGACCGGGTTCGACTATCGGGTTCGCCCCGGCTCACTGGCTCACGACGCCAACGATCCCGAGATTCGCCGGCGGCTCGTGGCCCGCGTAGTCGCCCGCCACGAGGAGATCTATCGGCGGCGTCTCACCAACCTCGCGACCATCGCCGGAGAGCTGGCGCAGGGTCTCATCGAGCTGGATCGGAAGCGCGGCGCCCAGGTCATGTCCCGCGACGCCGAGCTCGCCCGGCGAGACCAAGAGATCCGGCGCCGCGACAACGAGCTCACCAGCGCCTACGAAGAGATCCGGCGCCGCGACAACGAGCTCGCCAGCGCTTACGAAAACACCCGGCACCGCGATGCCGAGCTCGCCAGCGCTTACGAAGAGATCCGGAAACGCGACACCGACCTCGTCAACGCCTACGAGGAGGTCCGGAAACGCGACACCGAAAACGTTCGACGCTGCGAGCAGATCCGGAAACGTGATGCCGAGATCACCCGCCGCGATCACAAGATCGTGGAGCTGGAAGAGGCGGCCGGGGCGCGGGAAGACGACCATGCGTGGCTCGAAGAGAAGTTGGCCGAGCAGGAGACCGCGATGGCGGAGGCACGGCGTGGCCAGAAGTGGCTCGAGGGCAAGCTCGCCGAGCGCGACGCCGAGATCGACGCGGCGCGCGAGTCTCTGGAGACATCGAAGCGCGAAACCGCCGCGTTGGCCGACGAGCTCGAAGGCAGCCGGCGCTCGCTGGCGGCGGCCGAGGCCGACCGCGCGGAGCTCGAGCGCCGAGGCGACGAGCAGCAGGACCTGCTGGACCGCATCCACGCCAGCCGTGGCTGGCGGTTGGCGAGCTTCCTCGGCAGGGTGGCCGAGAGACTGCTGCCGCGCGGCAGCGCCCGGCGCCGGTTCGTCGGCCGGTTGTCGGGCCGCCCCGAAGGCGGTCGGTGACGGCCTTCGCCCGGCCCCTCGCGCTGCTGATCGCCGTCTCCCTGGCAATCCGCCTGGGGCTTTGCCTCGCGGTGGTGGGCGCCGACGTGCCGCTGCTCTTCGACGAGGCCGACTACTTCGCGCGCGCCCTCGCATGGCGTCAGGCGGCCGCGTCGCTGGCCGCCTTCGAGGCGCCGCCGGCGGCGGCACTGGCCGGGGTCTACGGGCACGGCCATTGGCCACCGTTCCATCCGCTGCTGCTCGGCGCCGGCCTGACGCTCGGCGGCCCGAACGTGGCGGTGGCGCGGCTGCTGACGGTGCTGATGTCGACGCTGACCACGTTCCTGGTCTACCGCTTCGCCCGGGAGCTGACTTCGGACCGGGCTGCCTGGACCGCGGCCTGGCTGCACGCCCTCTACCCGACCTTCGTCGCCTACTCGCACTACCTGTGGTCGGAGACCACGTACGTCTGCCTGCTGCTCGCCGGGCTGCTCGCGACCGTCCGTCTGCCGGCGGCGGACGGACGGCGCCGCCTCGTGGGCGCCGCCGTCGCCGGCCTGGCCCTGGGGCTGGCGGTCCTCACCCGCACGGCGGCGCTGCCGTTTCTGCTGGTCGTGCCCGCCTGGCTGTGGCTGGCGTCGGGGCGCCGGCGGATCGCCGTTCCGGCGATCGTCCTCGCCAGCGGTCTGGGGGTGATCCTACCCTGGCAGGCCGTGCTGATCACCCACGAGGACCGCTTCGTGCCCCTGTCGACCCTCGGGGGCTACAACCTGGCCCTGGGCAACAACCCCTGGGTACCATCGGGGATGGGCTCGTCGTGGGGGCACGAGGAGAGCAAGGCGCGCCTGCGCGACGCTCTGGAGAGCTCCACGAACCGGGGCGATGATTGGCGGGCGGCCGGCTCCAGTCTGGCGCTGGAAGAAATCCGGCGACGGCCCGGTGCGGCCCTGGTCCGCGCCATCGAGCGTCTAGGCATGCTCTGGGCACCGGACCTGTTTCCGCTCCGCCATCTCTTCCACGCCGTCTATCCACCGGTGCCTCCGGCCCTGGCCGGCTGGGCAGCTCTCGCCACCCTGGCGGCCTACTTGGCGCTGCTGGTGCTCGCGGTCCTCGGCCTCAAGGAGCTTCGCTACCGAAGCCTGCTCCTGGCCTTGTTGGCGGCGGGGATGATTCCCCCGGTGCTCACCATCGGAATGCCGCGGCTGCACCTACCGCTCCTGGCACTCTTGCTGCCGGCGGCCGGCGCTGGCCTGGCGCTCCTCACCACGCGCGGCTCGCGCCGCTCCTGGGTGGCGGCCGGCCTGATAGCGGTGGCGCTGGCGCTGGTGCTCGCCGGGAGCCTGCCGGGGACCGTCTCCACCTGGTTGCTGCCTTCCAGCCACTACTCCCCAGCCGTCGAGCGCGCGGATCGCTTGCTCGGCTCGCGAGCTCGATTCTCGGACCGTGTCCTGTTGCGGCGCGTCGGCGGCACCGGCGAGCTGACGGTGAAGCTCGTGGCCCGAGGCCTGCGGTTCACTGATGGAAGCCGCCAACGGCAATGGACAGATGGCGACGGCAACCAGCTGCGCCTCGACCTCTTCTCCACGAGCAATGAACCGGTCGAGATCGAGATCTCCTCATCCGCCGAATCGATCCGGCTGCGGCCGATCGCCACCGACGCCTGGCGTCGGTGGCGATCTTCGGGCTTCGGCGGAGTCGAGGTCTACTGGGCCGGCGGCGGATGATCCCCGCTACTCGATTCCCATCTTGGCCTTGAGCTCGGCCAGCGAGTCGGCGCCCTCGGCCTCCTCGGGCAGGGCCAGGGCCTCGTCGATCTGCTCGTCGATCGACGAGGTCGAGTCGGAGATCTCGCCGTAGGCCTGGGCCAGGGACTCCTCCTCCTCCACCTTGTTCTTCATCCGCTCGAGCATCGAGATGGTCGACGAGCTGTCGATGCCGGACAGCTGCTTGTTGACCTTCTTCATCGATTCGGCGGTGCGCGCGCGGGCGCGCAGGGTCACCAGCTCGTTCTCGTACTTGCCGATATCGCGCTGCAGCTTCTCGACCTTGGTCTGCAGGGCATCGGCCGCGCTTTGCTGGGACTGGTGATCCTTGGTCAGCGATTGGGCCCGGTCGACAGCACTGTCCTTCCTGGCCAGTGCGGTTCTCGCCAGCTCTTCGGCCTCGGCCTGGTCCATGGTGCCGGATTGCGCTTTCTGGAGCAGCAGCATGGCCTTGCGCTCGTAGTCGCCGGCGATGCGCTTCTGGTCCCCGGAATCCTTCTTGAGCCGGATCGCCACCGACTTGACCTGCGCCAGGCTGGCCATCGCCTCGTGCAGGGATTGCTTGAGGTCGCGGATGCCCTGTTCGGTCATGCGGATCGGGTCTTCCAGGCTGTCCACCACGGAATGGGCTTCGGACTGCCCCCACTTGAAGATTCTGTTGAATATGCTCGCCATGATCGTCTCCTCCTAGCCGCGATGGAAATCCAGAAGCTCCGAGGCATACTCCGCCATCGCCAGGGACAGCGCACGGATGGTTCCCTCGAGCTCGTTGAAGTCGAGGTTGGCGAGCTGCAGGGTGTCGCGGAAGAAGACGTAGTTGATGTTCTCGTCGATCGCGAAGGCCCCGTGGACCAGCGTGCGGTTCATCTGCAGCAGCCGGCGGAAGAAGTCACCGGGGTCGGCCGGCACCTCCATGATCAACTGTTCCAGCACCAGGATCGGATCTTCGCAGTCAATGATCAGGTTCTTGATGCCGCTGTCCTCGTCCTCGACCACCACCAGTTCCTCGGCGGCGTCTTCCTGGACGATCTCGAGGTCGAGCTCCGCGAGGAAGCCCTTGACCTTCTCGAAAGCTCCGGACGTACTGTTCTCGGGCATGGGATTCGATCCTCCTTGTGTCACATGGATCTGTTGCGGGAATCTTAGCGGGTTTGCCGGCGGTTTGCCTCCAACCGGCGGCGCAGTGTCTCGAATGCCTGGTTGAGCCCTTTGACCAGCTCGGTGGCCACGCGCTGGCGCTCCGGATCGGCGCCGTGGAGATCCGGATGATACTTGCGAACCAGGCGCTTCCAGCCGTCGCGCACGGTCTCGAGATCGGCTCCGTAGGGCACCTCCAGGTTGGCGTAGAGACTGGCGAGCTCGGGATCGACGGCGGGGCCGGCCGGTGCGGCCCCACCCCCCGCCCCGGCGGGCGACGCCGGCCGCCAGCGCGGCGTGAAGCCGGATCGTGGCAGGCGGCCGCGCAGCAGGTCGGCCAGGCGCTGGAAGATCGAGGGCATGGGAGACGGTTCAGCCGGCGCTTGGATCGGCGATGACGATCAGCAGGTCCGCCGCCTCGAGCGTCAGATCGGCCGCCGGATTCGTCATCACCTTGTTGCCGCGCTGTACGGCCACCACGGTGCTGCTATTCGCCCGCTTCATCTCGGTCAGCACCTCCAGGAACGGCTGCCCCGTCTGCGAAGCGCTCAGCGCCACCTTCTGCAGCTCATTACCGGAGCGGGCGCTCAAGATCTCGGACAGCACCTTGGAGATGCCGTGGTCGACTGCCGCCGACGCGATCAGCCGGCTGGAGAACTCGTTGCCGACGATGATCTCGTCGGCGTGGGCACGCCGGCAGTGGCGAGCGTTCTCCTCTCGCACCAGCTCGACGATGGTGTACGCGTCGCGGTTGAGGGTCTCGACGGTCAGCGTCGAGAGCACCACCTTGGCGTCGCGCGAGCTCGGATCGAGCTTGTCGTCGCCGAGGATGATCACCGTCGCTGCTGTGTCGACGTTGGCGCGTTCCAGGTTCTCTTCGGTGACGTCGCCGCGAATGAAGTACACGTCGTCATCCGTCACCGGCTTGGAATCGATATCCGCCAGCAGCACGATAGGCGCGGTCGCGCGGCGGTCGTGGCGCAGCTCGCGCAGCACTTCGCGCGCCCGCTGGTTCCATTCACAGAGGATGAAGTGGCCTTCGAGCTGTAGTTGATCCATGCCGCGTTGACTCCTGAGCTTGAGCTCGAGAAAGAAGCTGGCGATCGTCGCCGTGAAGATGGAGAGCACGCCGATGCCGCACAGCATCAGCGCGACACCGATGATCCGGCCCAGCGACGAGGTCGGGGTGATATCGCCGTAGCCGACCGTGGTCAGCGTCACGATGCTCCACCAGATCCAGTCCCGCAGCGGCTTGTCGGGCTCCAGGCTCCACAGCGAGGCGGCGCTCAGCAGCGACAGCAGGAACAGGAAGATGAGGATGCGGTGCAGGTTCTCGCGCCGCAGGAAGCTGAACAGGCGCTGGACCCACAGCGGCGGTTTGCTTTCGGACATCGGGCGGAATCCTAGCAGTAGTCCCGGCCCGCCAAGCCACGGCCGGCCACTTCCGGCCTCGTCAATACAGGTCCCAGGCGCCGTCGCGGTAGTAGTAGAAGACCGCCAGGTCACGCTCCTCGCTCACTTCCACGCCGGCCGAATCCTCGAGCATGCCCTTGCCGAAATGGAGCATGCCGACCATCGCGTCGCGGTTCAGGAAACGGGTATCGAGCCCATCGAAGTCGAGCGCCGATAGGCGGTGGCGCAGGCCGCCTGTGTCGAGCTCTCCCTCCCCCGCTTTCATTCCCAACACCCAGCCCCACTCCCCCAGGGTCGGTATGTGGTTGTGGTAGGGCACCGCCACCAGCCCGGCGGCGCGCACGGTGGCCAGGATCGAGAGGAAAGCGCGGCGTGAGAAGAAAGGGCTGGTCGCCTGGGTGACGAGCACGCCCCCGGGACCGAGGTGGCGCGCCGCCAGCTCGTAGAACTGCCGGCTGTAGAGGCGCGCCAGGGCCACCGTGCGGGGGTCGGGCAGGTCGATGATGATGATGTCGTAGAAGCTGTCGTCGGCGAGCAGGAAGGCGTAGGCGTCGCCGTGAACGACCTCGACACGTGGATCGTCGAGCACGCCGCCGTTGAGCTCCAGGAGCACCGGGTGAGTACGGGCGAGCTCGGTCATCACCGGATCGAGCTCCACCAGCCTGACGAGCTCGACTTGCCGGTGCTCGAGGACGTCGCGCGCCGCCAACCCGTCGCCGGCGCCCAGCAGCAGCACCCGGGAGCGTCCAGCCGCCACCGCCAGGGCCGGGTGCACCAGGGGCTCGTGATAGCGCTCCTCGTCGTAGCTCGAGAACTGCTCCTTGCCGTCGAGGTAGAGCCAGTGGTCGTCCTTCCAGCGGGTCAGCACGATGCGCTGGAAGCGGGTCTGCTCGGAAAAGACCACCCGGTCGCGATAACGCTGCTGTTCACCGAAGAGCGTGATGGGCTCTGCGAAGAAGGCCAGCAGCGCCAGAAATACCGGCGTCGCGACGGCCAGCGCGCGGAGCGTCCGCCGGCGCTCGAAGACGGCCTCGAAGGTGACGTAGAAAACCACCGCGACGGCGAAATTCACCGCCGCGAGCACGATCGGCGTGTAGGTCAGCCCGAGGTGCGGCAGAGCGAGAAAGGCGAACAGCACGCCGCCCAGGAGCGCCCCGTAGTAGTCCTTCTCGATCACCGTCGCGACGTTGATCCGTAGCTCCTCGTGAGCCTCGTTGAGACGGGTGGCGAGTGGGATCTCCATACCGATCAGCACGCCGATGGCGAGCGCCAGACCGTAGATCACCAGGCCGATCGACTCGATCCAGACGCTGGCGACGTAGACCAGGGTGGCCGACAGGGCGACCAGCGCCGACAGGGCCAGCTCGACGGCGACGAAGGCGTCGGCCAGATTGGCGCGGATCGAGCGGGTCAGGCGGCTGCCCAGGCCCATGGCGAAGAGCATTACGGAGATGATCAGCGTCCAGTGCAGGACGGCATCGCCCAGCAGGTAGCTGGCCATCGTCGCCATGACGTACTCGGCGACGATACCGGCCAGGCCGGTGGTGAACACGCAGGCCTTGAGCACCCACGCGCGGCGCCCGAGCCCGGTCTCCGGCGCGTTCAAAAAGCCCAACCGATGAGCAACGCGGCGGCGACGTAGGAGAAGGCCTCGATCAGGCCGGCGCCGACGTTGGGCTCGTCCTGGGCCACCAGCTCGTCGTTGAGCTTGACGCCGGGAAGCAGCAGCTTGTCGGTGACCAGGCGGACTACGGGCAGGAGCACCAGGCCCACGGCGGCGTAGGTGGCGAGCTGGGCGAGGTTCTCGCTCCAGCCGATGAAATCGCCCTCGACCGCCACTCCCACCACGTGGCCGATGGCGATCAGCACACCGGAGAAGGCGACACCCACCGCCACGTTGTCGCGCTCGATCTCGTCGTGGACGTCAAACGACACCATGCGGCTGTAGAGCAGACCGGCGACGATCAGCACCACCTGTCCCAGGCCCCAGAAGGCGAGCGCGGTGACGAGGTCGCCATAGCCCGAGACCGCGCCGGCGATGATCAGGCCGTTGGCCACGTGATTGCCGCCCTCGATCGCGCCGGTGCCGGCGTTGCGATCGGTGATGATCTCTTTCTTGTTGTCGAAGCGGCTGAGGATCACCTTGTCGTTGAGCCAGGCCGAGATCTGCAGTAGCACGATCGACAGCAGGCCGTAGAAGAAGATGTCAATCAGGTCTTCGGTGAGGCCCAGCGACGGCCCGGCGAGCACACCGCCGAGCGCCAGCACCAGCCCCATGTAGTAGCCCACCACCGCCAGCGAAAGGGCCACGTTGTCGCGCTCGAAGAGCTCCTCGCGCAGCACGAAGGAGGGATGGAGCTTGTCGTAGACGAGCTTGCCCACCAGAAACAGAACGAAGATCGATCCCAGGTAGACGAGGCCGGTGAGGAGCTGGTCGAGAGAGATCATTTGCCGCCCCGCCCGGAGCTGCGCGACCGGCTCCCGCTCATCGAGCTGCGCTTTGTGCGGTCGCGCACCTTGTTCGAGAAACGGTCGCCCGAGCTCCGCTGACGCGCTTTCTGGCGCTCGAAGAACGTCGGGTTGGTGGTCTTGGTGTGGCTGCCGCCGGTACCGAATTCACGGCTCTTGCCGAAGTAGGGCCGGCCCTGGCCGCGGGTGGTGCGGTAGGAGCCCCAGTCGTCGCGGTAGACCGGCCGCGAGAAGGTGCCGAACATGTGGCTCATGAGGGCGTACTTGCCGTAGAACTCCCAGAACGAGCCGCCCGAGGAGCTCGTGCGCCAGCGACCGTAACGCTCGTTGCCGACGTACTGGTAGCCGGGCGGGAACTGCGCTCCGGTCACCTGGCCATCCTCGTCCTTGGACAGGATCACCATGCCCAGGTAGGGCTCGTAGCGCTGATAGTGCTTCTTGCCCACCCGTTCCCAGTCGAGCAGGTCGTCGGTGAAGCTCACGTCACCCTCCTGATCGTCCTGACCGTTCACCACCCGGTACTGGTGGTAGTAGTCG
This sequence comes from bacterium, assembly GCA_024226315.1. Lineage (GTDB taxonomy): Bacteria > Acidobacteriota > Thermoanaerobaculia > Multivoradales > J023 > JAAELT01. Next base: position 15,430 of record JAAELT010000120.1, on the reverse strand, counting down.
GTCGAGAAGCTGCCGGAGGTCTTCATGTCCTGGAGGATGACGCTGTACTGGGGGTAGCGGGCGAGTTGCTCACGCAGCCGCGCCAGGGGATCGGGGGGTGTGCACCCGGCCAGGACCGCCAGGGTCAGCGTCGCCAGAATCCACCGTCTCGAAATCTGTCTCACCTGTTCACGCTCCGGGAAGGATGTTCTCGAACTGGTACTCGGCCACCGGCTTTCCCGCCGAGGCCTCGAGCTCGGTCTCGCCCCACTGCTCGATGGTGAGCAGCTTGTCGCCTTCCTCGCCCAGGAATTCCCATTTGATCAGCTCCTCGCGGGCGCCGTCGCCCCCCGACATCATATAGCCGGCGGAAGAAGACTCCAGGAAGTACTCGATGCCCTGGTAGGTCACGCGCGACGGCGGGTCGTCGTTGTCGATGATCTGTCGGCGGACGTCGCCGTCGATCGAGCCGATCGGGATCTTTTTCGACAGCGACCACCCCACGCCGTCGTCCTCCCAGCGTTCGAGATAGCGTTTCTTGTGGCCCTCGGTGAGCTCCCACTCCTTCACCGCGTCGCCGTCGAAGTCATAGCGGTTGTAGGCCGTCACCGTCCAGGTGGCGAGGTCGTAGTCCACCAGGAAGCCGACCTTCATGCGCCCGAGGACGAGATCCTCGAGCGGGTCGACTTCGGTGCCTTTGGTCTTGGGGCGAAGAAAATCCAGAAAACCCATCGTGTCCTCGCGAGCCAGTGCCCAGTATACGGCACTCGCGTGGATCGTATTCGCTAAAGACCGATCTCCTGTCCGTCCTCGAGCACGTGGAATCCCCGCTTCTCGATCTCGTCGCGCTCGGTGCTGCCCGGCATCAACACCGGGTTGGTGTGATTCATGTGGGAGAAGTAGACCTCGGTCTCGCCGGCGTCGACGATCGCCTGCAAAAGGTCCATCGAGACGGTGATCAGCGGATGCTTGACCTGTGAGATGTCTCGCCCCGGGAGCTCGTCCAGCGAATAGAACGAACCGTCGAGGATCGCCACATCGACGTCGCGCAGCACGTCTGGCAACGGTGTCTTCCAGGCGTCCCAGGAATCGGTATCGGGCACGTAGAGCAGGCTGCGGCGCGGTCCACGCAGCACGAAGCCCACGGTGTCGGCGAATTCGTCGCGGTGCGGCACCGGGAGCAGCTCGACCCGTACTCCCCCGCCGAGCTCGAAGCTACTCCCGGGAGCGACCTGCCGAAGCTCGACGTTGCCGATCGTAACCAGCTGGCTCCACGGGCCGTTGCTACTCAAGAACTCCGCCATCGCCGGCGTGCAGAACACCGGCAGCTTGTTGGTGTGGACCGCCTCGAAGCCGAAGAACGCCAGGCCGGTGTAGTGGCCCAGGTGCGCGTGGGTGAGCATCACCCCGTCGACCGGCGCGCGGTCGACCCGGCCTTCCGGTGCGTCGCGCACGTCGGCCAGCATGTCGATCTGCCGCCGCACGTCGGGCGTGGCGTCGATCAGGTAGACCTTCGCCGCCTGCCCACCCGCGGTGCTCGGAACGATCAGCCCCAGGCTGGCGACTCCGCGCCGGACGGCCGGGTCGTGGCGCGCCAGCTCGCAGCGCGAGCAGCCGCACGCCGCGTGCGGAAACCCGCCGTCCTGCGCCGTGCCCAGCACGCGCACGTAGGGGCCGGGTTCGTCGCTCACTGTGGTCCCTTCGGTGGCCTCCTCCGTCGCGCTCTCCTCGCCTGTCGCCCGGCCCGATTCCACCGAGACGATGGCAGCGAGGAAGATCATCACCAGCGCTGCTCCGATCCTGCCGATTCTCATCGCCCGAATCATACCGCCGCAGGCGGCCTGGATTGGCTTTTCTGCCTCGAAACGTGAATAATGTGGCTCTCCAGAATACCGGAGGAATCCTTCGAGGACCGCGATGCGATTGGTGACCCGAGCAGACCTGGACGGATTGGCGTGCGCGTTGATCATGACCCGTCACGACGAGGTCGATGAGATCGTGCTGGTGCATCCGCAGGAGATCACCGACAAGACCTTCGACGTCCTCGAGGGCGATTGCATCGCCAACCTGCCCTACCATCCGGCCTGCAGCCGCTGGTTCGACCACCACCTGCTGACCGCCAGCAACGAGAAGCCGCCGCCCAAGTTCGACGGCCTGCACCGCGTGGCGCCGAGCGCCGCACAGTTGGTGTGGGAGTACTACGGCCAGGACTCCGAGCTCACCGACCTGGTGCACGAGACCAACCGCTTCGACTCGGCTCAGCTTACCGAGGACGACGTCCTGCAGCCCCGCGGCTACGTGCTGCTCGGCTTCACCCTCGATCCCCGCACCGGACTGGGCGACAACGAGGCGTACTTCATGAAGTGCCTGGAGTGGCTGAAGAGCAAACCGGTCCGGGAGGTGCTGCTGCAAGAAGAGGTGCGCCAGCGCATCATTCGCATGTTCGAGCAGAACGAGGACTTCTGCTGGACACTGGTGCAGTACTCCCGGCTCAACGACAACGTCGTCTTCACCGACTTCCGGCGCGTCGCCGAGCCGCCGGCGGGCAACCGCTTCCTGGTCTACACTCTCTTCCCCGAGGCCAACGTCTCGGTCCGCGCCCAGTGGGGCGGCAACAAAGAGCACGTCATGGTCAACGTCGGCCACTCGATCTTCGACCGCAGCTGCAAAGTCTCGATCGGCGACCTGATGTCCGACTACGGCGGCGGCGGCCACCGCGGCGCCGGCTCCACTCCCCTACCGGTGATGGAAGCGGACGCGAAGATCGTCGAGATCATCGACAAGCTGCGCCGGACCCGGTAGGGCTCCGTACGAGTCTCAGCAGCGAGGACTCGCACGGCGCTTTCTCGATGAGATCGACGCTCTCTTGCAGGAGCTCAGTACGCGCCTTTCGGGCCCGTGCACGTTCGTGTACGGCATATTCGCAGTTGTTCCTGGCATCTGCACGTTCGTGCAGAACCTCGGCACGGGCGCCACCATCGCCTGCACGTTCGTGCAGAACCTCGGCACGGGCGCCACCATCGCCTGCACGTTCGTGCAGAACCTCGGCACGGGCGCCACCATCGCCTGCACGTTCGTGCAGAGTATGGGAACAAGTATCCCGAGGCCCTGTACGTTCGTGCAGGCCGCGGGCGCGCCGGGCTCGTTATCCGGTCACCTCGACGATCGCCTTCACCGTCTCGAAGTGCTCGGGGGTCGAGCTGCTCAATGCTAGTCCAACGGCAACTACCCTACTTCATCCACTATGGGCTCGTGAGCCGCTCAGAACATCCACAGCCCGCGGTTCGAGCCGCTGAGCGCCACGAGGCAGCGCACGGCCTGCACCCGCAGGTCTTTGTCCCCGGTCTTGACCTGATCCTGGAGTGCCTCCTGGATCTCCATGATCTCCTCGGGGATCGAGGTCAGCGCCTCGAGCATGTCGGCCAGGCGTCTGAGGTTCGACTCGGAGCGGAACTCCTCGCCGTACTTGAGCCAGTATTGGGTGAGCGCGATCACCGCCTGGACGCCGCCGATGCGGGTCAGGGCGTCGGTGGCCAGCGGCGCCAGCAGCGGATCTTCGAGCAGCTCGGCGAGGTCGGGAACGACCTTGGCTGAACCCAGCCGTCCCATGGCCTCGATCGACGCCGCCTGCAGCCACGGCTCGCCGGTGAGGAAGGGGCGGATGTGTGGCAGCGCCCGCACGTCGCCGAGACGACCGAGGGCGACGATGGTCTCCTGCACGACGTTGGCGTCGCGGTGGTCGAGCACCTGCAGCAGTGGCTCGAGGGCGTTGCGGTCGCGCAGATGGCTGAGGATCAGCACCGCCTGCAGCACCACGTCGGGGTCGCGATCCTCCAACAGGTAGCAGGCCAGGTTGAAGGAGCGCTTGCGCCGCAGTTTGAGGATCTCGACCGCGGCGTTGCGCCGCACGTCATCCTCCTCGCGCAGGTACTCCAGCAGGCGATTGTTCGAGAGGATCGCCGCTCCCAGCCCCAGGGCCCGCGGACGCACCGCTGGATTGGAGCTCTTGATCACCCGCTCGAAGACCTCGAGCTGCTGATCCGGATTCATCGTCGGCAGCAGATCGAGCAGCTTGAAGTTGATGATCTGTGATCTGGTGGGCGATTTCCTCGATTGCGCCAATGCCCTACTCCTCTCGTGCCTCCTGGTTGCCGCCCCGGAGGCCTCCCTCGCGCTCGATGTTATCAGCACTCGGCGGACGCTGAGCTATACTGCCGGCCTTCCGTCCCACTCTCTGCCACCACCGTCATCATGCCCGTACCATTCATCGACCTCCGCCGCTTCGAACCTGGTTTTCCCGAGCGCTGGGCCGAGAAATGCGCGGAGGTGAGCGCCCAGACACGTTTCGTTGGCGGGCCCGATGTGGCGGCGCTGGAAAGCTCGCTGGCCGACCAGTGTGAAATCGCCGCGGTGGTGGGCTGCGCCAACGGCACCGACGCCCTGCAGCTCGCGCTGCGCGCGGCCGGCGTCGGCCCGGGGGACCTGGTGCTGCTGCCCGACGCCACGTTCTGGGCCACCTTCGAGGCGGTGGTCAACTGCGGAGCCCGGCCGGTGACCGTCGACATCGACGAGGCGGACCTGGCGATGGACTTCGAGCTGTTCCGCCAGGCGGTGGAACGCTACCGGCCCAAAGCCGCAATGCTGGTGCATCTCTACGGTTGGGGCTCGGCGCGGCTCGACGACTTCCGGAGGTTCTGCCGCGAGCGCGAGCTGCCCCTGATCGAGGATGCGGCGCAGGCTTACGGCGTGCGCTGGCGAGGTGAATCGATCTTCCACGGCGCGCGGCTCGCCACCCTGTCGTTCTATCCGGCCAAGGTGCTGGGCGCCTGCGGTGACGCCGGCGCCGTGCTGGCCGACGATACCGAGCTCGCCGAGACCGTCCGGCGGCTCGGCAATCACGGCCGCACCAGCCACTACGAGCACGGCCTGGTGGGCTGGAACAGCCGCCTCGCCGGCCTCGACGCTGCCTACCTGAGCCTCTGCCTGGAATACCTACCGGAGCGCCTCGACTCCCGTCGCCGCGCCGCCGAGCGCTACCGACGCGAGCTGGACGAGCTCGACCTGCGGACTGTGGCGCCGCCCGCTGGCTACGTGGAGAACGGCTACCTCAACGTCAACCTGATCGATCCCGACCGCCGCGGTGAGGTGGAGGCGACCCTGCGTCGCAACGGCATCGGGTTCGGCAACACCTATCCCGGCGCCATGTCGAAGCAGCCGGGCGCCGCCGGCTATCTGGAGGCCGCGGTGGGCGGCGAGCGGGCCGACCGGCTGGCGCGCAGCGTGTTGAACTTGCCGCTCTTCGCCCACATCACCGACGACGAGATCGACGAGGTGGTGGCGGTGATGCGACAGGCCGTGCCGGCGAAGACCGCTACGTGAACACCACCTCGTGGCGCATCCGGTCCTTGCCCGGGCCGATGGTCACCATGAACAGATCGAGAGAGCCCAAGGTCTCGTTCTCGACACGGAAGATGCCCTGTTCGAGGACGTCATCCATCGGGCCCTCGAAGATCAACGAGAAGGGCTCGCGCCGGTCAGGGGCGTCGTCGGCCTTCACCATGCCCTTGACCTCGACCAGCTCGGTCTCGACCGCTTCCCGACCTTCGACCTCGATACTGAAGCTCTGATTCAAGCACTCGGCGAAATCGTCTTTAGACAGCTTTTCCAGCAACGGTCTCGTCCTCCTGGGTGATTCCGGGGGGCGTCCACTCCATCAGGTAGTAGACGCCCTGCTCCTCGATCTGCTCGAAGCCCAGTCGCCGGTAGAGCTTCAGCGCCGGGTTGTTCTGCTCCACGTGGATGCGCACCAGCTTGCCGGCGGCCTCGCCCTCGGCGAGGATCTCGCGCATGATGGCCCCGCCCAGCCCGCCACCGCGGCTCTCGGGCAACAGCGCGATGTCGATCAGCCGAATCTCGTCGTCGCGGCGATCGACGTACAGCCGGCCGATCGGCTCGCCGTCGAGCAGGATCAGGTCGAAGGCCGCTCGCGGGAAATGTTCCTGGTAGTACTTGTGCTGGGCGTCGAACTGGAAGCGCAGGAAATCCTCTTTCTCATCCTCGCTCCAGGGCACGACAGCCATTTCGTCGGCGCGGGTCGAGGCGTAGACGCGCAGCAGGAATTCGTCGTCTCCCGGGGTGATCGGGCGCAGCGTCGTGCGTGTGGTCTGGAGCTGGGGTCTCACGGCGCCGGGAGTCTACACCAAGGCCGGGAACCCGCTCGATTCGGGCAGGTTCCCGGCTGCGGGCGGGGACCTACGGATCCGTGAGCGGACCGCCCGAGTCGCCGTTGCATGTGCCGCCGGCCTGGAGTTGAGTCTTGACCTTCATCGTGTCTCCTCCTGTCTGGTTACGAGTGTCGCGGCCGGCATGCCGCCGGCCGCGGGCGGAAGGTGTCGGGGTGCCTTCTATGTTCGGGAATGCGGGAATCGACGACGGACCTGATCATCTCGTTGAGCCGACAGGCAATTGGGTCAAAGGCGTCTCTTCATGATTCGGCCAGGAACCGCCGCAGCTCGGGCAGAATCGGGTCGTCCGCGCCCGCGCCGACGTGCACCATGAAAGCCTCGTCGTCGAAGTGGTAGTCGTGGCTCGATAGCTTCCAGTACAGGATGCCGGAGAGGAACGGCCGCTCGAGCTCGGCGTGGGCCTGCCACAGCGCGCGCACCGCCCAGGCGCGCTCCTCGAGCTTGATCGGCTGCTCGCGCCAAACGACCACGGTGTCCCCGGTCTCGGCCAGGGAGCCGTCCGCCAGGGTCTTCGAGGCGGGAATCAGCGCGAACCCCTCGTCGGCCCACGGCTGCAGCGTCGACCTGGCGCGCCGGGTGAAGCCCATCTCGGTGAAGATCAGGGGCTTGTCGCCGAGCCGGTTGGCTTCCCGGAACTCGCCGATCTTCCCCAGCACGCCGCGCCAGCCGTCGAGCAGCAGAGGGTAGAGCCGCTCCTCGCTCTCGTCGTCGAGCACCCGGTCGCGAAGCTCGAAGTAGGCGTTGATGCCCATCACGTCGAGGGTGGGCCAGAAGCCCACCTCGCGGTACTGATCGAAATTGGCGGCGTAGCCCACCGGCCCCGAGTAGACGTGCCGCACCTTCTCGATCAGCGCTTCCCAGTGCCGGCGAAGGCGCTCGCGGTGGGCGTTGATCGCCTCGAGCGACTCGGCGCTGCCGCCGGTAGCAGTCTCGGCCCAGGCACGCTCGGCGGTGATGCGGGCGTCGATGTAGCCCTCCACCGAGTCGAAGCCCTCGCGCTCCGCGTCGATCATCCTTTCCTGCGCGAGTACCTGGGTGCGGCGCTGCTCCTGCTTCTCCTCGTTGAGGTAATACTCTTCGAGCTCGGGTGGCTGGCTGGCGGCGATGGTGGTCGCCAGAGCGTTCATCTCGCTGCCGATCATGAAGACATCGACGCCCTCGCGCTCGGCGAGCTCGGCGCGCTCGACCACGAAGGCGCCGTAGCGCTCGAACCACGACGCCACCAGCTCGTCGGTCCGCGGCCGGATCATGCCGTGCCACAGAAACTCGTTGCGCGCGGCAGCCGGATCGAGATGGACCCGGCAGACGTAGACCACAGCCAGGCCGCGACGCTCGGCACCGCGGATCTCCTCGAGCACCCGGGCGTCGGGCTCGTGCCAGCTCAGGTCGTCAGTGTCCCAGCCGCCGTGGCGGGCGTACTCGGTGACCTGCACCGAGTTCATCGACTGGCTCTCGAGAGCGTCGAACCAGTCGGAGTTGTCGGCCTCGTGGACCTGGATGCCGCCGAGGAAGAATTCCGGAGGCCCGCTGCGTCTCGCTGGGTCTGACATGGGCCCCCCGGGTTGCCGGCAGCCGAGAAGACACAGTGCCGCGGCGGCCAGGAGGATCCCGGTCGCCACGCGTGCCCGGACGGCGCGGTTCGCCTTCGCGACTCTCATCTCTGGCACTGCTTACGCGCGCCGAGCGCGGCGCTCTGACCCGATCCCTGTCCCGGCCTCTGCCCGGGTGCCGTGGTCTGGTAGGAGATCTTCGAGTAGTCGACGTAGCAGCGGCCGCCGTCGTCGATCCGCACGCCGGAGATGGAATCATCGATGGTCAGGGTACCGCTGATCCGGTTCGAGTGGGAGCGCCCTGCCCCAGACACGGCGTCGACCGCCCGCACCGTGCGCCACTCACCGCGGTCGCGCACCTGCAGCGCCACCCGGCCGCGGCAGTCGAGCCCGCTACCGGTGTCGAAGGTAATCTCGAGCTTCGACACCGGTACGGCATCGAACTCGTAGGTGTGCGCCTTCAGGAAACAGCAACAGCCACCCTCCTGGTTGTCGCCGGCCTCGCAGCCGAGCTCGGCGGCGCCGACCGAGGGAGCCGTCGCAAAGGCGAGAGCCAGCGCGAGCGCGACGATCGGCCACAGGATCATCAGCGGGCGGCGGACGTCAACTACGGGAATGGGCACGGCAAGGCCCCGGGCGTTCTTCATCTTCGGCCTCCTGAAATGAGCTGGAACGCGACGACGGTATCAAAGGCCCGTTTCCGCAAGCCCTCGGGAGAGAGACCGCAATCACTACGGCATGCTAGAGCCGCGAACGCCCGCAGTCTCTGCTCTGAAAGACCTGGGGCGATCTGCTAGAGTTCGCCCGCGTCGAAAAGCCAGTCCCCGGGATCGACTTCGAGGTTCAGTCTTCCGAGATTGCCAGCTCTCGAAGCATGGAGGTGTCACGTGTCGAGAGCCCTCAGCAACAGTCTGCTCACCCTGGCCGGTCTGCTCGCCCTCGTCCAATCCGTCCACGCCAACAAGCCCTTGCCCGAACGACCGGCCAGGACGCAGGTGGCCGCCGCCCAGGCGCTGGCCATCGAGCCCGACCTGGCCAACGCCCAGCGCGAAGGCGGACGCCTGGTCTGGCGCCACACCGTGCGGATCGAGGAAGCGGCGTTCCTGAAGCCCCACTTCGTCGACCTCAACCTGAGGGCCGGTGACTATCTGATCGTACGCTCGGCCAGCGGCCGGGTGGTGGAACGGCTCACCGGCCGCGGGCCTAAGGACGCCGGTACCTTCTGGGGCCTGTCGGCCTTCGGCGACACCCTGGAGCTCGAGCTGTCGATGGCGAGCACGCGATCGCGGTCGCCGTTTCGCATCGACCAGGTGATGGTCGGCGATCCGGCGATGCTGGCGGCAGCGAGCGGCGGGTCCTACGAGAGCATCTGTACCCCGGCCGACTTCGAGGACGTGCTCTGCTACCAGGGCGACGCCGAAAAGTGGGCCAACGTGCTCGCCTCGGTGGGCGTGATGTCGGTGGGCGGCAACGCCACCACCGGCCTGTTCTGCTCCGGCTCGAACGTCTCGCCGCTCAACTACGTGCTCACCAACCACCACTGCATCGAGGACCAGGCCGAGTGCACCAACTCGGAGTTCGTGTTCCGCTACTACCGCACCGGCTGCAACGACGGCTCGCCGGCCAACGGCGACTGGGTGAGCTTCCGCTGCGACACGACGGTGGCCTCTTCGCCCTACGAGGGGGCCTGCGAGCCGACGCTCACGCAGCTCGATTATTCGCTCCACAGCGTGATGGGCGACCCGGCGTCGACTTTCGGCTTCGTCAATGTCGATTCGACGCCCATCACCTCCGGCGAGGATATCTACATCGTCCAGCACCCCGCGGGTCGGCCGCACGAGGTCACCCACGGCGGCGGTGCCAACGTCGTGGTCGACGGCACCACCTTCCGCTACTACGACACCCTCGACACCGAGGGCGGCAGCTCGGGCTCGCCGATCTTCCGCGATGCCGACGACGCCCTGGTGGGCTTGCACCACTGCGGCGGTTGCTCGACTCCCGGTACCGGCAACCGCGGCATGCTGATGTCCGACATCTACCCGGGGATCGAGAGCTTCCTGTGCACGCCGGCGCTCAGCCTGTCGGGCACCGGCGCCACCGGCCTGGCCGAGGTCGACGGCAACGGCGACACGGTGATCGATCCCGGTGAGACCTGGGAGCTCCTGCCCCAGGTGCGCAACGGCTCTTGTGGCACGGACGCGGTCAACGTCCAGGCCGATCTGCTGCTCGGTGCCGGCTCGGCCCCCGACGTCACCCTGCTCGACACCAGCGCCACTTTCGGCGACTTGGCGGCCGGCACGGTGGGGCCGTCGCAATCATCGGTGAGCTTCGAGGTCGACGTCTCCGCGCCCTGTGCCGGCGAGGTGGTGATCGACCTGGTGAACCTCACCGCCGACGCCGGTGGGCCCTACCCCGACGACCCGGACCATTTCACCGCGCCGATCGGCGACACCCCGATCGATACGATCTCCACCGAGGACTTCGCCGCCGGCATCCCGGGCACCTGGAGCATCGTCGACGGCGGCACCGGCGCCGGCGCCGCCGCCACCTGGACCACCGACAACCCGGGTGGGCGCACCCTGTCGCTCGCCGCGCCCTTCGCCATCGCCGACTCCGACGAGCTCGGCACCGGTGAGACGATGGACGAGGAGCTGATCTCGTCGACCATCGACGTCGGCAGCTACTCCACCGTCGAGCTACAGTTCAGCCATGACTTCAACTGGTTCTCGGGCGGCACCGACGAGCAGGCCGACGTCGACGTGCGCTCCGGCGCCACCGGCGGCTCCTGGGTCAACGTCGCCAACTACTCGGGCGCCGACGCCGCCGGCACCGTGATGATCGACATCACCGCCCAGGCCGCCGGCCAGAGCGACCTGCAGATCCGCTTCCACTACTACGACGCCTCCTTCGAGTGGTGGTGGGCGATCGACGACGTCTTCGTGCTCGGCAACGACGGTCTGGTGTGCAGCACCGGAGCGATCTTCGCCGACGGCTTCGAGAGCGGCGACACCTCGGCCTGGTAGAGAGCTTCCGGCCCGAATGGCCGAGGTCCGCGAAGGCTGGCGCGATTCTGCGGTCTCACAACGGCGTCCGGCTCGATCCAGAGGACCTGGAGTTCCTGAACCAGGCGCTGCGGCTCGCGCGCCCGGGGCTGCGCCACGCGGCCGACACCTTCCTGCGCCTGGAACCTCGCGAGGCGGGATGGCCCGGCGCCCTGGCGACATGGCTGTCGGGCGACACTCCTGTCGGTGAGCGCCGGCGACATGGCTGTCGGGGTGACACTCCTGCCGGCGAGCGCCGCTAGGCGGATGACCGACTGAGCTTCGGTCGGCCAGATATCACCGTCAATACGTCATCCGCAGCCGCAGCCCGAACAGCCAGACGGCGTCGTCGACTTCGTTGAAGGCCGGGTCGACGAGGTACTGCACGCTCGGGGTGACGGCCAGGTTCTGCGCAATCTGGAGGCGGTAGAAGGCTTCCGCGGTGACCTGCTCGGGCAGCGAGTCGTCGGGCGGGTCGCCCCAGTTGAGGGCAAGGCCGAAGAGGTCCGAGCGGTAGGCGAAGTAGCGGATGAAGCCGGCGGTGGCGGACTGATTGTAGATCGGCGCCGTGCCGTCCGAGAAGCCGAGGCGGAAGAAGGCCATCCAGGTGTCGTCCCAGGTCCAGTTGGCATTGAGGCCGACGCCCTCGGCCGAATCGATGCCGAGCTTCTCGCGCTCGTCAACGTGCCAGACCGAGGCGTTGAAGCTCTTGAAGTAGCGCTCGTCTTTCGACGGCGACCAGCCGAAACTGACCTGTTTGAAGAGCTCGGCGCCGCCGACGAAGAGCTCCAGGTCGTCGGTGCCCAGGCCGTTGGCGTCGTTGACCGTACCCAGGACCCACCACTGCTCCTGGAACCAGGTGCCGGCGCCGATGCCCCAGCTCGAGTCGGGGAAGGCGACGGTGGGATCGAGCAGGGCCGCCAGGTTCTGGAACGAGCTCCAGGGATTGGCGTAGCCCAGGACGTTCTGGTAGTCGGAGGGGTCGTAGCGGCCGATGATCAGCCCGGTATTGCGATCGTTGAACGCCTGCTGGACGTTGAGGTTGATGATCGCGCCGTCGATGTCGCTCAGCAGCAGCCCGGTGACGCCGAGGTAGCCGGCCTGGCCGGCGAGGCCCCCCGGTGCCAGCTCGGTGAAGGCGTGCCGGTGGTCGACGGTGACCACCAGCGCGCTCTCGTTGCCACTCTTTCGCCCGGCGAACGCCCACTTGGCGTTGAGCCGGAAGAGGCCGCTGGCGGCGTCGTCTTCCTCGCCCAGGGAGTCCGACAGGCCCTGGTAGAGCGACACGTAGTGGCCGCTCATCTGGAAGCCGTGCTCCTCGTTGACGCGTCGCTTCCAGTCGAACCAGCGCCCCATGGTCCGGTCGAAGGCCGGGAAGCGGAGCGCCGGCTCTTTCACCTGGTCGTCTTCCTCGAGCTGCCCCTCGGGGCTGTTGGGGCCGCCGAACGCGGACTTCCGCTTGTAGCCGCTCTTGTGGGTCTTCTCCTCCGCCGGCTTCTGTTCTTCGGCCGCGGCCTCCTGGGCCGGCTCTTCGTCGCCGGCGCCCTCCTGGGCCGCCGCGGGCAGGGCCAGGAGGAACGCCGTGAGGAACAGCAGCGCGAGAACGATGGTGGGCTTCATCTAGTCTCCCGCACGCGCACCCGCCGCGTCTATTGGGCCGGCGCCGACAGCGCGCCGTCGTCGACGGTGAAGGTGCTCAACCACTGCTTGGTGGTCGCCGGCACGTGGCGGCCCTTCTCTTCCACCGGATAGCGGATCGGGATGCCCGGCAAGGCATCCGTCGCCTTGCCGTCGCGCTTGACGAAGGTGCCGTTCACGAGGACGTGCGGCAGGCCGATCGGGGGCAGTCCCTGCTCGCCCCCGGCGTAGTCCGAGCCCTCCTTCACCGCGTCCGGGTCGAACACCACGACGTCCGCCACCATGCCTTCCTGCATGCGGCCGCGGACCTTCATCGATTCCAGACCCGCATCACCGAGATGCAGGGCGGACCAGTAGCTCAGCTGCGCGAGGGTGAACATCAGCGGCACCCCTTCCTCGCGCGCCATGCGCAGGACCTTGGTGTGGGATCCGGAGGTCCGGGGATGCCCCGCGAACAAAGCCGGGTCGTCGTCGTAGCTCCGCGGCTCCGTGGCCCACATCGCGTCGCTGCCGACCGTCATGTGCGGCGTCTTCAGCCACAGCGGCATCCACTCGTAGCGGGCGGGGTTGAAACCGATCACGGTGCGGCCCGGGTCCTCCGCGACGATCTCCAGGTACTCCTCCTTGGTGAGGTACTTGTCCTGGCCCGGGTCGTACATCATGTCTTCGTACTTCAGCCCGAGCATGCCTTCCACGGCCTCGGGCTTTAAGCCGTCCGCCCCGATCGAAGCGGAGCCACCGGCATAAGGGTAGTACTCCGACCACATGTTCATGCCCATCTCGCGGGCCATGGCCAGCTTCTCCTCGATCTCCCACCATCCGTAGTCGTTGTTGTGACAGATCAGGAGCGGCGCCCCGAGCAGAGCGGCGTTGGTGAACACCTCCGCGAACCCCATCTGGGCCTCGGTCGGGACCTGGTTGGAGATATGAAAGCGGGTATGGAAGCCGGTGAGGCGCCCGTAGCGCGCCGCAGCCCGCTGCACCTCGAACTGCTCGTAGGTGCTGATGCCGGCGCTGGCGTAGCCCGGCGTGCTGCCGACGCCGATCGCGCCCTGACGCAGGTTCTCGTCCATGATCCGGGTGATCTGGTTGATCTGGTCGAGATCGCTCACCGTGACCGACCATCCGGAGACGCCGTCGTCCTTTACCGACGCGGCCCGCAGATTGAAGATGTCGACCGCGTCGATCGGCTCCTCGAGCGCGAGGCCGTCGTGGACCCTCATGCGCACCATCTCGTGGGAGACGGCCTGGCCGTAGTTCATCGGCCACTTGCCCGCCTCGCGCTCGTACCAGGCGCCGATGTTGAAGGCTCCGAGCTCCAGATCCAGCCCGGTCGTGACCCCGTCCATCATGCTCATCTTGATGCTGTACTTGTCCGAGCTGTGGGTGTGGGTGTCGATGAAGCCGGCGGTCACCACGTGCCCCGAGGCGTCGACGGTGTCGGCGCCGGTGATCGCATCCTTGGTGATCGCCGCGATCTTGCCGTCCTTGACGGCGACGTTGCGAACCGCGTCGAGCTTGGTCTCCGGGTCCATCACCCGACCGTTCAGGATCACCAGGTCGTAGTCCTGGGCCTGGAGTGCGGGCGCCAGCAGCGCCAGCGCCAGCAGGGCGGTCGTGAGGTGTCGCTCAATACACATGGTCTCTCCTCGGTCACAGTTAGTAGAACTCGCCGCAAGTCTACGGTCGATGGACTACTATCCTGGCCTCCAGGGGATCGACACACATGTACCCCCGGGTACAAACGGGGGTACAATCATCCCACCCCGCCCAGGCCGCGCTGCGGCGCGGCCGGTCCCAGGACCTCGCGGACGTCGAGTCGCTGCGGCTGTTGCTGAAGGCCGCGGGTGACCAGGAGGGCTCGGATGGCTAGCGATTCAGCTCCCGCGGAGGAGACCTCGCGCAAAGACTTCGATTGGGGCGCCGAGACGGAACGGCTTCACCAGATCAGGGTGGCGCTCGCCATGACCCCCGCGGAAAGGCTGCGCTGGCTCGAGACCACCGTCGCCGAGCTCCGGCCCTGGGTCGGTCTGGCACGCACGGCAAAACGCGGCTGATCGCCGACGGGCTCTCACCCTCCCCACGGCAGGTTGACGACCGGTCCGATCGAGACGCGGACCTGGTCCTCGGCTCCGAAGGTCGAGGACCGCTCGAGGACGTCCGTCGAGGTCTGGACCAGCTGGATCGGGGCGAATCGGCGCCGCTCGACGTGGACGCGATCAAGGCGAAGGCCCGCTTGCAGCGCCGTTAGCGAAGGCGCTGCGATGGCCGAGGTGTTCCGATCCAACCTGGCAGAGTTGGATCTGCTGGAGATCTGGGCCTATGTCGCCGAAGACAGCACGGGAGCCGCCGATCGGTTCCTGGATCTCCTGGATCAGAAATGTAGGACTCGGTAGTCCCCTCGGGAGCATGCCCTATCCTGGACACCGATGCACCAACGCGCATGTACCCGCGGGTACAATTGACGGTACAACGACCCGAGCCTCGAGCCCGAGATCGACGCCGCTCGCGCCCCGGGATCCGCTCCGCACGATGCCGGCAGGCGCTATACTGAAGGCATGGCTCGCCGCTTCAACACCGCCGGCATCTGCAGGCCCAGCGAGCACTACATGCTGGCGCCCGAAGCGCGTCTCGGCGACCTGCGGCAGCTGATCGACGATCAGGCCTTCTTCGTGATCCATGCCCCGCGCCAGAGCGGCAAGACCACCAGCGCCCAGCTGCTCGCCGAGGCGCTGACGGCCGAGGGCACCTATGCCGCCGTCCTCGCCAGCTGCAAACCCGGGGCCGTCGCCGGCGGCGACGTCGAGCGCGGCATCCGGGCGGTGCTTCATTCCATTGACCGGGAGTGTCGCAACCAGCTCGCCGCCGAGCTTCGTCCGCAGCCTCCGGAGGAGCTCGAAGCGCTCTCCGCCGAGGCCCGGCTCGGGGAGTACCTCACCCGCTGGTGCGAGCGTTGTCCACGTCCGGTGGTCCTCTT
>JAAELT010000119.1 GCA_024226315.1 bacterium | reverse complement strand
CCCAGACCGGCGTGCCGGCGCCGGTGTGTACATAGGTCGTGGTGATCCAGGGCATCACCCGGCTGCGGTGCGAGACCTTGCCCGCGCGGGTGAACAGCGAGCTCCCGACCTCCTTGGCGTGGTTGTCCACGTACAGCGCCGCCAGAGCGCCGCCCTCGCCCCACTGCTGCTGCGCCACTTGGTGCCAATGGACGCCTACCACGGCCAGCAGTCGTTCGCCGGCCCCGCTCTGAGCCAGGGCGCTGGTCAGCTTCGAGAGCGTGCTCGGCATGTAGGCGAACCCGCTGAGCGGCAACAGGGCTTCGGCCACTCCTTCGACCCGCAGCCCATCCCAGCCGTGACTCGGATTGACCAGCGGCTCCAACGTCAGGGTCACCACTTTGCGATAGAGCGTGTTTCGCTGCTCCCGAACAAACCGCGGCCAGCTCGGCACCTTGTCCGCGGCCTTGTCGGCGGCGGGACGCAGGTAGGCGGCCGTCTGCTCCCCGTCCTCTCTCCGACGCGTCTGGTTGTACTCGGCGGTGAACCTGCCCTGTGGGTCGCGACGTTCCACGTCACGCGCCGGCGTGCGTCCCTCCGAGGCTTCCTTGGCCTCGACCGACAGCGCACAGAGCTCATCGGTCACCGCACCCATCAGCTCCGTCTCGATCTCGGCGGCCAGAAGCAGCTCTCCACCGGCCATGGGCAGCTCCTCGACGACCACCTCGTGCTGCTTCGCCTTCCGCTTCTCGGCGTAGCGCCGGCGCTGGTCCGCCTTGTGGAACTCTCGCTTGATCGTCGTCTCGCTCGGCAGGATGTCAATCTTCCTGTCGGCAAGGATCGCGAGCACCTCGTCTATGGTCAGCTTGGCATTGGCCAGTCGTGCGGCCTGGATGATGTCGATACATCTCTTGGAGAAGCGGGGGCTCCTGGGCAACCGGGTGTCGATCAGGCCCTCGAAGCCCCGCTTCCTGTAGGCTGTTGCATGTCGAATCGCCCAGGATCGCTTCGCCCGTGGCACGGACTGCCTGATGGCCTCGTTGAGCGACTTTCCACTATCGACATGAGCGAAGATGGCTGTGACGATGACCTCTGCCTCTCTGGCTGCGCGTACCCTTTCGTCCCAAGCACGCGCCGAGATCCTGGACTTGACGATGATCAGCAGAGGAAGTGCCGGCTCGTACATATGTCGGAGAGATCACGTTCTCCGCTCCAGAGCAAGCAAATTCGGCTTCCACGTGTATGAGTCGGCATTCTCGAGCCGCCAGGATCACATGAAAACTGCTCTGTGCATCCCGTTTTCACCTGGGAACGGGGGCGCCTTCGACGAGGCCGAGTTCCCTGAAAGAAGAAGCGATTCGATGAGGGCATTTCAACTTCCTGAGATTGAAGATTCTGTCAGCTTGAGAAGGTGGTCGATTCCGAGGAGATATGACCCTCTTCTAATTGTGACTATTTATAGCTTTTATTAGGTGAGTTTTCAAGTAGCTCAGTGAATTTTGGCTCTAGTAGGACGCAGCATT
>JAAELT010000118.1 GCA_024226315.1 bacterium | reverse complement strand
TTCGAGCTGGTACGGAAGAACGCCTTGTGCCACCATGTCTTCACCCCGTTGGTGATCGGTCGTTGTCAGCAACTCGACCTTAACCCCTGTCGTTGCAGGGCGCTAACGGGGTTCTTACTTTTCTTGGTGGTGGATCAGGGCGTTTCGGGACGGTGACCGCCGGTGGCCTGAAATAGATCGGTGCGGTCAGGCGCGACGCGTCCCACTCGATATCCGCGGCAGGCCATTTGCCAGCCGCCACGGGTGCCAGCGGGGGCGGTTCGATGAGCTCGACGCCGGGAGAGGACGCGGGCCAGGGCGCGCCGGATTCCAGCTGGCCGATGCCGAATCCGACGATCCGGCAGGCCGAGAATTCTCGCAGCGCCGCCGCCGGGATCAGCTCGGGCTCAGAGAGCGCTTTGTCGGCGGGGCCGGTTTCGTCCGCCGCGCCGCGGAAGCGTTGTACCACCCAGTCGCCACGAATTGCGTCGACCGCGGCGACGATGTCGCGCTCGCCCGCGGGGGCCGCGGCGGCGAGCACCGCCAGCGTCGGCATCGCGGTGGCTGGCAGGTTCGCCGCCTGCGACAGTCCGAGCGTGGTCGCCAGACCGATCCGCAGGCCGGTGAAGCTCCCGGGGCCCTGGAGCGCCACGATGCCCGCGAGACCGGCGAGGGTCAGGTGAGCCTCGCCGAGCACCTCGTCGATCACCGGCAACAGCCGTTCCGAGGAGCGCCGGAGCTCGATCGTCCGCTGGGCGAGCACCTCGCCGCTGCCACCGAGCGCGACGCTCACCACCGGCGAGGCGGTGTCGAGGAAGAGGATGGGCGAGGTCTGCATGGACAGAGTCTATCGAGTGCTGGTGAGCCGGCGGGAATTCGGATATCTTCCCTTCCATGTCGGAGCTCGAAACCCAGATCGCCAACCGGCGCCAGAAACGCGACGATCTCGAGGCCGCGGGGGTGGAGCTCTACCCCCACCGCTTCGAGTACGACCTCGAGGCCACCGCCGTGCACGAGCGCTACGGCGAGAAGGATGCCGAAGAGCTCGAGGAGATGGCCGTCGAGCTGCGGATTCCGGGGCGGGTGACCGCGGTGCGTCGGCAGGGCAAGCTGGTGTTCGCCGACCTGCACGACGGCAGGAACAAGCTGCAGCTCTTTCTGCGCAAGAATGACCTCGCGGAGACCGACTGGAACCTGGTCAAGGACTGCGATCTCGGCGACTTGCTCGGCGTGCGCGGTACCCTGATGCGCACCCGCATGGGTGAGCTCAGCCTCCGGGGAGCCGAGATCACGCTCCTGGCCAAGGCGCTGCGGCCGCTGCCCGAGAAATGGAGTGGCCTGAAGGACGTCGAGGCTCGCTACCGCTACCGCTACCTGGATCTGGTGGCGAATCCGGCCGCCCGGCCGATCTTCGAGACCCGGGCGCGGCTGGTGCGCGGGATCCGGCGCTTCCTCGACCAGCGTGATTTCCTCGAGGTCGAGACACCGATGATGCAGCCGGTCCCTGGCGGCGCCGCGGCCAAGCCGTTCAAGACTCATCACAATGCTCTGGGAGTCGACCTCTACCTACGCATCGCGCCGGAGCTGTACCTCAAGAGGCTGCTGGTCGGCGGCATCCCGCGGGTCTACGAGATCAATCGCAACTTTCGCAACGAAGGCATTTCGACCCAGCACAACCCCGAGTTCACCATGCTCGAGTTCTACTGGGCCTACGCCGACTACCGGATGCTGATGGACTTCACCGAGGAGATGATCGTTACCCTGGCGGAGGAGATACTCGGCGAGCCGCGACTCGAGTGGCAGGGTGAGTCCATCGACCTCAGTCGGCCATGGTCGCGCTTCACCATGAAGGAGGCGACGGCCAAGCTCGGAGGCGTCGCGCCCGAGGCACTGGAGACCGCCGAGGGGATCGAGGCAGAGCTGCGTCGCCGTGAGCTGCCGCTGCCGCCGGCGCGCCGCTACGGCAACCTGTTGCAACAGCTCTTCGAAG
Organism: bacterium; assembly: GCA_024226315.1. GTDB lineage: Bacteria > Acidobacteriota > Thermoanaerobaculia > Multivoradales > J023 > JAAELT01. The sequence goes on along the minus strand of JAAELT010000118.1, from coordinate 20,191 downwards.
GTGTCGCCGAAGACAAGCTGCCGTCGCCGGTATTCGTGACCGATCATCCGACCGACGTCTCGCCGTTCGCCAAGCAGCGGCCCGACGATCCGCGGTTCACCGAACGGTTCGAGGTCTATCTGGGCGGCATGGAGCTGGTCAACGCCTTCAGCGAGCTCAATGATCCGGGCGTCCAGGCCGAGCGGTTCGAGCGGCAACTCGAGGACCGCGCCGCCGGCGATGCGGAAGCGCACGTGTTCGATCAGGACTACGTGCGTGCTCTCGAGCACGGCATGCCGCCGGCGGGCGGTTTGGGTCTGGGCATCGATCGCCTGACCATGGTCTTCACCGATAGCCCGTCGATCCGCGACGTGATCCTCTTTCCCCAGCTCCGCCCGCGCCGGGACGAGGTCGCGGCGACTGCCGAGGAGGCGGAGGATTCGTAGGTCGTGAAGCGGCGCAGCGCCGGGCAAATGGGGTTGCCGTTGCCGTGGATCCTGGCGTCGCGGTATCTATGGGGTGGGCGTAGAGACGCCTACGTCGTGTTTCTGTCGGTGCTGGCGATCGTCGGCATCGCCATGGGCGTCGCGGCCCTGATCCTGGTGCTCGGTGGGCTGTCCGGCCTCCAGGACTTCCTGCGCTCGGACGTGCTCTCGCGTACCCTGCACGTCGAGGTCGAGCTGCCGCCTGATGCCGACGCGGCCGCCCTCTGCCGCTCGCTGGGCGAGATCGGGGGCGTCGTCGAGGCGCAGCCGATCCTGCGCGGCCGCGGCTGGTTGCTGTTCGGCGGCACCGCGGTGCATGTCCAGGCCGTGGGATTCGAAGGGCTCTTGCCGCGTTCTTTCCCACTCGCGCGGGGTAGTGCGACGCCGGAGGGTGACAACGGCGTCTACGTCGGAGACGCGCTGGCCAGGCGCTGGGCGCTCGAGGTCGGCGATCTTGTCGACGTCGTCTCGCCCCGGCCAACGCTGACCCCCTTCGGCCCGCAGCCGCGCAGCCATCGGCTGCGCCTGGCTGGGATCTTCCGCACCGGACGAACCGAGGACGACGATCAGCGAATCGCCGTACCGCTGCAGGTGGCCCGTCGCCTGTTCGGTGCGCACGAGAGCCGCATCGAGATCAAGACCGCAAACCTCGAGGCCGCGCTGGAGATCGCCGACGAGGTCACCCTGGCCGTGCCCGAGGGCAGCCGGGTTCGCACCTGGAGGGAGCTCAACCGGGCGCTGTTCTTTGCCCTCAAGCTCGAGAAGGTCGTCATGTTCGCGGCCCTGCTGCTGATCGTGACGGTCGCCGCGGTGGCCTTGACCACGGTCCTGGCACTACTCATCTCTTCCAAACGTGGCGATATCGGCATGTTGTTGGCCATGGGAGCGACGGAAGGCCAGATGCAGCTGGCCTTCCTGTTGCACGGCTCCCTGCTCGGCGCCATCGGTTTGTTGATCGGGGGTAGCTTCGGCATCGGTGGTGCCCACCTGCTGGATCGCTTTCGCCTGATCACCCCCCCGGGTGACATCTACTTTCTCGACCACATTCCGTTCCTGGTCGAGCTCGGTGACTTGGCGGCGGTGCTGGTCGCGACCGTCGCGTTGATCGGCGCCTCGACTCTCTACGCCGCCCGCCGGGCTGCCGCGCTGGGGCCGGTGGAGGCGCTCAGAATCTGAGCGGCGAGGAAGCGAACCCATGAGCATCACGGTCGAAGTCCACGGCGTCCACAAGAGCTACCGCGACGCCACCCGCCGGGTCGAGGTGCTGGCCGGTGTCGAGCTGACGGCCAAGGCCGGCGAGCTGGTGGCGGTGGTGGGACCCTCGGGCTCCGGCAAGTCGACGCTGCTCCACCTGCTCGGCGCCCTCGATCAGCCGGATAGTGGTGAGATCACCATCGGCGGGCAGCTCCTGGGCCGGCTCGGGCGCCGCCGGCTGGCGACCTTCCGCAATCGGACCATCGGCTTCGTCTTCCAGTTTCACCGTCTGCTGCCGGATTTCGACGCCCTCGAGAACGTCATGATGCCGGGGCGGATCGCCGGCATCGAGCCGGCTCGCGTGCGCGAAGACGCGCAGCGCCTTCTTCACGAGGTCGGTCTCGAGGACCGGCTGGACCACTTCCCCAATCAGCTGTCCGGCGGCGAACGGCAGCGGGTGGCGATCTGCCGCGCCCTGCTCATGGAACCACCCCTGTTGCTCGCCGACGAGCCCACCGGCAACCTCGATCCGACGGCCGCCGAGCAGGTCTTCGAGCTGTTGCTCGACCTCCAGCGGCGCCATCGGACCACCACCGTCCTGGTGACCCACAATCCAGCCCTGGCCGCCCGGTGTGGTAGGATCCTGCGGTTGGAGAACGGAGCGTTGCACGCGCAAACGTAGCGCTTCAGACCGCGTGATGGACCGCTGTCCTCGATCCCCTTGAAGCGATGTTCGAGAAATACAACGAAAAGGCTCGACGTGCGCTCTTCTTCGCCCGCTACGAGGCCTCCAAGCTCGGCAGCCGGGTGATCGAGGCCGAGCACGTGCTGCTCGGCATTCTGCGTGAGGGTGAAGAGTCGGTGATGAGCTTGTTCACCCGCTTCGACGTCAAGCCGGACGAGATTCGTCGGGAGATCGAGGGCGAGCGTGTCTTCGTCGAGCGGGTGTCGTCGACCGCTGACCTGCCGCTCTCCGACGAGACCAAGAAGGTGCTCGCCTACGCCGCCCACGAGGCCGAGGGCATGGCCCACCAGGCGGTGGGGTCGGAGCATCTGCTGATCGGCATCCTGAGGGTCGAGTCGAGTCTGGCGATGCGCGTGCTCACCCAGGCCGGCCTCGACCTCTACGCGGTGCGCGAGGAGGTGGTCACCATGGCGCGCGAGCGCGAGGCCGCTCAACAGAAGAAAGAGCTGCCATTCCTCTCCGAGTACGGCCGTGACTTGACGGCGCTGGCATCCCAGCGTGCCTTCGATCCGCTGATCGGGCGCGAGTCCGAGATCGAGCGCATCATCCAGGTGCTGTCGCGCCGGACCAAGAACAACCCGATCCTGCTCGGCGAGCCGGGAGTCGGCAAGACCGCCATCGTCGAGGGGCTGGCGCAGCGCATCGCCGACGACGAGATCCCGGTCTTCCTGCGCCGCAAGCGCATCGTCGCGCTCGATCTGTCCCTGATCGTCGCCGGCACCAAGTACCGCGGCCAGTTCGAGGAGCGGCTCAAGGGCATCCTGAAGGAGCTCAAGGAGTCCGACGACTTGATCGTCTTCATCGACGAGATCCACTCGCTGATCGGCGCCGGATCCGCCGAAGGGTCGCTCGACGCCGCCAACATCCTCAAACCCGCCCTGTCGCGCGGCGAGGTGTCGTGCATCGGCGCCACCACCCGGCGCGAGTACCGCAAGTACATCGAGAAGGACCGTTCGCTGCTGCGGCGTTTCCAGGCCGTCCAGATCGATCCGCCGACCGCCGAGGAGACCTTCCGCATCCTCGCCGGAGTCAAGGACCGCTACGAGGCCTTCCACAAGGTGCGCTATGTCGAGGCGGCGCTGCGGACCGCGATCCTGCAGTCCGACCGATACATCACCGACCGGTTCCAGCCCGACAAGGCGATCGACGTGATCGACGAAGCGGGGGCCAAGGTCAAGCTGCGCCGGGCGCGCGACACCCAGAATCTGCGCCAGCTGGAAGAAGAGGTGCACGAGGTCGAGCGCGAAATGAAGGCGGCGATCTCGAACAAGGACTTCGAGCGTGCGGTCTACCTGCGCGAACGCGAGATCGAGCGCCGCGAAGATCTCGAACAGATCGCCACCGGACTCGAGAATCCCGGCGAGCTCGAGGTCACGACCCGCGATATCGAAGAGGTGATCTCGTCCTGGACCGGTGTGCCGGTGGCCAGCCTGCAGACCGCCGAGGCCGAACGCCTGATGGGCATGGAAGACTCGCTGCGGCGCTGGGTGGTCGGCCAGGACCGCGCCATCAACGCCATTAGCCGGGCTATTCGCCGGTCGCGTCTCGGAGTTTCGAATCCCCAGCGCCCGGTCGGGTCGTTCATCTTCCTGGGCCCATCCGGGGTCGGCAAGACCGAGGTCGGCCGGAGGCTCGCGGAGTTCCTGTTCGACTCACAGCAGATGCTGATTCGCTTCGACATGTCCGAGTACATGGAGAAGCACGCGGTCTCCAAGCTGATCGGCTCGCCGCCGGGGTACGTCGGCCACGAAGAGGGCGGCCAGCTCACCGAGCGGGTTCGCCGCCAGCCTTATTCGGTGGTCCTGTTCGACGAGATCGAGAAGGCGCATCCCGACGTCTCCAATCTGCTGCTCCAGATCCTCGACGACGGCCGTCTGACCGACGCCTACGGCAATTCGATCGACTTCACCAACACCATCGTTCTGATGACGTCCAACATCGGCTCGAAGCTGGTTCTGCGCGGCGGCCGAATGGGTTTCGGCGACTATGACCAGGAGCAGAGCTTTCAGCGCATGGAGGAGGAGATCCTGTCCGAGCTCAGGCGGTCTTTCAGCCCGGAATTCATCAACCGGGTCGACGAGGTCATCGTCTTCAACCCCCTGGGCAGCGAAGAGCTGCGTGCTATCGTCGACATTCTGCTGGGCGACGTCAACGCGACGCTGGCCGAGCGCCGTCTGGAGGTCCAGGTCGCCGACCCGGCCAAAGTCTGGCTGCTGGAGCAGGCCGGCATCGAACCGTCGACCGGCGCCCGGCCTCTGAGACGGACGATCCAGCGGCACATCCAGGACGCCGTCTCCGAGCTCCTGATCACTCAACATGGCGAGACAATCGAGACGATTCGAGTCACTGTCGAGGACGGTGAGCTGCGCCTGGTGGCGCTAGATCTTGAATGCCTCGCCGCTGAGCGGTAACCTCCGCGAGCGCTGCTCCCGGGAGGAGGCGCCGAAGCGTCGGTTCCGCACACACCCTGATCCAGAGGAATGGTTCGAAAAGTGACCGCGTCACGAGGATTCGCGCCGGACAGGAGCTGGCACTCGTCTTGCTTCGACTGGACGAACGAGGCAACACCACCGGCGGAGCTGTGCGTTGCCGGAGGATCTCGGAAGGCTCACCGTGAAGGAGGCATCCATGGCTGAGAAGGGTGTCGGTCGCAGGATCCGGACGCTCACACTGGTCGCGATCACCGCTTTGCTGCTCCCGGCCGCCGCGGCCCTGGCTCAGGCCGGCCGCTACGACGGCCAGCCGATCCGCGAGCTGGAATTCACCGGCCTGGAGACCCTGACCGCGGAGACAATGGAGCATTACCTCCTGGGACCGAAGCGAGACGAGGAAGAGCGGCGGCTGGATCTCGAGAAGCTCAACGAACGCGTCGGAACGCTCTGGGAGCGCAAGCTGATCGACGACGTCGCCGTCGAGGTCGAGCCCGTCTCGGGTGGTGTCAAGTTGATCGTACGCATTGTCGAGAGACCCATACTGGTGTCGGTCGACTACGTCGGCATCAAACGCGTCAACCGCGGCGACATCATCGAGCAGGCCGACCGCGAGCGGATCTCGGTCTACGAGAGCCAGCCGCTCGAGCTCGGCGAGCTCAAGAGGCTGAAGCTCGCCATCGAGGAGCTGTACAAGGAGAAGGGCTATCGCTTCGCCGAGGTCAGCTACACCCTCGAGGAGACGGTCCCGGGGCAGCGGCGGGCCATCTACACCATCGACGAGGGCGACAAGGTCAAGATCGGCGACATCGACTTCGACGGCAACACGGTCTACGGCGACTGGCGCCTGCGCATGGCGATGAAGGGCACCAAGCAGTCGGGCATCATCTCGAAGTTCACCAAGAAGGATATCTACAACCCGGCGAAGATCGAGGAGGACCTCGACAAGGTCCGCGATCTCTACCGCAAGGCAGGCTACAAGGACGTGCTGATCGCCCGGCCGGAGCTGGCGGTCAAGGCCAAGAACCCGGGCGCGGCGACCATCAAGCAGCAGAAACGCCGGCTGGCGATCACCATCCCGATCGAAGAGGGAGATCGTTGGCGTTTCGGTGAGATCACCATCGAGGGCAACGAAGTCTTCTCCGACGAGCTCTTGCTGCGGCAGTTCGAGAGCCCGCGTGGTGGTTGGTTGCGCTCCAAGGTGCTCGACGATGCGGTCGAGTCGATCGGCAATCTCTATTCGTCGGTCGGCTACATCTTCTCGAAGGTCGAGACCGAGGTGGTCGAGCAGGGCGACAACGTCGCCAATGTGGTCGTCAAGATCGACGAAGCCGATCAGTTCAAGGTCGGGCGGATCGAGTTCGAGGGCAATCGCAAGACCCGCGACAAAGTCCTGCGTCGCGAGCTGATGGTGCAGGAAGGCACCGTCATGAACATGACGGCGGTCCAGAACAGCCTGCTCAAGATCCGCCAGCTCAACTACTTCGCGCTCAACGAAGAAGAACCGGTCAAGTTCGATTTCGACGGCGAGGACAAGACCGTGGACCTGGTGGTCCAGGGCGAGGAGGCGGAGCGCACCGAGTTGCAGTTCGGCGGCGGCTGGAGCGAGTTCGACGGCTTCTTCGGCCAGTTCGCGATGCGCACGACCAACTTCCTCGGCCGCGGCGAGACTGTCGGCGTCTCGGTCCAGAGCGGCCGGCAGCGCGATCTCTACGATCTCGAGTATCGGATCCCCTGGTTCCTCGACAAGCCGCAGTCGGTCGGCGTCCGGCTGTTCAACTCGACCCTCGACAGTCAGGTGCTGACCGGGGTCGATTTCCGTCAGGCCAACTCGGGGATTTCGCTCTCCTACGGCCGGTCGTTCCGGGGCTTCAACAGCTTCAGCATCACCTATGCCTTTACCGACGTCGAGGACTTCAGGCGGCTGTTTGGAGCCGGCATCGACGGTGAAGACCTGACCCAGGAGTTCAACTTCAGGAGCTCGTCGCTACGCCCGTTCTGGGCGCGGAACACCCTCGACAGCCGGTTCGAGCCCTCCCGTGGCATGCGCCTCACCGGCTCCTTCGAGGTCGCCGGCAGCTTTCTCGGCGGCGATACCGGCTTCATCCGGCCGCTCTTCGACTTCACCTGGTTCAAGCCGGTCACGCGCAAGAACCTCAAGTCCTCCTTCGGCGTGCAGCTCGATCTCGGCTACATCACCTCGATCGAGGACTCGGACGCCATCGGCGTCGACGACACCGGGTTGTTTCCCCAGCAGCGCTTCTTCCTCGGTGGTGACAACTCGATTCGCGGATTTCGTCGCCGTTCGATCGTGGTGCGCGAAGAAGATGGTACGATCCGTCGCGACCAGTTCGGCTTCCCGCTCGGCGGCACCAAAATGCTGCGTCTGAGCGCCGAGTACCACCTGATTCTCGGCGGGCCGTTCCGGGTGGTGTTCTACGGTGACGCCGGCGGCGTTTTCGACGACGACCAGAATCCCGACTTCGGTCTCATGCGCTATTCCGCGGGGGCCGAGCTGCGGATTCAGGTGCCGCTGTTCCCGGCGCCGCTGCGCTTCATCTACGCCAGCAACCTGGATCCGCTCGACGCCGATCAGTTCGACTCGTTCGATTTCAGCCTGAGTACCTCTTTCTAAACAGACCTCTTTCTAGACCGATTCCCACAGACAGTCAGCGGATCCGGGCCGGTGAGGCGCCAGGATCCGTTCTATCGAATGACCCGATACCCAACCTAGGAGAAGCGATCATGCCGAGCCGTGCACATATTCGCGCCGGTCTGCTGACGACCTGCGCAATCCTTCTGACCAGCGGACTCTTGACGGGCTCCGCCGTCGCCCAGGAAAAACCGGTCAACATCGTCGTGGTCGATCTCGAGCGCGTGGTGGGGCAGTCAGCCGCCGGCCAGGCTCTGCAGGGACAACTGGCCAAGTTCCAGGAGGAGGTCAAGACCGAAGGCGAGCTGAAGGCCGAAACCACCCGCTCCATCCGCCAGCGGATCTCTGACGGCGCGAACACCCTGACCGAGGACAAGCTGGCCCAGCTCCAGAAGGACTACGAGGACGCCACCATCGACATCCGCCGGTTCCAGGACGACAAGAACCGCGAGGGTCAGAAGATGCAGACCGAAGGTCTGCGCGAGATCGAGAAGCAGCTCCAGCCGGTGTTCGAGAAGATCCGGGACGAGGGCGGCTACGACCTGATCCTCAACAATGTCGCCGGCGTGGTCGTCATGGCGAACGAGCGGGTCGACATCACTCAGACGGTCATCGAGGCCCTCAACGCGGCCGCGGCCGCTCCGGCGGCTGGCGGCAACTGATCCATTGCGGCCCACAGTGGGCCGCCAGCAGTGGGCCGCCAGCAGTGGGCCGCCAGCAGTGGGCCGCAAGCAGTGGGCCGCCAGCAGTGGACCGCAGTGCCTTCCGGCTCAGCGAGCTGACTGACGATGACCACCGAGATTCATCCGACCGCGATCGTCGATCCCGGCGCCCGTCTCGACGACGGCGTGGTGGTGGGACCCTACGCCATCATCGGCCCGGAGGTCGAGATCGGGGCCGGTACCCGTATCGAGGCGGGGGGGCAGGTCCAGGGACCGAGCCGGATCGGCCGGGAGAACCGGATCTTTCCCTATGCCTGTGTCGGTTTCGAACCGCAGGATCTGAAGTTCGGCGGCGAGGAGACCCGGCTCGAGGTGGGCGACCGCAACCAGTTTCGCGAGCACTGTACGGTGCACCGGGGCACCGGCAGGGGAGGCGGCCTGACCACCATTGGGGACGACAACCTCTTCATGGTATTCACCCACGTCGCCCACGATTGCCACGTCGGCAACAGGACGGTGTTCAGCAACAACGGTACGCTGGCCGGACACGTGGTGATCGAGGACGACGCGACCGTGGGCGCGTTCAGCGCGGTCCATCAGTTCTGCCGGGTCGGCCGCCACGCCTACATCGGCGGCTATTCGGTGATCACCCGGGACGCGTTGCCGTTCGTCAAGACCGTCGGCGGCAAGCCGGCCTGTTACGGCTTGAATCGAGTCGGGCTCGAGCGCAAGGGTTTCTCTCCGGAAGTCCTCGAGCGTCTGGAAGCGGCCTACCGGATTCTGGTGCGCTCGAAGCTCAACACCAGCCAGGCCCTGGAGCGCCTCGGAACGGAGCTCTCGGACGAGGCGGAGGTTCGCTATCTCGCCGAGTTCGTCGCCGGTTCCCAGCGCGGCGTCATCAAGGAGCTGCCCCGCCGGCCGGGCCAGCGGGGAGGCTAGGTGGTGACCGCCGCCGACTCGGGGCCGGCCCCGGACCAGCAGGCCAGGCAGCCGCGCCTGCGCCTCGGCGTGGTGGGTACCGGCACCATGGGGCGGCACCATGTGCGCATCCTGGCAGCCCTGCCGGAAGCGGAGCTGGTGGGGATCTACGATCAGCGGCCGGAGCAGGCCGCGAAGCTGGCCGTCGAGCATCGCACCCGCAGCTTCGGCAGCCTCGAAGAGCTGACCGGCCAGGTCGAGGCCGTGGTGTTGGCTGTGCCGACCTATGCTCATTCGCAGATCGGTTGCGAGCTGCTGCGCGCCGGCATCCATCTGCTGGTCGAGAAGCCCATGGCCTCGACGCTCGAGGAGGCGGATCGCCTGATGGCCGCGTCGGTGGTCGGCGGCGGCAGAGACCGCGTGCTGGCGGTCGGCCACGTGGAGTTTTTCAACCCGGCGGTGCAGACCCTGCTGCGTCTCGGCGAGGCCCCGAGGTACATCGAGATCCAACGCCTTTCGCCCTTCACTCCACGCAGTCTCGACGTCGACGTGATCCTCGACCTCATGATTCACGACCTGCAGTTGTTGCATGCGCTCGACGCCAGCCCGATCAAGGAAGTGCGCGCGACCGGCATCGACGTCTTGACCCAGCGCATCGACATCGCCAGCGTTCGGCTGGAGCTGGCCTCCGGGGTGGTAGCCACGATCAACACCTCCAGGGTATCGGCCGAGGCAGTGCGCAAGCTGCGGGTCTATCTCGCCAGCCGCTATTTCTCCGTCGACTACCGCAAGCAGGAGATCAAGGGATTCGGCCTGCGCACCGAGGGCGAGCACCGGCTGATCATGCCCGAAACGCTCGAGGTGCATCGCTGCGAGCCCCTGCGGGCCGAGCTCGAGGCCTTCATCGCCGCATGTCAGGGTCGCGAGGTCTCGTACGTGGCGGGCGCGGACGGGCGCCGGGCGCTCGAAACCGCCTTGACCATCCGCTCGGCGATCAGCAGGGTCTGAGCAGCAATAAGGTCTGAGCAGCAATAAGGTCTGAGCAGCAATAGTCCAGACCCCGGGAGATCCGCGGTCGGGCCCGGTACCCACGCGGCGAGGAGCGACGACATGAGTGAAGCGCGCATCGGAGTGATCGGCGGCAGCGGACTGTACGGCATGGACGGCCTCGAGGTGCGCGAGGAGAGGCGCGTCGAGACGCCGTTCGGCGAGCCGTCCGACGCCTATGTCCTTGGGCAGATCGACGGCCACGAGGTGGCGTTCCTGGCCCGGCACGGCCGCGGCCATCGAATCTCGCCGTCCGAGCTCAACTTCCGCGCCAACATCTATGGTTTCAAGACGCTGGGCGTCAGCAGGCTGCTCTCGGTCTCAGCCGTCGGCTCGATGAAGATCGAGTACGAGCCGATGCACATCGTGGTTCCCGATCAGTTCTACGACCGCACCCGTCACCGTGCCGACACCTTCTTCGGTGACGGGCTGGTAGCGCACGTCTCGATGGCGGACCCGGTCTGCCCGGAGCTGCGAGGCCTGCTGGCGGACTCGGCGGACGACGCCGGCGCCACGGTGCATCGCGGCGGCATCTACCTGTGCATGGAAGGGCCGCAGTTCTCGACCCGCGGCGAGTCGATGATCTATCGTGGCTGGGGGATCGACGTGATCGGCATGACCAATCTGCAGGAGGCCAAGCTGGCTCGGGAAGCGGAGATCTGTTATGCCACCCTGGCGATGGTCACCGACTACGATTGCTGGCACGAGACCGAAGACGACGTCACGGTCGACGCGGTGCTCGAGATCCTGCGGCGTAACAGTGTCATGGGGCAGGACGTCATCCGCCGTACCGTCGTCCAGCTTTCAAAGGGTGCGGCGCCGGGCGACTGCGGCTGCTGCGACGCACTGGCCAGCGCCTTGATCACCGACCGGACCTCGATCCCAGCGGCCACCCTGAGCCGGCTGGGGCCGATCGTGTCCCGGTACCTCGACGTTCCCGAGGAGGGGTAAGGGTATGCGGATCCTGCTCACCAACGACGACGGTATCTTCTCCGAGGGCTTGAAGCTGCTCGCTGACGCACTCTCGGAGATCGCCGAAGTCGTGGTGGTGGCGCCGGACCGCGAGCAGAGCGCCAGCGGCCACTCGCTGACTCTCAACCGGCCGCTGCGGATGAAGCGGGTGCGAGAGCATTGGTACGCCGTCGACGGCACGCCCACCGACTGCGTGAACCTCGGGGTCCAGGGATTGCTCAAGGAGAAACCGGCGGACCTGGTGGTCTCCGGGATCAACTTCGGGCTCAACGTCGGCGGTGACGTGACCTATTCCGGGACGGTCAGCGCGGCCTTCGAGGCCAGCATGCACCAGCTGCCGGGCATCGCCTTCAGCCAGGAGGTCGAGGAAGGGTTCTCCTTCGAGCGGGCCGCGCGCCTGGCTCACGACGTGGTCACCGCGCTGATCGAGGGGCAGCTGCCGAGCGATCTCCTGCTCAACGTCAACTTCCCTTCCGGGACTCCGCGCGGGGTCCGCTGGACGCGCCTCGGCAAGCGCGTCTACAAGCAGACCGTGATCGAGAAGCGCGACCCGAAGGGCCGCAAGTACTACTGGATCGCCGGCACGCCGGAGTGGGAGCACGAGGTCGGCACCGATTACGACGCCCTACTCGAGGGCTATGTCTCGGTGACACCGCTGCACCTCGACCTGACCGACTATCGCGGTCTGGAGGAAGCCGGGCCGCTGCGCGAGCGGCTGGAAGCTCTGGCGGTCGCGGTGGGGGAGCCACGTTGACGCCGATGGCCAGCGATCCCTATCGGCACCGGCGCCAGCAGATGGTGCGCAAGCAGATCGAGGCTCGCGGCGTCGGCGATCCACGAGTCCTGCGGGTGATGGGTGAGGTGCCGCGGCATCTCTTCGTCCGCGAGCATCTGCACCCGCAGGCCTACGGCGACTTCGCCCTGCCGATCGAGTGCGGGCAGACGATCTCACAGCCCTACGTGGTGGCTCGCATGACCGAGCTGCTCGACGTCTCGAGTGAGCACTCGGTGCTCGAGATCGGAACCGGATCCGGATACCAGACACTGGTTCTCGCGCGGCTCGGCGGCCGCGTGTTCTCGCTGGAGCGTATCGCCGAGCTGGCGCGGCGAGCGATCGAGCGGCTGCGGCCGTTCGAGCTCGACAATGTCAAGATCCAGGCCTTCGACGGCACTTTCGGCTGGAGCGACGTGGGGCCGTTCGATCGCATCCTGGTGACCGCGGCGGCGCCCCACGTACCGCCGCCGCTGATCGATCAGCTCAAGGAAGGCGGCAAACTGGTGGTTCCCGAGGGCGGTCGCGACGGTCAGCGCCTGATTCTCTACGAAAAGACCGCCGAAGGGCTCGGCCAGAGCACGGGTGAAGCGGTAAGCTTCGTACCCTTGATCGGTCGGCACGGCTGGGCGGAAGTCGAGGACGGCTGAGGCCGTCCCGCGACCGCAACTTCTCGGAGGTGTCATGCTCGAGTCTCGCTTGCGCGCGGTGCGCTGGATTGTCAAAGGCAGGGTCCAGGGCGTCTCCTTCAGGTACTTCACCGAGCAGGCCGCCCGGGAGCTCGAGCTGACCGGATGGGTCCAAAACCTGACCGACGGCTCCGTGGAAGTCCAGGTCGCTGGTGACGAGATGGTGCTCGAGCGCTTGCGCCAGCGGCTGCTCGAGGGACCGCGATTTGCGGCGGTCGACGACATCGGCGAGGATCCGCTGGACCCGGATCAGCTGGTCCGCGATCTCGGACACCGTGGTTTCGAGATTCGTTGGTGAGGAGAGTGAACGATGGAAGATCTCAAGAGGTACATCCGTGAAGTCCCGGACTATCCAAAGCCCGGGATCAACTTCTACGACATCACGACGTTGCTCAAGGAGCCGCAGGGGTTGCGCGCAACCGTCGACAGTTTCGGCCGCCTGTTCGAGGGCCGGGTGATCGACCTGGTGATCGGCATCGAGTCGCGCGGGTTCCTCTTCGGTCCGCAGCTCGCCTATCAGTTCAGCGCCGGTTTCATCCCGGTGCGCAAACCGGGCAAGCTGCCGGCGGAGACGGTCTCCCAGGTCTACGAGCTGGAATACGGCACCGACGAGCTCGAGATGCATCGAGACGCGGTCGGGGCGGGCGACAGGGTGTTGATCGTCGATGACGTCATCGCCACCGGCGGTACCGCGGCGGCGACCGCGAAACTGGTGGAGTCTTGCGGAGCCGAGGTCGCCGGGTTCGGCTTCGTGGTCGAGTTGACATTTCTCGACGGCCGCGCCAGGGTAGACGGTTACGAGGTCCAGACCCTGGTTCGGTATTAGCGTATAATCCCCCTCCCCGCGGCTGTAGCTCAGGTGGATAGAGCGGGAGTTTCCTAAACTCCAGGTCGGGGGTTCAAGTCCTCCCAGCCGCACCACTCACCGGATTCTCTCGCAGATCCTACAGGCCGGGGCGCGCGGCCTGAAGTGCGCGACCTCTACGGAGATAGTCTCATGAGCGATCGACTGACGCGTAAAGAAATCAAACACCAGATCCGGGACGACGAGGTCCGCGGTGCCCTCTTCCGGGTCTTCGACTACATTCAGGAGAATCCGGGCGTCGTCGTCGGCGTCGTGGTCGGATTCCTGGTGCTGGTGCTGGCTCTCACCGGCACCTTCGCCTACCTCGACAGCCGTGCCGAGGCGGCCAGCGAGGAGCTGGCTTCAGCCCTCAAGATCGCCGGCGCGCCGGTGAAGGAGGAGGGGGCGACGCCGGACGATCCGGACGAACCCAGCTTCGCCACCGAGGACGATCGCCGCGCCAGCGCCAAGAAGGCGTTCGAAGAGGTGCGCGGCGGTGTCGGATCGAGCGTCGCCGGCGAGGTGGCGGAGCTCTATCTGGCCGACGTCGCCGCGAGCGAGGGGGACACCGAGACTGCTCGCCGAATCTGGAGCTCTTTCCTCGACGATCACGAAGATCACGCCCTCGCGCTCTCCGTGCGCTTGAATCTGATCCACCTCGATCGCCAGAACGGCCGTGCTCAGGAGGTCGCCGACGAGCTTCAGAGACAGCTCGACAGCGCCGAGAAGCCGTTGCCGGAAGACGTCCTGCTCTACGAGCTGGCGCGGACGCTGGAGGCCCTCGATCAGCGCGACGAGGCGCTCGATCTCTATCAGCGTATTCTCGACGACCATCCGAAGTCGCCCTTCACGGCCCAGGCGCGGCAGATCACGACCTCGGCGGGATGATTCGGAGGAAATCATGGCGACCTATACCACCAGTCAATTCAAGTCCGGGCTCAAGGTGATCCTCGACCGCGATCCGTGCTCGATCATCGAGAACCAGTTCGTCAAGCCCGGCAAGGGGCAGGCTTTCAGCCGCGTCAAGCTGCGCAATCTCCTGAACGGCCGGGTGATGGAGAAGACCTTCAAGTCCGGCGAGACGATCGAGGCGGCGGACGTCCACCAGACGTCGATGCAGTACCTGTACTCGGACGGCGAGAGTTGGCACTTCATGGTGCCGGACACCTTCGAGCAGCACGCGGTCGGCGGCGAGGTCATGGGCGACGCCGTCAAGTGGCTGAAAGAACAGGACATGTGTGATGTCACCCTGTGGAACGGCCAGGCGATCTCGGTGGAGGTGCCGAAGTTCGTGACCCTCGAGGTCACGGAGACCGATCCGGGCCTCAAGGGCGACACTTCCTCGGGCGGCAGCAAGCCGGCGACGCTCGAAACCGGCGCTGTGATCCGCGTACCGCTGTTCATCCAGGAGGGGGAAGTGCTTCGGATCGACACCCGCTCCGGCGAGTATGTCTCGCGGGCCAAGGAGTAGCACCGAGCTCGATTGGCGTCCGTCGGCGAGCCTGGAGACGCTGCGCCGGCGCGCCGAGCTGTTGGCTCGGCTGCGCGGCTTCTTCGCCGCGCGCGGCGTGCTCGAGGTCGAGACGCCGTTGCTGCAGGCGGCGACTGTCACCGATCTGCATCTCCACAGCTTGAGCGTTCCACTCGATGTTCCGTTGGCGAGCCGGCGGATGTACCTCCAGACGTCGCCCGAGTACGCCATGAAGCGGCTGCTGGCGGCGGGCAGTGGCGCGATCTACCAGATCTGCAAGGCCTTCCGCGACGGCGAGGCCGGCAGCTCGCACAACCCCGAGTTCACCATGCTCGAATGGTACCGGCCGGGCTTTGATCATCACGCCTTGATGGACGAGATCGACGAGCTGTTGGTTGAAGTGCTCGGTGCTTCCGCCGCCGAGCGTTCGACCTACGGGGAAGTCTTCGAGCGCCACCTCGGTATCGACCCGCACCGCGTGTCGCTCGATCACCTCGAACGGGCGGCCGCGGAGCGCGGAATCGAGCTCGCCGGTGCCGGCCCCGCCGACCGCGACGGTTGGCTGCAGCTCCTGATGAGTTGCGTGATCGAGCCGCGACTTGGGCGCGGGCGCCCGAGCTTCGTCTTCGACTTCCCGGCCTCCCAGGCGGCGCTGGCGCGTCTGCGCCTCGGCGACCCGCCGGTTGCCGAGCGTTTCGAGGTCTACGTCGAGGGCGTCGAGCTGGCCAACGGCTTCCACGAGCTGGCAGACGCCAGCGAGCAGCGGCGCCGCTTCGAGGCCGATCTGGCGCAGCGCCGGGCCTGCGGGCTCGACGACGTGCCGATCGACGAGCGGCTGCTTGCCGCGCTCGAAGCCGGTCTGCCCGACTGTGCCGGCGTGGCGTTCGGGGTCGACCGCTTGCTGATGCTGGTCACGGGCGCTGAAGATCTGCGGGACGTGGTCAGCTTCCCGATCGATCGCGCCTAGCGCCCCAAGAACTCGAAGCCTCTGGCGTTCGAGTTCTTGGCCCATCCCCACCGCACTATGAGCCTGTTGCGAAGCGCAACAGGCTCATAGTGTCTCGCACCTTCCAGCCGACGAAGGTCGACCAGCGTCCGTTCGGCGCCAGCCCGTGCCGGCGCTGGAAGTCGTGCAGGGCGGCGTCGCATTCGGGCGTCCAGACGCCGCCGTCGCCAACGTTGTAGCCGAGCTCGACGAGCGCCCGGCGGCGTCCGCGGACGGTCCAGTAGGGCGTCCAGACGTCCGGGATCGACGCGTCTTCGTAGATGCCGCGCAGCACCTTGGCGAATGGGAAGCCCACGGGATCGACCTTGTAGTCCGGGCAGATATCGTGATGCCCGTGGTGATCGCGTGGGCCGATGTGCGGCCAGCGCCCGACGATTTCCCGGCCGGCGGAGATCATCATCTCGACCTGCTGCCGCGTCCATGGTTGAATGCGCATCCGCCACCGGCCGGCCGGGTCGTCCGCTCGTGGCCAGTCGGGCTCGGCCGGGATCCCGGCGCGCGCGTAGCCCAGATTCACAGTTTCGACGCCGATCGAGGTCCGCGATCCCTTGTCGTCATCGCCGGCGAAGGCGCGGCCGTCCCAGCGCACGGTCTGGTTCTTGCCGGCGTGCCAGCTGCGGTCCTCGAGGCTGACGTAGCGGTCGACCCCCTCGGCGAAGCCGCGGCCGACGGCGTAGTGCGCCGAGGCGACGCCTCGGCGCAACGGATTCTCGCCGCCGAGCAGGGCGCTGCATTCGTCGAGTGTCGCGGTAGCGCTCCAGTGCCAGGTGACCGCCATAGGCCGATGGCCGGTGGCCGCCGTCCAGCCCCGGTCGACGGCGTGGCCCGAGCGCAGCGGGATGCGGAAGCGGTCGCTGATGGTGAACGGCATGAGGTTCCTGATCTGGGGGAGCAAGTCTAATCTCTCGCCGGCGTCGGAGCGGTCGTTGAGCTCTGGCTCGGGTGGTAAGATCCGCTCCTCTGCCAACGAGAAGGGGGCGCAGTGTGTCGGAACGCCAGAATCAGATCACCAGCCTGCTGATCGCTCACGGCGAGGGCGAAGACGGGGCCTTCGATCGCCTGATGCCGATGGTCTACGACGACCTGCACCGCATCGCCCGGCGGCAGCTGCGCCGGGGTCGGCGGGGCGCCACCCTCGACACCACCGGCCTGGTGCACGAGGTCTACCTCAAGATGGTCGACCAGTCGAAGGTGTCCTGGCAGGACCGTTCTCACTTCTTCGCCATCTCGGCGCGTGCCATGCGCCAGATCATCGTCGACTACGCCCGTCAGAGGCTGGCGGCGAAGCGCGGTGGCGGCCAGGCTCATACCGGACTCGACGAATCCCGGGTGGCGATCGAGGCGCAGGCCGACTGGCTGGTGGCTCTCGACCAGGCACTGGAACGGCTCGCGGCACTCGACGAGCGCCTGGCGCGGGTGGTGGAGTGCCGCTTCTTCGCCGGCTTGACCGAGGAGGAAACCGCCGAGGCGCAGTCGGTCTCGGTGCGCACCGTGCAGCGTGACTGGAAGCGGGCACGGGGCTGGTTGAAGGAAGAGATGGGGCGCTGACGTTTCCTTCATTTGCAGTAGAATCGTCTGTGAGATAGGATGATCTCTGGTGGAAACAGAGATGGCGAAGCAGATGGAAAAGCCGTGGGCCGAGATCGACGACGACTGGAGACGCAAGGAAGAGCGGGCGCTGGTTCAGCGGGCGGCGAACGCTGCTGCTGCGCGGAAGGGTGAGCCACTGCCATACCCAAATCCTCTCGGCACTATCGGCCCCACCAAGCTCTCCCGTGAGGCAACACCGGAGGAGTACCAGCGGTGGTTTCTCGAGTTTCGGAAGACCTGCCGCCCCTGCCAGCCAAAGCGGCACACGATCTAAGTGACTTCGCTCGTTTCCTCGAGCAGCTGAGTGCCGAGGGGTTCGAGTTCGCGGTCATTGGTGGCTGTGCGGTGGTGGCCTACGCCAGTCTGCTGGGCGAGGAGATGTTCTCCGCGGACCTCGATATCTACGTGACCCAGGAGACTATGAGTGATCTCCTCACCTGGGCTCCTCGCAACCGTATCCGAGTCATCAAGAGGCCTCGCCCGCGCAACATCCCTGTAGCCTTTCTGGAGGAGCCAGATGGCAAGGAGATCAACGTCTTGACGGCGAGCAGCGGCCTTCCGAAGCCCGAGATCGTCGTCCGGAACGCCCGGCAGTTCATCTTGTCGTCACATGGCGACCTGGAGGTGCCGCTCGCCGATCCCTTCGATCTGCTGAGCAACAAGCTGGCGGTCCGTCGCGAGAAGGACCTCCCCCACATCGAGGTGTTGCGACGCTTTGTTGACGAGGAGTCGGTGACCGCCTTCGTGGAAGAGACCAGGCCCCGCGCCCGCCTCGCCCCAGCCCGGCGGCTGCTCGAAGCCCTCGGCCGCAACACGCTGCCTCGGGCGCTCGCGGACCGGCTGCTCGACGTCGCGAAGACCGAGGTGGATTATCGCTTCCTGATGGGCAGGGTGCCCACGGAAGAGCAGGCGAAGCGGATCCTGGAGCGCATGGCCGAGCGTGAGGACGAGCTGAGCCGGCAGCTCGAGTCGATCCTCGCGACCAGGCGTTTCGAAGAAGGCTGACCTACATCCGGCCGCCCTCGATGGCGCTCCAGCCGCGCCGGCCGCCCATGCGGGCGCCGCCGCCGCGGCTGAAGCCGCCGCCGCGCGACATGGAGCCGGCGGAACGGCCGCGGGCGCCGCCCGAGTAGCCGCCGCTGGATTTCCAGTTGCCGTAACGGCCCGAGTTGGCGGCGCCACGTTGGCGCTGGACGGCGCTACGGTCGAGGCCCTTCAGGGCGTCTTTCTGGCCCTGACTCAGACGGTCGCCGGCGCCGCCGGTGCCGGCGCCGCGGTCGACCGGCTTCCAGCCGTCCTTGCCGTGCTGAGACCAGCCGCCGTCCCCGTCGCGCCGGTAGACGTTGCCGTCACGGCCGACATAGACGTCGTTCGGACCCTTGACGATGCTGCCGCCCTTCCCCGGCCCGTCGAAGCGTATGCCGCCGGTGCCCTCGGAGGTGCGGAAGCCGCGCACCGAGCCGCGGGCGTCGGAGTAGCCGCCCGCCTTGAGCCACTGGTCGCCGCGCGAGACCACCCCGCGGCCCCAGCTCGAGTAGGCGTCGCCGGCGCGGTAGCCGGCGGCGTAGGTGCCGGTGCGCGGGTTGAATGCCTGTCCCCAGGTGGCGCCGCCGCCGTAGCCGTAGGCGTAGCCGCCGCGCGCGTAGGTGCCGGTGCGTGGGTTGTAGGCGGCCGCACGGCCGGCGCCGCCGTAGGGGCCGTAGTAGGAGTAGCCGCGGCCGTAAAAGCCGGTTGCCGGGTTGTACCAGCTGCCGGCGCCGTAGCTGTAGGGGTAGCCGTAGTAGATCGGGTAGCCCCAGCCGGGGCCGTAGTAGTAGTAGGGGTCGTACCACCAGCCGGTGCCCCACACCACGCAGCCCCAGCCGACGTAGGCGCCCATGTAACCAGGGGTGTAGCCGTAGACCACCGTGCTGGGCGTCGAGTCGTAGACGTAGACGTAGGTGGTGTGGTGCATGGGGGAAGACGGCGGGATGTCGTAGATGTCCTTGGGGACCTCGTCTGCAACCGTCCACGGGCCGCGCGGCGCCTTGCCCACGAACCACACCCCGTTCTGGCACAGGTAGTAGGTTGCGTCTGCCGTGTCGCCGAGCCGGATCACGTCGGAAGGGGTGTTCACCGCGTAGGCCATCTTGGTGCCCTCGATCGCCCGGAACTCGGGCTCGCCGGTGTACTCCACCTTGACTTCCTTGGGCGCGTCGGCGCGGCTCACCTGGGCGACCTGGGGGATCTGCGCCTGGAGCACCGCTTCCTCGGCCTCGGGAGTCCCGGGCACCGAGGCCAGCACGTGGGCCTTGGCATGGTCGCTGGGGATCTTGTCGAAGCCGGCCGGCAGATCGCCCATGGCGCTGGCCCAGGCGCCGTCCAGCTCCTTGGTACGGAACCAGCGGCCCGACACCAGGTAGTAGTAGTGCCCGTCGTCGATGTGGCGGAACAGGTCGCATTCGGTGTTCTCCACCAGCAGCACCGGCGTATCGGGGATCGGCACCAGCTTGGGCTCGCCCTCGATCACGATCAGCTCGGCGGGCTGGTTGGAGACGTGTACGGTCGGCACGTCGCCGGCATCGATCTTCTCCCCCGGCACGTTGACGCGCGCGTCCTTGAAGTTGGGGCTCATCGGCAGCTTCTTGAACGGCTTGGGCAGCTTGCCGGCCGGGCCCCAGGGCCCGGCGAGGTCGTCGGCGCCGAGCCAGCTCTTCTCGAGCCGCAGGTAGTAGGTCTTGTGCTTGGCCTTCTTC
>JAAELT010000117.1 GCA_024226315.1 bacterium | reverse complement strand
GCCAACCAAAACGACCCGACCAACGACGCATCCGCGCAGCATCCCGCTCCAAGTCCGCCCTCGCCCCCTCCATCTCCTCATCCAGCGCTCGCCCGAAATCGTCTCCCATCTCACCACTCCCTCCATAAAGGCGGACGCCTATACGCCCCCCGACAACAAGCGGGATCCACAACAACCACCGTCAGCCACTACCTCGGATTTTTTTTGGGGGCGAGAGCGGCCTTCGCGCGCTCGTTGAGCAGCTCCCTCTCGATGTCGCGCGCGGCCTTCGTGACGACCATCTGCATCGACGTCCCTCCCGCCCCGATGAGCTCCCAGTCCAACGTGTTCGGGCTCAGCCTCGAAGCCTCGGCGAGCGCGACCATCAACGGCGCCAGGGGTCCTTGCCAATCTGCCCAGTCGCCCACGTATCCAGCCATGAGAGTCTCCTTGGGTTGGTGGCTCGGGACGGATTCGAACCGCGCCGCGCGCGAGCCGTGGTGCGATCCCAGCGGGGCAGAGCACAAGCAGCGCGCCCCACCAGGGCCGCCAGGACAGGGGGGCCCGGCCGCCCGAATCGAACGGACGTCTCCCCATCGAGCCTACGGCATTTCGCCCTGCCGATCAGGGACTCTACGAGGCGTGCTACCACTGCACCAAACCGGGGTTCAGAAGAGACCGGCCGCGGGCGACTCCATGCGCCTTCCATTCGGGCCGGCCATGGAGAGCCGTTGACCCACAGGTCAGCACGCCGCTACTGCGGCCGGTCGACCAGACCGTACAACGCCTCGCCCGCGCGTTCCTATTGGGGAAAACCCCAACAGCCGACGCGTCCCCAGCGTCCCCTCCGCCTTCCGCCGGTCCTCCCGCCCCCCAAGCGCCTTCAGCGCCGACCCGATCGCGATCAGCGCCCGCTCGTTCTCCGGGCAAGCGAAGTCCGACGCCTGGAACGCCGACAGCCGCCCCTCGACCACCTGCAGCAGCGTCTCCACAAAGCAGCCATTCGCCTTCGACGCCATCCCGTCCTCCAGCGGACCGTCCTGCCAGCTCACCTCGAGCCCCTTAGCCCGCGCCGAACCGCCCGTCACCACGCCGTCAATCGACGGATTCTCCGCCTCGAACTCCTGCAGCATGTCCCGCCTCCTCGTTACGTACTGGTCGGTGCGTCTCCGAGGAAGGGTCAGACGCCGCCAGGCAAGTAGCCAGGGAGCTCCCCCTCCTCAGAGGCGGCACCCACGGTAGCCCACGTAGCCACGTGGCTACAACGAGATCCTCGCCAGATCACGCACGAGCGCCCCCAGCTGGTCCAGCGTGTTCGGCGCCCAGGTGAACAAGAGCCCACCCTCAGGGCCGCAGGACGTGCACTCCCCCCGAACCAGCGACCCCATGATGATCGCACGCAGCACCCGATCCCCGAGCTCAGCGTCCGTCACCGCACACCACCGTACAGCGGAGCGTCCGGGTACCAGTGCTGCACATGGCTCTTACCCTCTCGACGCTCCGGCGCGCACGGGCAATCCAAACTCGCCTCATGCTCCGATTCCAGCAACCTCGGGATCGAATGCCTCAGACCAGCAACCCGAACCCGCAGCCACAGCGGGTCCTCCTCCGACTCCGGACTCGGCGGCCCCAACAACAGCCTCGCCTTCTCCTCCGCCCACCCGATCTGAACGCCCAACTCAACACCTCCTCCATCGGATTTTTTTTGGGCTGGCATGCGCAGGGTTCAACTCATACCCACACGCCGCCACCCGAAACCCCCGGCCACCCCCGGCAGGGGGGGCGCAACGCCCTCGAGAGCCCCCAGCGACCGAAAGCGGGGGCAGACCAGCCCGCAAACGTAAGTCTCTCTTGCCCCACCCCACCTGGTGCGTCCAAAGCGGAGAACGCGTGCATTGCATTGGGTCGAGCCCACGTTAGTGCGCTATGTCCGGTCTGGTGGGCTGATGCACGCCCTGAGCACCCTGCGTGAGAGCAGCGCAGGTGAGAGTGAAGATCCCTTGCGCCGCCGCCTTCCCCACCTCGCCGGTTGATGCG
>JAAELT010000116.1 GCA_024226315.1 bacterium | reverse complement strand
CTACGACTACAAAGAGCTGGCGCAGTACATCAGCTTCCTGTGGCTGGCGCTGGTCGCCTACACCTGGATCGGGCCGGCGATCTTCCGCCAGTCGCTGCACAAAGAACTGGCCACCGTCGAGCTCGACAAGAGCTTCTGAGGCGTCCACGGGCTAAAGCCCGTGGCTATCCGATCGCGTCCCTACAGGACGCCCACCGCTTGCTCATCGGGAAGCGAGGCGTTGTCGCGCTTCCGCGAAAACCTCATCTTGCGGCATCGTCTTTCCGGCTCGTTCTTCGTCCTCGCTGAG
Source organism: bacterium (assembly GCA_024226315.1). Lineage (GTDB taxonomy): Bacteria > Acidobacteriota > Thermoanaerobaculia > Multivoradales > J023 > JAAELT01. Next base: position 778 of record JAAELT010000116.1, on the reverse strand, counting down.
ACCGATGAGCTTGAGCATCAGGCTCGTATCTTTCAAGGACTGATAACTGGCCACATCAAGCAGGACTCCCATGGGCTCACCGTCCTCAGTGATGACGACCGGGCGTCGCGTTTCGCTCACCGTGCGCAGCAGCTCGGCGGCCTGGGTCTTCATGGAACGGCAGCGCCTTCTCGGCGCTCGAAGGGCCCGGCTGAGCGGCATCGGTGCCGACACAGGGAGGCGAAGGCGGAGGGTTGCGACTGTTCAATCCAGCGCATAGTATGGCAGTATGACATGGAGACCGCCCGTTTTGCACTCACGTCGCCCTCACCTTTCCCCGCGCCGGTCGCCGAGCAACAGACCGGCGGTCGACTGCTGGATGCTGCCGGCCGGTCTGCTTGTCGTGCTCGCGGCGTCGCTCGCCGCGGTCGTCCCGGCAGCGGCTCCTCTCCCCTCTCCCTCTGGGAGAGGGGTTGGGGGTGAGGTTCGGCTTGCGGGCCCGGCAGGGCACTGCGCGTGGGAATCCGAGTTCGAGGTCGGCGACGTCGACGGCGCGGTCGAGGCGCTCGCGGTCTTTGACGACGGCAACGGCCCGGCGCTCTATGCCGGCGGGCTCTTTCCCGCCGCCGGCAGATTCAAAGCCAGCAACGTCGCGCGCTGGGACGGCGCGAAATGGTCGCCCCTCGCCGGCCCGTCGGACGAGGGAACGAGCGGCATGGTCCTCGACCTGGCGGTGTACGACGACGGCAGCGGCCCGGCGCTCTACGCCGCCGGCAGCTTCATCTTCGCCGGCGGCGTG
>JAAELT010000115.1 GCA_024226315.1 bacterium | reverse complement strand
GCGGGCCGATGAACTGCTCGTGAAAGTGGTGCTCGCGCAGCACGTGGCAGACGACCTGGCACAGATAGCACTCGATGCACTTGCGGAGCTCCTGCACCCGGTCGACGTCGTCCTGGACCACTCGCCAGGTGCCGTCCTCGGCGTCGGGCTCGCGCGGCTTGAACTTCTTGATCTTCTTCTTGACGCCGAAGTTCCAGCTCACGTCGGTGACCAGGTCACGCATCACCGGGAAGGCCTTCATCGGCTCGATGGTGACCGGCTCCCCCAGGTTCAGGTCCGAGAGGCGCGTCATGCACATCAGCCGCGGGTTGCCGTTGACCTCCGCCGAGCACGAGCCGCACTTGCCGGCCTTGCAGTTCCAACGCACCGCCAGGTCGCCCGCCGACTCGGCCTGGATCTGGTGCACGGCGTCGAGCACCACCATGCCCTCGGAGACCTCGGTGGTGTAATCCTCGAGCTCGCCGCCCTCGGCATCACCGCGCCAGATCTGAAATGTCGCCTCCGCCATTACTTCATCTCCTCGATGATGCGGCGCTGGTCCTCGGACAGCTCGGACACGGGCTCGCGCTCGACCTCGAGGGCACCGTCCGGGCCACGGCGTACGACGGTGTTGACGTGCGCGAAGTCCTCGCTCTTGTCGGGATGGTCTTCCCGAAAATGCGCGCCCCGACTCTCCTCCCGTCCCAGGGCAGAGCGCGCCACCGCCTCGGCAACTGTGAGCAGGTTGTCGAGATCGAGGGCGGTATGCCAGCCGGGGTTGTACTCGCGGTTGCCCACTACCCCGACCTTGGCGGCACGCTCGCGCAGCTCGGCAATGCCGTCGACGGCACGGCTCATCTCGGCCTCGTTGCGCACGATGCCGACCAGCTCCTGCATCATGTCCTGTAAGGCGTACTGGATCTGGTACGGTCCCTCGCCGTCGCCGCCGCGCTCGAACGGCTCGAGCGCCCAGCGCGACGCGCGCTCGACCTGGGCCTCGTCGATCTCGGGGGCGTCGCGCTCGCGGGCGTCGGCGGCGGCATGCTCGCCGGCACGCTTGCCGAAGACCAGGAGGTCCGAGAGCGAGTTGCCCCCCAGGCGGTTGGCGCCGTGCAGGCCGGCGGCGCACTCGCCCGCGGCATAGAGTCCGGGGATGGTCGACATCTGAGTCTCGGCATCGACCCGGATGCCGCCCATCACGTAGTGGGTGGTCGGGCCGACCTCCATCGCCTCCTCGGTGATGTCGATGTCCGCCAGCTCCTTGAACTGGTGGTACATGCTCGGCAGCTTGCGCTGGATGTGGGCCGGGCCGTTGGGGATCCGCTCCTTGATCCAGGCGATGTCCAGGAACACGCCGCCGTGCGGGCTGCCGCGCCCCTCCTTGAGCTCGCGCATGATGCAACGCGCCACGTGATCGCGGGTCAACAGCTCGGGCGGCCGGCGGGCGTCGCGGTCACCCTGGGTGTAGCGCCAGCCTTCCTCCTCGTTGTCGGCGGTCTGGTTCTTGTAGAGGTCGGGGATGTCCTCGAACATGAAGCGCTTGCCCTCGGCGTTGCGCAGCACCCCACCCTCGCCCCGCACCCCCTCGGTGACCAGGATGCCACGCACCGACGGTGGCCAGACCATGCCGGTGGGATGGAACTGGACGAACTCCATGTCGATCAGGTCGGCGCCGGCGGAACAGGCGAGGGCGTGGCCGTCACCGGTGTACTCCCAGCTGTTGGAGGTGATCTTGAAAGCACGGCCGATGCCGCCGGTGGCGAGCACGACGCTCTTGGCCCTGAACAGGTGGAAACGCCCACGCTCGCGCTCGTAGCCGAACGCGCCGGACACCCGATCGCCGTCCTTCAGAAGCGTGATGACGGTGACCTCCATGTGGAAATCGATGCCCTGGTGGATGCCGTGATCCTGGAGGGAGCGAATCATCTCGAGGCCGGTGCGATCGCCGACGTGGGCCAACCGCGGATACTTGTGGCCACCGAAGTTGCGCTGCAGGATGCGGCCGTCCTTGGTGCGGTCGAACACCGCGCCCCAGGCCTCGAGCTCGCGCACCCGTTCGGGTGCCTCGCGGGCGTGGATCTCGGCCATGCGCGCGTTCGACAGGTACTGCCCGCCGCGCATGGTGTCGGCGAAATGCACCTCCCAGTTGTCGCGCTCGTCGACGTTGGCCATCGCCGCGGCGACGCCGCCCTCGGCCATCACCGTGTGGGCCTTGCCCAACAGGGACTTGCACACCACCCCCACCGACACGCCGGTCGAGGAGGCCTCGATGGCGGCGCGCAGGCCGGCGCCGCCGGCGCCGATCACCAAGACATCGTAGTCATGCGTTTGCGCGCCTCCGGCGCGACCATGGCTCCGGTAGTCCCCCATTACAGGATTCTCCAATCGGTCCAGACGCCCATCGAGCACATGCGGACGTAGGCGTCGGTGAAGCCCACCCACACCAGGCTCATCCAGGCCCACACCATGTGCCGGCGATTGAGGCAGCCGACACAAGCGTAGGCGACAGCGCGGCGCGGCGACCGCGACAGGATGTCCAGCCGGCCGCCGACCAGGTGGCGCAGCGAATGGCATCCGAAGGTGTAGCCGCCAAGGAAGACGACGTTGAGTGTCAGGACCAGAGAGCCGACGCCGATGCCGAACGACGTGGTGCCGCCTGCGCCGGCGAACCAGAAGCCCTTCCAGGCGTCCCAGGCCAGCACGACGATGAAGAGCAGCGCCAGATACAGGAAATACCGGTGCACGTTCTGCAGGATGAGCGGGAACGAATTCTCGCCCCGATAGCTCTTGCGCGGCTCGCCCACGGTGCAGGTGGGCGGATCGCCCCAGAAGGCCTTGTAGTAGGCGCCGCGGTAGTAATAGCAGGTGAAGCGGAACCCGGCGGGTGCCCACAGGATCAGGAAGGCCGGCGACCAGGGCAGCCAGCCGGGCCAGAAGCCGGGTTTCGGGCCGAACCAGGCGTGCGGCGAGTCCCCGAACAGCTCGGGGGAATAGAACGGCGACAGATAGGGCCCCGACGCGTAGTGCTCGCCCTGGAAGGCGGCCCACGTGGAGTAGACCACGAAGGCGCCCAGGCCGAAGAGCACCAGCAGAGGCTGGACCCACCACGCGTCGCGCCGCATGGTCTCGCCGAACGCCCGCCGTTTCAGGCTATGGGCATAGGCCATGTGTGAGCTCCGATACGGGTTTGTTGAAACCGGTCAACGCGTTATTGCTGAACAGACCTGGTATTGAAGCTCAGGGCGGCGTGGATGTCAAATGCGCCACCTCCAGAGGCCCTCTGGTGTCGATCGACCGCGATGTGAGAGACTCGACCTCCGTCCTGACGGCGCCTGACCTGGCGACCGCGGATCCAAGACTTCTTCGACGTTCGGCATCACGGCCTTCCCGGGCCGAGGCCACAGTCCTGATCGGAGCCCCCCAATGGCCAAGCAGACGAGACGCATCTCGAGCAAGCTCCCGACCCGCAAATCGGTGACCACCGCACCGCGCAGCACCCAGCGGATCGGGCGCAACGAGCCCTGCCCCTGCGGCAGCGGCAAGAAGTACAAAGACTGCCACCTGCGAGACGGGCAGGAGTTCCTCGCCAAGCTGGCGCAGGAGGAAGACCGCCGTCTCATGAAGGAGAAGCGGCAGGAGCTCAAAGAGCAGGGCGTGCCCTGGCACAAGCGGCTCTTCGTCCGCTGAGGCGCTTCGCTGTGTCCCGCGACAAGACTGTGTCCCGCAACAAGACTGACCGGACGGCGATCTCGCGACGCCTGGCGAGCGCGCTGCGAGCTCTGGCGGCGATCGGCGTCGCCAGCGCCCTGTGGGCCGTCTTCCTGTGGCGTGAGCTGCTACGGTCGCGCGCGGGAGAAACGCCGTTCTGCGGCTTCGGCGAAAGCCAGGACTGCGCCGACCTGTGGTCCGCCGCCTTCGCCACCAACATCCACCACTGGACCGGCATGCCGGTGGCCGGTTGGGGACTGGTCTGGAGCCTGGTGGCAGCCGCCCTGCCGCTGGTGGCGCTCGCCTCACGAGATCGTGAATCCCGGCTCGCCGCCGCCTGCTCGGGCATCGGTCTCACCGCAACGGCCGGCGTGGCGGGGATCGTGGTGCTGCTCGGCGCGAGCGCCGCCGAAGGGATGTTCTGCAAGAGCTGCGCCCTGACCTACGTGCTGACGGTGGCCTATGCCGTGGTTGCCTGGCGGGGCCTACGCCGTGGCTCTCACAAACGTTCGCCCCATGGCATCACTGTCGCCGCGGGTCTCACCGCGGCCGCCTACCTGGCGCTCCTGGTGCCCGGCCTGAAGACGCCCAAAAGTCTCACCGCAGAGGGTCAGCGGGCCCTCGAAGCCGCCAGTAGGCCGGTCGGGTCGGCCGAGGCGACGGCGACCGCCGAAGACGACGCCGGCGGTCCGCGGCGAGAAGCGAGCGCGCCCGAGCACGATCGCGTGCTCCGCGAGTTCCTCGCCAGCCTGCCGCCCCAGGCTCTGCAGGCCCTCAGCGACTCGCTCCACATCTATCGCGGCTCGGCCGCCTTCGAGCCGGAAGAGCCGCGAACGCTGGCGGTCGGCACGCCGGGGGCGCCGGTGTTGATCACCGAGTTCACCGACGCCCTGTGCGGCCACTGCGGGACTCTGCATCAGACGATCGGAACTCTGGAGACCCTGGTCTCATCGAGCTTCGCCGTCGACGCGCGCCACTTCCCCCTCGACGGCAACTGCAATCCACACCTGAAGGTGCGCGGTCCGGAGACCGTCCGCTGTCTCGCGGCGCGGGCGCAGATCTGCGTCGAGGGCACCGGCTTCGGCTTCCAGTTCGCGGGCGCACTCTTCCAGAGTCAGCAGAACCTCACGGCCGACGATGTCTTCGGGCTGGCGGCGCCTTTCATCGGCCGGACGGCGCTGGAGCGCTGCCTGGCCAGCCCGGAGACGGAGACCAAGCTGCGGCAGGACGTCGACTACGCCTGGCGTTACGAGCCAGATGGCACGCCCCTGGTGCTGATCAACGGCCGCGTCGGCACCTCGTTCGGCCCCTTTCTCTATGCCATGGTGCTGGCCGCCGGCGACGCCGATCATCCGGCATTCGCTTCCCTGCCGGAGCCCCGGCCAGACGCGCACATGCACTGACCCCCATCTCAGGGAGCCAAGCTCATGGAGTATCGTCATCTCGGCTCGTCCGGCCTCCAGGTCTCCGCCCTGTCCTTTGGATCCTGGGTCACCTTCGGCACCCAGATCGGTGAAGACGTCGCCTACGAGTGCATGAAGGCGGCCTACGACGCCGGCGTCAATTTCTTCGACAACGCCGAGGTCTACGCCGGCGGCAAGGCCGAAACGATGATGGGCGCGGTCATCCGCAGGGCGGGCTGGAAACGCTCGGACCTGGTGGTCTCCACCAAGATCTTCTGGGGCGGCAAGGGACCCAACGACCGAGGCCTGTCGCGCAAGCACGTGATCGAGGGTACCGACGCCGCACTCGCCCGGCTGGGTCTCGACTACGTCGATCTGCTGTTTTGTCACCGCCCCGATCCCGCCACCCCGATCGAGGAGACGGTGCGCGCCATGAGCCACCTGATCGACCGTGGCAAGGCCTTCTACTGGGGGACCAGCGAATGGTCCGCCGACCAGATCATGGAAGCCCACGGCGTCGCCCGCCGCGAGCGGCTGATACCGCCGACCATGGAGCAGCCGCAGTACAACATGTTCCACCGCGAGCGGGTGGAGCGCGAGTACGCCCGCCTCTACCGCGAGATCGGCCTGGGCACCACCATCTGGAGCCCGCTGGCGAGCGGCATCCTGACGGGCAAGTACGAGCACGGCATGCCCGACGGCACCCGTTTCAGCGTGCCCGACTACGAGTGGCTGCGTGAGAACATCGAGAGCGAGCAGGGCCAGGCCAACATCGACAAAGCCCGGCGCCTGCGGCCGCTGGCCGACGAGCTCGGCTGCAGCCTGGCACAGCTCGCCCTCGCCTGGTGCCTGGAGAACGACGACGTCTCGACGGTGATCACCGGTGCCTCGAAGCCCGAGCAGGTGGTCGAGAACATGAAGGCTCTCGACGTCGCCGCCAAGATCGGGCCGGAGATCATGGAGCGCATCGAGACCGTGCTCGACAACCGGCCCGAGCCGGCGCAGACCTTCCGCTAGCCCCCCGCGCGCTCCTTCGCGTCCCTGCCCACCAGAGCGAAGCCGATCGAGTTGAAGTTGAAGCTCGCCACCTCGTTGAACAACTTCTTCGCTTCCTCGGCGTTACCGGCCTCGGCCTCGGCCCGCGCCAGCTGGTAACGAATGTACATGTTGTTGGCGTGGTTCGCCTGGCGCAAATGCTCGGTGGCCTTGGCAGCGTCGCCGGCCACCAGCGCGCTCATTCCGAGCACCCAGTGGACGGGCTCCATCTTGCGTGGGTTCTCGTCGCCCTCGACCAGCATCGAGATCTTCTCGGCGTGCTCGGCAGCGGCATCCGCGTTGCCCTGGTAGGCGGCGACCAGGCCTTCCCACACGTGGCAGTTGGCTTCTTGAAGCCGCTTGCCGTCCTCGGTTCCGACCTCCTCCGCGATCGCCATCTGTAGGCCGTTGCGTTGCTCGACGATCGCCGCGGCCTTGTCGAGAAAGCCGGCGTGGAGCGCGGCGTTGGCGGCGCTGGTCAGCGCGAACACCTGGAAGCCCTTGACCTGGTCGGCGGGCGTCCCCATCGCTTCGACGTCGTCCACGAGCCCTTCCAGCTCATCGACCGCCGCGGCCACGTCGCCCGCGTGGATGTGGGTGAACGCGCGGTAGACGGCATAGCCCGCCTTGCTCTCGGGCGGTGCGAGGTCGATCGCCGCGTCGTAGGACGCACGGGCGTCGGCGATGTTGCCCAGGAACGAGTTGACGTGCCCCTTCTTGTGCTGCGCCAGCTCCAGATTGGGATCGGCTTCGGTCGCCTGGCTGTAGGCCGCGAGCGCTCCCTCCAGGTCATTCTGTGCACGCTTGATGTCGCCCAGGGACTCATAGCCCTTGGCCTCGTCGGGATAGGCGTCGATCATCTTGCGCGCCCAGCTCTCGGCCTTGACGAAGTCTTTGGGCTCGCCGAACAGGTAGTTGTTGGCCAGGCCGAAGAGCGCGCCGGGGGCCTTGGGCTCCAGCGCCAGCGCCGCCTCGAAAGAGGCGCGGGCGCCCTCGTTGTCGTTCTGGACACCCATCATGCCAGCCAGAACGAGCTTTGCGCGCGGGCTGTTCGGATATTTCTCGACCAGCTCGGTGGCCAGCGCCACGCCCTGATCAGTGTCGTTGGTCAGGAAGGTACGATTGATCTCCACCATCAGGCGTTCGCCGTCGCTGACACCTTCCAGGTGCTCGGCGGCCGTGTCCAGGCACTCCTGGAACTCCTTGAACGACAGCGCCGAATTGGACTGGTTGTAGTGCGCCCGGGCGAATCCCGGGTCCTCGGCGATGGCAGCCTGGAACTTCTCCCGCGCCTTGACGCCACGGCCGACGTCGAGCAGGTGCTGGCCTTCGTCGAAGAGCTTGCGCGCGGCCTCGGACGAGGTCGTGATCGGAATCTCCTCGACCTTCACGGACGCGGTCCGAGCGGTGTCGGCGGTGCCCGCTGTATCGTCCGCGGGCTGCGCACAGCCAATGATGAACAGCAACGCCAGACCGCCGATGGCGAACCCGGTGCGGCGAGCAGACAGTCGAGAGGTGAATCGCTTCATGATGGCCCCTTTCTGGTTCGGGGCATGCCATGGTGGAACGATCGAGCATCGCCTCGGGCAGGGAGGTACGAGCCCAACGCCACCACGGGCCGACTGCGGCCACGCGCCCCGGTAGTTTCGATCACGCCTGCCGAGGGTTACGTGCGAACCGGCCCGAAGGTTCTCGAACGCGCCCCGGCAGGCACCGAGGCGCCACCACCCCCCGGGGTGGCGCTCCGTGCCCTCTCACCGCCCGCGCTGGCATCCACCCCACAGGGTGGTGCGTCTGGGCGAGGACTAGCCTAGGCTGGAGTGAACCGAAAAAGGAGGTTCGCGATGAAGCGTATACCGATCGTTCTGGCATGCATCGCGGTCGTCTGTGTCGCACTGACGTTCGAAACGGCCGCGGAGGAAGTCAAAGTCAAGGAAGTCCCGATCACCTGGCAGCAAGCCTCTCTAGGTGACGGCGAGGCCCTCTACATGGAGGTTTGTGCGGCGTGCCATGGCGCCGAAGCAAAGGGCAACGGTCCGGCAGCGCCCGCGCTTGCCGTGCCTGCTCCCGACCTCACCACCCTGGCGATGCACAACGACGGCACCTATCCGGCCAAAGAGGTTGAGAAATCGATCACCGGCGAGAGCAAGGTGGTCGCCCATGGAAGCCTCGAGATGCCGGTGTGGGGGAAGGTGTTCGAGGATCTTCGCCCCGACCGCAAGCCCGTGGCGCGCTACGGGTTCGCCAAGCGGCGGATCTACGACCTGACGGCCTACATCGAGACGCTCCAGGTCTCGGAAACCGAGTAGGACCCGAAACGCCGGGAGCCGAGGCTCCCGGCATCTGAGCTACAGCAGGATTCCCGCGATGGTGGCGGTGAGCCAGGAGGCCAAGGCGCCGCCGAGCATCGCGCGCAGGCCGAGCGCCGCCACGTCGCGACGGCGACCGGGCGCCAGTGCACCGATGCCGCCGATCTGGACGCCGATCGAGGCGAAGTTGGCGAAGCCGCACAAGGCGTAGGTCGAAATGTCGATCGCCCGCTGGCTGAGCTGTCCCTCGCGGATGTGGTTATCGAGGATCGAGTAGGCGACGAACTCGTTGAGGGAGATCTTGACCCCGAGCAGATGACCCACCGCGCCGGCGTCGGCCCAGGGCACGCCCATCGTCCAGGCGAGCGGTCGCAGTAGGCTGCCGAACAGGGTGCGCAGGGAGCCGGGGAAGACGCCGCGGTATTCGGAAACCACCGGCGACATGCCGCCCGACGACGTGCTCACCTGCTCGCCGCCGAGCAGCCGGCCGTCGATCAGCGAATCGAAGAAGCTCAAGACCACGTCGGCGACGGCGATCAGGGCGATGAAACCGATCAGCATGGCGCCGACGTTGAGCGCCAGCTTGAGGCCGTCGCTGATGCCGGACGACGCCGCCTCGATCACGTTGGCGCCGACGTCGACGTCCGGCAGCCCGACGTCCCCCGCCGTCTCCGAGTGCTCGATCTCGGGGCAGATGATCTTGCCGATGACCAGCGCCGCCGGCGCAGACATCACCGATGCCGCCAGCAGATGGGTGGCCGGCACCCCCATGGCGATGTAGACCGCCAGACTGCTGCCGGCCATCGAGGCGAAGCCGCCGACCATGATCGTCAACAGCTCCGAGCGGGTGGCTCCGGCCAGGTATGGCCGCACCAGCAGCGGCGCCTCGGTCTGCCCGACGAACATGTTGGCGCTGCACGACAGGGTCTCGGCGCCGCTGGTGCCGATCGTCCAGCGCATGAAGTGTGCCAACGCTTCAATCACCTTCTGCATGAGGCCCAGGTAGTACAGCACCGACATGAAGGCGGCGAAGAAAATGATCACCGGCAGCAGGTAGAAGGCGAACTGGAAGCCGAACCCGGGCCAGCCGGCGCCGTCAGCGGCGCCGAAGTGGCTGGGATTCGCCAGGTTGCCGAACAGGAAGCGGGCGCCGTAGCCGGCCAGGTCGAGAAAGCCGGTCACACCCTTGCCGAGGGCCTCGAACACGTCGTGGCCGGTGAGACCGCGCGAGATCACCCAGGTGACGCCGAGCACCACCAGCAACGCAGCGCCGAAGCGGCGCACCGGCGACGGGCGGCGCACCAGGCGGCTCGCCAGTAGTCCGACGCCGAGGCCGTAGAACGCCACCTCCAGCACCCGGCTCGGCAATTGATGGAGCGCCAAACCCACCCCCAGGCCGCCCGCGGTGATCGCCAGGGCCCGGCCCCAGTGGTGACCGAAACGGTGCTTGCCCTGATCGATGATGAAGCTCACCACCAGCAGGGCCAGAAGCGACATGCCGACATAGCTCCAAACGTCCCGGCGCAGGATGGTGAGTGCCAGCACGAACTGCAGAGCGAGCCCCCACAGGATCGGCCGCAGCCGCACCTCGCGCCGGTTGTAGGACAGCAACCAGGCCAGCCCCAGGAGCAGAACAAGGCCCAGGATGGAAACGAGATGCAAGTCTTCTCCTCGGGGAAACGGCGTAGCTGAGACTTCAGATCGAGAAGTCGATCCTACACTCGAGGACCGCTCACGACCCCGGGCTCTCCAGGACGGCCCGGTACCGGGCCGCTTCACGGTCGCGCCCGGTCTCCCGGTAGAGCTGTACCATCCGGTCGAGCGCCCGGCGGGTAATCCGGTGGTCGTCGCCGTAGCTCTCAGCCAGAACCGGGTAGCTCGCCTCCAGCAACTGCTCGGCCTCCCCGTAGCGCCGCTGCCGGAGCAGGGCACCGGCGAGGGCGCTGCGCGCGGAAGCGACATTGCGGCCTTTGCTGCGCTGCTCGAATGACTCCAGGCTCCGGCGCAGGATCGGCTCCGCCTCCTCGGCGCGCCCCAGGTCGCTCAGCACCCGGCCCAGGCCCATCGAGAAGAACGCCATATTGGGGTGGTCTTCGCCCAGCGTCCGCCGTTGGGTCTCCACCGCTTCGCGGTAGAGCGGCTCGGCCTCTTCCGGACTGCCGAAGTCCCGGTGCAGCAGCAACGCCAGGTTGTAGATCGCGCCTGCCAGCCGCGGGTGCTCCGGCCCCAGCAGGGCGCGGCGCATCTCCAGACCTTCGAGATAGAGCTCGCGCGCCTCCTCAGCCCGCCCTTCGAGCCGCGAGATCGCCGCCAGGTTGTTGAGCACCAGGGCCGTGGTCAGGTGGCCCTCGGGAAAGAGACGGCGGCTCATCGACAGCGCTTCGCGGGCCAGCGCGTCCGCCACCTCGAAGGCCTCCCGTTCCCGCAGCACGACCGCCAGGTCGTCGAGCAGCGACGCGGTGATCGGGTGGTCGCCAGCGAACAGCTCCCGCTGCAACGCCAGCGCACGCCGATTCAACTCCTCGGCCCACTCGAGCCGGCCCTCCGCGCGCACCGCCGTGGCGAGATGGCGCGTGCCTTCGATGTAGGCGGGATCCTCTTCGCCCACGGCCTGGCGCTGGATCTCCAATGCCTCCTCGTGGAGCGAGATGCTCTCGGAGCGCTGGCCGGCAACTCGGCGGATCCTCCCCAGTAGATGCAGCGAGCCGGCGGTGCCGGCGGGATCGACACCCCGGCGGATGGCGAGCGACTGCCGCGCGGCCTCTTCGGCTTCCTCGAGCTCGCCCTGCTCGAGTCGCAGCTCGCCCCAGGCATGGAAGCTCTCGGCCACCGCGGGATGATCATCGCCGAACAGCTCACGGCGCAGCTCCAGGCTGCCGGCGAGCAACGGCTGGGCCGACGGGTAGAGTCCCAGGTCGACGTAGACCAGCCCGATGGTGTGCATCAGCACCACCTGCAGTTCCCTCTGCCCGGCCAGCTCCTGCTGGACGCGGCGAGCGCCGGTTTCCAGGATCTCCCGGGCGGTGATCGTCGCCCCCCGCGCCCGACTCGGATCCGCCTCCCGGAACGATTCGACAAGGAACCGGGTCACCTCCTCCGCTCGCGCCTGCTCGTGCCGCGCGAGATCGCGCTCGCGCGCGATCTGCGCCGACTGCACGAGCGTCACGACGGTGAAACTGAGCAGCAGGACCACTGCCGCCGCCACCACCACCGACGCCACAGCGTGCCGGCGCACGAACTTGCCGGCGCGGTAGCCCAGGCCGCTCGGGCGTGCCTCGACCGGCAGCCCCGTCCGGTACCGCCACAAGTCCGCCGCCAGCTGCTCCGCCGAGCCGTAGCGCTCCTCCGGCTCAGGCCGCAGGGCCCGCAGGACGACGTTGTCCAGGTCGCCGGACAGAGCGCGCCGCAAGGCTTCCGGACGCGAGCCGCGTGTCGCCGCCACTGCCTCCGGATCGCGCTCCCCGCCCACCGCGACGCTAGGGGGCCGGGGCTGCTCGGAGAGCAGCATGCGCTCGATCTCGGCCGTGCTTCGCCCGCGCCAGGAGAAGGGCCGGCCGCCGGCCAGCAGCTCATAGAGCAGCACGCCCAGGGAATAGACGTCGCTGGCGGTGGTGATCGGGCGGCCGGCGAGCTGCTCCGGACTGGCGTAGTCTGGGGTCAGCACCCGCGTCATGGTGACCGTGTGGGCGAGCCCGCCCTCGGCCTCGAGCAACTTCGCGATGCCGAAGTCGAGTAACTTCGGCACGCCGTCATCGGTGACCAGGATGTTGCCGGCCTTGAGGTCCCGGTGGACCACCAGGTTGCGGTGGGCGTGTTGCACCGCGTCGCACACCGTTCCGAAGAGCTCCAGGCGCTCCGGCAGCTTCAGGAGGCGGCGGTCGCAGTAGGTGGTGATCGGTTCACCGTCGACGTGCTCCATCACCAGGTAGGGCAAGCCCTCGTCGGTCGTCCCGCCGTCGATCAGCCGGGCGATGTTGGGATGCTCGAGGTTGGCCAGGATCTGGCGTTCGGTGCGGAACCGCCGCACCCCGGCCTCGCTCTCCAACCCAAAGCGGACCACCTTGACCGCCACCGTCTTGCGGAACTCGGCATCGTGCCGCTCCGCGAGGAAGACACTCCCCATGCCGCCCTCGCCGAGCTTGCCGATGATCCGGTAGGCGCCGAGGGTGCGCCCCAGCCATTGCAGGTCACGGTTCTCGGAGAACACCCGCAGCAGCTCGTCGGCCGGCACCCGATCGACCAGCAGCTCACTCTGCCCGTCAGCGGCGAGCAGAGTCTCCACCGCCGAGCGCAGGCCTTCGTCGCCGGCGCACGCCGCCTCGACGAACGCACCCCGGGCCTCGGAAGGTTCGGCCAGCGCGGCCTCGAACACGCTCTTGGCGCGCCGCCAATCCTCCGGCGTCATGCCCGGCCGTCCACCTTCTGGGTCGCCGGCAGCTCCTCCGCGAGCCGGCGTTCGAGCCAGGCGCGGGCGAACCGCCAATTCCGCACCACCGTCGATCGGCTGACGTCGAGCGCCTCGGCCGATTCCTCGAGCGTCATGCCGGCGAAGAAACGCATCTCGACCACTCGCCCGGCGGTGGCGTCGATCTCGGTCAGCTCCTCGAGCGCCAGGTCGAGGTCCAGCCACTTCACGCCGCTCGCCAGGGCGGCCAGCGGCACCTCGTCGATCGACAGGCGGGTCGGATCGTTGCCCCGCTTGCCGCGGGCGTGACGCCGGGCGTGGTCCATCACGATCCGCCGCATCAACCTCGCGGCGATGGCGAAGAAGTGAGAGCGGTTCTTCCAGTCCGCCTGGTGCTGGGCGATCAGTTTGACGAACGCTTCCTGGACCAGGTCCGAGGTCTGGAGGGTGATCTGCCGCCGGTTACGGTCCAGCCGCATCGCGGCGATGGCCCGAAGCTGCGGGTAGATGACCTGCAGCAGGCGCTCCTCGGCAGCCTCGTCCCCGGCGTTCCAGCGACTCAACAAGACGCTGATGTCTCCGAGGTCTTCGACGACTCTGCTGCTCGTGCTCATCTGACGTGACAACCTATCGCGACCAAAAGAGCCTGAGAAGCCCCCGGCGGGCCGGCCCGACCTCTTCTTGACCCGGTTCGGCGGGTTTTGACGCGTCTGGTGCGGGATCGTGCACCCGGGACGAAACCCGGCTCCTCGGGCGGCCCGCGCGGGGAGCGCAACAGCAAAGGAGTTTCATATGCGTACTCTTCCACAGTTTCATCCAACACTTATCGCCTTCGTCGGCTGCCTGTTGCTCGGCGACGCCCTGGCGACGCCGCTGATCGCGGACGACACCGGCGAGCAGTGTGACGTCGAGCTCTGGGACACAGAACAGGGACTCGAGACCATGACAATCGACGAGAAATGCGAGTATTTCGTCAACCTGGACAACGGACCGGACCAGGCCTGGGTCGGCCGCAGCCTGTCGCCCGAAGCCCGGCGGCTGGTTTTCAGCTTCTGGATCCGGCCCGTCGATCTCCAGCTCGGCGGCAGCGACAGGGTGTGCGTCTTCGAGCTGGGAACGGAGGCGCCGGGGGAGGACCCCCTCATCGCTATCGATCTGGTGCGCGGCTCGCTTACTCTCGCCCTGAGAGCCGATTGGCGCAGCGACAACGAAGTTTCGGGAGTGTTGACCCCGGCGCCTCCGATCCTCAGATCGGGTGCGGTTGTGGACGTCGAGTGGGTCCGTTCGACCCACCCGACAGCCGGCGATGGCGCGATCCGCCTCTATCTCGACAACCAACTGGTCGCCCAGGCCCGGGGGCTGACCATGGAAGTGGACCTTCCCCAGGAGGTACGCTTCGGAGTCGTCGAGACGGGGGGCTCGTCCGTCTCCGGTGGGCTCGAGTTCAAGCCGCTGCAGTACACGTGGCAGTTTCATCGCAATCTTCCCGCGAGTTTCCCGGGCTCTTGAGCGGAACCGGCGACGACCCGGAGGGCAAAGGCTCCTCCGGGTCGCCGGACGGAAGACCGATCAGGGGAGTCCCAGACATTCCGGGATCGGCGTGCAGCGGAAGATCGCGGTGCACGACTTCGGCTGATCCATGGTCAACGTGACGACGGGAAGCGTGCCGTCGCAGTTGCCGTCGCCGACCCACCTGATGAAATCCCCCGCGTTCGCCGAGGCCTCGAGCGTGACTTGGGCTCCCTCGCCGTAGTCCTCCTCACAGTCGGGCTCACAGGCGATACCGGCGGGAACGCTGTCGACGTAGCCCTCGGCGCCGGTAATCTCGGCCACGATCACGTTCAGGGTGTGCGTCTGCGAGACGATCTCGAAGCGCACCGTGCAGGTCTTGTTGCCGTTCATCACCACCGAGCCGTTGCCCGAGCAATCGCCACCCCAGCTGGTGAACACGGAACCGGCGCTGGCGGCCGCCGAAATCTGCACGGAGGTCCCCGGCGGGAAAGTCGCCGTGTCCTGCTGGCAGCTCGGATCGCAGTCGATGCCCGAAGGATTGCTGGTCACCGTGCCGGTGCCGGCGCCCTCCTTGATCACGGTCAGGGTGGGATCGCCGCCGACGTCCTCGAACGTCGCCGTGCAGCTCATGTTCTGATCGATCGTGAAGGTGATCACCGCCGCGCCTCCCGAACAGTCGCCACCCCAGCCGTTGAACTCGGAGCCCGCGTCGTCGTCCGCCGTCAGGGTGACCGAGGTGCCCTCGGCGAAGCTCGCGGAGTCCTGCTGGCAGCCCGCGTCGCAGTCGATGCCGGCTGGCTGGCTGGTCACCGTGCCGGTGCCGTCGCCCGCCTTGCTGACGGTCAGCGTGGGATCCGTGCCGTCCGGTACGAATGTCGCCTCGCACGCGACATCCTCATCCAGGAGTATTGTGAGCAGAACGTCATTGCCCGAGCAGCCGCCGTTGCCGGACCAAGCGGAGAAAACCCATCCGGGATCCGGCGTCGCCAGCAGCTCGACCTGGGTGCCGGCGCCATAGAGCTCCGAACAATCGCCCGGGCAGTCGATGCCCGGCGGGTCTAGGGATTCCACGCCGCCCTGCCCGTCCAGGGTCACCGTCAGCAGGTACTCGACGGTGAAGATGCGGAAGCCGGCGACGTAGGGCGCCGAAAGACTCAGGCAACGGGCGTTGTCCTGATCGGCATTGCCGGTCGGCCGGCCGAAATACTCGACTGTCGAGCTCGAGAAGTGCGGGATCCGCTGGCAGCCACCGCCCGGACAGTCGTAGGCCATGACGGTGCGAAACGGCGTGTTGGGGTCGTTGGGATCCTTGTAGCCGAAGCAGAACTCGAAGGCGCCCACCCCGGTGGGATCCTCGGGGGCGTGGTTGCAGCCCATGCAGTGGGCCAGCTCATGAGTCGGTGTGAACTGACCCGAGCAGTCGACGCGCGAGATGCTGTACGCCTCGAACGGCGACAACGTGCCGTTCAGGTAGGCGACCCCGCAGATGCTCGGGTTCCAACCGGGATCCACGAGCAGCTGCACCAGATCCGCGGCGAAACCGTCCCGAAGGGTGTTTACCTGCGGGTCGTTGGCCAGCAGCTCGCGGTCGGCGATGGCATTGCCGATCAAGGGGAGATCGATCTGTTGGAGGTGGACGACGTAGATCTCGGCGTCGGCCTCGCTATTGGCCAGGGTCCAGTTGCTGTCCGCCTCCAGCATGAAGACGAAGGACTCGATGTCACCGACGGACAGGGCCGCATGCTCGGTGTAGAGATAGAGTACGTCGATGGTCTCGATGCTCTTGGTGCCGAAACCATGGGACGCCGCCCGGGTGTCGGCGGCAGGCGGGGCGATGCTCGCCTTCGGCGCCGGACCTCCCAGGTCATCATCGAGCGGCAAGGCGGCGAAATCGACCTCCTCCACGGCGTAGATGCCGCCCGTCCCGGGACCGCTGCCCACCTTGCGCAGCAGGTAGGACGCCTCGGGCTCGCGCACCGCGGCGGCGTAGGCGGGCTTCGTCCTGCCGGGCTTCGGCAGCCGGCTCAGGAAGAACGCGGCGCGGCTCCCCGCGACGCCGTCGAGGGGCCCGATCCATGCTCGGCGCCGGATGTCGTTCTGGATTGTGAGGGTCGAGGTGAAGCTGGTGTCGGAGAAGAGGTTCAGCTCGACCTCGATCGTCCGGTCGAGGCTCGGGGCGTACAGCGGCGACGGGTCGAGAGACACATAGTTACGGCGAACAGAGACCAGCGCCCACTGGTCCTCGACCGCCTGCTCCTCGGGGGTGAGCAGACTCACGACGTCGGACTCCTCCATGCTCTGGAAGAGCGGCGAGGGCACCGCCACCGCCACGGACGGCAGGCTGAGCAGCGCCAGGATCAGCATCGAACATCGCATCGGGGCTCGCATGATTCCTCCTTTCGAGGTGGTTGCTTTGCCCCAGACGCGCCGACCCGGCGAAAACCGAGTCATCGCGGCGAGATGCCCGGCAGCTCCTGGCCTGCCGAAGCCGTGTGCCCGGCGCCTACATCTTCTTGATCAGGCCGACCAAGAACAGCAGCACGACCGCTCCGAGAAAGGCCGTGATCAGCGTACCGATCAAGCCTCCGCCGAGCGAAATCCCAGCCATGCCGAGCGCGTAGCCGCCGATGAACGCACCGACGATTCCGACGACGATGTTGCCGAGCAAGCCGAAGCCGCGGCCCTTCATGAACTGGCCGGCGAGCCAGCCGGCGACGGCGCCAATCAACAGGATCCAGATGATCGTCATCACCACTCCTCCTCTGTGGGGTGTCGTGTCGCTCCTCGACAGCGTCACGTGCGATCACGCACTGCCGGCGGCCGAGGTTCCTTCAGCGAGTTCCCGGTCAGGATAGCACGGTTGACGACCGAGCCTGCTCGGTGTCTAGCCGCGAGCGGGGCAAGCCGACGGGCCCCGGCGGGGGCGCCTGGCACGCCGGCGACGCGGTCCGCGGCCACCCGCTGGTCGCCCGGCATTCGTCCGCGACCGTTGCCTGTCCGACGCCTTGCGCGCGCGGTGGGCGGCCATTCGAGCACCGATCGGGATCTCGAGCTCTTCGCCCGGGTCACCTGCGTCGAAGCCTTCGAGCGTCCGCTGCGGCAGACGCTTGCCGACCGCCCGCTCGATGGCGCGTAGACCGCCTTTCTCCTGCGGCGACACGAAGGTGAACGCCTCGCCCACCGCCTGGGCGCGCGCCGTGCGGCCGACGCGGTGGATGTAGTCGTCCGGCACGTGCGGCACGTCGAAGTTGACGACGTGCGACAAGGCCTCGACGTCGATGCCGCGGGCGGCGATGTCGGTGGCCACCAGCACTCGGGTCTTGCCGTTCTTGAAGTCCGCCAGCGCCCGCGTCCGTTGTCCCTGGGTCCGGTTGCCGTGGATCCGGTCGCAGGATACGCCGCGCTTGCCCAGGAACTGCGCCAGGCGATTGGCCCGGTGCTTGGTGCGGGTGAAGACCAGCACGTTGCCGATCTCGTCGCGCTCGAGCAGCTCGTGCAACAGCCGCGACTTGAGGTTCTGGCGAATCGGGAACACCGTCTGCGTGACGCCGGTCGCAGGCGCCGGCGGCCGTTCGACGTCGAGCCGCACCGGGTCGCGCAACAGATCGCGCGACAGCTTCACGATCGGCGCCGGCATGGTGGCCGAGAACAGCATCGTCTGGTCGATCCGCGGCAGGTGCTGGAGCACCCGGCGGATGTCGGGCAGGAAGCCCATGTCGAGCATGCGGTCGGCCTCGTCGAGCACCAGCACCTCCAGGCCACTGAGGCGTGCGTAGGGCTGGCGGAAGTGGTCGAGCAGGCGGCCGGGGCAGGCGACGATCAGGTCGACGCCCTGGCGGAAAGCACGCTCTTGCGGCCCGTAGCCGACGCCGCCGTACACCGCCGCGGCGCGCAGGCGGGTGTGCTTGGCCAGCGCGTTGAAATGCTCGACGATCTGCGACGCCAGCTCACGGGTGGGGGTGATCACCAGCGCGCGTGTGGTGCCGGGCTTCTTGCCCAGCAGGCGCTGCATCATGGGCAGCAGGAACGCTGCCGTCTTGCCGCTGCCGGTCATGGCGCAGGCCAGAACGTCACGGCCATCGAGACCCGGCGGAATGGCGTCGCGCTGGATTTGAGTCGGTTGAGTGAACCCGAGGTCTGCGACCCCGCGAAGGAGACTGGGGTGCAGTCGGGAATCTGAAAAGCTCATATATGGATACACGTATTCTTTCTGAGTCAGGCGCGTTGGCCGCAAAACGGCGCACCGCGTCGCTCGAACGATCCGGCTGGTTGAAACGAATGAGTGGGAAACGGGGACTGAGCCGGGGAGGCCGCCGCTGGGGATCGAGAAGGTCGTGCCGGCGCGAGCTCGATCCCGGAACAGGTGTGGTTCACGCGGCGAGCGGACTATGGCACATCGGCCGGGGATTTGCAAAGCGCCCGCGGGCGACACATTGACGACCTCGAACCTCCAGGGTAGCCTGACGGAGATGAAACCCATGTCGCTCGACACGCCCCCGGAGGTCGAAGAGATCCTGCTCGAAGGCCTCCGCCGGATGACGCCGGAGCAGAAGTTCCGGCGCATCATCGAGCTCAACCGCGCCGTCGAAGAGATGGCGGCGGCGAGGATTCGGCACCGGTATGGCCCGGACTTGCCGGACCGCGAGCTTCGTCTGCGCCTGGCGGCTCTGCGCCTCGACCGCGAGACCATGATCGAGGTCTTCGACTGGGATCCGGAAGAGAAAGGCTACTAGCCCAACCAGCCGAGCCGCGCAAGCGTGTCCCGCGTTTCTGCATTCTGGTCGAGCTCCCCGATCTCATCCCGGCGCATCCAGCGGTAGTCGGTGAGCTCCTCGTTGAGCTTCAGCTCATCGCTCGCCGCGGTGCAGTGGAAGACCAGGAAGATCATGTAGACCGGCTTCCGCGTACCGTCGGCGAAGATCTTGTCGTGCAGGCAGTCCTTGAAGAACGCCGGCTCGACGTCCTCGACCTCGATTCCCAGCTCCTCGCGCAGCTCACGCCGCAGCGCCTCCTTCATCCGCTCCCCCGGCTCGATGCCGCCGCCGGGGAAGCCCCACTGGCCGGGAAAGACGCCGCGCTCCGGGTGCATCTTGCAGAACAGCAGCTCCCGGCGTCGGTTCCAGACCAGTCCGACGACGACGGTGCGATGGATTGTCTCAGTCACGGCGGCGTTGTTTTTTGATCGACCTAAACAAACTTCAAGTTTTCCCGAACTTCCCTCGCCAACCACCGTAATGGTGACAGAATGACAGGTGGCTCATCCCGAAGAAGAGGAGCCTCGAATGTCCAGCCCATCCACTCTCGCGACTCCCTCCCGAACCAACTCCGAGAGCTCCGAACCGGTCTTCGTCGCCCGCGGCGTCACCAAGGTGTACCACATGGGCGAGGTGGACGTGCACGCGCTGCGGGGGATCGACCTGGAGCTGGCGGAGTCGGAGTTCACGGTGCTGCTGGGACCTTCGGGCAGCGGCAAGTCGACGCTGCTCAACATTCTCGGCGGGCTCGACGTGCCGACCGCGGGCGAGGTGTTCTACCGCGGCGGCGAGCTGACGGCGGCGGACGACCGGGCGCTGACCCAGTACCGGCGCGACCACGTCGGCTTCGTGTTCCAGTTCTACAACCTGATTCCCAGCCTCACCGCGCGCGAGAACGTGGCGCTGGTGACCGAGATCGCCCCGGATCCGCTGACGCCGGAGGAGGCGCTCGAGCTGGTCGACCTGGCTCCACGCATGGATCACTTCCCCTCCCAGCTCTCGGGCGGCGAGCAGCAGCGCGTCGCCATCGCCCGGGCGATCGCCAAGCGGCCCGACGTGCTGCTGTGCGACGAGCCCACCGGCGCGCTCGACATCTCGACCGGCGTGGTGGTGCTGGAGGCGATCGAGCGGGTCAACCGCGAGCTCGGCACCACCACCGCGGTGATCACCCACAACGCCGCCATCTCGGAGATGGCCGACCGGGTGATCTCACTCGCCGACGGCAGGATCGCCTCGGAAAAGCGCATCACCGAGAAGGTCGGCCCCCGCGACCTCCACTGGTAACCGACTGGGTACGCGATGCGCGCCATCCACCGCAAGCTGCTGCGCGACCTCTGGAACATCAAGGGCCAGGGGCTGGCGATCAGCATGGTAATCGCCGCCGGGGTGGCGATGTTCATCATGTACCTGTCGACCTTCGAGTCGCTGCGGCGCACCCAGGAGGCCTACTACCAGCGCTACCGCTTCGCCGACGTCTTCGCCAGCCTCAAACGGGCGCCCCAGTGGCTGGAACGACGGATCGAGCAGATCCCCGGCGTGGCGGCGGCGGACACGCGGGTGGTGGTCAGCGTCACGCTCGACGTCGAGGATCTGGAGGAGCCGGTGGTCGGGCGCCTGATCTCGATTCCGGAGCGGGAGACCGCGACGCTCAACGACGTCGCCCTGCAGCAGGGCCGCTACATCGAGCCCGGGCGGCCCGACGAGGTGCTGGTCTCCGAAGGCTTCGCGCTCGCCCGCGGCCTCGGGCCGGGCGACTCGGTGGCGGCGATCCTGAACGGCCGGCGCCGCGATCT
The DNA here is from genome assembly GCA_024226315.1 of bacterium. GTDB lineage: Bacteria > Acidobacteriota > Thermoanaerobaculia > Multivoradales > J023 > JAAELT01. The sequence continues at coordinate 186,222 of JAAELT010000115.1, read as the reverse complement.
CGACATCGTTGGTATCGCGCTGTCGCCCGAATACGTTTACAACATCCGCCCGGGCGACATCCTGCCCGACGAGGGGCGTTTCGGCCTGTTCTGGATGGGACGCGAGGCCCTGGCCACAGCATTCGACATGGAAGGCGGCTTCAACGACGTCGCGATGACGCTGATGCCGCGCGCGTCGGAAGACGAGGTGATCTCCCGTCTCGACCGACTGCTCGAGCCCTACGGAGGCCTCGGCGCCTATCCGCGCGAGCTGCAGCTCTCCCACTGGTACCTCGACTCCGAGCTGGTGGCACTGCAGAGCGTCGGCATGATCATCCCGATCATCTTCCTGTCGGTGGCCGCTTTCCTGCTCAACGTCGTCCTCACCCGCATCATCTCGGTGCAGCGCGAGCAGATAGCGGCACTCAAGGCTCTGGGTTATTCGAGCCTGGAGGTCGGCCTCCACTACACACAGTGGAGCCTGGTGATCTCGGCCATCGGTGGCGTCATCGGCACGCTGGGCGGCGGCTGGCTGGGCTCGGGGATGATCGAGCTCTACAACGACTACTTCCGCTTCCCGTTTCTCGAGTACCGGCTCTCCAGCGGCGTCGCCGTGGGCGCGGTGGCGATCAGCCTGGTGGCGGCGGTGCTCGGCGCCTTCAGCTCGGTGCGCCGGGCGGTGACGCTGCCGCCGGCCGAGGCCATGCGCCCGGAGCCGCCGGCCAGCTACAAGCCGAGCTTCGTCGAGCGCGTCGGCCTCACCCGCTGGCTGTCGCAGCCGGCGCGCATGGTGCTGCGCAACCTCCAGCGCACGCCGGCGCGCGCCCTCGCCTCGATCATCGGCATCGCCTTCGCAGCCGCCATGTTGATCGTCGGCCTGTTCTTCCTCGACGCCATGGACGAGCTGATGTACGTGCAGTTCTTCGTCGCCCAGCGCCAGGACGTGACGGTGACCTTCGTCGAACCGAGGTCGTCGAACGCGCTGTTCGAGATCGAGCGCCTGCCGGGGGTGGTGTACGCCGAGTCGATGCGCTCGGTGCCGGTGCGTCTGCGCCACGGCCACCGCTCGCGCCAGGTGGCGATCATGGGCCTCGCCGAGCTGCCCCGATTGCAGCGGGTGGTGAACACCTCCCTGACCCCGGTCGAGCTGCCGCCGGAGGGTCTGGTGCTGACCTCCAAGCTGGCGGAGCTGCTGGAGGTCGTGCCCGGAGATGAGGTGACGCTGCAGGTGCTCGAAGGCGCGCGGCCGACGCGGCGGGCAACGGTGACCGACCTGGTCGACGAGTACATGGGGATGTCCGCCTACATGGAGGCCGGAGCCCTGCACCGGCTGATGCGCGAGGGCGGCAACCTCTCCGGCGCCTTCGTGCAGGTCGACCCGGCCCACGCCGAGGAGCTCTACCGGCGGCTCAAGCTGATCCCGGCGGTCGCCGGCGTGGCGCTCAAGTCGGCGGCGCTGGATGCCTTCAACAAGACCATGGACGAAAGTTTCGGCATCATGATCTTCTTCAACGTCATGTTCGCCGGCATCATCGCCTTCGGCGTGGTCTACAACGCCGCCCGCATCTCGCTTTCGGAGCGCAGCCGCGAGCTCGCCAGCCTGCGGGTGCTCGGCCTCACCCGGGGCGAGATCTCGTTCATCCTGCTCGGCGAGCTGGCGTCGGTGACGCTGCTCGCCGTGCCGGTGGGGCTGGCCGTCGGCTACGGCCTGGCGGCACTCACGGTGACTGCCTACGACACCGAGGTGTACCGATTCCCGCTCGTGGTCTCGGCGCGGACCTACGGCTTTTCTGCGCTCACCGTGCTGGTCGCGGCGGTGATCTCCGGCCTGGTGGTGCGCCGGCGCCTCGACCATCTGGATCTGGTGGAAGTCTTGAAGACCAAGGAGTGAGTGCGTGAGTGCAGCAAAGAAGAAGACCTTCAAGCGACGGCTGCTCGTCTGGGGCGGGACCGCCGCGATCGTGATCCTGATCGGCCTGTCGCTGGCGCCCAAGCCGCAACCGGCGGACTTCGCCACCGTCGACCGGGGGGCGCTCTCCGTCACCATCGACGAGGAGGGCGAGACCCGGGTGCGAGACCGCTACCTGGTGTCGGCGCCGCTCGCCGGCCGCGTGCTGCGCATCGAGCTCGAGCCCGGCGACCAGGTAAGCGCCGGCGAGACGGTGCTCGCCACCTTCCAACCCACCGACCCGGTGCTGCTCGACGCCCGCAGCCGCGCCGAGGCCGAGGCGCGGGTCAAGGCTGCGGAGGCGGCCCTCGGCCGCGCCCGCGCCGACCGCGACCGCTCGCAAGCGGAGCTCAAGAAGGCCGAGGCCGATCTCGAGCGCACCGGCAAGCTGGCGAGCGAAGAGATCGTCTCCCAGGACCGGCTCGAGGTCGCCGAGCTCGAGCGGGACACCCGTCAGAAAGCGGTCAAGGCAGCCGAGTACGCGGTGCGCACCACCGCCTACGACCTGGAGGTGGCCCGCGCCAGCCTGGTCGAGCCCGGCTCGGGCAATGGTGACCGTGAACCGATCGCGATCCGTTCCCCGGTCAACGGCACCGTGTTGCGGCGCCTGCGCGAGAGCGAGGCGATCGTGCCGGCCGGCGAGCCCCTGCTCGAGGTCGCCGACCCCGCCGACCTGGAAATCGTGTCCGACCTGCTGTCGACCGACGCCGTCCAGGTGCGCCGCGGCCAGAAGGTCCTGGTCGAGCAATGGGGCGGCGACCGTCCCCTGCACGGCGTGGTGCGCCGGGTCGAGCCCTACGGCTTCACCAAGGTCTCTGCCCTCGGCGTCGAGGAGCAGCGGGTCAACGTGGTGATCGACTTCGAGGATCCAAAGGAAGCCTGGGAGGCGCTCGGCGACGGCTACCGCGTGGAGGTACGGATCGTCACCTGGGAAGAGGAAGACGTGGTGCGCGTACCCACCTCGAGCCTCTTCAGAAACGGCGAGGGCTGGGCCGTCTTTGCCGTCGACGCCGGCAAGGCGTCCCTGCGCGAGATCGAGATCGGTATGCGCAACGGGCTCGAAGCCCAGGTGATCTCGGGGCTCGGCGAAGGCGAGCAGGTGATCGTCCACCCGTCGGACTCGATCGTCGACGGGGTGAAGGTGGAAGAGCGCGGGGTGTGAGCCTCTGGAAAGAGAGTGGCGCATGGCGCGTCATCACCGCCGAGCCCCAGACGAAGCGAACCTCGTCCATCCTGGCTAGGAGAAATACCCGTCGGACTTCGTGCCTCCCTACGAAGATCTGGCGGCCACCGACTCTGCAACGATCTTGATCACGGTGTTGCGCTGTCGCAGCAGCCTGGCCAAGTAGAGTTTCAAGACCAACCGATCGACGAGCATGCCGATGACACCGAAAGGTGATCTGAACTCGAGAACGTCGCTCACCGTCGTGCCCGCTGGGGAGGGTTCGAAGTAGTGATCGTGACGGAACTCCTTGAACTGACCGTGAACCATCTCGTCGCGAAAGTGTCGAGGTCGATCAAACACAGTAATGCGAGATGTGTGACGGAGGCGGACCCCGAAGTGGCGTCCTTCGAAGGTGACCTCCTCGTCCAAGCCAATCAGTCCGCTGGTTTTGCCGCCTACCGCTTTCTCCCCGCTGGACGACATTGACTGAACATGCAGGTCCAGATCGCGAGACAGGTCAAAGCAGCGCGTCGGCGGGGCCTCGATGTGCGTCGCAATCTGTACCCGGATCGCCATCACTTCCAATCCATCTAACGATCGCGGATCAGGGGCGCCTTCGATTGGCCGCGTGCGAGAGTTCGGAACTTCATGTGTACACTAAGCCCGACCAGTCGCGCCGGCGCTGGCGTCCCCTGGATCCGTTTGGTTAGGCGCAGGAATAGGGATCGTAATTCCGAAGTCGTTCATGAATTTCTTACGGAATTGCCCTGCCCGTGCTGACAATGGAGCCCTTCGAAGGTCATTACAGTAATCATGAAACCACTTGCGGAGGCGAGATTTTAGCTCAGCAGGATTAAACACCACGAGCGGGTACTCATGTGAGCCGCAAAGCGATTTCCCAGCCGCAGCTCGCACGACAGCGAGCTCCCCGGCTTTCCTTTCGCCGTGCTCGACGTGCATACCTGCAAAGGATGCCAGGTCGCCATGGTGATGCAGGGAACACCGGACGCCGGCGTAGAATACGTCCGCAAAATCTCGGAGCTTTCCCTCTTTCCAGGAACCTGCTTCCCAGCGAGTAGTTACTATTGAGCTGTTAAGTCGCGTCCGGAATACGGAATCAAGTCTTCTCAAGAACTCTCTATAGTTCTTTGGCTCGTGCCAGTCCCTATCTGACTCGTAGTTCGAAAACACCTCAACTAGGGCACAAAGTGCGCAGAAATCCAGATACGAAGCGTGACCGCCAAGCATATGTTCGAAATACCATTTCTCGAATCTCTGTTCGAATCCATCAATGGCTGCGGCCCAATCCCCCCAGTAAATATCATCAAAGAATTGATGTTTGTTATAGCATTTCTTGAAGACGGCTACGTCTGGAAGAGCATAGATGATTCGAGCACCGGGCGGCGCTGTATTTAGAGTTCCCATGAACCGGTCTCTTTTCTCTTTGCTGCTATACCACTCATATTTATCGTTCCGCAAGAGCTCCCGAAAACACTGACTCGCGACATACTCAAGATGAGCTAGGTGCTCTAAGTTCTTGCCTTGGTCAGCTCTGGCGTCGAAGTGTCCATGAACGAGCCTGGACCTGATGTCGTACAGAGATTCAATGTCAGCGATTGTGCACCGGCTTCTGGAATCCAGCAGCGAGGCCACCCTGCTTGTCACCGCCTTGATTGCGCCACCGGCCTTGTCCTTGGAGAACAGCGACTCAAGAGAGGTCATGATCATGAGGAACGAGTCAGACCAGTGGACATTATGAAGCCCTCTGAAGAGAAAATAAAGCGCGTTGTGTGTTCTTGTTGAAATCTCATCCATCCTCAACAGCGCTGACAGAACCTCGTTTGCTTCGTCGAGGGAGTCACGATCATACAACTGCCTTCGCTCAATCGTGGCGTAATTGGTTGTCATGGTCTCCTCAAGGTAAGAGGAGAACTTCGGTTGTTCTAGGCAGAATCGATACTTGATGAATGGAGTGGATGATTTCTGCTCAGCGCACAGCCTGAGCGCGATGAGGGCCAAGTTGACAACCGCTTTATAGTTAGAGATATTTGCGTCGTCCCAGACAAGGCACCAGCTCTCTAGCTTCATCAATTCGACATCCTGTTGCGAGAATATCGAAAGGTCCGGGATCGAGTCTCGGGAGAGGGGCTCGATTGAAAGAGGGCGACAGCCGAACGAGTAAGAGTCCTCCTCGCGACATGCGAATTGAAAGAGTGGCATTATGATTCGCATCTTCTCTTTAGACCCCGTCTAACGATTGCGTTCACGCAGCGTGGCTGGGCGCGACTGCCACCGACTTCGTACTGAACTTGTAACCAGCCACGTCGCAGTGCAACGACTTGTTACACTGCAGCCTACTCCGTGACCATGTGTTAGGCATACATGCTCATTTCGGATTCAACAGTTTTCTGTAGGGTTCTTTCAAATTCTGCCATGCCAGGTGGAGTGTATGAATAGACGATCGCTCTTATGTGGCGAAGGTCGAATGGTATGTCGTCAATGCCCTGCGCTATTAGAATGACAGGTTTGCCTACTGTGTGGGCAACTCCGATCTCATAGAATACGTTCGGGTTTCGATGAGTGCAGTCCGCAATCAGGATCTTGCAGTTGTAAATTAACCTCCAGATATCGGAGATTATTGAGTTCGCGGCAAAAACATCATCAGCGCGTCCAACCGATAATCCCAGACTCTTGTCGATGACCTTCTTGATGTGGTCTTCGTAGATTGGTCTCAGCTCGTTGGTAAAAGGCATCAGAACAAATACTTCGAATGCCTGATCATCTTCTTGTGGTTTGCCGAATAGAGGTCGTGCATAGATGCCCCCAGGGGTCCTGGCGGACAGCTCCATCAGGTTCAGTCGCAAAGCCTGTTGGATTTTTTGAATTAAACTTGTCGGCTTTATTCGATCATTGTGTATCTCAATCAAGCCTGCTCGTTCGAGGCTGAAAAGCGTTCGGTCTATTTCCCCAACGTTACCTATACCGGTCTGTGATTCTTCTTCCTCCGGCCAGTCATTAAAGAATCGGTATAGTTCGTCGGGGCTTTGGGCTTTGCCGTCCCTGATGAGTTGAAGAATCCTTGCGGGAACAGGCTCTCGTCTCTCGGTCATCAAAGTTCACCTCCTACTTAACGCGGCCGTGTCCACTCTACTGCTCCGCTCGTTGTGTAGGTGTAACGGAAAGCATGAGGTGCGCGGCTTGCCGCGTCGCTCTCCATGCACTCGTTATGTGCCGTCACTTAAATCCTCCTTGGCGCTCCGCAGTGCCGCAATGTAGCTCTCGACCTCTTCGGAGCGAAGGCTGTATTGAAGGGCCCCGTTCTCGGATGCGACACAAAGGAAGAACCTGTCGGCAAACTCATCATCCTTGATTATTGAAACCTTCGCATCGCCGATTGCGCCGAGGCGGAGCTCGTCGGCCGACGACTGACCCCAGTGGCGCTGCAAGAAAGCTAGAAGCTCGCCGACAACGTGAGGGCCTGGAATCTCAAACCGGAGATATATTTGGGGCTGGTCGATTGACAGCTCCCACCGGGCAGGCTCGGAGCACGATTCATCTACATCGACTTGGACGGCGCCGGATTGACCGACGGCAGCCAATCCCCATTCCGTTTCTTTGGCTCCTTTCATGGTTCACTCAGCCATATAACGGCAAGCATAACCGGATCGAGGCCCGCCTTGCGGCCTCGATTCCGTGTTGATGCGATTGTTAGCTGCTTTTGTCAGGTTGGCACACTCCCTTCAGTTGCTATCAAAGTCCAGCTCGCTCCAGTTCCCCCGCCAGACGAAAGAAGGCACGCTTGCTATCCTTGGTGAAATCGATATACGGAAAGCCGGCAATGGCGAGAGTCGGTGGCATTGGTTTCGCTTTCAGCAGGAAGACAGGCTTGCCGATCTCTTGCGAGAAGAACAGCTCACGGAGAGACCATGTCGACTCCTTCCACGCCTCTGATAAGACGCTGACTGTTGCTACAGCCCCCGAGATAACATCCTCAAGCTCCAAGTCGATGCGCTTCTGATAGTCACGTTCGCTGCTCTCAAACTCCCAATACGCATAGCCCCGCTCTCCAAAGAAGGCGCGGAGCTTCGCCAAGAAATCCGCATCCTCTTCTGCGTAGCTCAAAAATACGTACCCCTTCGCTTGCCGCTTCGGAAGTTCGGCCGATGGCTTTGGTGGAATTTGCGGAGCAACTTGTTCTGGCGCAGGTTCAGCTGGGCGAAGAGTATCTGCGATTTCGTGGGCCAAGTCCGAAATGAAGCTGTAGTACCGCTCATCGCGGCCTTTTAAGCGTATGCTTGGCGCTGCATAACCGGGGCGATCGCCGAGCAGATCCAGAAGCTCCTTCTTGTTCCGAGATTCTTCTAACACGACAGTAAGAATCGGGCGCTCTGACTGTACGAACGTCTCGTACTCATCTCGTTTAGATCGCGACTCAAGATACGCTGGAGAAACCACCGCGAGCATGGCCTTTGCTTCGACAATGGCACTTCGTAGTGCATCTTGCCAGTCTGAACCGGGGGCAATGTTGTTGAAGTCAATCCAAAGATTCACTCTAGTACCGAGACGCTGGGCAACTTGCTGGCGCAGATCTTCGACAAGGGGCTTTACGACCCAACCGTCCACGTGCGCATAGCTCACATAGATGTCGATCTCAGTACGCATGAGACTTCAAGTGCCAGCTAACGCAATGGCTGAGCGGCGGTTCCCGCCCGCTCGAGCCTCAGGTTCGGCGCTGGCGACCCTGCATTACTCATTCGTGATTCGCCAGTTTAATGAAAGTAACGATCTGTTTCACTCTTTGTCGGAGATCTAGAACTAAGAGATTCGCATCCGAATCCGTCACGATCTTGGCGACCTTGACCTTATCAGCAGTCCTGGGTTGATTAGAGCTGTTAAAAAACTTGAGGGCCTTGTCGTTGACGCCAGCCCTGGGAACGCGGGAAACATCCCTGTGGACAGCTCTAAGTGACTGTTCAAGGACCTCGGCGTCAATATAATTCTCAATCTCCCGCCCCTTCGTTATCCATACAAACCCCGGATCGCTCTCGAACTCAGCTCTGACTCTTTGTTTGGTGGAGTTCAAGTGTTCCCCGGGCTTGGTTCTGTCGCTGTCTATCACCATCGCCATCCACCTGTTGAGACGCCGTAGCGCGATAAACTCCTCAACCTCCGCATCAGCAGCAGACAAGTGCGAAAGCAAGCGTCCACCGTAAAACATGATTGAGTAGTGCGTACCTTCTAAAAAATTCGGAGACAACGTACGTATCCAGTGATTGAGATAGATCCTATCAGATGGCCCCTCAACCCAGATTATGCAATTCGTCTGCAAAAGGTCCGACGCTCTGTAGCCCAAGTCGTGACAGACTTCGAATCTTCCTCTGGAACTATCGACGTAATCTATCTCGGAAGCCTTGCCCGAGAGGTGAACATGGAAGATGCTCGATCCAGGATGGTCCAGCAGATGAGCCGAGTGAGTGGCAAAAAAATACTGATTGTCTGTCTTGTCCTCTAAATGCCTAATGAGTTTCCGCTGAAGCAGCGGGTGGAGATGAATCTCCGGCTCCTCAATGCACAAGGCTTGGTTGTTGATTACAGTTGAGGCAGAGGCTATGATGATTACCTCGTGGACTCCTGTTCCTAATGCTTGCAGCGGAAGGGTCTTGCCATCCATGTGGACGAGGATGGTGTCTCTCTCAAACGGTATCTCGAGGCTCGCGCTGTCCGATCCGGTAACTGACCTTAGCAGCTCGTTAATCGTTTCGAACTTCGCCTTTAGATCCTGTTGGGCATGATCGGGATTCTGAAATCTCGCCAAGCGCTGAATCAGGCCCGGTCCTCCAAGGTCGGAGTCTTCAGTCGAGTTCTTATTCGTGACTTCCCTGATCGCGGGAACAAATGCGACTTTCGAAGTGGGTTGCTGTTGAGCTGGACTCAGGTTTCTGAGGAGAGCTAGCACTATCTGCGTTAAGTCTGAGAAGCCACCGCTGAGCAACCTCGACTTAAGTTCATGCCAGTCGCTAGGGTGGAGCAGCGTCGCAGTTTCTGTAGCGAAGCTCTCTGATAGATCCCATTGTGAGCCAGGGGGAGCCTCGTATTGAAACCAGGCCACGCCGGTACCGCGGCAAAGGAGCTCCGAGTTGAGAACCTTCTCGAAGTTAGACACGGAATGCGGATCGTGCCCCAGCTGTTCCTTTATGCCATCAAACCAAGCAGGGAAGCGTTCTCCGTTTAAATCGATCCCAAGCCAAAACTCTTGGCTGCGAGCGCGGTCCCCAAGATGCTCGTCAAGTTCTTTGAATCCTGAATAGTTCCCATTACGCCTAATCACCTCAACGAGCTTCTCGTAGTGATGGGCCAAAAAACGCAAGACGTTCGATTTGCCCGAGTTGTTCGGGCCAACGATCAGATTTATCTTCCGCAACGGCCCAAGAAGCTGCACTTCCGGGCCGAAGCTTCTGTAGCTAGAGATGCCAACTCCGTCGATCATGTCAATCACTTATTGTCTGGAGGCCGCCGAACAGTACAACTCAGCTCCAACCAATTATTCTACGGGTCCGTGTAACAAGAGAGTCCAGGCAGCCGCCGGAGGTCCCAAGAGTCTGAGAATAGGGCATTTGAGCGGGTCTGCCCCGGATTTGCGGCGGTGCCGAACGCGGCGCCGTGTGTCCGTGTAACGTGATCGAGCCCGGGCCGAGATGTTCCGAAGACGCCCGCAGGCGACAAACGCGTCACCGCGGTGTCCGCGTAACACGTGGTCTGCCGGAATTCGACCTGGCGTAAGTGCTTGTGAGCGTGGAGCTCTCTCCACGTGCCGGCTACGGTGCCGTTGTTTATTCGCATAGCCACGGGTCCGCATAACGCGTGGAGAGCTTACCACGTCCCCCGGGTCCGGGAGACGGTGGCTCTGGCGACCGGGCCTGCTGTTCAAGGTTGGCTATGGCATCCAGGTCCCAGACGTCGATGGAACGCTCTGACGGCTGCAAATCCGGCTGCGGCTCCAGCAAGAGCCGCGTACCGCGGGAACCCAGGTGGGTTTTCTTGGCACCGGGTTGACTGTCGGGCGGTTCGTCACCTCGCCGGGAGACGCCTCCGCCAGCCGTACAGCCCGCCGATCTCTCGCGAGACACCTCTGCCAGATCACCAGGTCATGAGGGCCGTGGGCATCGATGAACTTTAAGCGAAGCTCAGGCACCTCCCACGATCACGAATTCCCCTTCTGCTTCTCCGAACGCCGGGGATCGTGGAAAAATCCCGCTCAGGCCGGAATGGACGCGGCCGGTCGGCGAGAGATTCGACGCGGGGACGCGGGAAAGGCTCTGGACGCCGACGAAGCCGCTCAGCGACGCTGGAAACCCTCGAACGGCGGGAAATCGGCGCGGGAGCCGGGATGAAAGCTCTCGGCCAATGGCAGCTGGCTCGATGACCTGGTCCGAAAGCTCTCGGCCAATGACCCCTGGCCCGATAACCTGGTCCGAAGGCTCTTGGCCAATGACCCCTGGCTCGATGACCTGGTCCGAAAGCTCTTGGCCAATGACCCCTGGCCCGATGACCGCGTCGTGAGGCCCGTGGCCAATGACCCGCACCGAAGCGGTCACCGGTCCCACCCCTGAGGACTGGCGTTTTCCCCCTCGAGACTGATATCATTCTCAGCAGGTGATATCGCGAGGCGAGATCTCATGGTACGCACAGTCATCGGTCTCCAGGAAGAAGACAAGGTCTGGCTCGATCGCCAGGCCGAGGAAGAACAGGTCTCGATGGCCGAGCTCGTCCGTCGCGCCGTACGACGGTATCGAGAAGTGGTTGAGCGCGAAGAGCGCCCACTGGAGCAGCTGCTCACGGATACCTCCGGGATCTGGACGGAGGGAGACGGCCTGGCTTTCCAGAACGAGATCCGCGGGGAATGGGACGACCGCTGAGGTATCTGGCCGATTCCGTGATTCTGATCGACCACTTCAACGGTATCGATCAGGCGACGCGCTTCATTGTCGACCACCGCTCCGAGCTAGCCCTGTCCGTGATCACTCGGGCGGAGCTCCTGACCGGTTTCGATACCGAGACCAGTGCCATGGTGGCCGGTCTGCTCGATCGTTTCCCCAACCTGCCGATCGAGGCTCCGGTCGCGGATCTGGCGGCTCGCCTGCGGCGCGACTATCGGTGGAAGCTGCCCGACGCTCTACAGGCGGCGGTCGCTCGACATCATGGTCTGAGTCTCGTGACGCGCAATACCCGGGACTTCGACCCGGATCGCTTCGGCTTCGTCACCGTCCCCTATCGGCTGTGATCTGAGCTGATCGGAAGACACGTGGATCGCCAGGGAATCATCGACGACATCTTCGGGGTGCCTCGCGCGCTGATCGGCATGATCCACGTGCAGGCGCTCCCCGGCACGGCGCGGTCCCGGCTGCGGATCGGGGAGATCGTGGAGCAGGCGGCGGGAGAGGCGCGCCAGTACCGGGAGGCGGGCTTCCATGGCCTGGCGATCGAGAACATGCACGATCGCCCGTATCTGAAGGGCACGGTGGGGCCGGAGATCACCGCCGCGATGACGGCCGTGGGGCACGAGGTGCGGCGCGCCGCCGAGCTGCCGCTCGGCGTGCAGGTGCTGGCCGGCGCCAACCGCGAGGCGCTGGCGGTAGCACAGGCGTGCGAGGCGGCGTTCGTGCGGGTCGAGGGCTTCGTCTTCGCCCACGTCGCCGACGAGGGCCTGATCGAGTCGAGCGCCGGCGAGCTGTTGCGCTACCGGCGGGCGATCGGCGCCGACGCCGTGCGCGTCTTCGCCGACGTCAAGAAGAAACACTCCGCGCACGCGGTGACCGCCGACATCGACCTGGTCGAGACCGCCCGCGCCGCCGAGTTTTTCCTCGCGGACGGCGTGATCGTTACCGGACCGGCGACCGGGCGCGCGGCGCGGGCCGAGGAGGTGCGGGCGGTGCGCGACGCGGTCGGAGTGCCGACGCTTGTCGGCTCGGGCGTCGACGTCGGCAACCTTCACCAGTTCGCTGACGCCGACGCGCTGATCGTCGGGTCGTCGGTGAAGTGCGACGGACGGTGGTCGAGCCCGCTCGACCCGGCGCGGGCGGCGGCGCTGGCCCACGCCTTCGCGGCGCTGCCGCCGCCGGACACCGTTCCGCCGGAAGACACAGCTCCACCGTGACTCTCGACCTGGCCGTCCTCGGCAACCTGCTGGTGGACGACATCGTCTACGAAGACGGGCGCACCCGTATGGCACAGCCCGGCGGCGCGGTCCTCTACGCTGCACTCGGCGCCCGGCTGTGGGGCGTCGAGGTAGGGATCTTCTCGGTGGTGGGCGACGACTATCCCACCCGCATGCTCGACGACCTGGCGGCCCGCGGCATCGACCTCTCGGGCGTCCGGCGCCTCGACCGGCCGGGGCTGCGCACCTGGCTGCTCTACGAGGGCCGGCGGCGCCACGTCGTCCACCGGCTCGACGGTCCGACGCACGCCGAGGTTTCGCCCACCGCCGCCGATCTCGACGCCGGACCGCGGGCACGCGCCTACCACCTCGCTCCCATGCCCTTCGACGTCCAGCGTGAGCTGATCGAAGCGCTGGCGGCTCATCGCGGCGTCAGCGTTTCGGTCGACCCGTATGAGCTGCTGACGGCTACGAACCTCGGCACCTGGAAAGAGCTGCTGGCCGGGGTCGACGACTTCCTGCTCAGCGAAGACGAAATGCTGGTCCCCGGCGGCCTCGACGATCCAGAACCGGTCCTTGCGGAGCTCTGCAGTGACCGACCGCATCGGATCTTCTACAAGCGCGCCGCCCGAGGAGGCATCGCGTACGACCACGAAACCGGAAGCCTCCTGGAGTGGCCGGCCCGGGTCGGGACGGTGATCGATCCCACCGGCGCCGGCGACGCCTTCGCCGGCGGGGTGCTGGCCGGCCGCCTGCTCGGCGATCCCCTGCCGCGCGCACTGGAGCGTGGCGTCGTCTCCGCCGCCTTCGCGCTCGAGGGCGAGGGCGCCGATGGCCTTCTCGCCGCCACCCCCGACTCGGCACGGCAGCGCCTCCGGGACGAATTCGGATCGCCTCGATGAAATCGACGCGAAAGCGAGGCGGGCTCCTGTTCGCCGTGCTTGGTCTCCTCTGCCTCACCCCGGCCGCCGCCCAGGACACTGAGCGCCTGATGCTCTCCGGCAGCGGCTACGGCGACACCGTGGACTGGGAGCTCTTCGTCACCGACGGTAGGCGGAGCGGCGAGTGGACGACGATCGCGGTGCCGTCGCAATGGGAGCAGCACGGCTTCGGCTCCTACAACTACGGCCACGACGACGACCAGAGCCGCGAGCTGGGGCGCTACCGCCACCGCTTCGGCGTGCCGGCCGAGTGGCGCGGGCGCACCGTCGACCTGGTGTTCGAGGGCGTGATGACCGACACCGAAGCACGGCTCAACGACGAAACAGTCGGGCCGCCGCATCGCGGCGGCTTCTACCGCTTCCGCTACGACGTGACCCGGCTGCTGCGCTTCGGCGAAGAGAACCTGCTGGAAGTGACGGTCCGTAAGCACTCGGCCGACAGATCGGTGAATCGGGCCGAGCGCGAGGCTGACTACTGGATCTTCGGCGGCATCTACCGGCCGGTCTGGCTGGAGGCGCGACCCGCCGAGTCGATCGACCATGTGGCGGTCGACGCCCGCCACGACGGCGCTCTGGTGCTCTCGGTCCGCCTCCGTGGGCTCAGCGGCCCGGCACGGATCACGGCCCGCGTCGAATCGATGGACGGGGGCGCCGTCGGCCAACCGCTCATCGCCGACGTCACCGCGGGTTCCTCGGGAGCCAGTTTCGGTTCGACCATCGACAATCCACGGCGCTGGAGCGCCGAGAGCCCGACTCTCTATCGCCTGGTCGTCGACCTCGAACGCGACGGCCTGAGACTGCATCGCCACACGCTGCGCTTCGGCTTCCGCACCTTCGAGGTGCGCGCCGATGGCCTGTTCGTCAACGGCAACAGGGTGCTGCTCAAGGGCGTCAACCGCCACGCCTTCTGGCCAGCTTCCGGCCGCACCCTGAACCGCGACATTGACCGGCGCGACGCCGAGCTGATCAAGGACTTGAACATGAACGCGGTGCGCACCTCGCACTACCCGCCCGATCCCGCCTTCCTCGATGCCTGCGACGAGCTTGGCATCTACGTGATCGACGAGCTGGCCGGCTGGCACGACGCCTACGGTACCGATGTTGGCCGGCAGCTGGTCCGCGAGATGGTCGAGCGCGACGCCCACCACCCGTCGGTGGTGCTGTGGGCGAACGGCAACGAGGGCGGCTGGAACACGGATCTCGACGCCGAATTTGCCGTCCACGACTTCCAGAAACGCCCGGTGTTCCATCCCCATGATTTCTTCGGCGGCATCGACGCCGAGCACTACCTGACCTACTCGGCGCTCGAGCGCTCGCTCGACCCGGCGAGCCTGCGCAACCGCTGGCGCTCGCTGTTCGGAGAGCTGCCGGTGGTGATGCCCACCGAGCTGCTGCACGGCCTCTACGACGGCGGCTCGGGCGCCGGGCTCGAGGACTACTGGCGCCTGATGCGGGCCTCGCCGCGCGCTGGAGGCCTGTTCCTGTGGTCCTTCGCCGACGAAGCAATCGAGCGCACCGATCGCGGCGGCGAGCTCGACACCGACGGCAACCACGCACCCGACGGCGTTCTCGGGCCCTACCGCGAGCTGACGGGAAACTACTGGGCGGTGCGCGAGATCTTCTCGCCGGTTCGGATCGCAAAGCGGCGCTTCGACGGCGCGATCGAGATCGAGAACCGCTTCGACCACACCGACCTCTCGGAGTGCCGTTTCCGTTGGGCGCTGATCGATCTGCCGCCCCTCGGCGGCGCGGGCTCCCCGCGCCGGACGCTGGAAGGATTCCTGGACGGCCCCGCAGTTCCCCCCGGCGGCCGCGTCGAGCTGCGTCTGCCCGTGGAGGTCGACTGGCGGGCGGCCGACGCCGTGCGCTGGAGCGCCTACGATCCCGCGGGCCGCGAGCTGTGGACGTGGGTCCTCCCGACCCGCGACTTGCGAGCCGACGTGAAAACCCTGGAGACGGGGACCGGACGGATCGAGGCCACCGAGTCCAACGGCCTGCTGACCCTGCGGGCGGGCACGACCGGCGCCGAGCTCGATCCGGCCACTGGTGATCTGCGTGCGCTCTTGCATCCTGGCGGGCGTGTCTCGTTCGATGGCGGGCCGACGCCGACCGCGGGCGGGCGGGTCACCGTCGCCGACGTCCGCCATGGCCGGCAGGGCGATGCCTACGACGTCGAGGTCCGCTACGGGAAGGGCCTGTCGAGCGTGCGCTGGACGCTCTTCCCGTCGGGATGGCTGCGCTTCGAATTCAACTATCCAGCCACCGGCACGAGAGAGCTTAAAGGCGTCAGCCTCGGCCTGCCACGGGAAAACGTCGAGGGCTTCCGCTGGCTGGGGGGCGGCCCGGCCCGGGTGTGGCGCAATCGCTTGGCCGGCGCGAGGTTCGGGCAGTGGCAGAAGGGCGCCGTCTCTACGCCAACGACATCTCCCCACGAGCCCAAGCTCGAAGGCTTCTACGCGGACGTCCTGCAGGCCCTGCTCGCCACCACCGACGGCGACCTGACGATCGTCTTCGAGAGCCCCAGCCTCTACTTTGGTTTGTTCTCCCCCACCTTTCCCGACGATGCCGAGGACGCGGTGGCCGAGGTACCCGTCGGTGGCATCAGCTTCCTGCATGGCATCTCGGCCATCGGCACGAAGTTCCATCCCGCGAAAGACCTGGGGCCGAGCAGTCAGCCGGCGGCCGCTTCAGGCCTCCATCGCGGCGCCGTCTGGCTGCGCGCCTCGCCGCGACGCTAACCTCTGCTGGAGCTCCACCACCATCTGACCCCGAGGCGTCGGGACCTCCTGCTCCTCGTAGAGCTCGCAGCGATCGATCAGCTCACCGATCGCGATGGCGGCGAGCGCCCACGCCGGCCCCGCTGTGACCAGTGCAGGCAGGGGCGCGGCAAATCCGAAGCCGGCACGCAGCGCGCTCCAGCTCCACCGCGGGTCCAGCCCTCGCCGCGGGCGCGAGATCTTGCGGAACAGGTAGAGGCCGAGCTTGACTGCCGCAACGGCCGCCACGATGAGCATCGCGCCAGAGAGGACCGAGGCCAGCAGGGCTCCGGTCAGCAACACGTCGGCGCTGTGGGCCAGGCGGGACTCCGGCGGCCGGGCGATGTCGTACACGCGGTCGACGGCGAAGAGCGCCGCGAAGCCGAGGGCCGCGGCGCCCCAATGGAGCCACGGCGGGACCGGCGCGAGCAGGCACAGCATCGCTATGCCGAGGAACGCCGAAAACAGCACGATCTCCCGGGAGAGCCAGGAGCGGCGGACGTTGAGCATTGCCCGCCACGCGCGCAGCGGCTTGCCGAGATGCAGCGTACTGAGGCCCATGGCGATCGCCGTCGCCGCCAGGAATGCCGGGGGCCAGATCACGAGCGCGCCGGCGACCGAAGCCGTATGGACCGCCACCAGCGCCGCGGCGATTAGTGTGAAAGCTACCAGCGGCCACTCCGAGCGCAGCGAGATCTTGCGCCGCCGCTTGCCAAGCCCGACATTGCCGTTCCCCGTACCAGACGCCTCGCTGCAGCCCGGTTCCTCACGCCGCCAGGGAACGAATCGAATCGAGGGTCCGGGCTCGAGCGTCGGCATCCCCGGCGCCAGCTCGACTCCCGGCAGCTCGGCCAGGTCCCCGAACCCCAGCGCCCCGGTCGGACACTGCTCGACACACGCCGGCTCCAGCCCCTCCGCCTGACGGTGCGCGCAGAACGTGCACTTGGTCATCACCCCGGCACTGTCGTCGAGCTTCGGCGCGTCGTAGGGGCAGGCCCACGAGCAGTAGCCGCAGCCGATGCAGCGCTGGGCATCGAGGCTCACCAGCCCGGTCGCGGGATCCTTGTCGTAGGCCAGGGCCGGGCAGTGCTCCATGCACGGCGGCTCCTCGCAGTGGTTGCAGGCCAGCGACAGATGGATCGTCGACACGCCGGCGTGATGAGCCTCGTTGAGCGACGTCACCTGGCGCCAGCTGAAGCCGTCGAGCTGGTTCTCGATCGTGCAGGCGACCTCGCAGGCCTGGCAGCCCGTGCACCGGTTGAGATCGAAGAGGAACGCTTTCTGTCCAGCAGACTGAGGCGCGGTCATGCCTTCTCGAAGTCCACCAGGTTGTCGTGGAAGGCGGCGCCGTGGCCCATGTCGGTCTCCCGCCCCTGCGAGCAGACGTTGACCGCGCCGCCGTCCGTCATCCACCAGCCGTTGGTCACCGCCACGCAGCCGCGCCGCAGGCCGTGATCGAAACTCGCCTCGAGCTCCAGGCTGCCACGGTCGTTGAAGATGCGCACCTTGTCGCCGTCCACGACGCCGCGCTCGCGGGCGTCTCGCGGGTGGATCATCGCCAGCGGCCTGTCGCTCAGGCGGCGGATCATTGCCAGGTTGTTGAACTGCGAGTGGATGCGGTTCTTGGTGTTCGGGGTCATGAAGTAGAGCGGGTAGCGGCTCGCCGTAGAAGTGGCCCGGCGCGGCGACTCCTCGGACTCGGCGAAGCGCGGCAAGGGGTCGGCGTCCCAGCGCTCGGCGGCGTCCTCGGAGTACAGCTCGATCTTGCCGGAGGGCGTTGGGAAGCGCAGGTCCGCAAAGGCGATCTCCTGGTGCCCCGGCGCCAGCACCGGCCCCTCGCGAAGCTGGTCCAGGGTGATGTCGAAGCGCGCCAGCTTGCGCTCCAGCCAGGCGTCGACCTCCGCGTCGTCCGTGCCCGGGAAGTCGATCTCGAAGCCCAGGCGCCCGGCGAGCAGTTGGTAGACCTCGGTCTCGGTCTTGACCTCTCCCGGCGGATCGAGCATTTTCTGCTTGAGCTGCAGGTAGGGATGCCAGTAGGCGCCGATGACGTCAGTTTGCTCGAACATGGTCTTGGCGGGCAACACCAGATCGGCCTCGCGGGCGGTGTCAGTGAGAAACTGGTCCACCACCACGCGGAAATCCAGCGCGCGGAAGGCCTCGATCACCCTGTGGGTCTCGGGATTCTGGGTCACCGGGTTGCCGCGCTCCACCCAGGCCATCTTCAGAGGCGGATCGTCGGCGGCGAGCATGTCGCGCCCCAGGCGTGCGGTCGAGATCGAGACGCGGGCGACGCCGTCGGGCTTCTCCGGCGGGTAGAAGGCGATCGGGTCGGCCACCTCGTCGAACACCGCGCTCTGCAGGTTGGCGAACTGCCAGCCGGCGCCCGGCTTGCCCAGGTTGCCGGTCAACACCAGCAGCGCCAGGATCGCCCGCATGGTCTGGCCGCTGTTGGTGTAGCGCTGCATTCCAAAGCCGGCGCAGATGGTCGCGGGCGCCAGGGTGCCGAGGGCTTCCGCCAGGCGCTCGATATCGCTCACCGGGATCTCGCAGATCGCGGCGCTCTCCCCCAGCGAGATTTCCAGCGCGACTTCGCGGAACCGCCGGAAGCCGAGGACGTGGCGTCCGAGGAACTCCCGGTCGACGCGACCGCCCTCGATCAGAAGACGCGCGACCGCCAGGGCCAGCGCGCCGTCGGTGCCGGGCCGCGGCTGGATGAACAGGTCGGCACGCTCGGCGGTCTGGGTGCGCCGGGGATCGATCACCACCAGCTTCGCCCCTTTCTCGATCGCCCGATCGACGAAGGTCGTCTGGTGGATGTTGGTCTCAGCCGAGTTCTTGCCCCAGAGCACGATCAGGCTGGCGTTCTCGAGGTCCCAGGGGGCGTTGTGCAGGTTGGCGCCGAGGGTCAGGCGGGTCGCCTCCAGCCCGGCCGGCCAGCAGAGGTCGCCATAGGTGGTGGTGGAGCCGCCGTAGGCGCGCCAGAAGCTCGACCCGGCGGCGTTGAGCAGCCCCTTGGTGCCGCTGGCGGCGTAGTACAGCACGCTCTGCGAGCCGGGGTCGTGCCGGTAGGCTTCGAGCCGCTCGGTGATCAGGTCGAGCGCCTCGCGCCACGAGATCCGGCCGAACGTGCCGTCCGGCCGCCGCTTCAGAGGATGCAGGATGCGGTCCGGAGACACCACCCGTTCGACATAGCTCAGGCCCTTGAGACACGGCCCTTCGCTGGTCGCACGGTTGTCCGGATGGGGCTGGATCCGCCGCAGGCGACCGTCTACCACCTCGACCCGCATGGCGCAGGTGCTGTAGCAGTTGCGGGGGCAGGCTGTGGTGTAGACCGCCATGGATTTGTTCTGGAGAGCGCCGGGCGAGACCATAGCACACCGTCCTCGCCAACCGGCCCCCGGGCTGGCCGGTCGCGGATCAGTAGACCGTCACCCGCACCGTCGACGACACCACGTCGCGGAACGGCAGACGCGCCTGGAAGGTGTGCTCGCCGGGCGCCAGCGGCCAGCGCACGGAATACGGATAATCGACCACCCGGAACGGCTCGCCGTCGACGTACCAGACGACCTGCTCGGTCGGCGGATCGACAGTGACCCGCAACGCCAGCGAGGCCCGCGTCGCCGGCGTCTCGGGATCTCGGAGGACGCGCAGGCCGGATTCCGGTGAGGTGAGGTAGATGCTCGGCTCGGTACGCTCGGTCTTGTCATGCACCATGGCGAGCCGCGGAGGGTGGGAGCGTTCCGGGGTCCAGGCTGCCGGAGCCCACATTGCCGGCGCAAGCACCACGGCTCCGAGGTCACTGAAGCCGCGCGGCGGACGCGGCAGGCCGCGCCGGACCTGCCAGGCAGCGTAGCGGGGCGGCAGGTCGATGAAGGTGCGGACCTCGACGTGCTCGCGGGGTGTCGAGCCGGAGGCCAGCAGGCCGTTGCGCGCGTCCACCGCGCGGCGCGCCCAGGCCGTGCTCGGCTCGGTGGGCTCCTGGCCGGGGCGGAAGTGCTCGACGAACACCCGGTCGGTGGCGGCGGTGGCGCGGCGGCCGGTGAGCGCGCAGAGCTTGACCGCCACGTGGCCGCGGGGCGCAGGGAAGCCGATGTCTTCCAGGCCGTCGGTCTGGTCGCGGTGGAGATGCAGCAGCACGTCGCGCACCAGGCGCGACGCCGAGCGGTAGCCGGAGAGGCCGGCCATGGGCCGGAAGTCGGGATGACCGACCCAGGCGCCGACCAGGTACCGGCGTGAGTAGGCGACGGTCCAGGCGTCGTGGTAGCCCGAGGAGGTGCCGGTCTTGACCGCCACCGGGAACGGATACTCGAGATGGCCCATGCGCGGGAAGCTCGGCAGGCGCGCCATCGGGTCGGAGAGGTGGAGGGTGACCTGCCGCGCGGTGTCTTCGGACAGCACCCGCCGCGGCTGCGTGCGCGGCTGCCGGCGGTACCACACCAGCTCGCCGACGCGGCCGTCACCTGCGAGCGCGGTGTAGGCGCCGATCAGCTGCTCGAGCGTCACCGGCATGCCGCCGAGCGACAGACCGAGGCCGTAGCGACGCGCGCCGGCAGTGCCGTCGTGCAGACCCAACCGGCGCAGGAAGTCGTGCCCTTCGTCGAGCCCGATGGTCGCCAGAAGGTTGGCGGCCGGCACGTTGCGGGAGTTGCCGAGAGCGACGCGCGGCAGCAGCGGCCCGAGGAAGCGCCCGTCGGCGTTGCCGATGCCGCCGGCGCCACGCTCCAGGTCGTCGAGCACGGTGGCGGGGGTGATCAGGCCGCGCTCCAGGGCCAGGGCGTAGAAGAAGGGTTTGAGCGTGCTGCCCGGTGAGCGCGGCACGCGAGCGTAGTCGATAGCGCCGGCGCCGCGGTCGTCGAAGTAGCCACTCGAGCCGACCCAGGCCAACACCTCGCGGCTCTCGCGGTCGAGCACCACCACCGCGGCGTTGCCGGCGCCCCGCGACCGCCACTGCTCGAGCCGCTCGAAGACCTTCCACGCGACCTCCTTCTGGAGATCGAGATCGAGGGTGGTGGTGACCACCGGGTGGTCGCCGAGGGCCTCTCGGTGCTCGGGACGGCGAAAGGTCTCCTCGAGCGCCAGCACGGCGTGCATGGCGTCTTCCGGCCGCGTGGTCCGCGCCGGCACCCGCAGCTCGCGGATCTGGCGTGCGGCCAGCTCGTGCTCGGCGGCTGACATGTCGCCGCCTGCGAGCAACTGATCGAGGATCCGCCGGCCGCGCTCCGACGCCCGCAACCGGCCCTCTGGGCGCAGCGGGTTGGCGCGCGCCGGCGCCTGGGGGATGGCGGCGAGGAAAGCCACCTCGGCCCAGCTCAGGTCGGCCACCGGCTTGTCGAGATAGCGGCGGGCGGCGTAGCCGATACCGTGGATCTGGTTGCCGTAGGGCACCAGCCGCAGGTAATGGCGCAGCACCCGCTCGCGGCCGTAGCGCCGGGTGAGCGCCAGCGCGGTGACCGCCTCTGACGCCTTGCGCAAGTAGGTACGCGATCCGGGACGCTGCATGCGCGCCACCTGCATGGCCAGCGTCGACGCGCCCGAGACGCGCTCGGCGTTCGACAGGTTCTGCCACGCCGCCCGCGTCACCGCCCTGGAGTCGACCCCCCCGTGCGTCCAGAAGCGCCGGTCCTCCGCCGCCAGCGTGGCGGCCACCACCCGCGGCGGCAGCTCCTCGATCGGCCAGTAGCCTTGGCCGGTCGCGTCGGTGCCGCCGGTCTCGCCCAGGAACCGGCCGTGACGGTCGCGCAGCAGGATGGTGGGATCGGGAGAGGTGAGGCGGGCGCGAGAGAGACCGATGGCGACGGTATTGAAGCCAATGACGGCGGCAATGACGAGAGCGACTGCGCTCGCGCGGCGCAAACCCTTCATCATCCTCGTAGAGCGGACCGAGAGCCTCACGGCGAGATCACCACCTTCGCCCCGTGGCTGTTTCCACGCACCGACTCGTCGTACATCATCTCCGCCAGCGCCGCGGGCTGGATGAAGGTGCCCGGCACGTTGGCGCGCACCCGGAAGTAGAAGTCGTGGGTGCCCTTGGGCAAGCTGTCGTAGTAGAAGGTCACCGAGTCGTCCAGGTAGGCGACGTAGCTCGGCTGGGTCGTCAAGGTGCCCGACGGCCGGGCCTCGGGCGGCGCGGTGGCCAGGCGAGGATTGAGCGGCTCCATGCCGGCCGCCAGCGGCACCACCACCGCGACGTAGAACTGCTGGGACGGGCTGACGATCTGCACGTGATCTTCGATCACGTCGCCGACGGTGAAGTCGAAGACCTGGCCGGCGTGGTCGATCTCCAGGCGCCGCGGCGGCGCGTCGCCCTCCTGCACGTGCTGGAGCTCGCGGCTGACCACGAAGCCCCTCGATTCCGCTTCCACCAAGCTGCCGTCGGCCTCCGGGATCCAGCGGGTCTCCGCCCGCAGCACCGTCGGCGGACCATCGCCGCCGCCCGACGCCAGCACCGCCCGGCCCTCGCCGGTCAAGGCGCTGGCGAAGTGTGCCAGCGGGCTCTCGGAGGTCAGGACCAGCGTCCTGCCGCCACCACTCAGGGTGATCTCCACCCGCCGCTCGCCGCCCCGGGTCGCCGGTGCCTGCAGCACCTCGGAGAGGGCGAAGAGCGCCGAGGCGTTGGCCTGGGTGCTGCCCCAGCCGTCGCCGCGGCCGAGGGTAACCAGGCCGTCGACCAAAACCTGGAAGCGCGGCTGATCGCTGCGGTGGGCGGCCAGCGCGCGGGTCACTTCGGCCAGACTGCGGGTCTCGGACGGCAGGATCAGTCCGTTGCGGTGGGTGCTGCCCTTCTGCAGGCCGCCGTAGATCTCGCGTCCCTGGTGCAGCCGCACCACCACGCCGTCCCACAGGCGCTCGGCGAGCTCGTCGAGCGACGCACCGGTCTGCTCGGCGGCGACGAACGAGCGCAGCACCTGGGCCGTGGACTCCAGGTTCAGGAACTGCGCCTGGCGCGCCAGCTCTGCGGCGTATGCCGGGTTGAAGCGGCCGGCGCGGGTGAGGGCGGTCAGAGCCCAGGCGCGCTCGGCGAACGACTCGCCGTCGATGAAGAAACTGTAGTCCGAGCGCATGGCGCGCTCGAGCGAGGCGACCAACTTGCCGTACAGCTCGTCGTCGACGTCGAAGCCGGCCTCCTTCGCCTCGACCAGGAACTGCAGGGTCCAGGCGGTGAGCGACACGTATCCGCGAGAACCGGGCCAGTAGGCCACCAGGCCGTTCGAGTCCACGGTCTCCGGCACCCACTGCAGCACGTCGTGGACCGCGCGCTGGTAGTCCGCCTCGGACGAGCGCAACGCTAGTAGATCGCGAAACTTCTCGAGCGCCAGGTAGGAACGCGCCCGGCTCAGGCGCTGCTCCGTACAGCCGTGAGGATAGTCGAGCAGGAAGCTCAGCCCCGCCGCCATGCGGATCAGCGCCGGCTGGCTCGAGATCAACACGTCGCGGCGCACGGTGCCGGGGCGCGCCTCACCCTCGACCGGCGGCAGCTCCACCGATTGGCCCGCCACCAGGTCGTGGATGCCCCGCCGGACGATGGGCCGACGATCACGCCGGATCGGCAGCCGCACTTCGAAGGCGTCAGTGGCGCCGTCCGACAGGCGCTCGACGCCGACGCGGAACACTGCCTCGGTGACCTCGGGCCGGCCCTGCTCGTCGTAGCGCGGCGTCGGCACCGCAACCGGGAACTCGATCCGCTCCGGCCGGTTGGGGATCCACACGACGTCTTGCCGGGCCTCGCCGTCGAGCGTGATGCCTTCGACCCCCAGCTCGGCCGCCCCCGGGCCGCCCTCGCCCTCCACCACCCGGCCGATGGCGGCGGCGACGAAAGCGTCGCCGGGGCGCA
The DNA here is from genome assembly GCA_024226315.1 of bacterium. Taxonomy (GTDB): domain Bacteria; phylum Acidobacteriota; class Thermoanaerobaculia; order Multivoradales; family J023; genus JAAELT01. The sequence goes on along the minus strand of JAAELT010000115.1, from coordinate 162,448 downwards.
CGAAGCGCGGCAGGGCTGGCTGCACGATCACCGGCAGGCGCACCTCCAGGTGGCCGACGCCGAAGCCGAATCGGTCCAGGCCGCTCACCGCCTTGGCGCGCAGCTTGAAGTTGGTGAGGTTGTCCGGCAACTGCACGGTGACGGTGGCGACGCCGTCCGCGCCGACCCGGATCGCCGGATCGTAGTGCGGCACCGGCTGGAAGTTGCGCCGCACCGTGGCGCGGTCGAGAATGCCGCGCTTCTCCTTCGCGCCCTCGCCACCGCCCGGGTTCTCGGCGAACGGCAGCTCGCCGAAGGGCAGATCACGGGTGTCCCGGATCCACAGGAACGAGCTCACCGGAGTGATGAAGTCGGGCAACGGATCCAGGCGTTGTTCCTGGCCCAGCGCCAGCACCGCCTGGTCCACCAGCCAGAGGGTGACCTCGCCGGCCAGCGGCCGGCCGTCGGGATCGGCGAGCCGCACCGTGACCTCGACGGTCTTGCCGGGCAGCGACTTCGCCGGATACTCCAGCTCGACCGCCAGGCGGTTGTCCCGCGGCTCGACCCGGATCCAGGACGTGGCTGCCAGAGTCGCCGGTTTGCCGAGATCGGTGGTGCTGCCGGGAAGCGGCCCGGTGCCCTCCAGGCGGCCGCGCATGAGCACGAAGTGCACCGGCAGCCGCGGCACCCAGGTGGGCTCCACGGGCAGGCGGAACGTGGCGCTGCCGCCGCGCACCGGCAGCCAGTGGTAACGGTTGCCGTCGGGGGTCTCGACGATCGCCAGGGCCTCGGCCTGCTGGAACGGGCTCTTCAGCACGAACACCGCGGTGTCACCCGGGTCGTAGCGGTCGCGGTCGGTCTCGACCTCGAACACCTGCGACGTGGGGCGGGACCAGGTCACAGGCTCCTCGCCGCCGGCGTAAAGGTCGACCGCCACGGTCTGGGTTCGGCCGACACGGTCGCGGGCCTCGAGCTCCACCACGTAGACGCCGGCGGTGTCGATCGGCAGCTCGACCTTCGACGCGTCCCCCGCGCTCGTGACCTGCGTCTCGAACACCTTCTCGTCCACCACGTCGGTCACGTAGCGCGCCTCGCCGTCGGAGAAGTCGCTCGCCCGCAGGTAGGAGTGCCACTGCCGGTGCAGCAGGCGGACGGTGACCTGCTGCCCGGCGACCGGCTCGCCGTCACCGTCGAGCACCAAGATCTCCGGCTCGACGGCACTCACCCGTTCGAGGTAGCGCGGCACCTTGATCCCGAGCACGAAAGGGGGCAGCGCGACGACACGCCGGGTGGAAGTCACGGTCTGATCGTCGGCGCCCAGCACCGTCGCCTCGACCACGTAGGTCCGTGGCTGGGCGGTGGGCTCGATCGCCGGGTTGAGCACCAGGACGGCCGAGCCTTCTTCGCCGGTGCGGTCCTCGCGATCGATGGCGGCCGACGCCTCGAAACGTTGGTGACGCGAGAAGCGGGCGTCGGAGGAGAACAGGAAGCCCTCGCGCTCCGCGGGCCGCCAGGTGTAGGGGAACTGCGTCACCCGCCAACGCACCGGCCGGTCGGCTACCCGACCGCCGGCGTAGTAGGTGGCGGTCAGCGAGACTTCGAACTCGCGGTCGAGGGCCACCCGGTCCGGCGAGTGCAGGTCGACCTCGAACCGCGGCAGACGGTAGGCCTCCAGCTTGAACGAGACCTTGCGCGAGCGAAAAAAGGGGAGGTTCCGGCGATCCCGGATCCGCCCTTCCAGGTGGGCGCTGTAGGCTCCCGTGGGACGGTCGGATTCTTCGAACAGCTGGTAGAAAGAGCCCTGGGCGGTCATATCCACCGGGTAGCGCCAGACCAGGTTGCCTGGTCCCTCTACCACCACGAAGGTGTCGTCGAGCGGCAGCTCGACGACGCGCCCGTCGGTGCGCCGGCGCGCGTAGCCCTTGACGTGCACCGGCTCTTCCGGACGGTAGACCGGGCGCTCGGTGAAGACGTGGGAGACGTTCTCCTCGGCCGGGCGTGCCGCCGGGCAGTGCAGCCAGGCGCGCCGATCGGCCGTCCAGCTGTTGTCGGCGAAGGTGTCGGGGGGACGCCTGGCGTCGAGCACCAGAACGTCGTCCCCGTGGGTGACCGAGATCCGCATCACTGAGCATTGGCAGTCGCAGAAGGGCGGCAGCTCGTAGGCGCCCCCCGAGTCGGTGACGCCGGTGGCCAGCGTCACCCAGTCGGTGTGGCGGGCGCCCTCGATGGTGACGCGCGCGCCCTCCACCGGCTTGGCGGTGGCCAGCGAGGTGACCGTCAGGCGTATCGTGCCGCGGTGCTCGGAGGTGGTGAGGCTCAGGTCGGTGACCTGCAATCGCATCCATTGCCGCTGACTCGAGGCGTCGAGCGGCCGCAGACCCACCAGGTAATGCCCCGGCGCTCGCGGTGGCGCCAGCCGTTCCAGGTGCTCGCTGAGGTTCAGCCCGAAGGTGGCCGAGCTGCCTTCCTTGCGCAGCGGCAGCTCCACCATCGAGGACACCGGCGGCGAGCCCAATGCCTCGAGCTGCTCGCGCAGCTCCGGCTCGCCGAGGTGCCGCGCCTCGTGGAACGGCGCCGGTGCTTCGCCGGGCCCGGGCGGCCGCTTCGCCTCGTTGACCACCACGGGCTGGGCCGGGAAAGGCCAGAACGAGCGATCGAGCGGGTCGACGGGGTAGATCCGCAGATCGAACCGGTCGTGACCACGGCCCTCGACGGGCACCATCTGAGGACCGAAACGTTCCACGACGCCCCGGCTCGCCCGCCAGCGCAGGTAGGCGGGGCGGCGGGGAAAGAAGACGTATACCTCGCTCGGGCCGCGCAGGTCGAGCAGGCGGCCGCGGCCGTCGCGCAGCGGGATCGGATTCAACGCGACGCGGTAGAGCGTGTCCCAGTCGAAGTCGCCGGCGATCTCGAGCGTCTGGCCGGCGACGGTGTATTCGAGGTCGTCGACCGCCGGGCTCAGGCGCACCAGGTTGCGGGCCGCCACCGGCGTGACGCCACTCGGCGCCGCCGACAGCTCCACCACCACGGTGCGCTCGTCCGAGCCGCCGTTGATCGCCTGGTCGGCGGTGTAGCTGCTGCCGGCAGGGGTCACCGGGAACCGGGTCGAGCGCGTGCCCACCGAGGTCACCCGGAAAGGCTCGACGGTAGTGAAGGTGAGCTCGGTGAAGGAGCGGTCGGAGGCGTCGTCGAGCGACAGGCGCTGGTGCACGACCGCCCGTGTGCCGGCGGGGATCGGGCTCTCCAATGCCAGCACGAAGGTCGCCGGGTCGGAGCGCGAGCGGCGCTCGAGCGCCTTGACTTCGAAGTCCTCATGGGTCAGCCAACGGACCGCGTTCGTGCCATCTTCGGCCTCACCCACTCCAGGCAGCGGACGCAGCTCGACGGTTACCATCCGAGCCAGGTCGCGGGCGGCAAACGGGTCACGATATACCAGGGTGATCGCCTCTACCGGGTCGAGCCCGCTGGCCTCGGCGGCCGGGATTGTGCGCATCGGCGGCGGCATCAAGGTGTGCAGGGTGCGCGCCTCGCCGTCCGCCGTCCAGGTGAAGCGCTCGAGCGGCGACCACGGGTCGGCCGGCCGGAACTGCAGGGTGCGCGGGTCGAGCCAGGTGAAAGCGCCGGGATGATCGGGCTCGAGGGTCACCCAGCGTTCGGGATCGTCCTCGGGCGTGCCCGCCGCGCCGCCGACGTCGCGGCCGAAGAAGATCGTCACCGGGTCCCAGCTGCGCAGGAATCGGTCGGGGACGACCGTGGATCGATCGTTCGTGGTGCCGGATTCCACCGGCCGACGCACCGTGCCCGGTGCAGGGGTCTGGGCGAACGCCGTAAGGGCGAACGACGCGAGAGCGGCGACGAGAAGCGCGACGCGAGATGTAGCGTTCATCGGGCGGTCCTTTCCATGGCGAGGTAGCGTCGGATCTCTTCGTCGGGCGGCCCGGTCAGCGGTCTCTCGACCCCGACCACGGCGGGGCGCGCCCGCGCCGCGCCCCGCGCCGGCGCCAGGCGCACCAGCAGCAGGTAGTCGCCGGCCTCCAGCTCGTGCATCTGGACCACGTCACGGCCCAGGCTGACGCCGCCTGTGGTGAGCAGCTCGCACTCCACCGAGTCGGAGTCGGCGCGTACCCCCACGCCCACCGGCCCCGGCTGCACGACCGTAAAGTGGAAGGCGTGGGCGCCGCCGGGAGGCAGCAGCACCTCGGGGCCGAGGCCCTCCCCCACCGGCGTCACCGGTACGGCGACGGCTTCGACGTCGTGCGCCAGACTTCTCTCACCGATCGCGCGGACCGCCAGCTCGGCGCGGCCGGCGGGCAGATAGACATGGTGAACGCTGCCCTCCGGAGCGACCCAGCCCCGGGTCTCCGAGGCGGTCTCGAGCCGGTAGAGCGCGCGGCCCCCACCGGTCAGGCTGAGCAGGATGGGACGTTCAGGCTCGAAGGCCAGGACAGCCGCCGCACCGTCGAGACGCACGCTGGCCGGCGTGCCGACGTCCTCCGGTTCGGGCAGGCTCCTGCCGGTCCACAAGCCCGACGCCGCGGGATCGTCCTCGGGCCCGATCCAGGCCAGCACCAGACCCGGCGGGTGAGACAGCGTCAACACGCCGCCGTCCGCGTCGATCGTCAGCCGATCGCCGCGCAGGACCGCGCCCCGGTCACTCTGGAAGGTGGCGCCGTCCGTGCCGAAGGTGTGCACCGTGCGCCCCCCGTCCGTACCCGGCTCGATCCTCAGCCTCGTCAAGCCGGCGGTGGCCGCCGAGAGCTCGAACGGAGAGCCTGCGTCGAGGACGCCTTCTCCCGCCGACGCCGGTAGGACCTCGAACGAGTAGCGGTCGAGCTCGGTCCACGTGTGGAGCAGCAGCAGGCGCTCGCCGCCGGTGACGAAGCGCTCGGCGAGCGGCCGGCCGCCCCCCCAATGCACGCTCATCACCTCGTCGCCGGCTACGACGGCGGCCACGATCCCCGGCGTCAGCGTCAACGCCAGCCGCTTCTGCCCGGGCGGCAGGTCATAGGCCCGGGTCTCGGTCTCGAGCTCGCCACTGGTGCGCCCGAAGTCCGCGCTTTCAGGTAGGGCGGGCTCGAAGGCCAGGCTCTCGAGCCGCACGTCGATTCCAGAACCAGTGTCCTGGGCCAGCCAGACCCGCGCCGCCGAGAGCGGCTCGTCGAGGGCCACTGACGCAGCCGCACCGTCGACGACCGCGACAGGAGCCAGCAGATCGCTCAACTGGTCGCCCGGTGCCGTCACCCGCACCGCCGGCTGCCCGAGCATCGAGCGGGCCAGCACCAGTCGCGGCCCGCCGCGCCCCGGCGCCAGATCCACCAGCGCCGGGCCGGCGCTCGCAAGCGGCAGCTGCAAGCCGTCGCCGTTCCGCAGCTCGACACGCGCCGCCTGCACGCGAGCCTTGCCGCCCGGCGCCCGCACGGCGAGCCAGCCGCGTCCCGCCGGCGCCTGCAGGAATTCGCCGGCGACCGGTTCGAGCGCTCGACCGGCGGCGCCCGACCAGCGCACCTCCCGGCCGCTGCCGAGCAGGCGCAGCACCCCGGGCGACGGCAGCTCCACCTCGGCCAGCGCCAGCTCGCCTCCGGCGGCCGCGCGTAGCGACATCCCCTTGGCCAGCCGGCTCTCGCTCACGCGCGACGGATCGGCGGCAGCAGCGGAAAGCGACACCGGATTCCCCCGCCGATCCACCGACCACAGCCGCAGACGGTAGGCCCTATCCGCCTCTGCGCCGGCCACCGGCAGCTCGATCGCCACCTCCGGATCGGCGCGCAGGGCAACCGTCTCCCAACCTCCATCTGTTCGCCGCTCCAGCGCCAGGCCGAGGTTCTCGGTCGAACGGGCCGAAACCGTGAGCAGGCGACCGTCCGCGGCCGCCAGCGGGAAGGTGTGGACCGCGTCGCCGGGCTCCAGCGTGGTGTCGAAAGGCAACGTCACGGTCGCGTGAGCGATCTCCTCCCGCGCGTCCATGCGCACCGCGGTGCGAGCCGACCCCGAGCCCACGGGATCGACGTGCAGGGTGTACTCGCCCGGGTCGAGGCGCGCCGCGAGGTGGAAATTCCAGTCACCGGCGCGATCGTCCCCACGCGCCACCGTGCGGCCATCGGCGTCGACGAGCCGGGCGGCGACGTCCTTGTCACCGAACGAGGTGATCTCCACCAGCGAGCTCTCGCCCACCGCCACCGGGATCGCGCGCGGCGCCGTCAGCGTACTCTCGAGCCCCGGCAGCAACGCGGTCGGCCGCACCCCGATCTGGTAGTCAACCCGGTTGTTGCGGCGGAAGCACTCCACCTCCAGACGGTAGCGCCCGGCCTCGAGCCGGCCCTCGAAGCCGCGCATCGGCGGCACATAGGCCGCCTCGGCGCCGTCGTCGCGGCGCACGATCCGGCCGTGCATCTCGCCGGTCAGGATCACCGACACCTCGCTCGCCCCGGGCAGCTCGAATTGCCAGAGGTCGCGCTCGCGCTCCTGGCCCTCCTCGGGCTCCAGCCAGCGGTGCCGGACGACCTCGTCGAGCGGCAGCTGGTGCGGGCCATGGCCCTCGAAGCTCGGCGGGTCAAGGGCCTTCTCGAGCAGCGTCAGCCGGCGTCCGTCGACCGGCTCGGGTAACAGCAACAAGCGGTAGACGCCCGGCTCGAAACGCCGGTCGAAGTCAGCCGGCACGTTGGGCTTCGTGACCGGCCAGCGCCCGGCGTCCTCCAGGCGGCAGCGCGGCGTGTGGCCGAGGGCGAACGAGCGCAGCCGGTAGCGGCCCTCCTCCTCGATCTCGAAGCTGTAGACCACCGACTCGCCGGCCACCAGCGCTGACCGGGCCGGCAGACCCAGGCGCAGCTCGCCGCCGTCCATCGGATCGGTGCGCTCGAGCGCCACCCCCAGATGACCCCGCGACCGGCCGCGCGGCCCTACGACCAGCTGGTAGTCGCCGGCGTTCAGGTACTGATGCAGAAAGAAGTTGCGCCCGCTGCCGCCCGCCGCCGAGCTGGCCAGGGCGGTGACCACGCGGCTGCGCAGCTTGCCCTCGGTGTCGAGCAGACCGGTGGACTCCAGGCGGTAGAGCGCGTCGTCCCCCGGGCTCACCAGCACCACCTCGGGCCGCTCGAGCTCGACGTCGAAGGACCTCGGGGCTTCCTCGGTGAGCACCGGGAACTCGGGTAGGCCGGCCAGGGTGCTGGCGGGCAGCGGCGGCAGGGGCGCGGTCTCGAGCAGCCTCAAGGGTACGGTCGCGACCGACAGCACGATCGTCTCTTCGCCGCCGTGGCGTACCTCGGCGCGATGGTTTCCCGGATCCACCTCGTGCGAGGTCCGCCACGGGCCGCCGTCGAGCGAGATCTCGAGGCGGGTTCCGTCCTCGACCAGAGCCTCGAGGCGCGCTGGCTCCGAGACGACGAACGGAATCTCCGTCTCTTCGCCGGGGCGCAGGGTCAGCGGCAACGGCTCCCTCAGGCCCATCGGCAGCGGCCGCAGGATCAGGCCGGCCCGCACCTCGGGCTGCCGGTTGATGAAGACCTCGTAGCGGTGGCGGTCGGCCAACCTGACCGAGGGGAAGCGCACCGACGCACGCACCGGCTCCGGCGACGCGCCCGGCCCCAGCCTGACCATGTCGAGCAACTCGGGCAGCAGGCCGGTGGGCCGGACGGTCATCTCCAGGATGCCCTTCTTCACCGGCTTGGCAGTCAGCACGTAGTAGCCGGCCTGGAGGTCCCACTCCTTGCCGGCGCCGCGGAAGTCAGGCGGCTCGTATTCGGGTGGCCGGTAGACGAAGAACGGCTCGAAGCGATACAGCGCCTCGACGCCCTCGGCGTCGATCCGGTAGACGCCGGTGTCGGCGACACGCACGAACACCGTCAGCGGCTCGAGCAGGTTCGAGCGAGTGGCCCAGCCGCGGCGCGAGCCCACTTCCACCGTCTGCGCGCGGAACGGGCGCCGTTGCAGGTCGCCTCTGCGGTTCCACTCCGCCACCACTGCCGTGGCCTCGACCGAGTCCGACGGATGACCGGAGTGGATAGTGGACATCCAGTAGGAGCCGGTGCGCTTGTAGACATGGTGATAGCGGCTCTCGAAGTGCTGCAGCACGTAGGGTCGCCCAGCCTCGGCGCGGACAGTCACGGTGTCGTAGCCGTTGTGCTCGACCCCGTTCTGAATCTCGGTGGCCGGAACGCGGGACTGTTTCTCGATGCGCGCCGCCGTACCCGTCTCGGCGTAGGGCGTGGACTTCTCCCAGCGCCCAACCCGCAGAACCGCCAGCCGCGCCTCGGGCAGCTCCAGGCGGTAGTAGTTGGCGCGCGCCGGCACCAGGAAACGGTCGACGCCGAAGGGGCTGACCTCTCGGCGGGCGCGCCCGGCGATGCCGAGCTTGGGGACGCCCATGCGCAGATGGAGGGGGTATTCGCCGCTGTCGTCGGCCCACGGCTGCTCGCGGCCGCCGTAGGCGGTGAGCAGGTAGAGCCCGGGGTCCAGCTCGACCGCCAGGCGGCAAGCGAAGAGTGGCTGCCCCTCGCGCGGATCGAGTACCTCGGTCTCGGGCTCGGCGTCCACCAGCCAACTGCCCTCGAGCCACAGCCTGAGGTCGCGCAGCGTCCGGCCGGCGGCCTCCAGGTGGACCCAGCGCCGCTCCTCGACCAGAAGCCAGTAGGAAACCTGTTCGAAGTCGCCGAGCCGGCCGGCGATGGGTTTGAGCTCCACCAGCTGCGGCGCCGGCTCGGGTGCAATCTCCACGAAGGGGTGCACGGCCAGGGTCGCCTCGCCCTCGGCCTGCGGATGCCCGAAGGTGCGGATCAGGTAGTCGCCGCGATCCAGGAAGACGTCGATCCTGCCGTCCTGCTCGCCCGCCTTGCCCTCGACCGTCCCGGGCCCGACCATGCGGTCGACCAGCTGCAGGGCCACGCCCTGCTCGCTCTCCACGGTCACCGAGTAGCGACCGAAGCGCCGCACCGTGAGCACCGTCCGGGACTTCGCGGCGGCCGGCACCGTCGTGACGTCGAGGGAGGCCGCGGGCTCGTCGAGCTTTGCCAGCAGCTGGGCCGGAGCACGATCGGCGGCGAGCGCCAAGGGCAGTGTCACCGCCAGGCACCGCGCCGCGGCCATCAGGATCCAAATCGAACCATCTCGAGCTTCGGACTTCATGCACACCTCCGGATCGTCCTGACTGACCGCCGACGCGCCGGCCTGTCGGCGAGTATCGACCCCCGCGGTGCTCCAGCGTTGTTGCCAACGTGGCAAAAGCGTGGCGGATTGCGGCGGCCACGCGTCCGCCCGTTCGCTACACTTGTGAAGCCCTGAAGGGTCTCTCGAAATGGATCATACTCGCGGTACGGCCCTCCTCCTCCTCCTCCTCTCGAGCTGCCCTCTCGCGGCAGAGACCTTGGAAGAAAGTGCCGAGCGCGCCTTCGCCGAGCGCGCGACCGGATTCCTCACGAGCGGCGTCCCCGACACCGGGCCCATCGAGACCGCTGTCTCCGCCTATGAGCAGGCTCTGGCGCAGGACCCGGACAACCTCCGCCTGCTCTACAAGCTGATGGACGCCCTGTATTTCCATGCCTACCACGTGGCCCAGGACAAAGAGGATCAGCGCGAGATCTACGAACGGTTGGTCGAGCTCGCGGCCCGCGCGATCGAGCTGGTTGCGAAGAAGGCTGGGCGTGACAAAGATGGCCTTTCCAGCCTCACCGCGGAGGAGCGCGCGGAGGCGCTACGAGGAGTGCCCGAGGCCGCCGAGGCGCATTATTGGGTGGTGGCGAGCTGGGGCCTGTGGGGCATGACACACAGCAAGCTGGCGGCCGTGCGCAAGGGCGTCGCGTCCAAGGTCCGCGACAATGCACGGATGATCATCCTGCTCGACGAGCGCTTCGGCGATGCCGCCGGCCTGCGCATGCTCGGGCGGTTGTACACCGAGGCTCCCCGCGTGCCGTTCTTCACCTACTGGATCGACCGCCGCGAGGGCCTCGACATGTTGCGCCGCGCGGCCGAAACCTCCCGCCACGATCCCCGCAACCTCTTCTTCCTGGCCGAGGCCATCCTCGAATACGACGAGGACAGCAGCGACCAGGCGCTGGAGCTGCTGCGCGAGATCGTCCGCCGCGGCCCGCACCCGGACGAGCTGGTGGAGCACAGCGAGACGGTGGAGCTGGCGCGCGAGCTGCTCGCCGAGCTCGAAGAGGACCGGTAGACCCTCGCCTGCCGGCTCGTGCCGGCGGCGGGTGGACACGGAGGTCCACCCCTACATGAATTGCCCGGCGTTCGGAAATGAGAGAGCGGGGCCGCTCTTTCCGCGTTGCCCTGTAGAGGGGACAACCACCACCACCCAACTTGGAGCATGCAATGAAAAGAACTCTAGGACGGACACGCACGGGAGCATTGTGGGTCGTCGCGCTCGGACTGCTCACCTCGCAGCTGGCCCTGGCCCAGGACCCTCCCGAAAAGGGCATGCCGGGGTTGAGCGCGGGAGCTCTCAGCCTGAATGACCTCTACTCACAAAACGTTTATGTCGGCAAGGGCAGCCTGATCAACTTCCCGCTGACCGGCGGGCAACTGGTCACCGGAAGCGTCGCCGCCATGAGGCCGAGAAATCACTTTGGCGCCGAAGACGAGACGGGGGCGGGCGCGCTGGGAGGAGGCTCGGCGATCAACGGCTCGGCGGTCACCGGCCGGGTGATCTACGGCGAGCTGCTGGGCGGAGCCACCGGCAAGTTCCAGCTCCTCGACGACCAGGGCACCCTGCGGAGCAACGTCGAAGTCGTAACGTCGGCCACGGAAAGCACTCTCTACCGCATCGCGACGAACGAGAACGAGGGAAGCTCGGTCACGGAAACGACGCTGCCATATTCCGAGTCCATGTGCGACGAAGACAGCTCCAGCTCCTTGAAGCTCCAGTGAGGACAGCCCAATGTACAAATACAACGTAACCCTTGCCATCTGGCTCCTCTCGGTCACTCTCGCCTCGTCGCTGGGAGCGCAGACCATCGAAGATCAAACCGGCGGCGCCTATCCGTCGGACCACGTATTCCTCGATCGTCTCGACTATACATATCCCGGCGCGGGGCTTCCCGTACCTCAACTGTCGAGTGCGCCGGGGGCGGCGCACTCCATCTACCTGGACTTCAACGGAGATCACGTGAACATGAACGGTGGTATCTTCGAGGTGTCCTGTTTCACCAAGGCATCGGGTGTCGAGTCTCTCGACGCAAACGACGTCGAGGCGATCTTCGACGTCTTCCTGCAGATCGCCGAGAGCTTCCGGCCTTTCGACGTCAACGTGACGACCAGACTGTCCGAGCTCCTTTCCGTGCCCGAGTCCCAACGCACCTGGCTCTTCTTCACGATCGACACCAGCCGGGGGCACGGCGGCGTGTTCGCAAACGACGACAAGCCTGCCCTGAGCCCGAGGATCGAAGGGCTCATCTCCGTGCACGAGCTGGGGCACTCGTACAACAACAGGCACTATGGAACTCCGGGCGGGGGACCGTCCGACTATTACTACGGACACGCCAGCGGGATCACGGGCTTCTACCGGTGGAACACCTTCATGGGGAACTCTCGTTATGGAGACATGGTTCAGTGGACGAAGGGCGAGTACTACAACGCCTACTCCGCGGGCGGCTCGAACCTGCCGGACAATCTTCACAACATCGCTATTCGCACTCCCTATCGAGCGGACGACCACGGAAACGATGACACATCCGCAACGGTCTTGAGCTCGGACTCGGAAAAGCGAGGCATCATCGAACGGACCGAGGACGTCGACTACTTCAGCTTCACCAGCGGCCCCGGGACCATCACCGTCGACGTGCTGTCCCTGGCGGCGCATTCCAATCTGCCGCTCATCGCCGGCCTCTATGGAGAGATGAAGCCGGCCCTGGACGTGAGCGTCAGATTGTTCGACTCGTCGGGCGAGGTCGCGGCGTCCAACCCGAGCGCCGATCTGGACGCCCAGATCACCTTCGAGGCACCGGCGGAAGACACCTACCTCCTGAGCGTCGAAGGCACCGGCGTCGGCGATCCGATGACCTATCCCGCGACCGGCTACACGGAATACGGCTCGCTGGGTTCCTACTCGGTCACCGCGTCGTTCCCGGACGCGTACATCCCGGACCTGCGGGTGAGCGACTTCCAGAATATTCTCACGCTCCCAGATCCGGTCGGTCAACCCTACATCCGGTACCTGCGGTATTTCGGCCAGGTCAAGAACTTCGGCGGCGCGCCCGTCGGCACGATGGGCCGCCTGCAGATCTACAAGCACTGGGAGCCCGACATCAGCGACCCGGACCTGCCCGCCCCGCCCTTCGAGGACCTCGCCCACGCTCCTTCGTACTGGGTCGGCGTCCACGTCGACGACCTGAGCATCTACACCGACACCGACGGCCGCCAGGCGGGCGACTTTGACGAGACGCTGTTCATCGACCTCGAGCCCCTGGCCGAGGGCTTGTACTACCTGTACGCCTACGCCGACGACCCCTACGCGCCGGGCGGAGACGCCGTCGAGGAGTCCGACGAGACCAACAACGTGATGGTTCTCGATCTGAATCCCGACATCCCCGGGGCCCAGGGCTACGTGCTCGACCGATAGGAGCCAGGGAGACCATGAAGACTACTCGAGGGCAGACACTCCTCGCCATCGGCTTCCTGTCGTTCGCTCTCGCCTCGTCGCTGGGAGCACAGCCCGTCGTCGAAGATCAAACCGGCGCCCCGTATCCGTCGGACCACGTCTTCCTCGACCGTCTCGACTACACCTACCCGGGTGCCGGGCTTCCCGTGCCTCAATTATCGAGCGAGCCGGGGGCGGCGAACGCCATCTACCTGGATTTGAACGGCGACGGCATCTTGAAGTTCGGGGCCTGGCGCGAGACATCCTGCTTCCTCAAGGCGCCGGGCGTCGAGTCTCTCGACGCCAACGACGTCGAGGCGATCTTCGACGTCTTCTTGCAGATCGCCGAGAGCTTCCGCCCGTTCGACGTCAACGTGACGACGAAACTGTCGGAATTCTTGTCGGTGCCTGAATCCCGACGCACCTGGCTCTTCTTCACGATCGACACCGCCCTGGGGCTCGGTGGTTCCTTCGCAGACGACCAGGCTCCTGCCCTGGCCCCGAGGATCGAAGGACTCATCGCGGTTCACGAGTTGGGGCATTCCTATGGCAACAGCCACTATGGGCTCCCGGGAGGAGGACCGTGGGACTACTACATCGGGCACCCGAGCGGAATCACGGGCTTTCCGAGATGGAACACTTTCATGGGGCTTCACGTCGGCGACGTGGTTCAATGGACGAGGGGCGAATACTTCAACGCCTATGCCCCTGACGTCTCGGGATTGCCGGACAATCTCGCGATCATCGCCTCGCGCTCTCCCTATCGCGCCGACGACCATGGGGACAGTGTCACACTCGCCACCGTCTTGAGCTCGGACTCGGAAAAGAGAGGCATCATCGAACGGACCGAGGATGTCGACTTCTTCAGCTTCACCAGCGGCCCCGGGACCATCACCGTCGACGTGCTGTCTTTGGCGGCGCATACAGATGAGCCGATCATCGCGGGCCTCTACGGAATGATGAATCCCCTGCTCGACCTGAGCATCCGGTTGTTCGACTCGGCCGGCGAGGTCGCGGCTTCCAACCCGAGCACCGATCTGGACGCCCAGATCACCTTCGAGGCGCCGGCGGAAGACACCTACTATCTGAGTGTCGAAGGCACCGGCGTCGGCGATCCGATGAACCCTCCGCCGACCGGCTACACGGAATACGGATCGCTTGGCTCCTATTCGGTCACCGCGTCGTTCCCGGACGCGTTCGTGCCGGATCTGCGGGTGAGCAGCTTCCAGACGGATCTCACGCTCCCAGATCCGGTTGGCCAACCCCTGATCAGGCACCTGCGGTACTACGGCCAGGTCAAGAACTTCGGCGGCGCCCCCGTGGCCACGATGGGCCGCCTGCAGATCTACAAGCACTGGGAGCCCGACATCAGCGACCCGGACCTGCCCGCCCCACCCTTCGAGGACCTCGCCCACGCACCCTCGATCTGGGTCAACGTCAACGTCGACAACTTGAGCATCTACACCGACACTGACGGCCGCCAGGCCGGCGACTTCGACGAAACGCTGGTCGTTGACCTCGAGCCCCTGGCCGAGGGCATCTACTACCTGTACGCCTACGCCGACGACCCCTACGCGCCGGGAGGCGACGACGTCGAGGAGTCCGACGAAACCAACAACGTGATGGTCCTGGACCTGGATCCCGACACCCCCGGGGCCCAGGGCTACGTGCTCGACCGCTGAGCGACCTCGAGCACCCACCACTGCGAGCCCAGCGGGTAGATCTCGGAGGCACCATGGAGGACGCCGGCGCGATCATTGCGATCTACGGTAGCGAGCTGGGGCTGGCTTTATGTCGGCCGGCGGCAGCGAACCTGGACGCGGGTGATCACTCGCAGCGCAGCGCCCGGATCGGGTCGACGCTGGCCGCCCGCCTGGCGGGCAGCCAGCTGGCGATCAGAGTCACCAACGCCAGAATCAGTGCCGCGCCGATCATCGACGTTGGCTCCACCGGCACCACGCCCTGGAAGATCGCGGCGATCATCTTGACCTGCAACGGCACCAGCAGCATGCCGAGCGCGATGCCGATGGCGCCGACCACGACACCCTGACGGACGATCATGCTCAACACCGCGCCGCGGCTGGCGCCAATCGCCATGCGGATGCCGATCTCGTGGGTGCGCTGTGCCACCGAGTAGGCCAACACGCCGTAGGTGCCGAGCGCCGCGAGGATCAGCGCCAGGGTGCCGAAGCCGCCGAGGATGGCGGTGAACACCTGCTGGCCAACCCAGAACTGCTCGACGAAGGTGTCCAGCGTCTGCACCTGGGTGAGGGCGGCATTGCGGTCGAATGCGGCGATTTCGCGTCGAGCCGTTTCGGCGAGGCTCTCCGGCTCGACGTCCGTTTTCAGTGCGACGCCGAAGGCGTTGGCCGGCTGTTGCGCCCAAGGCAGATAGACCAGTCCGGTCGCTTCGGTGCGCACGATCACGTCATGGCGCACGTCGTCCACGATGCCGACGATCTCACGCGGCTCGCCTTGAATCCTCACCCGCTGACCGATCGGGTTCTCGCCGCGCCAGTGCCGCTCCGCCAGGGTCTCGTTGATCAACGCCACGCGGACGGCATTCAGGTTGTCGGCGGCGGTGAACGCTCGCCCTCGGTGGAGCGGAATCCCCAGGGTCTCGAGGTAGCCCTCGCTGATGGTGAGCCAGCTAGCCTGCGGCGGTGCCTGCTCGTCCGCAACCGGCCGGCCGTCGATCACGAACGAGTCGCGGGGCAGAAACGGCGTGCGCGGCGCGACGTTCGAGACGATCGCCGAGCCGACCCCCGGCAGGCTGCCGAGGCGCTGCCTCACCTGATCGGCCGCGGCCGCCTGTTGCTCGGGAGTGCCAAAACGTGTCTCCGGCAGATCGAGCCGCATGACCAGCACGTTCTCGGTTTCGAAACCGGGTTCGACGGTCTGCATGGTCTGAAACGTGTCGATCATGATGCTGGCGCCGGCCAGGAACGCCAGCGCGAAAGAGATCTCGAGCGCCACCAGCGTGTTCGACGCCAGCCGCCGCCTGGCCCCGGCCGAGGCACCTAGAGTGCCGTCCTTGAGCGCCGAATGCAGGTCGAAACGGGAAAACTGCAGCACCGGCGCCAGGCCGAACAGCAGCGCCCCCAGCAGCGTCACCGCCAGGGTGTAGCCGAGCACCCGCAGATCCAGGGTCGGCAACCAGAACCTGGGCAGAACGTTGGCGAAGGCGCTGTTGATCGCCTTCATGCCGGCGTAGCCCAGCGCGACGCCCAGGGTGCCGGCGATCAGCGCCATCACCGTGCTCTCGGTGAACAGCTGTACGACGATTCGCCGCCGGCTGGCGCCGATCGAGTTGCGGATCGCCAGCTCGCGCTCCCGCGCCTGACTGCGCGACAGCAGCAGGTTGGCGATGTTGGCGCAAGCGATCAACAGCACGAACAGCAGCGCCACCTGCATCAGCTGAAAGAACATCCGGTTGCGAGAGTCGGGAATATCGTGACCCAGATTCAGCAGCTCGACCGCGAAGCCGCGGTTGATCTCGGGGTGCTCGTCTACCAGCTGCCCCATCAGAGTATCCATCTGCGCTTGCGCCGATTCTTCGGTGACGCCGTCCGCCAGCCGCGCCAGAGCGAACAGGTCGCGGCGCTGGCGCGGTGCCGCGCCGTGCTCGATCACCAGCGGCACCCAGAGGTCGGTGTTGGGAGCCAGGATCCACTCGAAGTCCGCGCCCACGGCACCGATCACGTCGTAGATTTCACCGTTGAGATCCAGCGTTTCGCCGGAAAGATCGCTCCTGGCACCGAACCGCTCGGTCCAGAGCTCGTGGCTGAGCAACACCACCCGATCGCGTCCACGGACCCCCTCCTCGCCCGAGAATCGCCGTCCGCTGGCGATCTCCGCACCCACCACGGAGAAGAAGCCCGGCGTCACCAGGCCCACCGTCAACTGCTCCGGATTCTCGCCGCTACCGCCCAGGGTGTACGCGGCCCCCTGCATCGCGGCCATCTGCTGGAACGAGCTCTGGCGCTCGGAAAAGTCGAGGAAATTGGCCTGCGAAGTCGTCGACACCTGGCCGGCCTGGAGTGCGTCGTTGGTCTCGCCGATCATCACCAGCCGTTCGACGTCCTGATACGGAATCGGCCGGTGAAGAAAAGAGTTGACCAGGCTGTAGACCGCCGTGTTGCCGGCGATCGCAAGCGCCAATGAGCCGGTAGCCAACAGCGTCACCGAGAAGTTCTTGCGCAGGGTTCTGAGGGCGAACCGAAAGTCCATCCACAGCGTTTCCATGATGTCTCCCGTGATCTCGCGTCGGCGGAAGCTGAAAGAGCCCCGAAGCCGGGGAAGGGCGTCTTCAGGTCACTACGGACGAGGGCGCGTTCTTGTTTCGGTGACCGATTGGTAACTTGGTGCACCTTCGTGACACGCCAGGATCTCGCCGGAAAGCCTCGCCGCCAAAGAGCCGAGAAGCCTTCTCGAAGCTCTTTTTCTGAGCTCCGAGGGAGTCCAGCGGAAAGCCCGGCCGAACGCCCCCGTGAAATGACTGTGGCTCGAAAAGCCCAACCCCAGAGCGATTTCCGTCAGATCCTTGTCGGTCTCGAGCACTTCTTCGAGACCGGCACGCAGCCGCAGCTGATGACGGTGCCCATGGATCGACGATCCCGTTTGACGACGAAAAACGCGGCTCAGATGAAACGGCGAAGAACCGACGGCGGCAGCGATCTGCGCCAGGGACAACAGTACTCGGTACTTCCCAGCCAGCAAGACCGCGACGCGCTCCGCAAGCTCGCGATGGTTGCTACGGCTCCGCAGCGCCCGCGGCTCCACGCCTCGAAAGGAATAGGCCTGCGACAGAATCCGACGTAGCAACGCCAACAGCGTTTCTTCGACGAACAGCCCATCCGTCTCGGGACAGCTCGACAATTGATGCACAACCAGCCGATGGGCCAGAAAAGTCTCGGAGGCACACGGCGCGGTGGCAAAACGATACGGTCGATCTCGATCAGCCTCGGGGTCCAGAGAGGCCGCGATCTCTCCCACGATCCCACGAGAGAACGAGAACCAGTGGCAGCGGTCTCCCGCCCGGGCGCCCGCCTGGCGGGTGTAACGCTGCCGCCGGTTGTAGAGCACCACGCGCGTGCGGTCGGTGAGGAAGGGATCACCGCCGCGATGGCGGATCCAGATCGGGGTGCTGGGAAAGACCACGGGGAACTGCTCGATCGGCCCGGAGTCGCGAAACCGTGGATCGTCCAACTCGACCTCGAACTTGCCGACGGTCAACTCCGAGCTCCGGTAGAGCACTGTGTCGAGAGGTTTCAGCATGGGTCTGGAACGCTCGAAACGAGCACGATTCTGGAAGCGGCCGAGAAGTGCGCCGAGCTAACCTCAAAGCGAGTCCAGAACTCCGCCAGGAGGAGTCCACACAGTCGAGGAGTCAGACGCCATGATGATTACGCGCACATCGAACCCGAGGTTCTTCGCCCTCACGCTCACCCTCGCGCTCGCCCTCAACGGGCCGGCATCAGCCGAACAGACCTTGGCGGAGATGGCTGCCGCTGCCTTTGCCGCAAAGGACTGGAAAGCCGCGACGGAAAGTTACGAGGGCATCACACGAGCGGAGCCGGAAAACGGCGCCGCCTGGTTTCGCCTCGGGCGCTCCCGACACGCCCTCGGTCAGACCGCCGACGCGATTGCCGCCTACGAAAAGGCAGAGAGTGTGGGATTCAATCCGCAGCTCTCTCGCTTCGAGATGGCACGAAGCCACGCCGCCAATGGCGAAGCCGAGACGGCTTTGAAGCTCCTGGGCGAAGTTGCCGAGCTCGGTCCGTCCCGAGCGATCGTCGCTCGCCTGGAAGCCGCTCCTGAGCTGAAGTCTCTGGACGAGGCGGCGATGCGTAAGGTCCAGACCTCACTGACGCCCTGCAGCTCGCCGGAGTATCGGCAGTTCGATTTCTGGCTCGGCGATTGGGCGGTGGAGAGCCCCGCAACCGGTGCCGCTCTGGGGACAAATCGCATCACCTCGCACCTCGGCGGCTGCATGCTCCTCGAGACCTGGACCTCGGCGAGCCCGCACGAAGGCATGAGCATCAACTACTACGATTCCCGCGACGGCAGCTGGAATCAGATCTTCATCGACAATACCGGTAACGTCGGCACCTGGCCACCGCTCAGGGGCGCGCTGAAGGACGGTGAGATGGTGCTCGCAAGCCCGACGGACGCTACCCCCAGAACCCGCTGGACCTGGACCGATCTCGGCAATGGGAAGGTCCGGCAACGAGCCGAATCCTCTACCGACGGAGGCGAAACCTGGACCACCGGTTGGGATTCGATCTACGTGCTGCAGAAAGATCGAGCGCAGCCAGATTGAGCTCGCCCGGGAGCAGGTCCTGGGAGCGGGGAATCCGGATCAAGCCGCGTCCTCGTCGTCGTCCTCCAGCACATCGTCACACAGCAACCCCGGCACCGGTACAGTATAGGATCGGCGCAGTGAGGAGATGATCTGGCGGGAGTACCAGGGGTCGGTGCCCAGGTCTTTCGCAGCCTTGCGCAGGCGCTTGCGGTGCTCGGGCTCGAGCTTCAGGTTCTGCTTGCACCAGGTCATGATCAGGCGGATCGAGCGGATGAACATCTCGGGGTGCTTGCGGCAGAGGATGAGCATCTCGTCGGCGGCGATGGCCAGGGCGTAGCGGTGGGGGAAGTGCCCGAGGTGGCCTTCGCGTGAGCGGGTGAAGAGCTTGCGGGCGCGGCGGGTGTGGCCGAGGCGGCCGTGGGCCAGGCCCGCCACCCAGCGGACGCGGTCGCGCACCTCGGCGAAGCCCTTCTGGTCCTTGAGGCGCGCCCTGAAGCGGGCGAGGATGTCGAGCGCGAGCTCGTCGTGGCGTTCCTCGTCGCCGCCCTGGAGGAAGCAGGCGACGAGGGCGACGGCGTCGTTGAAGTAGCCGCGCGAGGAGGTCAGCGACAGCAGCCGGAGACACTCGTCGATGTCGGCGAGGGCCTGGTCGCGCCGGCGCAGGAAGAGGTGGGCGATACCGCGCACGAAGAGGGTGCGGGCTCGGGTGTCGTCGTCCAGATCCTCGCCAAGGATGCTGGCCGAGAGGTCGAGACAGAGGCGGGCCTGGCGCGGGTCCCTGGTCTCCACCAGCAGGTCACCCTGGTGGCGGTACCACTCGGCGGCGCAGTCCCGGCAGCAGTCGAAGGCCTGCTCGCGATACTCCTGGAGCATCTGGTCCGCTTCGTCGTAGGCCGTACCGTTGATCAACACGTGGACACCGACACCGGCGGCGCGGTTCATGAGGTGGGGGTCGCCGTTGCGCTCGGCTAGCTGGAGCGCCACGTCGACCAGGTCGGGGGCGACCCATGGGGCTTCGAGCGCCTTGCCTTCGCAGAGGTCGAAGAGCTCGTTCAGGAAGTGGGGCTTGAGGCAGCGCGGGTCTTTGAGCGCCGACTCCGGGTCCTTCTCGAATTTGGTGAGCAGGCGGGACCAGCGCTTCAGGCCGCTGTCCTGTGGCTCCGCCCGCGATGCCGCGGCCTGCCTCCGTCGTACCGGGCGGGCGCGTTGCTTGCGCGGGCGGGGTTTCCGGGGGCGGGGCTTCCGTGCACCTTTGCGTTTCTTTCTGCTCATGATGACCTTATTCCTGTGATACCCACTGATTATCAGGATGACCAAAACCATCGTCAACCGACCGGTACACAAAGACCGGACAAAAGGGTGCCGGCGCGACGCGAACGCCGCGCCGGCACCCGACCTGTCAGCCGACTTCGGGCGACGACTCGGATGCCGTTACAGCTTCCTCCGACGCCGGTTCCGTTTCCGACTGGGCCTCGGAAGTCGAGGTCTCGTCCGCGGCCTCGACGGCGTCGGGAATGACGCTCTCAGCCGATTTCGGAACCTCTTGCTCCTTTGGCTCGACCGCCGTCTCACCCGGGCGGGAGAGGGACGGACGCACCCTGTCGGCCAAATCGTCTTCGCCTGCCAGCCGGCAGGAGTCCTCGAACTGGCGTGCCACGCGGAGGAAGGCGACATCGTAGTCCCCGACGGCCTCCCTCCTCTCCTTGCGCAGCGTGTCGATACGGCGCCGCGACCGCTGGTGGGCCTCGTAGGTGTCGTCGAGGCGGACGACGTCCGCCTCGACCTGCACGACGTAGGGCTCGGGATCGAGTGGGACACCGAACTGTGGCGCTCCCAACATCGTCTCGAGGTCCTCACGCCGCAGCTTCTCGCTGATCAGCTTGGACTGTCTGATCAACGCGATCGGCTCCTGCGGGGTTCGGCCTTCGAGGCCGAGCTTCTCCACCTTGGCGTCAGGGTGGTGGCCGACGACGATCCGGCGCAGTCCGGTCACCTTCTGGCCGAGCTCCACGGCGATCGCGTCACGCTTCGCGAGCAGAGTCGCTCGGCGCTCGTTCTCGTTGTAGAGCTTGCGGTCGAGCTCGACCATCTTGTCGAGCGCGGCTTTCAACAGTCGGCCCAGCGCCAGGAGCTGGGCCAGGAACGAGGGAGGCTCCTCGCCTTCCTCGAGATGAGGCTGGACCTTGTCCAGCACGAGCTGTGCGATTGCGGGCCCCTGTTCCCAGAGGGCCGCGAGCAAGAACAGGCAGGACCTGACCTTGCCGGTGATTCCGATGCTCAGTTGTGGCATCGTGACTCCTTTCGTTTGCCCGGCGTGCCGGGCGGGGTTTCGATGTGCCCCTCGTTGGGGCGCTTTGCCGGGTCGCGACCGACGCCAAACAAGGTAGCTCGGAAATCAAGGAGAAAAACGCACGGGGCCGTTTTCGACGATACCGACTGACCGGTCGGTCAATTAGCGGAGTAAACGCCAAGGTCTTTTGCCCCTTTGGCTACTATTCAGCGTGAATTCATCCCCTGGAGCTCGGGATCGGGCACGATTCACCGTTCGGGCAACCCGCGAGATTCGCAACGCGGTGCGTGGCAGCGTCGAGGCGACTGGCGAGAAATCCGGGCCGGCGCAATGCAGCGTCGGGGCAACTGGTCGCGGCTTGCTGAGCGGTGCGATGCAGCGTGAGGATCCTGCCGGCCGATTTCCGGCAGACCACGATTCATGGTCAGGCGAGGCTCCGAAGCGATCGGGAGGCGACGATTTGACCGGTCAGAGCGCTCGTCGAGACTACCGGCGTGATCGCCCGAACCGGTCGAGCGACCTCGTCGAAAACTTTCGGGGTCGCCCGAACCGGCCAGGCGAGCCGCCCACCAATCCGGGCGGCACGATTCAGCGCCGCAGCCGACGAACGCCCGCCGCCAGGATCCCCAGCACCAGGGCGAGGAGACCCCAGGTCGAGGCGGTGGGGATCTCGATCGACAACCGGGCGCCGCCGAGCTCACCGGTGAAGTAGCGCACGGCGTGGTCGTAGGCGTCGGGACCGATCTCGTACCCCATGAGCCGGCCGGGGATGTCGTCGGCGGTCGGGTGGATTCCGCCGTAGATACGCGACAGGCTGCACTCGTCGGCGGCGTCGGCGTACTTGGCCCATTGCAGCTGGATGTCGACGCTGGGACCTTCCTCGAACACCAGGAAGTCGTTCTGCGGCGCGTCGAAGGTGCCGAGCCCGCCGGGGAAGTACTCGTCGCCGGTGAGTCGGGTCATGACCTCGGCGGCGGCGCGGCTGTAGGTGCTGTGGCCGGAGACGTAGCCGGCGAACGGCGGCGTGACGAAGGTCGGACGCTGGTAGGGCCACCAGTTCTCGCACAGGATCCAGCCGACGCCGGCGGCGTCGACGTCCGGGTCGACGATGTACTCCGGGCCGCGCCAGGCATTGAGCGCGATCTTGTCGACGCTGCCCGCGCCCAGGTGCTCGTGGATGCCGCCAGGGCCCACGGTGGCGGGGGTCACCAGCTCGATGTAGCCGGGATACAGGTTGATGCCCTGCGGGTGGAAGGACGCCGCCATGGGATCCGAGCTCTGGCCGTTGTCGCACATGTAGCGGATCGCCGACACCGGCCGGATGTAGTCGTACCAGCCCTTCACGCCCCAGGCGGCGATGGCCACGTCGTGCATGGCGCCGCCCAGCGCCAGGTAGACCTTGACGTCCCATTCGAGGTCGTCGAGCACCGGGCCGACGCCGCCGAGCTGCTTGACCACCAACGGATGATCGGAGACGTAGTTGGCGAGGGTGAACCAGTGGCCGGGCGGGGTCTCGGAGTCCGGGCCGTCGGCCCAGAACTCGGCCAGCACGCGGTAGTAGTCGCCCGCCGGCACGACCTCCGGCGTGTAGGGCAAACCGGTGACGGGGTTGATGTCGTAGCCGTCGCCGTCGTTGGTGCCCAGGGTGTTGTCGCCCAGTGACGCCGGGCTGATGTCGATCATCACGCCGTCAGTCGGATCGAGATAGCCGCTCCACTCGACGACCTGCTCGAAGCCGGACTTGTAGAGGTCGGGACCCTCGGTGGTATCGATGTAGGGCGGTGGGCCGGGATCGTGGAACACCCAGTAGTCGAAGCCGTCGCGGTGGTAGACGGTGAAATCTTCCTGCGACAGGGAGAAGGGCGTGACGATGCCCCACTCCGGGCTCAGGAACTCGGGGAAGCCGCCGATGATGATGTTGCCGCCCTGGTCGATGAAAAAGTCGAGCGCCAGGGGCTGCCAGCGATTCGGATCTGTGATGTCGGGATTGCCGGGCAGCTCGGGCAGCAGCGGCTCGTTGACCGGCTCGTAGAACTGGTTCACGTAGTCGCCCGCCTCGTTGGCGCCGTCGCCCAGGCCGTGGTCGATGAAGGTCGCGGCGATGCGGTTGCCGAGGGCCGCCGGCGAGTCGCCGGCAGTGGAGACGAAGGTGCGGTCGTAGCCCAGCTCGTCCATCTTGTCGTCGAGCGACTGCAGCGTGGTGGCGGCGCCGGGCGAGTTGGCGAACCGCCAGCTCGCCAGCCGGTAGACGGCGAAGCTGATCGCCTCGTTCCGCGCCGCCGCCACGTCGGCCGCCGAGGCGTTCTCGTGGTGCAGCACGGTGCCGGCCACGGCGTCGTACGCCGCCCACGCGTCCCACATTGCGACCGAGGTGTGGTAGAGGTTGCGCGCGTGCACCGTCGGGCGAGCGAAGTCGCCGCGGATGGCGTCCAACACCTCGTCGTTCCACTGCCGGGCGACCGAGTGCTGGGCGGCGGCCGGGGCGCTGGCCGCCACCACCCAGACGATGAGGACAAAGAGCGCTCTCCAAGAGCGCCTGAGGGACCCACTGCACTGCTTCATGCCGACTCTCCTGTTCTTGGGACCCGGTATCGGCGCGGGGTTCTTCGCCAGCTCCCGGAAAGGGCTCAGCATATCACTTGCAGCCACATTCAGGCCGCCAGCACGTGGTGCAGTGCTCTGGTCTGTATCAGCCGGGCCTCGAAGGAGATGATTGGAGGCGACGGCCGGATTCGAACCGGCGAATAAGGGTTTTGCAGACCCTCGCCTTACCACTTGGCCACGTCGCCTCGGGAGGCCGCCTTTCGGGCGCGGCGCGCCCGGTCAGGAGGACCATCTTATCACAAGCAGACGGCCGCGGAGGCTCGAAACGACCTCGCTCGCGCTGACTCGGCCTGACTGTCGCTGGAAGAAGTAAATGGAGCGGGAAACGGGATTCGAACCCGCGACCCCAACCTTGGCAAGGTTGTGCTCTACCACTGAGCTATTCCCGCCCGGGGGCGGTAAGGATAGTCACCTGAGGCGGGCGGTGTCAAGCACCTCGAGGACGGCTTCAAAGGGGCGCGGCGAAGGCGTCGCGGATCAGGGTGTAGCGCCAGCCGTCATCGCCCAGATCGAGGCCCAGGACATCGAAACGGATGGCGCTCTCGACCGGGTGGAAAGCCAGGTACAGGGCCGCCGTGCGGGCGATCTTGCGCTGCTTGCGAGGCGTCACCGACTCGATCGCCTCACCGTAATCGCGGGTCGAACGGGCCTTGATCTCGATGAAGCACAGGGTGTCGCCATCGTGGGCGATGACGTCGATCTCGCCGGCCCGGTTGCTGACGTTGCGCTCGGCGATGCGGTAGCCCTGACGGCCTAGCCACTCGACCGCGGCGTCCTCCCCAAGGCGACCCTGGGCACGAGTATGCGGCTGGCGGCGAAAGGCGTCGTCGCGCACGAAATTGCTCGGAAAGGGTCAGCCCCGCCGCCAGCGCGGTCCCTGGGGCGTGTCTTCGATCACCACGCCTTCGGCCTGCAGCTGGTCGCGGATCCGGTCTGCGGCGGCAAAGTCGCGGTTCTTGCGCGCCTCCTGCCGCTCGACGAGCAGCTGGTCGATCTCGTTGTCGGCCAGACCCGACGAAGATTCTTCACTGCTTTGCCAGTCCGCGGGATCGAGCACGCCGAGCACGCGGTTGGCGTCGGCCAGAACGGCGATCACGCGATTCCGGTCGCCGTCGCCGAGCGCGTCGCGCTCGATCGTCTTGTTGACCTCTCGCACCAGGGCGAAGACGGCGCTCATCGCTCCGGAGGCGTTGAGGTCGCTGGCCAGCGCGGCGGCGAAGTCCTTCCCGAGGCGCTCGATGGCGGCCGCGATCTCGGGCGACGGCTCGCCGCTCTCGGGCGCGCTCTCGAGCCGGAATCGCATCTGGTCGACGCGCTCGAGCGCCGAGACCGCGGCGTCCACGGAGTCGAAGGTGAAGTTCAGCTTCTGCCGGTAGTGGCTGGAGATGAAGACGTAGCGCACCGCCCGCGGATCGAGACCGCGCGCCATCAGCTCCTTGAGCGTGTACTGATTGCCCAGCGACTTGGACATCTTCTCGCCGTCGACCATCAGGTGCTCGGAATGCAGCCAGGTATGCACGAACTCCTCACCCGTGGCCGACTCGCTCTGGGCGATCTCGTTCTCGTGGTGGGGGAACATGTTGTCGACCCCACCGCAGTGGATATCGAAGCTCTCGCCGAGGTACTTCATGCTCATCGCCGAGCACTCGATGTGCCAGCCGGGGCGACCAGCTCCCCACGGCGAGTCCCAGGACGGCTCGCCCTCCTTGGCCGCCTTCCACAGTCCGAAATCGCGCGCGTCTTCTTTCTCGTACTCGTCGCTCGCCACCCGCTCGCCACGCTGTCCGCCCGAGGGGTCGATCCCCGACAGGCGGCCGTAGTCGTCGTCAGCGGCGATGCGGAAGTAGACCGAGCCGTCGCGCTCGTAGGCGTAGCCGCGCTCGAGTAGATGCTCGATCATCTCGATCATCTCGGGGACGTGCTCGGTCGCCCGCGGATAGTGCTCGGCACGCTCGACGTGCAGCGTGTCGAGATCCTCGAAGAACGACTCGATGTAGGGCGCCGTGTAGTCGTCGAGCTCGACGCCGGCGTCGTTCGAGCGCTGGATGGTCTTGTCGTCGACGTCGGTGAGGTTCATCACGTGATTGACGCGATACCCCAGGTAGAGCAGGCTGCGGCGCAGGAAGTCCTCGAACACGAAGGTGCGCAGGTTGCCGATGTGGGCGTGGTCGTAGACCGTCGGGCCGCAGGTGTAGAGCCCCACGGAGCCCGGCTCACGCGGCGTGAACGGCTCGACCTTCCTGCCGAGGGTGTTGTAGAAGCGGATCTCTCTCATGACGAGGAATCCTATCCCGGATCGGCCTCGTCAGCCCCTGTCCTGCACGAGCTTCTTGAGCTGGCGGCGCGCTCGATCCTTGCGCAGGCCGCGCAGGTGGTCGACGAAGAGCACGCCGTTCAGGTGGTCGATCTCGTGGCAGACGGCCCGCGCCTCGAAGTCCTCGGCTTCGAGCTCGAAGCTGGCGCCGTCGAGGTCGCGGGCCACGACCTTGATCGAGGTCGGCCGCGGCACCTTCTCCGTCAAGCCCGGAATCGACAGACAACCTTCCGAATCCACGTCCCGGCCGCTCTGCTCGACGATCTCGGGGTTGACCAGCATCTTGAGCGCCGAGCGGTCCTTGCCGACGCTGACGTCGACCACCGCGAGTCGCTCCTCGACGCCGACCTGGGGCGCCGCCAGACCGACCCCGGGGGCGGCGTGCATGGTCTCGATCATGTCGCTCGCTAGCTCGTGCAGCAGATCGTCGAACGACTCCACTTCCTCGCAGCGGACGCGCAGCACCGGGTCCGGATAGACGCGGATCGGCAGGATGGCCATGGATTCAGGAGATGTGGAGACGCTGCAGAGACGCGGCCACGTCGCGATCGTTGGCCTGCTGGCGCAGCGCGCTCAGGAACGCCAGGGGATCTTCGTTTCCCTGCATCACTTCCTCGAGGCCCTGGCGGTCGAGTTGGAACAGGGTCGCCGACTCGGTGACCACGTAACGAGCGGGCCACGATTTGCGTTCCAGGAGCGCCGACTCGCCGATCAGGTCACCGGTCGAGAAGGCACGGATCGAGGTGTAGCGACCATTGACCTCGGCCCCGGCCTCGACCACCCCGTCGACCACCATGAACATGACCGGTACATTGCTGCCGGCTTCGGCCAGGGCCTTGTCCGGCCGGGCACGCATCATCTTCATCACCGAGAAGAGTTTCTTGAGGTTTACCGCCGAGAGCTGCTCGACCAGGTGGCTCTTGGCGATTTTGTTCCACAGCAGCTCGATCTCGAGCTTCTGGTTGCCGGCGGTCTGGGCCCGGGTGGTCTTGTTGCCGAGCAGCCCCTCGACGGCCAGCTGGCGGCGTTTCTCCAGCCGCTTCATGCGGCGGTATCTCTCGATACGCTTGGGCAGGTTCTCGTCTCCCGGGGCGAGCTTGATCGCCTTGGACAACACCGCGATCGCCTTGTCGAAGAAACCGTCGTCGGCCTGTGAATCGGCCACGAACTGAAACTCGTCCAGGGCCTTGACCACGTTCTTGAGCGCCAGGTAGACCTCCGCCAGCCGCAGATGGGCATGCAGATCCTTGGGGACCAGCTTGAGGCGGACCTTGAGCTTCTCCTCAGCCTCTTCATAGCGCTCGAGGGTGATCAGATCCTCGATCGTCAGCTCGCGATCGTCAGGATCGGTGAGCCGCTTCTTACGGCGGCCGAACATCTTCTTGATCACCAGCTCCGAGTCCCCGGATCTGCCCGTGCTGCGATCTCTCCGCGCCACCTTTGCATGGCCGAGAGTATAGCCGATCCGCCACTGAGGCGTAGAGAGCAGCGCAGCAATAGCGTACAATCGCCCGCCCATGGATCTCGAGAGGGTCGTCGGCCTGGTCTTCGTTCTGTACTGCGCCACCGCCGGCGTCGTGCTGGTGCTCATCCCGTGGTCGCCGGGGTGGGACCGGATGTTGTCTCACCTGCCCGCGGGACTCGAGCTTCTGCGCCTACCGCTGGTGCGCGGAGCGATCAGTGGATTCGGTCTGGTCCACCTGGTCTGGTGCGCTCATGACCTGTTGCAGATGATGCGGACCGAAGCCTCCCGCCATGGCCAGCCCTGAAGGCCCGGTGATTCCCCGGCTGCTGGCGATCAGCGACCGGCGACTGCTCGGCACCCGATCCCTGGAGGACTGGTTGGGCGCCCTCGCCGGCCGGGCCGACGCGGTCCAGCTGCGGGAGAAGCAGCTCACCGACCGTGAGTTGCTGGAGCAGGCTCTGCGCACGCGTGACGCGGCGCCGCGCGGACTGCGCGTTCTGATCAACGGCCGGGCCGACGTGGCGCTCGCGAGCGGCTGCGACGGCGTCCATCTGCCATCGGACGGCGTGCCGATCGCGGCCTTGCGCCGCCGCTTCGGCGACCAGCTGCTGATCGGCTGCTCGACCCATCACCCAGGGGAGGTCGAGGCGGCGCGCCGAGGCGGCGCGGATTATGTCGTCTTCGGCCCGGTCTTCCCCACCCCGAGCAAGGCTCCGTACGGCACCCCCGTCGGAATCGAGGGGCTGCGCCGCGCGGCGAGACACGGCCTGCCGGTTCTGGCGATCGGCGGCATCGGGCCCAGGGAGATGGCCGAGGCCGCAGGGGCCGGGGCCTCGGGGGTGGCCGGCATCCGCGCCTTTCACGATTCTCGGGACCTCGAAGAGATGGCGGCCAAGGGACGCCGCCTCTGGCCACGAGGTTGATGGCGATGGCGATTCTGGGCATCGGCATCGACGTGGTGAGCATCGAGCGTGTCGCGTCCATCCACGGGCGGCACGGGGAGGCCTTCGCGCGCCGCATCTGCCGGCCCGGCGAGCACAAGGACTACAGCGGCCGCGCTCTGATCGAGCACCTCGGTGGGCTCTTCGCCGCCAAGGAGGCTCTGTTCAAGGCGCTCGGTACCGGCTGGGGGCAGGGCGTGGGTTTTCGTCAGGTGGAGATCGTCCATCTGCCCACCGGCGCCCCTACCTACCGCCTCCACGAGGCCGCCGCCGAACGAGCCGAACAGCTCGGCGTGCGGAACGCTCATCTGTCGATCACGCACGAACGCGAGTATGCCGCGGCGGTGGCGATCCTCGAAGGTGGAGTAAGCTAACAACCCGTCCGAGGAACCCGCCCGAAGAGCCCTGAAGACATGAGTGAAGCCGAAGACACCCGCCTTCCCCTGATCGCCGATCTGGCCCGCAAGTGGCCCTATCTGCTGATCTCGCTGGCCTGCCTGGTGCTCGACCAGTGGACCAAGTGGCTGGTCGAGGTCCATCTGTCCGACCACGCGTCGATCGAGATCATCCCCGGCCTGCTCAACTTCACCCACGTGCGCAACACGGGCGTCGCGTTCGGCATGTTCGCCGCCCGCGGCAACGCTACCGGCACTCTGATCCTCACCGTCCTGGGGCTCGGCGCCCTGGCATTCGTCGGCTACTACTTCCGGGTCGTGTCGCAGCGCGACCGCATTCTGTTGGTGGCTCTGTCGTTGATCCTGGGCGGAGCGGTGGGCAACCTGCTCGACCGTATCGCCCGTGGCGCGGTCACGGACTTCGTCGATTTCTACTACGGCACCTATCACTGGCACACCTTCAACGTCGCCGACACCGCCATCTCGATCGGCATCGGCTTGATGATCCTGGGCTCCTTCCGTCAACCGCGAGCCGAGCCGGCGACCGCGTCCGCCGAGCCTCAGGGCGAGGCGTGAGCAACGCCCGGCGCTGGTCGGTCACCCAGGAGGAGGCTGGCGAGCGCCTGGACCGTCACGTCGCGGGGCGGCTCGGCAAGCCCCGCAATCAGGTCCGCAAGTGGATCCTCGACGAGCTGGTGAAGATCGAGGGGCGGACCGCCAAGCCATCGACGGAGGTCCGCGCGGGCGAGAACGTGGAGTGTGAGCCGCCGGAGCCGAACACCGCCGCCGGGCTGGAGCCCGAGGCGGGTCAGCTCACCGTTCTGTACCAGGATGCAGAGCTGGTGGTACTCGACAAGCCGGCGGGCATGGCGATCCACCCCGGTGCCGGGCGCGACCGGGGGACCCTGGCTCACCTGCTGCTCCACGCCTATCCGGAGATCGCGGCCGTCGGCGGCGCCGGGCGACCTGGAATCGTGCACCGCCTGGACCTCGACACCACCGGGGCGGTGGCGGTGGCGCGTAGCGAGGCCGCCTACCTGGGGCTGACGGCGGCCTTCGCCGAGCGCCTTGTGCGCAAGACTTATGTGACAGTTGCCTACGGCGTTCCGCGCGCCGACCGAGGGCGCGTCGAGGCGCCGGTCGGCCGCCACCGGCACCAGCGCAAGCTGATGCAGGTGCGCGCCGACGGACGGCCAGCAGTGACCGGCTACCGGTGCCTCGAAAGCGCCGCCGGCATCTCACGTTTCGAGCTCGATCTGGAGACCGGCCGCACCCACCAGATCCGGGTGCATCTGAAATCGATCGGCCATCCCCTGGTCGGGGATCCAACCTACGGCGAGGCACGCTGGAAAGGCTTGCCGCGCGGCGTCCAGAAGCCGCTGCGTACCTTCCCCCGGCCGGCGCTCCACGCCTGGCGCCTGGCCTTCGACCATCCGACGACCGGCGCCCGCGTCGAAGTCGAGGCACCGATACCGGACGACCTGCGCCGCCTGTGGCACGACGTCACCGGCCGCGACTGGGCATAGCGCAGGAGTCCGTTCGAGTCTGCGGACGGACTCCTGCACGGAGGGGATGGGCCGAGAATCCGAACCGTAGGTTCGGGTTCTCGGGGCGCTACAGCAGCTCACTCAGGTCGGTGTAGGCCCGACCTTGCGACTCGGCGACCGCCTCATAGGTAATGTGGCCGTCGTAGGTGTTGATGCCGTTCCAGATGTTGCGGTCGTCGCGCGCCGCCTGCTCGATGCCGTCCCTGGCGATGGTGCGCGCGAACGGCAGGGTGACGTTGGTCAGCGCGAAGGTCGAGGTGCGGGGCACGGCGCCCGGCATGTTGGCGACGCAGTAGTGGACGACGCCGTCGACCTCGAAGACCGGATCCGAATGGGTGGTCGGCCGCGTGGTTTCGATACAGCCGCCCTGGTCGACGGCGACGTCGACGATCAGCGCCCCGGTTTTCATCAGCTTGAGCTGTTCGCGGGTCACCAGCATGGGCGCCGAGGCACCCGGGATCAAAACCGCGCCGATCAGCAGGTCAGCACGCGCCAGCGCCGCCTCGAGGTTGAGGCGGTTCGACGCCAGGGTGGTGACGGCACCGTGGAACACCTCGTCGATATAGCGCATGCGCTCGGCACTGGTCTCGAGCACGGTGACGCGCGCGCGCATGCCGTGAGCGAGCTGGATGGCGTTCATGCCCACGATGCCGCCGCCGATCACCACCACGTCGCCGGGCGGCACGCCCGGGACGCCCGAGATCAAGACGCCGCGGCCGCCGTGCGCCCGCTGCAGATAGGTCGCGCCCACCAGCACCGACATCCGGCCGGCGACCTCCGACATCGGAACCAGCAGCGGCAAGCCGCCGCGCGCGTCGGTGATCGTCTCGTAGGCAACGCCGGTGACCTTGTGCTCCTGGAGCTCCCGGGTCAACCCCGGCACCGGTGCCAGATGCAGATAGGTGAAGAGCGTCTGGCCCGCGCGCATGCGCCCATACTCGGGCTCGATCGGCTCCTTGACCTTGATGATCATGTCGCCGGTGGCCCAGATCTCGTCGGCCGTGGCCAGCAGACGAGCTCCGGCACGCTCGAATTCGTCGTTCTCGAAACCGCTGCCGAGACCGGCGCCCGCTTCGACGAAGACCTCGTGACCATCTTCGGAAAGACTGCGGACACCCGCCGGTGTCATCCCCACCCGGGATTCCTGATCCTTGAGCTCTTTCGGGATCCCGATCTTCAATGGCTCACCCTCTCCGCGTTCTTCGGCTCGGCGGCCGGCGGGCGGTCTTCCTTCCCCAGCGGCTTCTTCTCCATCGGCTGCTTGTGTCCGGGGGGTGACATCGGCGAGCCGGTGGCAGGCTTCGCGGCAGGCTGCTGGGCGGGCTTCGGAGCCTTGGGCGGACGCTGGGCGGCCTTGTCCGTCATCTCCACCTTACCCTTGAAGAACGCGCCTTCGGCGATTACCACACGCGGCGCCATGACGTCACCCTCGAGGCTGCCGGTCGCCAGCACCTCGACCCGCTCCAGGCCCTGGACGTTGCCCAACACCTGACCGCCGACCTCCACCGACCGCGCCAGGATCATGCCTTCCACGCGGCCGCCGGAGCCCACCACAACGCGGCTTTCGAGATCGATCTCACCTTCGACGACGCCGTCGATGACCAGGTCGGCCGTTCCAGAGATCTCTCCCACGACCTTCGACCCGGAGGCGATATGAGTCGCCTCCGCGACAGCCTTCTTCTGCTGCTTCGCGGGCGGCCGCGGCGCCGGCTTGGAGGGTTTCGCTGGCACGACCGGCTCGGGGGGCGAATCGTTATCGCGACGGAATATGGACATCAGAGAGGTACCTCGGAGTCTGGGGATGGGTGAGAGCGGCTGCTGATCGGCCTTTTTCGCGATGGATGGAGCGGGCAACGGGACTCGAACCCGCGACATCAAGCTTGGGAAGCTTGCACTCTACCAACTGAGTTATGCCCGCACTCAAGAGAAAGAAAGTTAGCCCACCAGGCTCCCCGGGTCAAGAGGCTCCCCAAGGCGGCGCCGTCGAGCTATACTGAGACCGTCATGCGGTATTCGGAAAGAGGTCCGACCCCGCCCGAGGCCGAACCGTCGAGCCCGAGCGTGGAGGAGTCCCTCTACTTCTTCCCGGACGAAAAAGTCTCCGAGTCCCGCGTGCGCTCGATTCTCGAGCGGGGCACCGACGACGAGCGGGCCTGGGTGATCTCTCACCTCCTGCGCTTCGCACAATGGGACGACATCTGGACCTACGTGACCCGCGAGGAAGTGCGAGAGGTCTTTCCCCGGCTCGAGCTGCCGGACAACCTCCAGACCGCCTGGGCCCGGATGCTGAAGATCGAGGCCCCGGTCGCTTAGTCGCCCATCACCAGGTCACCGAGGCCGCCCAGGACCGATCCCTCGCCGGTGCGCTTGCCGCCGGTCTGCGGCGCGGCGGCGTAGACCTGCCTGGCCAGCCGGCTGAAGGGCAGCGACTGGATCCAGACCTTGCCGGGTCCGGTGAGCGCGGCATAGAACAGCCCTTCGCCGCCGAAGATCTTCGACTTGATCCCAGGGACCGCCTGGATGTCGTACTGCACCTGCTGCTCGAAGGCCACCAGGCAGCCGGTGTCCAGGCGCATGGTCTCGCCCGCCGCCAGCGTGCGATCGACCACCGTGCCGCCGGCGTGGAGAAACGCCAGACCGTCGCCCTCGAGCTTCTGGAGGATGAAGCCCTCACCGCCGAACAGGCCCGCGCCGAGCTTGCGCTGCAAGGCGATGCCCACCGAGACGCCCTTGGCGGCGACCAGGAAGGACTGCTTCTGGCACACCAGCTTGTGGCCGTGCGCCGGAAGATCGACGGGAATGATGCTGCCCGGATAAGGCGAGGCGAAGGCCACCTTCTGGCGCGCGCTGCTGGAATTGGCGAACAACGTCATGAACAGCGATTCGCCGGTCAGCACCCGCTTGCCGGCGCTCATGAACTTGTCGAACAGCGAGCCGCCGCCCTGGCCCGAGCCGTCGCCGAAGATCGTCTCCATCTCGATCCCGGGGTCCATGTACATGAACGCGCCGGCCTCGGCGACGCAGGCTTCGCGAGGATCGAGCGTGATCTCGACGAACTGCATCTCTTCGCCGTAGATCTTGTAGTCGATGACGTCGGCGTTGCCACCTGTAGGCGGCGCGGGAGGCGGCGCGGCAGCGGCGGCGCCGAACGCCGAGGCGAACTCCTGCCGGGTCGAGGCCGCGACCCAATTCGGCATCCCTTGGGTGAACACGTAGGTGTCGGGCGCCAGCTCGCCCGACTGGAAGCGGGGCACCAGCTCATCGAGGGTGAAAGGGCCTTGCTGCTCGCCGCCGGCAGGCGCGAAATACCAGGTCTTGTCGCTCATTCTCAGGCTCTCCAGATGGTTCGGACGGGAAGGAGGCCACCGTTTCAGGCGGTGAGAGTCCGTAACGGGATAGGCTTCGGACGATGTATCGATGCAAGCCAGTGTATCGATGCGTCTGCAAGCAGACAACAACGACGAGGCATGATGAGCGTTACGCACACACCACGGGACATCTTCGATTCGACCCTGACTCTGCTCGAGCGTCTGTGCGCCATCTCCTCACCGAGCGGCGACCTGGACGGCCTCGGCGCCGCGGCACGCCTGCTCGGTGACGAGCTCGGCCGGCGCGGCCTGGAGGTCGAGATCCGCCAGGAGCCGGGCGAAGATGGCCGTCCGCAGCCGGTACTCTACGCCCGCTCCGGGCAGGCACGGCGAGCCCACCTGCTGGCGATCGGCCACCTGGACACCGTGCTCGAGGCAAGGCCGCCCGAACGGCGCGGCGAACAACTGTACGCCACCGGCGCGATCGACATGAAGGGCGGCCTGGTGGCCCTGGTCGGCGCCCTCGATCTCCTGGCCGCCCGGGGCCTCTCCGTGCCGGATGACCTGGTGCTGGCGGTGGTGCCCGACGAGGAGGTCGCCGGGCATCTGTCGCAAAAGGTAGTCGCGCGCCTGGGCGCTGGCGCCCGGGGCCTGTGGGTGCTCGAGCCAGGCCAGCCCAGCGGCGACGGCGAGACCCTGGTCGCCGGCCGTCGCGGTATGTTCGACTGGCGACTGAAGGCAGTGGGCCGCGCGGCCCATGCCGGCAACGCCTACTGGCGGGGCCGGTCGGCCCTGAACGCCGCCGCCGAATGGTGCACGCGGGCACGCGCCCTTGCGGCCGAGGGCCATGGCCCGACGGTCAACGCCGCCCGCCTGGTGTCCGGCGAAGCGGGTTTCGTGGCCAACCTCGCGGCCGGCGCCGAGCTGATCGGCACCAGCCGGCAGCTCAACGTCGTACCGGACCGCGCCATGGTCGAGGGCGAGGCGCGATTCCTGCGCCCGGCCGACGGCGACGAGCTGCGCGAGCGCATGACCGAGCTGGCGGCGGCGATCGCCGGCGAGCACGATCTCGGCGTGGACTTCGAGCCTGGCCCGGTCGTGCCGCCGGTCGACCCCAACGGCCCCGGACGCGACGCTTCACTGGCGGCGGTCGAGATCGCACGAGCGGCCGGCTGGCGGCTCGAGATCGAGGAAGACCGTGGCGGAATCTCGTTCTCGAACTTCCTGCCGGACCCGGCGTCGATCCCGATCCTCGACGGCCTCGGCCCGGTGGGCGACGGCATGCACACGCGGGAAGAATATGTCGAGCTGGGATCGCTCGACCGGCGAATTGCGCTCTTGGCGGAGTTGTTGGCGGCGGAGACTTCTTCCCCCCTTTGAAAAAGGGGGGATCGAGGGGGGATTTGGTTCGGAGCTCGAGCCGCAACGACCTGGCTCGAACTCCGCGGAGAAATCCCCCTCCAACTCCCCCTTTTTCAAAGGGGGAGAGCCAGAATTAGTCCTGAGGCTGAATTAGTCCTGGGACTCTGCAAGCACCTCGTTGATCGCGGGGACGATCTCGTGGAGGTCCCCGATGACGCCGTACTTGGCGATGTTGAAGATCGGTGCGGTTTTGTCTTTGTTGATCGCCACCACGCAGCTCGAGCCCTTCATGCCCACCTGGTGCTGGATGGCGCCGGAGATGCCCACCGCCAGGTAGAGCTTCGGCGCCACGGTCTGGCCGCTCGAGCCGATCTGACGGTCGCGCGGCAGCCAGCCGTTGTCGATCACCGGTCGGCTGGCGCCGATGTCGCCGCCGATCAGCCGCGCCAGCTCCTCGACCGGCCCCAGCTTTTCGGGGCCGCCGACGCCGCGACCGACGCCGACGATGATGTCGGCCTTGGTGAGGTCGACCTCGTCCTCGCCGGCCTGCTCGACGCCCAGGATCTCGCGGTCGACGACCAGCTCGCCGACCGTGAGCGACCGCGCCTGGGTGCTGCCGGCGGCCGCCGAGTCCGCCGGGAAGGCGCCGCTCTGAATCGTGGCCAGCACCGTGCCGCCACCCTTCACCCGCACTCGGGCCTGCAGCTTGCCGGTCAGCACCGGGCGCTTCCAGATCACCTCCTCGCCCGAGACCTCGAACGACACCGCCTCGGGCACCAGCGCCGCGCCCGTCTCCTGGGCGAGTCGCGGCACGTAGTCGACCGATTGATAGGTGTGGGGGAAGAGCACATAGTCGGGTGCCTCGGCGCCGATCGCCGGGCCGAGGGCGCCGACGTAGCCACCCGGGGTGTAGTCGGCGAGCGCTGCGTCCGACGCGGTTAGCACCTCGTCGAGCTGGTAGGCCAGGACATCGCCCGCGACCGCGCCGTCCGACGAGAGCAAGACCGCCGAAGCGGTACCGCCGAGCGCCGAGGCGAGCTGCTGCCCGGCCGCGATC
Organism: bacterium; assembly: GCA_024226315.1. Lineage (GTDB taxonomy): Bacteria > Acidobacteriota > Thermoanaerobaculia > Multivoradales > J023 > JAAELT01. Next base: position 126,308 of record JAAELT010000115.1, on the reverse strand, counting down.
GCTTCGCGAGACATTCTGTGGAGCTTGCCCTCGCGCTGCTGCAATACGATCCAGATCTTCTTGGACATCACAGGACCCTCGCTTCGGTCCGAAGTTTCTCGATCAGGGTGCGGGCAGCGACCGCCGGGTCGCCCTCGATGAGCTGAGCGCCGGCACCGCTCTCCGGGAAGGCGACGTCCAGGATCTCCAGGCGCGAGCCCGCGGCGCCCACGTCCTCGCCGGTTAGGCCGAGGTCCGCGGGAGCCGGCCGGTCGATCGGCTTGCGCTTCGCCTGCATGATGCCCTTGAGCGAAGCGTAGCGCGGGTGATTGAGGCCCGCCTGCACCTCGATCACCGCCGGCAACGCTACGCGGAAGAGCTCGTTCATGCCGCTCTCCATCTCGCGCGTCACCTTGGCGCTGCCGCCGCCGTCCTCGACCTCGAATCCCATCACCAGCCAGGCGTGGGGCCAGCCCAGCATGCCGGCGACCATCGAGCCGGTCGAGCCATAGCCGGCGTCGTCGGACTGCGCGCCGGTCAGCACCAGGTCGAACTCCTCGCGCCCGATCGCCGCCGCCAACGCGCGCGCCGTCGCATGGGCGTCGCCACCGTCAAACGCATCGTCCGCCAGGTGGACGGCGCGCGACGCGCCGAGCGCCAGGGCCTTGCGCAGAGCGTCCTGCACCCGGTCCGGACCGAGCGACAGTACCACCACCTCGCCGCCGGTCTTCTCGGCCAGGGCGAGGCCCTCCTCGAGAGCGTATTGATCGCTCTCGTTGATGACGAATTTCATCTCGTTCTCGTCGAGCCACTTGCCGTCGTCGGCGATCTCGAGCCGCTCTTCGACGTCCGGCACCTGTTTGATGCACACCGCGATTCGCATCGAGGATTCTCCCTATGGTCCGTCTCTGTGATTCTGTCTTTGTGGGGGGGCACTCGCTCGGGGGTCGATCCCCGAGGCGGATCGTGAGCCTGACCAGAGTATCACGCCAGGCCGCGTTTTCCGAACCGTCCGCCACGGTTCGGCACGGTCCGCGCGGCCGGCCGTTAACCCGTTGCAAAACCGACCTTTAGTCAGGCATGGCCTGTAGACTCCGGCCCCCGCCTCATGCTACCTTGTGGCGCCGGATCCCGATTCGGGAGATCGGATTTCAACCGCTCTAGTCCGACTTGCCACGACCCCGGCGCCGCCCGCGCCGTCCTCTTCGACCAGACGCCCAACCGACATGCATCTGTCATCTTTCCTCATCCTGGCCCAGGCCCCGTCTGGCCCCACCCTGATCGAGATGTTTCTCGACGCGGGGCCGATGGAGAAAATCGTCTTCGCCATCCTGATCTTCATGTCGATCGGCTCCTGGGCGGTCATGGCCTCGAAGTTCCTGCAATACCGGCGCGCCGACTCCGACGGCGACGAGTTCCTGGAGATCTTTCGCCGTTCGAAGCGCTTCAGCGAGGTGAACGCCGCCGCCGGGCGCCTGGACGGCACCCCGATGGTGGGGCTGTTCCAGGCCGGCTACGCCGAGATCGACGCCCAGGTCAAGGCCGCGCAAGAGGCGGCGAAGGGCACCGACGCCCAGGCTTCTTCGTTCCGGGTCAAATCGCTCGAGGGCGTCGAGCGAAGCCTCCGGCGAGCGATCGCCGTCGAGCAGGCGGTCCTCACCCGCGGTACTTCGTTTCTGGCCACAACGGCATCCGCCGCCCCGTTCATCGGTCTTTTAGGCACGGTGTGGGGCATCATGGTGGCCTTCAACGACATCGGCGCCACCGGCTCGACCTCGATCACCGCCGTCGCGCCGGGCATCGCCGGAGCGCTGATCAACACCGCCGCCGGCCTGGTGGCGGCTATCCCGGCACTGGTGGGATTCAACCACTACGCGGCCCGCCTGCGCGACATGCGCAGCCAGATGCAGGACTTCATCCTCGAATTCATGAATCTCACCGAGCGCAACTTCACATAAGGGGCCTGCGAAATGGGCGTCCACCTGCAGGGCGAGACCGACGAAACCGCGATGTCCGACATCAACGTCACGCCGCTGGTCGACGTGATGCTGGTACTGCTGATCATCTTCATGATCACGGCACCGATGTTGCACCAAGGCGTGGAGGTAGCCCTGCCGCAAATGGTGGCGGCCGAGAGCATTCCGATGCGGGTCGAGGATCCCCTGGTGCTGTCGGTCAAGACCAACGGCCTGATCTACATTCGCGACGAGCCGGTGCACCCGACCAAACTGATGGACCGCCTGGGCGCGATCCTCGATCAGCGAGACGACAAGCAAGTGTTCATCAAAGGCGATCGCAACATCACCTACGGACAGTTCATCGAGATCGTCGGTCTGCTCAACGAAGGAGGCATCCAGCATCTCGGCCTGGTGGCCGAGCAGATCACCCCGGAACGCTGAAACAGCATGGCCACGACCGTCGACCAGCTCCTCGAGCACCGAGCCCGGCGTCAGGCGCGGGCGCAGCGATCCTCCTTTCTCTACTCCTTTCTTTCCCACGGCACGGTGGTGGGCGCCATGTGGCTGCTGCCTCAGTTGTTCGTCGAACCGCCGGAAAAGTACCACTACATCGCGGTCACCGTGGTCCCGCCGCAGATCCTGGGCGCGCAGGAGCCGCCGCCACCACCGCCGCCGCCGCCAAAGATCGAGCCGCCGCCGCCAAAGGTCGAGCCGCCGCCGCCCGAACCGCCGCCGGAGCCCGTCCCAGAGGACGTGCCGGTCATCGTCGAGAAGAAAAAGAAGGTCGAGAAGAAACCCCCGCCGCCGCCACCGAAGAAGGCCACGCCGCCGCCGCCGAAGGTCGAGCCGCCACCCAAACGCGTCGGCTCGCCGTTCGGCAATCCGCTCGGCGCGACGACCAATCAGGCCACGGTCGGCGTCGAGGATCCGAACTTCACGTATGGCTACTATCTCGATCGCGTGGTGGCCGTGATCAGCGCCAACTGGGTGCGGCCGCAGATCGGCAACCTCGAGGCCAAGCTCCACTTTCGCATCAAGCGCGACGGCACGATCACCGAGCTGCGCCTGGTCGAGTCGTCGACCTCGCGCGAGTTCGACGACGCGGCGGCCCGGGCGGTGAGCTCGTCCTCGCCCCTGCCGCCTTTGCCCAAGGGATACACCCGCGACGATCTGGGGATCAACCTGATCGTCAAATGACTGATCTTCGAATCGACGCTGCAACCACGAGGAGCCGATGCACAGATCAACCATCAACACAGCTCGCCGGACCGCGACCTTCCTGCTCCTGCTGGGCTGGGGCCTGCTCCCGCTGGGCTGGGCCACCGGCCTCGCCGCCCAGGAACCGCCGACGGACGGCCAGCAGTCTTCCGGGCTCGAGGGGGGCGTCGACCCGACCATCGTCGTCGACGAGCGAGGCCGCGTACAGGTGCGCATGGCCTTTCCCGCCGCCAAGATCGACGCGGGTCTGACCGGCGACTATCTGGAAGCCGCGCGGGAGATCGAGCAGACGCTGCGCGACGACCTCGATCAGACCATCGTGTTCAACACCCAGGGCCCCACCGAGCTGGCGGTGCTGGCCCTGACCGGTGAGCGTTCGCAGGACTTCGATCAGTACAAGTCGCTGGGCAACCAGGTGGTGCTGCTGGCCTCGATCGCGGTGGAAGGCGACCGGCTGGTGCTCGACGGCTGGGCCTACGACCTGCCGAGCAAGCAGTCGATCCTCGGCAAGCGTTTCCGCGGCACCCTCGGGCAGGCACGGCTGGTGGCCCACTACATGGCCGACGCCCTGCACTACCAGTTCACCGCCAGACCCGGGCTGTCGCTGACCACCATCGCCTTTCAATCCGACCGCGACGACGGCCATCAGGAGCTGTACCTGATGGACTACGACGGTCACAATCAGCGGCGCATCAGCGCCCACAAGTCCACCAGCGGCTACAGCGACTGGAGCCCGGCCGGTGACGCGCTCGCCTACATGTCGTACTGGGCCGGTCCTCCGGGCCTCTACTACGTCGAGCTCGCCAGCGGCAAGAAAAGGCCGATCTATCGCGAGGGCACGCTGACCCTCTCGCCGTCCTTCGCTCCCGACGGCCAGCGCCTGGCTTTCGGTCACAGCCGGGAGTCCAACGTCGATATCTACGTCTGCGACCGCGTCTGCACGGATCCGAAGCGCCTGACCCGCTCCCAGGCGATCGACACCAATCCCGCCTGGAGCCCGGACGGGCGGCAGCTGGCCTTCACTTCCAGTCGCTCCGGCCGCCCCAACATCTACGTGATGGATCTCGACGGCTCGAACGTGCGCCGGATCTCCTTCGAGGGCGACTACAACGAGGGCGCCAGCTGGAAGCCCGACGGCAGTCAGATCGCCTACGCCAGCCGCCGCGGCAGCCGTTTCCGGATCGCGGTCACCAACCTGGTCGATCTCGAGACCAAGTTGCTCACCGAGGGCCCCGCCAGCTACGAGGAGCCCTGCTTCTCACCCGACGGCGGGCGCATCCTGTTCTCGCTGCGGCGCGGCAAAGAATCGCAGATCTACGTCATGAACGCCGACGGCAGCGACTGGCGCCAGCTGACCCACGAGGGCAACAGCTCCGGTGCCGACTGGTCGAGCTTCAAGCAAAAATAGAAATTTCCGGCAGATTTAGGGGTCGGAGACGACCGGCGGCTCTTGCCGCTCGGTATGGGTTCTGCTACGCTACCGCGCAAGACCGACACAGAATGTGAACAATGGAGGCTGTTGAGGAATGAAGATCGATCGCAAGTGGATCGTCATGGCCGCACTTTTGGCCTTTGTGCTCGCCCCCGCCTGCGCCAAGAAGGAGCCCGAGGTCATCCCGCCGCCGCCGCCGGTTACCGAGAAAGCGCCGCTGACGGACGTCGAGCCGGATACCGCTCCAGCCGGCCCGGTCGACCCGGTGGAAAAGAAGCCCGAGATGAGCCTCCAGGAAGCTCAAGCGTCGTTCGAGGGGCAGGGTCTGCTCGGCGATGTCTTCTACGATTTTGACAAGTACGACTTGCGGGCGGATGCCCGGGAGCGGCTGGCCAAGAACGCGGATTTCATGAAATCCGCCGAGGGTAGCGCGTACACCTTCACCATCGAAGGCCATTGCGACGAGCGGGGTACCAACGAGTACAACATCGCGCTCGGGCAGAGTCGCAGCACTACGGCGATGGATTACATCGCGTCGCTGGGTGTCTCGCGTGGGCGGTTCAAGACCATCAGCTACGGCGAGGAGCGCCCCTTCTGCAACGACAGCAACGAAGGCTGCTGGCAGAAGAACCGGCGCGCCCGCTTCGTGATCACCGGCCGCTCCTAGACCGGAGCTAGCCGCGGAAGCCGCCGACGTTGACGAGACGGATCGCGACGGCTCGAGTCGGAAGGAGAGTCGCCACCGCGTTTTGCGCGGCGGCGGCTCTCGGCTGCGTTTCCTCGACCGATCTCGACAGCATCAAGACGCAGCTCCAGGATATTCAGCTCCAGGTTCTGCAGCTCCAGAAGCAGAGCCCGAGCAAGACCGAGATCGCCGAGCTGCAGACGGCCGTCTCGGAACAGATGCAGGCCCTGGTCCGCGCCCAGGCCGACACCCGGGCCGACCTGGTGGCGCTCTCCGGCAGGATCGAGCAGCTGGAAGACAAGCTCGAGGACACCCACTTCCGCCTGAGCCAGCTCTCCCAGCAGATCTCCGCCACCAATCAAGAGCTGCAGGCGGTGCGCAGCGCCGCCGAGGAAGCTAGCGCCCGCACCTCGCCGCCGGCGGCGGTGGTCAACCCGACCGATCCCCAGGCGCTTTACGATACCGCCTACAACGACTATCTGCAGGGCAACTACGACCTCGCCATTCTCGGGTTCCACCAGTACTCCGAGACCTACCGCGGCACCGAGCTCGCCGATAATGCCGTCTACTGGATCGGCGAGTGCTACTACCGCCAGGGCAAGTTCCAGAAGGCGATCGAGCAGTTCGACGATGTTCTGACCCGTTTCGAGCGCAGCGACCGGACCCCGAGCACTCTGCTCAAGAAAGGCTATGCCTACTTCGAGCTGGGCCAGCGCGCCCAGGGAGTGGTGAATCTGCAGAGCGTCATCCGTGAGTATGCTGGCACCGACGAGGCCGCGCTCGCCAGCCAGCGCCTGGAGGAGATGGGCATCGACCCGGCCGACGGCGGTCATTGACGCCACGGCGACGCCCCTCTATAATCCGACGCTCCCGCGCTCGCCGCGGCATCTCCAGACCTGATCACCGACTCTCCTGGTCGCCGCCGAGGCGATCGAGCTCCACCGACAATCAAAGCGTCAGAATCGACCCTGAGGATACCCCGATGGCCAATATCAAGTCCGCCGAGAAGCGGATCCGCAAGACCGCCACCCAGCAGGCGCGCAACCGCACACGACGCTCCGCCATGCGCACCGCGGTCAAGAACCTGCGCGAGGCCGTGGAAGCGGGCGAGGCGAACACCGCCCGCGAGCTGCTACCGCAGACTCTGAGCATCGTCGACACCACGGCCAGCAAGGGCGTCATCCACGCCAATACCGCCGCGCGTACCAAGTCGCGCCTGACCAAAGCGGTCGCGTCGCTCGACGGTTGATTCGGGAGGGCTTAGAAGCCCTCGAGCAGATCGGTGACCATCGTATTCGCGAAGCGGATAGAGGTCTTCCTGATGGCGACGTTCTCGCGGTCGAAATAGGTGGCGTCGGCCTCTTCCAGGGGGTAGTCCTCCCGGAACAGGTAGCGGGCATTGCTCCACAGCACTTCGCCCTCGTCTTCACCGAGCGCCGGCTGGCGCTCGAACCGCATGTCGGCGGTGATCGAGATCTCGAAGTTGTCGGCCAGGCCGTCGGCGTCGAAGGTCAGCGGCCTCACAGTGAAGCTCACCACCTTGCCGCGCAGGATGGCGTCGGCGTCGCCGATGTCGTTCGACACCTCGAAGCGTCGGCGCGTGACCAGCTCGTCCGTAATCGCGCCGGTCAGGATCTGCTCGACCTGCAAGCGGGTGGTCTCATTCTCGAGCGTCTCGATGTAGACCTTGCGCACGTCCTCGGGAATATTGCTTGCCCGGCCCACCAGGTTGTAGCCGCAGCCGGCCAGAGCCAGGGCCGCGACCGCCAGGATCGAGAGCTTGCCGCAACGATTCGCTAACGCCCTTGCAGGGCGTGTATACGCTGACGCCCCTTCAGGGCGAGACCTGCGTTGGATCATTCAGAACCCCTTTTCGATGTTGGACTTCGGACGCCGCGCCCGGCCGAGCCACGATCCGTCGACGAGCCGCGACCGCCGGTGCCGCGCGGCGTGTCGAGGCGCAGCGCCGGAGCCGTGACCACGAGGGCCTTGCGCACCCGGTCCGGAAGCTCGACGGGGCTCTCGAAGACTCCGCGCCCCGGCAGCAGCAAGCGCAGATGATAACTGCCCGGGTCGAGCCCGACGAAGGTCGTCCGGCCGTCGATCAGCGCGTGGGTCCAGCGGGCCGAGGCGCCCTCTAGCACCGCCGTGCCGCGGCCGTGGTCTTCGAGCCGCACCCGCAGGGCGGCGGCCAGCTGACGATCCGAGTTGCGCCGCGCGGTGACGCCGGCGGCGGCGAACGGATAGAGGTCGACGGTGGTGAGGGCGTCGCGCCGCTCCAGCATCAGCCCCTCGGTGCCGCGGGCGGGCTCGAGATCCTCGGCCGCCAGCCGCAGGTAGGTCGCCGGTACATAATGATGCGTGGTGAGCGGATCGGAGAAGACCCAGCCGCGATCGGGCAGATAGGCCTCGATCCAGCGGTGAAAACCGCTCGGCATGCCTGGCTCGGCGCCCACCACGTAGCCCGCGACCTCGCGCGCCGGGATGTCCACGGCCTCGAGCAGCGCCACCGTCAACCGCGCCACGCCCGTGCAATAGCCGCTGCGACGCTCGAGCACCGCGCGGGCGCCCTGGGGCTGCGAGCGGTCGAGATCGTATTCGACGTGACGCGCGACCCAGCCAAGGATCCTGGAAATAGCGTCATAGCGCGTCTCGACCCCCACCGTCAGCCCGCGCGCCAGCCGCCCGACGGGATCGTCCGAGCTCGGATGACCCGGCGGCTCGAACGCGGCGTCGCTCTCGATCGGAGCGGTATCGACCTGGACCTCGATCTCGTCGTCCACCCAGCGCATACGGTAGCCGGCGTTGCGGTAGTCGTCGATCCGGGCCCCCGCCGGCGGCAGAAGCCGCACCCAGTCGACGCCCTCGACCGCCCGGCCGCCCGCCACCGCGAGCGATTTGCCCGCGCTGGCCGCCAGCGCGATGGCGACGGCGACAACCGTCACCGCCCGCCGCAAGAGGAAAAGGGGCCCTCTCACGCCGTCCCGCTCGGTACGGCCATTCCCGGGCGCTCCGATTGGAGCACGCCGTCGAGCAGCCCGTTGACGAAGCGACCCGAGTTCTCGGAGCCGAACTTCTTGGCCAGCTCGATCGCCTCGTCGACGATCACCACTTTGGGCACGTTCGACTCGTGCAGCATCTCGTAAATCGCCAGGCGTAGGATGTTGCGGTCGATGGTCGGCATGCGCTCGAGCCGCCAGTTCTCGGCGTGCTGGCGGATCAGGTCGTCGATCTCGACGCGGTTCTCGATAGTACCCGCCACCAATTGCCGAGCGTAGTCGAACGACTTCTCGGCGCGCTTCAGGCGCTCGGCCCGGCTGGCCGCACCACGCGCCGGGGAGGCCTCGGTCTCCGCCAGGTAGCTCTCGAGGTCGAAGGCGGAGAAGATCTGGGCGAGCGAGGTCCCGCCGAGCTCGTGTTGATAGAGCATCTGCATCGCCATCTCGCGGGCTCTACGGCGCTTTCCCACGATCGTTCCGATCAGGAGACAGGCCGCCGCAGGCGGGCGGTGAGATCGGCCATCTCGATCGCCGCCTGGGCCGCCTCGAAGCCCTTGTTGCCGGCCTTGCCCCCTGCGCGCTCTTCGGCCTGGGCGGAGTTCTCGCAAGTCAGCACCCCGAATCCGATCGGGATCCGGTGCTCGGCACCCACCCGGGCCACCCCCCGGCTGCACTCGGCACAGATGTAGTCGAAGTGGGAGGTCTCGCCGCGGATCACCACCGCCAGCGCCACCATGCCGTCGAACCCGCCGGCGGCGGCCAGCTCGTCGAGAGCGCCAGGCACTTCCCAGGCACCCGGCACCCGCACCAGGTGAATGTCCTCCGGCGCCGCGCCGTGGCGCTCGAGGCAATCCATCGCGCCGTCGACCAGTCGATCCACCACGCGCGCGTTGAACCTCGCCGCGACCACGGCGAAGCGTTTGCCGGTGGCGTCGAGCCGGTCGAGGGTCGTCGTAATTCTCTTCTCCGACATGGCTTTTGAACAGGCGACGACGACTCGAGCCGGGGGCGGGAGGAATCATGGTCGGGACGGCGAGATTCGAACTCGCGACCACCTGAACCCCATTCAGGTACGCTACCAGACTGCGCCACGTCCCGACGCGGCTACTCTACTACGTCTTCGCGGTTTTCTCGACCCCCGTCGTGCTCAGTCTTGATCCTCAATACGAGGGCTCGGATCGTAGCACCTCCAGAATCTCCCTGGCCTGGCGCAGCGCGGCTTCCACCCCGCCGCGCAGCTGCTCGATCTTCTCACCCGCCGCGGCAACGGGTTTCCCGTCATCGGCTGGATCAGCCTGACCGGCGGCCTGCTTCTTCACGTCCGCCTTCTTCGCCTTCTTCGCGCCAACCTCAGCCTGCTTGGCGCCGGCGCCGCCGTCGGAGCTCAGCTCGCCCTCGAGCTTCTTCTTGGCCCCGGCGATGGTATAGCCCTCTTCGTACAGCAGCTCCTTGATCCGGCGGATGACCTCGAGCTCGTGATCGCTGTAGACCCGCTGACCCGACTTGCTCTTGCTCGGGCTCAGGAAGGGAAACTCGGTCTCCCAGTAACGCAGGACGTAGGGCTGGATCTCGAGGATTTTGCAGGCTTCGCCGATCTTGTAGTAGAGCTTCTTGGCCACTAGTCGTTACCCTCGTCGTCGGTGAGGGCCGATTTCAGATTGCGCGACGGGCGAAAGGTGAGGCCGGTGTGAGGGGGGATGAACATCTTCTCGCCGCTGGCGGGATTGACGCCGGTGCGGCCGCTGCGCTCCATCACTTCGAAGGCGCCGAAGTTGCGGATCCTCACCGAACGCCCGTCCTGCAGCGAGGTCTTGACCGTCGCGAAGATGGCCTCGACGATCTCCGCTGCCTCACTCTTGGTCAAGGCGCCGTGGCGCTTGTAGACCGCGTCGATGAGGTCGGCTTTGGTCCGGCCGTCGCTGAACAGTTTCCGACTCAACCTCACTCCGAGGAAAAGAGATTCTTCTGGGTCCGGCAGTCCCCCCTCCGGACATTTCGCTCTCCGCATGTTGCGGGGAAGACCTGAAAGTATAGGAGATCCTTCAGCGTCGCCGCAACCACTCGATCTCTCTCGACACCGCTCGCGCCAGCGCTCGCGGCACCAGCACCAGGGGCGACATCTTGCCGAACGCCTCGGCGACTGCGTAGAGCGTCCAGAGGCTCAGGCGTCGCTTACTGGTGATTGCCCAGATCGGATCCCAGCGCTCGGGCACGAACTTGGCCTTGAAACAGTCGAGCCCCTCGAAGTCGTAGAAGCGCCTGCCGTGGGCGCGGATCCAGGCCAGCAGACCGCGCAGCAGAATGTGCTGGCGCGGCGGCGCGACGCCCGACCGGCGCGACAGCGGTGAGAGACCCAGGGTCACGTATTCGGCCCCTTCGGCGGCCAGGGCGCGCCAGGCGGCGTCGATCAACAGCTCCGCGGTGCCGTTGACCGCCGCCCGACCGCGGATGATCTGCTCGATCAGCCAGCCGTTTCTCGCCGGCACCGGCGAGGCGACGAGGAAGCCGACGGGAGTGCCACCCTCTTCGGCCACGAGCCCCTGTTCCGCCACCCGCCCCTGTTCCGCCACGAAGACGCGGCGGTCGTAGAGTCGCCCGAGAATCTCGGGCTCGACCAGGAAGTGCAGCGGCGGAAGGCCACGGGTCTCGAGCCATTCCTCGAGGCAACGTTGCAGCTCAGGGTTTTCACTCGCCCGCTCCACCGACCACTCGCGTGCCGTCACGGCTTTGTTGCGGGCCCGATTGAGCTGCGCCCTCAATGACGCCTTGTGGCGCAGGATCTCCTCCCAGCCGCCCGGATTCCACACCGGCTGCGCTCCCAGCAGGATGCGATCGAGCGGCCCGCGGCGTTCGAGCCGTCGCGCCAGGCGCCGATCGGCCGCGAAGTAGCAGGACGACAGGCCGCGCTCGTGGGTGGCGGCCTCGAACTCCGCGACCACGTCTCCCAGGCGCTCGCGCGAGCACACGGGGGCTCCGGCGACGATCCGGTAGCCGGCGCAGGTGACGTAGCCGACCACCGCATCGCCGCTACCTGAGAACCATCTCCGGAAGCCCGGGTTGAGGATCTGGTACGCGGTCGCGTTCCAACCATGCGTCAGCACCAATTCCCGCACCCGGGCGAGGGTCTCCGGCTCGGCGGTCGGTGCATCCATACGCACAGCATAGCCCGGATCCATTCATCAGCCTGATCCACGGTAGGATCCCGCCCATGAGCTCGCTCCACGGCAGGCAGGTCACGCTGGCGATCGTCAACCCGGCGGCCGGCGGCGGGCGCTGCGGCAAGCGGGCACCGGCGATGCTCGAGCGGTTGCGGCGAGCCGGCGTCGAGGTCGAGGAGCGCCTGACGTCGGCCCCGCGCGACGCCACCCGCATCGCCCGCGAGGCCTACGCCCAGGGCACCCGGAGCTTCCTCGCCGTCGGCGGCGACGGTACCTGCTGCGAGGTGGTCAACGGCCTTGCGAATGGCGGCTTCGAGCAGGACCCGGAGCGCCGGGCCCGACTCGGCGTGCTGCCGCTGGGTACCGGTAACTCGTTTCTGCGCGAGTTCGTCGACGAAACGGCCGCGGAAGACGGCTCCGAGCACACCGTCCGCGCCCTGATCGAGGGCCGGCGGCGCAGTTGCGACGTACTGCGCTTGACCCACGCCGAGGGCAAAGTCCACTTCGTCAACCTCTTCGGCTTCGGCTTTGCCGCCGACGTCACCATCAACACCCTGCGCGGCCGCTACAAGCGCTGGGGCAACCTGGGCTACGTGATCGGCGTTCTGCACAGCCTCGCCCGCCTGCGGCACAAGACGCTGGCGCTGCGCGTCGAAGGCGGCGAGCTCGAGACGCGGCCGCTGACCCTGCTGTGCGTCTGCAACAGCCGTTACACCGCCGGCGCCATGATGATGGCGCCGTCAGCCAGCGTCAGCGATGGCCTGGCCGACCTGATCCGCGTCGAGCCCCTGGGCCGCCTGGCCATCGTCCGCGCCTTCCCCAGGATCTACCGCGGCACCCACGTCCGGATGCCCACCGTCTCGGCCCGCGCCGCCCCCCGGATCGAGTTCGAAGTCACCGAACCGGTGGAGGTGATGGTCGACGGCGAGATCCTGAGGATCGTCCCGCGGTCGATCGAGGTGCTGCCGGGAGCGCTCGAGATCTGCGCCTGAGCTAAAGCTCCGAAAGCCGCTCCGCCACCAACGCATCCAGCTCCCCCACCTCCGGGTGCTCCTCGAGCATCGCCACCACTCGGGCTCCTGGTAGACGACGACGTCGTAGATGTAGGGCAGCGGATAACACACTCGCCAGCAGATGAGCAATTTACCTGCCAAGCCGCCGGGGAGACGTTGCGCGAACGCGCAACTGCTCCGCAACCGCCGCGGAGGAGTCGCGCGAACGCGCAGACCTCGGAACACCCGCCGCGGAGACGTCGCGCGAACGCGCAGACCTCGGAACACCCGCCGCGGAGGAGTCGCGCGAACGCGCAGACCTCGGAACACCCGCCGCGGAGGAGTCGCGCGATCGCGCGGGCGGGGCGACGCCCGCCGCGCGGGACTCTCCGCGGCGTCCAGGGTCCCCCGCGGCCGCTGCGGAGGACCCTGCGCGGCTGCCAGAGTCGTCCGCGGCCGCCGCTGGGCGCCCGGCGCGTCGACACGAGCTCCGCGCGGCGGTCGCGGAGCACCGTCCGCGATCACACGACCGCCCCGCGGCCCCTGCTTCGTATTCTCCGCGGCGCCGACAGCACCGCGCAGCGGTTGCTGGGAAGTCCAAGCGGCCCCGAGGAGTTGGTGAAACGGCTACACGGCACCCATGGCTGGAGGAGGCGTCGTGGCGCAATCGAGCCCGTCTCTTCCGCGCGCCGCATCATCCACTTCACAATCGTAGTAAGCTCCTCATGAGTCATGAGTCATGAGTCACAGCATCACTACGCCATTGGCTGCCAAGACCTCGGATTCATGATCGAAGGATGGAAGGGATCCCGCTATGCAAAAGGGTAAAGGGCTTGGGCTCTTCGGTCTCTTGCTCGCCGCCGGCCTCGTGGTCTCGACCCATATCGCCGCGAGCGCAGCGAGGGACATCAGGACATCCCACCAGATCATCAAGGTACGGGGCTACGCGGAGATCGCCGCGGAGTCCGACCTTGCCATCTGGAGCGTCACCGTCAGCGCCAACAACCCCGAGTTGGCAGAGGCGTACGCAGCGCTCGAGAGCCACCGGCATAGTGTCCTGGCGTTCCTCGATGGGAGCAACCTCACCAGCCCCGAGGTCGCCGTCCTGCAAGTCGACATCAACGAACGCCGGAAACGCAACAGCCAAGGTTACGAGACCGCGGAGCTCGAGACCTATGAGCTATCGCAGACCATAGAGATCAAGACGCGAGACGTCGAAGCCGTCGCCATGAGCTCCACCTCGATCGGAGCGTTGATCGGCGAAGGCGTCAAGGTCCACACGGGCAAGCCACGGTACTATTTCAGCGGCGTCAACCAGCTCAAGAGCGAGCTGCTCGTGGCCGCGACCAGGGACGCTCGGGAGCGCGCTCAGACCCTCGCCGACGGCAGCGGCGTCGAGCTGGGCCCGCTGCGAGCGGCTCGCCAGGGCGCATTCAGTGTGCGCTCCGCCGACTCGGCGAACATCTCGGAGGATTCATACGACGACACCTCGTCCATCGCCAAGAAGATCACGGCCGTCGTGACCGTCGACTATGCCATGCGCTGACCGAGACGGCCTGACTCCGCCGCAAGCGGCCCTGGAAATGTCCACACATCCCTCAAACCATCGAGAGATTCAACCATGCCGCGGGCGCTGACGAGCACACTGGCGATCTTCCTCGCCACCGTCTTCGCCCTGTTGTGTGCGTTCCACGTCATCGGCGCCTTCGGCGTATGGGTCGACCTGCCGGTGATCCCCGAGCTCCCGGATCGCGTGCTGGCTCATCCGTCGAGCATCTCCTGGCTGGGAGTTGCCGCTGCACTGGCTCTGGCGGTGCTGGTCGTCCTGACTCGTGGCGACTTGATCCTGCGCTTCGTTCCGCCGTGGTTCTCGACCTTGGCGTGCCTGGTGCTCGGAGCCGTCTTCGTTCTCCGATCCATCGGCGAGCTCCGGATGTTCGGTTTCTTCAGGTCGATCACCGGAACGGACTTCGCGTTCTGGGACACGTGGTTGTACACGCCGCTCTGTCTGGTAATCGGGCTGTGTACCCTATGGCTGGCGAGCACTCCCCGTTTGCGCCCGCCAAGCGAACAGCGTCTCAGGCTCTGAATACTTGGCGGTCTTCGGGCGGGAGTCTGAACTACTCGGATTCGAAGACGTCGTCGACCGTCTTCGCACGGAGGATGTTCTTCAGCCACTCTCTCAACTGATCCTCCGAGCCACTGCCGATCAAGGTCTCATGACGAGCCTCCATCGGGCCGAATCTCGTCTCTATCAGCTCGGCCACCGTCGCCCGCCGGCCCTCCAGCAAGCCCGACTCTCTCCCCTTCTGATAGCCCTCTGCCATCCATTCCTGCGGCCACCTCGCTGCTCGTTCCGCCAACATGGTCTTCGCCTCCTGAAGATCCTGAAGCTCGGGTATCTCGATCCCAGGCAATCGTGCCGGCAGTACCGCTCGCCGTAACCAAGTCGCCATGTCTCGCCGCAGCTCCCGAAGCTCTGGGTCGCCGAGAATCTCGAGCAGCGAATCGATAATCCGCCGGATCTCCTCGACGCCCTTCGAACGCTCCAGCTGAAACACCCCGGCCACCGGGTTGTCGAGCGGCTCCAGCCGCTCCCGTGGCAGATGCCCCTCGTCGATCACCAGGCATTCGAAGCGCGGCACATGGCGCTCCTGGCCAGGTATCGACTCGACGAGCTCCGCCACCTGGAGCGGTGCCGTCCATTGACGCTCTCCATTGTAGAGCACAATCGGTACGACAGGAGGAAGATTTCTGGATCCGGTGAGTCGCTTCTTTCGAATCAGGTCCTCATAGAGCAGCATGACGTAGGTCAGCACCCGGATCGCCATGAACCGAAGAACCTCGGATTGGAACTCGATCAGGATGTAGACATAGAACCAGTCGCCCTCCGGGCCGTAGCGCAGCCGCCAGACGACATCGCTCTCGCGCTGCTCGAGGTCCTCGCTGACGTAGTGCGCCGGCACCATCTCCAAAGTCGAGAAATCGAGGCGGTCCATCCATGGTGGCGCCACGTAGCGCTCGATCAGATCGCGGACCATCCGAGCGTGGGAGAAGAGTCGACGGTAGCTGCCGTCATGCGGGGTCTGCTTGCTGGGCATCCACGTCCTCCGGGAAGAGCCCTCGCTGGATTGCGAAGGTCTCATCCATTGATAGACGTAAAAACCGCGCCCGATCTTTGGCGGAGAAGAGAAAGATCGGGCACGAGCCGCAGAACGTACCCGACACCATCGCCTCCAGAGCCGGCCGGCACTGTCAAGAGGGCCGGCGCGCTTCTTTCCTCAGGATGCGCGGTCCCGCCTCCGACAGGCCCAGCCGCCCGAGATCGCCTCGCCGCAGGTCCTGAGTGCGCGAGCCACCGAGATAGCCGTTGAGGCGTGCCGCGGTGGTGGAGTCCACGAGGCCGCGGAAGTCGGGATAGGGAGCGCCCAGGGCGAAAGTCGCGGTCTCGACGCGCGACGGCACGTCGAGATCGATCGGTGGCCGGGCGACGAGGGGGCACGAGACGGGCTCAGGCATGACGGCGTGGCGCATGGTTGGCTCCTGTCTGGGCGGAGTCCGCAGTCGGTCGGCTCGGGGACGGTAACAGCGGCGCGCCCACCTACCTCCATGGCGGCGACAAGGGCCGGCGACTGCCTCAGGCTGAATACGCGGGCTCGCCAGCCGTAACCGGTTCAAGGAGGCAGATCATGACCCTGATGGAATGGTTTCTCGCGGGTGGCCCCTGGATGTGGGCCGTATTGGGCTTGACCGGACTCGGAATCTCGGCTTCCTTCGCCGTCGTGGCTTTGCTGGTCTTTCAGTCGCCACGCACCATGACGCTCCGCAAAGTGGCCGGCGTGTCCCTGATTGTCGTCGCCGCGTTGTGCTTGGCCTCTGGCTTTACCGGGTACTCGAACGGCAAGCAGAAGGCGACCGCCTTCGCCGAGGCGAACGACATCACGGACCCTGACTTCTTCGAGACGTTCGAGAAGGAGGCCAGGATTCCCCTCCAGACCGCGGCCCCGGTTGCCGTCGTGTTCGGAATTCTCGGTCTGTTGACGGCCTTGCGGAAGCCCTCGCGACCTGTCGAACCGCAGTCGGTTTGATCTGGTCGGAGCCGCTCGCCTTGTTCGGGTCGGCCGGGCGCCTACCCGTACATCTCCTCGATCAACTCCGCCCAGTTCTCCTCGATCTCCCGCCGCCGCAGCTTCAGGGTCGGCGTCAGCTCGCCCTCGTCGACGCTGAAGCTCCTCGGCAAAACGCGGAACTCTCGGACTGACTCGACCCGGGCCAGGTTGGCGTTGACGCCGTCGACGCCTTCTTGCAGCGCCCGCCGCACCTGGTCGCTCTCGTGCAACGCGGCCGTGTCGCCGCCGTGCTCGGCGGCGAAGCGGGCGGCGGCTTCCTCCTCGAGGGTGATGAGCGCCGAGACGAAGCGCCGGGCGTCGCCGATGACCACCGCCTCGCCCACCAGGTCGATGCGCTTGAGCTCGGCCTCGATGCCGGTCGGGGCGATGTTCTTGCCGCCGGAGGTGATGATCAGCTCCTTCTTGCGGCCGGTGATCGAGAGGAAACCATCGGCGTCGAGCTCGCCGACGTCGCCGGTATGAAACCAGCCGTCCTCGAGCGCCTCGGCCGTGGACTCGGGATCGCGGAAATAGCCCAGAAAGACGTTCGGCCCCTTGAACAGCACCTCGCCGTCTTCGGCGATCTCGAGCTCCACCTCTGGCAGCGCCGGCCCCACGGTGCCGAGCTTGGCCCGCCGAGGGTTGTTCCAGGTACCCGGGCCGGAGGTCTCGGAAAGGCCGTAGACCTCATAGATCACCAGCCCAAGGGAAGCGAAGAAGTCGAGCACGTCGCGGCGGATGGGTGCGGCGCCGGAAGCGCAAAGCCGCGCGCGCGACAGTCCCAGCAGATCCCGGACCCTCGACAGCACCAGCTTGTCGGCCAGGCGTGCCTGGAGCGCCAGAAGGCCACCGGGGACGCCACCCTCCAGGCGCCGCATGGTCGCTCGGCGGCCGACGTCGAGCGACCAGGTGGCCAGACGGCGGCGAAGCGCCGGAGCGGTCTGGAGCTTGCCCGTCACCGTGGCGTGGATGCGCTCCCAGACCCGCGGCACGCCGAAGAATATCGTCGGCTTCACCTCTCGTAGATTGTCGGCCAGCTTGTCGATCGACTCCGCGTAGTAGACCGCGAAGCCCGAATAGATTGCCAGGTAGACCGAGATCATCTGCTCGGCGATGTGAGCCAGCGGCAGGTAGGACAGAGTGCTGTCTTCGGTCCCCAGGCCGTGCAGGCTGTCGGCGATCCGCGCCGTCTCGACCAGGTTCGAGTGCGACAGCATGACCCCCTTGGGAGTGCCGGTGGTGCCCGAGGTGTAGATCAGGCTTGCCAGTTGATCGCCGCGGATCGCCCCCCGCCGCTCCTCGAGCGCCGCGCCCTCGGACTCGTGCCCGCGATCCAGAAAAGCATCCCAGCCCAGGACGTCCGGGATCTGGCTTCCGCGCATCACGACGACGTGCTCGAGCGCCGGCAGCTCGTCTCGCACCTCGTGAACCTTCTGCCACTGCTCTTCGTTCTCCACCACCACTACCCGCGACTCGGCGTGCTGAAGAATGTAGCCGACCTGCTTGGGCGAGCAAGTCTGGTAGATGCCTACCGGCGAGCCTCCGGCGGCCATGGTGCCGAGGCAGGTGATCGTCCACTCGGGCCGGTTGAAACCCAGGATGCCGACGGTGTCGCCGGGCTGCAGCCCCAGAGCGATCAAGGCACGGCCGACAGTTTCGACCTGGGCGCGAAACTCGGCCCAGGTCGACAGGCGCCACTCCCCGCTTTCCTTGGCCGCGTAGGCGGTGGCTCCCGGATGGTTCCGGGCGTGATCATCGAGGCACGAAAGGATGGTTCTGGTCATCACGCGCTCCGCTGGCGACGGCGGCCGAAGCCGTGCAGGCTCTGGCCCACGAAGGTTTTGGGAAACTCCTCCAGATCAGTGAAACCGAGCTCGATGTCGCGACCGTCCTCGGGGATGCAGGCGGTGCCGAAGAGGTAGTCCCAGAGGCTCAGGGTCAGCCCGAAGTTCATGCCGTGGGGCCGGTTCGCCGGCAGGTTCTTTACATGGTGCCAGATATGCATCTGTGGGTTGTTGAAGACGTACTTCAGCGGCCCCAGCTCGAGCTTCCAGTTCGAGTGGTTGAAGTGCCCCACCGCCAGGCTGAAGACGTGGACGATGAAGAAATCGCTGATGCCGAAGCCGATCATGGCCAGCGGCAGGTACTCGATCGCGCGGTAGACGACGTTCTCCATCCAGTGATAGCGCAGGTGCGCGGCGAACCCCATCTGCTCCACCGAGTGGTGCACCTTGTGGAACTCCCACAGGAAGGGCACGCGGTGGAGCAGCTGGTGGCCGTTCCAGTGCACGAAGTCGCGGACCAGGAACAGCACCACGAGCTGCAGCCAGGCCGGCCATGAGCGCACTTCGATCGCCACCAGGTTTTCCACCCCGATCGCCGTCAGGGCGTCCGACACCAGGTTGACCACCACGTCCGAGGCGGCGTTGTAGATGATCAGGGAGAACAGGAAGAAGTTGAAGAACATGTAGAAGGCGTCGAGCCAGAAGTCCTTTCGGAACCGCGGCTGCTCGGGCCGCCACGGCCGCAACAGCTCGAGGACGAAGAAGAACAGCGAGACGCCGATCAGCCAGTAGACGTAGTTCTTCAGGTGGGGATGGGTGAGCTCACCCCACAGGTAGCGGGCGTAGCTCTCATAGCCCGCGACGAAGACCTCGAGATATTTCGACATGGTTTCTTCCGCGGTGGAAACCGCGGGCCGTGGCCTGGCTGGCTAGAATTCGACGTAGCGCAGGAAGAACTGCGACACGGTGAGCGAGCCCGAGACCAGCATGTCGGCGCGCTCCGGGGTGAGCAGGAACTGGCCGGCCCGCTGTTGCGAATCGTTCATCAAGACCAGCTCGAAGGCGCCGACTTGATCGGGGAAGCGCTCGTGGATCTGCGCCAGACCCTGGGCCGAGTCGGTGATCGCCTTGAACACCGAGGCCTCGGACGCGGCGACCACCTCGAGCAATGGACGATCGGACCGGGTTCCCTGGAAGATCCGCACCCGATCGACCCCCTGGCCCTTGAGATAACCGAGCACCTGGGAGGTGATCTCGGTGTTCGGGTACGGCACCCGCCGCAAAGCCTGGAGGTCGACGAAGCCGGCCTGGGTGGTGGGCAGCTCGCCTCGCTGCGGTTTGTCCGCGGCCTGTCGCTTCTTGAGCTCGGGCAGGGCCAGGCTGCGGCCGGAGATGTATTCCCCGAAGCTCGGGTCCTCGTCCGCGGGCTGCGGCTTCTTGGGTACCCTCCTCGGTTTGTCCAGGCCCTCGATGATCCTGGCATTGCCGAGCTCCACCTCGTTCACCTTGGCGGTCTTCTCGATGTCGATCTCGGAGGCCTGATAGAAGGCCGTGGTACCGCTGGGCAGGACCAGGATCGCCCGGTCGCCCTCGATGCGGTATTTCTCCTTGGTGGTGATCTGGGAGCCGTCTTTCAGGAAGACGATGTAGCCCCAGGCGGGAGCGGCCACCAGGAGCATCCCGGCGATCAACAGGGAGCTGGGAATCAGCGGCAGTCCAAACGGGCGGCGAGATCGACTCATGACTGACTCCTCAGGTCTGACCGGGAGGGCTCGCGGCATCGGCCTCTCCTATGTCTGTATGATAGCGCGCCAGCATGATACCCCGCCGAGAGCCCGACCCCAAGGCCACGGCCTGTTTTTCGCAACTCCGTTTTCTCGACCAGAGCCATCGATGGCGAGCAAGCTCCTCCAACGCCGACTGCCGCTGATCTGGGCCATCGCCTGGCGCTACATGCTCGGCGACCGCAGCCAGATCCTGTCGTCAACCGCCTGGGCCGCGTTCATCGCCACCACCCTCGGCGTCACGGCCATGGTGATCGCCATGGCGCTGATGACCGGCTACACCGAGGATCTCCAGCACAAGCTGATCGGTCTGCAGGGCGAGGTGATCGCCTCGCCCCTGGTCCAGGGCGGCTTCGAGAGCTACGCCGCCGAGCTCGAACGGGCGGGAGCGGTGCCGGGAGTCGCCCGCATGGGCCGGGTCGCCTACGGCGAAGGGTCGATCTCCAGCGCGGGCTCGCCCGAGGGGGTGAGCGTGGTCCTGAGAGGCGTCGAGCCGGGCTACGATCCGACCGTGCGCAAGATCGCGTCGGGGGATCCGCCCGCCCTGCTCGAGCCCGGCGAGGACGGCATCCCCGGAGCGCTGCTGGGCACCGAGCTGCAGCGCCAGCTGTCGGTCGAGCCGGGCGACGTCCTGCGTCTGGTGGTCCTCGACCTGACCGGCACCCGGCCGCGCTTCCGCTACCGCAGCGTGCGGTTCGCGGACTCGTTTTCCACCGGCTTCGCGGAGTTCGACGCCAGCTGGATCATCCTCGACGGCGAGGTTCTTCGCCGGGCGCGCGGCGACACCGGGCTCGACGTGATGGAGTTCAAGCTCGAGGACCCCGAACGCACCGAGCAGATCGCCGCCGGGATCGAGCGCGAGCTGGGATCGGACTGGATGGTCCAGCGCTGGCAAAAGCTCAACCGGCAGTTGTTCGCGGCTCTCAAGCTCCAGGAATGGGCGCTCTTCTTCGTGCTCGGCGTCATCGTCGTGGTCTCGACTTTCAATGTCGCCTCGACGCTGGTGATCCTGGTGCGCGAACGCATGCGCGACATCGGGGTGCTCGCCTCGCTCGGGCTGTCACCGCGCGAGCTGTGGTGGGTATTCGCCACCTATGGGCTGAGCCTCGGCGCAATGGGAACGCTGTCCGGCGTGCTGCTGGGGGGTGGCGCCGCGTGGCTGATCACCGAGCTCGAGCTGATCCGTTTCGGGCCGGAGATCGCGGCCATCTACTTCATCGATTCGGTACCCTTCCGAGTGGAGCTCACCGACGTGCTGGCGATCGTCACCTTCTCGCTCACCGTCACCCTGATCGCCTGCTCGGTGCCGGCTTTTCGCGCCGCTCGGGTGAACCCGTCGGTGGCGCTGCGCGACGAATGACGGCCTCGTCATTCCCCATAAATGGCCGAGGGGGGCCGAATCGGCCCCCCTGGTGGTATGAATCGCGCGGCCGGGCGGCCGCGGAAGGTGTGGGATATGGGGTTAGTACGGAGCTCTTGTAGTAGATTCTCGCTCCGCCTAGTGGCGCTCAATTGTGCCGAATCACGGATGCGATCCGTCGAGCCCCGGCGGGTTTGGGTTGTCTTGCAACCCTCTCTCACTTAGATATACGTCCTTCACCATGAATCCGTTTCATAGAATATGTGGAATTCGACATTTTTCTCCGTGTCCGGGGCGAATCACCCCCTGAAGACGGGCGAGAAGGACCACCGCGGGGACGAGTTGGCAACGATTCGATGGCCCTGAACGCCCCACCCCCGACCGCGGAAGACCGCGCCCAGGTCGCCGGTGCCGGCCTATGCGCCCCCTGCCGGCACCTGCAGGTACTGCGCTCGAAGCGCAGCGCCGCCCGCAGGGGACCGGACACCTAACGGATCACCAATCCCCGCGGCAGGCTGTCGCCGAAGACCAAGCGCTCCTCACCCGTATCGAGCTCGCCGCCCTCGCGCACCAGCTCCAGGTAATGATCCGACGCGCCGCGAGCCGCCAGCCATTCGAGCACTCGCTCACGCACGGAGTTGGACACGTCGCGGAACCGGTCGCCGGTCAGACGCGCCATCTGCATGACCGCGAAGACCAGCTCGCGGGCGCCGCCGCCGACCGCCATAGCCCGCTCCAGCCAGGTCTCGACGATCTCGACGTCGACCACGCCGCTCGGCGGGCCGTATGCCGGCACGCGAGCGCCGAGCCGCGCCAGCGCCCAGTGCTGGGCGCCCGAAAGCACCTTGACGCCGTACTGGTCCAGGTCAAGGAGCGCTTCTTCTCCCAAGCGCTCCTTGACCTGGGGCTCGAGCCATTCCAATGACGCCAACAGTCGGCGGATCTCGGCCGCCTCGTGGGTGCGGCGGCGGAGCTTCTCGCCCGCCGGCCCCTTGAGCTGCGCCAGGAGGCTCTGCGCCAGCGCACGCTGCTGGCCGGCGGTCAGGCCGCCCGAGATCCGGCGCCAGAGCACCCACCACTCGCCCCGGCACATCTCGTTGCGCGCGTGCACCAGATTGCGGTGAAAGAGCTGCCAGGTACGCCCCACTCGCCAGTCGTCGACCGCCACGCCGAAGCCGGGGCGCAGGGCGAAGCCCAACAGGTTGAGCCAGCGCGCCTCGTGCGCGATCGAGTAGGCGCGACCGCGCTCGCGGTCGGCAAGCGCCTGCCAGATGGCGCGCAGCAATGATGGCGGCCACTCCCAACGCCCCTGCCCGGCCGCCTCTTCGAGCCGTTTGGTCAGCTGCTCGGGGCGCGCGGTCTTTCCCTGGAACCCGAAGACCTCGTCCACCAGCCGCTCGCAGGTGGCGACCGTCTCCTCCTCCACGATACCCGCGGCCTCGCCCACCGCCTGGTGCTCCGAAACGTCGGTCTGGACGGCCGAGCGCACGTCGAACTCCAGCCGCCAGCTACGGTTGCCCACCGCCTCGGAGCACCACACGGCGAGCGTACCGATCTCGGTGAGCCGTGCGTGCACGCGTACACGGACCTTCTCCGCGCCCTTCTTCTTGCCCGAGCGCAGCACCGTGCGGATCGGCGGCAGAGCCTTTAGCTGCTCGGGATCTACCTCCACCAGGTCGCCCGGGCGATCTCCTGACCGCGTGCTCGAGGTAAAGATCGGAAACTCGACCGGCTCGCGGATCAGCAGCTCGAAGTCCAGGTCTGTCGCGGAGCTCGTCTCGAGAGTCACGTCGTGGCCTTCCTCGAGGCCCGACGGCACCAGGCACAGCGCCGCCGCGCCCGCCGCCCCGTGCTGTTCGGCGCCGATGTAGTAGGCATGGGCCAGGCCGCCACGGATCCGCTCACCTTCGCCGCGACGCACCATGCCGAAATAGGCAGCGCCCTGGGCGACCGCCAGGTCGAGGCGCTCGGAACGCAGCACCCGCGGCGCCCAGCCGCCGTCACCGAACCAGGACCCGAGCACCTCCAGCACCCGGTCGCGCAGCGCCTCGCCGGCGAAGAAGCCACCGTTGAATAGCACCACGTCCGGGCGTACCGCCGCGCCGTCCTCACCGTGCGACGACAGGAACTTCGCCAGGTAGCGGGTGATCCCTGAATCGGGCGCGTAGGGCAGACCCAGCTCGCGGAAACCCGAGGCCCGCGGCGCCGGCGCCTCGGCCAGGGTCGCCCGCGGCAGGAAGCCTTCGACCAGCAGCTCGCGGGTCTCCTCCAGGCCAAGCTCCACGGAGAGCGCGCCGCCGAGCAACCTCGAGCCGCCGCCGGGCAGGGTGATCACCACCTTCTCCGGCGGCAGGCGGCCGAGCAGCGTCTCCTTCGCCTGACGCGACCGGTGGATGAGCACGCTCCACTGCCGCCGGTCGAGGCCGCCTTTCGCCAGCCTCTCCTCGAGGTGGTGGGCGAGCGCCATGTCGAGATTGTCGCCGCCCAGGATCAGGTGGTCGCCCACCGCCACCCGGCGGAACATGAGACCGCCGTCCGCCTCGTCCTCCACCCGGATCAGGGTGAGATCGGTGGTGCCGCCACCGACGTCGAGCACCAGCACATTCTGCCCGGCTTCGAGCGCTGCCTCACCGCTCTGGTCTCGGCGGTAGATCCAGGCGTAGAAAGCAGCCTGGGGCTCCTCGATCAGCACCACCCGGGGCAGACCGGCCTTCTTGGCCGCCGCCACGGTGAGCTCGCGAGCGATCTCGTCGAAGGAGGCCGGCACCGTGAGCACCACGTCCTGCTCCTCGAGCGGGTGCTCGGGGTAGGCGTGACCCCAGGCCTGGCGGACATGGGCCAGGTAGCGAGCGCTGACCTCCATGGGCGACACCTTGCGCACGTCCGCCGCGCCGTGCCAGGGCAGCAGTGCCGCGGTCCGATCGACACCCGAGTGGCTGAGCCACGACTTTGCCGACGCCACCAGCCGTCCCGGTACCTCGGCGCCGCGATCACGCGCCAGGGTGCCGACGACGTGGCTCGGCTCGCCGCTCTGCCACGGCAGATCGAGCGCGCCGCCATCGGAATCGGCGACGGTCGGCTGGTAGTGAAAAGACGGCAGCGTCTCGCGGCGTTCGAGCGTCGAGAGCGCGGTCAGTTGCAGGAGGTCGAACGTCTCGACGCGCCACGGTTTCTCCTCGGTATCGACCTGGCTGACCGCCGAGTTGGTGGTCCCCAGATCGATGCCTACGACGAAGCGTGGGGGCTCGTGGGTCGGGTCTTCACGCATCGAGCGCAACCTATCAGTACAAGCTCAGCTCAGCGGCCGATCGAAAAACCCGCTGTCGCGCATCACCGCCTCGATCCGCGGCCGGTGCGTCTCGTTGACCCGTGTGAGCGGTCCACGCGGCGCCCCACCCACGAAACCGGCCAGGTCGGCAACGGCTTTCAAGCCGGCGATGCCCAGCTCCGTCGTGACCAGGCTGGCGAGGGGCGCCAGCCGCCGCTGCAGGTCGAGCGCCCGCGCGTGGTCGCCCGCACCCACCATCTCGAAGAGCTCGATGCAGGCCGCCGGTGCCACGCAGGCCACCGCCAAGATGGCGCCGGCCGCGCCGGCCGCGAGCGCCGGGTAGAGGATGGCGGCGCTACCGACCAGGACGTCGAAGTCCCCCGGTACCATGGCCAGGGTGTCGGACAGAGCCGCCATGTTGCCCGAGCTGTCCTTCAAACCCGCGACGTTGTGATGCTTCGCCAGCTCGGCGAAGGTCATCGCCGCGACCATGACGCCGGTATTCTGGGGAATGTTGTAGATCAGGATCGGCAACGGCGAAGCGTCGGCGACCTCGAGGAAGAAGCGGCGCAGCGTCCCCTGGGTCATCGCCGCCTTGTAGAAATAGGGCGTGATGACCAGCGCCATGTCGGCACCGGCGTCCGCGGCCTGCCGGGTCGCCCGGATCGCCGCCACGGTCGACTGCTCGTTGACGCCGGCGATCAGCGCCCGGCCCGGCGCGGCGGATCGACGAAGCGTCTCGAGCACGCGGCCCCGCTCCTCCGCGCTCAGGTGGACAGCCTCGCCATTCGAGCCGAAGGCGACGTAGCCGGAGAGCCCGGTGCGATTGTAGCGCTCGATGTTGGCGGCCAGGGCGCCGAGGTCGACGCCGCCCGCGTCGTCGAAAGGTGTGGTGATCGGCGGCAGAATACCGGCGATGTGCTGTCTGTCGCTGTCCATTGGTGCCTCCAGGTTCGGGGCGTGAATCATAGGTCGAACTGATATCCTCGGGAGGATAGCGACACAACGCAAGCTGGCCAGGAAGGGAAAGTCATGCGCTGGAGGAAAGGACACCGGAGTGCCAACGTGGAAGATCGCCGTTTCGAGAGCGGCGGCCGGCGGATGCGTCTGCCGATCCCGCGGACCCGGCGTGGCGGCGCCCAGATGGGCTGCGGCGGCATCCTGCTGCTGCTGGTACTCAGCATGGTCTTCAAGCAGGACTTCTTCTCGCTGCTCGACGCCGGCGGTGGTGGCGGCGGCATCTCGACACCAGCCCCCCGCGAGCAAACTGCCCCGGCGCCCGGCGGCGTCGATCCGGAAGCGGATCACGTGTCCTTCGTCGGCGACGTACTCGACCGCAATCAGGATCTCTGGCACCAGCTGCTTGCCGGCAAGTACCGGGACACCAAGCTGGTGCTGTTCCGCGACGCCTACCCGTCGGCCTGCGGCATGGGGCAGGCCGCCAGCGGCCCGTTCTACTGCCCGGCGGACGAGAAGGTCTATCTCGACCTCAGCTTCTACGACGAGCTCAGCCGCCGTTTCGGCGCTCCGGGCGACTTCGCCCAGGCCTACGTGCTGGCCCACGAAGTCGGTCATCACGTGCAGACCGTGCTCGGCATCTCGCGCCAGGTGCGCCAGGCCCAGGCCCAGAACCCGCGGCAGAAGAACCAGCTCTCCGTCGCCATGGAGCTCCAGGCCGACTGTCTAGCGGGAGTGTGGGCGCGGACCGCCGACGAGATGCAGCTGCTCGAGCCCGGCGACGTCGAGGAAGGTCTGCGGGCCGCCGCGTCGGTCGGCGACGACCGCATCCAGCAGATGTCGGGCCGCGGCTACGTCAACCCCGAGTCCTTCACCCACGGCTCGGCCCAGCAACGCGCCGAGTGGTTCAAGCAGGGCTACACCACCGGCGACCCGGACGCCTGCGACACCTTCGGGTAGCCCCTCCTCGGCCTCTTCCTGTACGCTTCCAGGATCTGAGCCGAGGTACCCACCGTGACCGCACCGAACATCGACCCTCCGCGTCCGACAGACCCCGCCGACGAGAAACCGGGCGACGCTCCGCCTTCGGATTTCATCCGCGCGATCGTAACCGACGACATCGCCTCCGGCAAGTGGGGCGGCCGGGTGGCGACGCGGTTTCCGCCGGAGCCGAACGGCTATCTCCACATCGGCCACGCGACGTCGATCTGGCTCAACTTCGGCGTCGCCGAACAGTTCGGCGGCACGTGCAATCTGCGTTTCGACGACACCAACCCGACCACCGAGGACATGGAGTACGTCGAGGCCATCCAGCGCGACATCCGCTGGCTGGGCTATGACTGGGCGGATCGGAAATTCCACGCTTCGGACTACTTCGAGGAACTGTACCAGCACGCGGTGCACCTGATCCGCACCGGCAAGGCCTACGTCGACGATCTGAACGAGGTGGAGATCAGGGAGTACCGCGGCACCATCAAGGAACCGGGCCGCCCGAGCCTCTATCGCGACCGCTCGGTGGAGGAGAACCTGGAACTCTTCGCGCGAATGAAGGCGGGCGAGTTCGAGGACGGTCGTCGCGTTTTGCGGGCCAAGATCGACCTGGCGGCCAACAACATGCTGATGCGCGATCCGGTGCTCTACCGCATCATCTGCCGGGCGCACCACTACCGCACGGGAGACCAGTGGCACATGTACCCGATGTACGACTTCACCCACTGCCTCTCCGACTCGATCGAGGACATCACCCACTCCTTGTGCACGCTCGAGTTCGAGAACAACCGAGAGCTCTACGACTGGGTGCTCGACAACACGCCGGTCGACCACCATCCGCAACAGATCGAGTTCGCGCGCCGCAACCTGAGCTACACGGTGATGAGCAAGCGAAAGCTGCTCGTGCTGGTCCAGGAAGGGCACGTCTCGGGTTGGGACGACCCCCGCATGCCGACAATCTCGGGGCTTAGGCACCGCGGCTACACACCGGGGTCGATCCGCAACTTCTGCGACCGCGCCGGCATCGCCAAGACCCAGAACGTCACCGACCTGGCGCAGCTCGAGTTCTCGATCCGCGACGATCTCAACCAGCGGGTGCCGCGGGTGCTGGCCGTGCTGCGACCGCTCAAGGTGGTGATCGAGAACTATCCGGAGGAACAGCGGGAAGAGCTCGAGGCGCCCTACTACCCCCACGACGTGCCGAAAGAGGGCTCACGCCGGTTGCCATTCTCGCGCGAGATCCTGATCGAGCGCGACGACTTCCACGAAGATCCGCCGAAGGGCTTCTTCCGCATGGCCCCGGGGCGCGAGGTGCGCCTGCGCTACGCCTACATCATCCGCTGTGAGAGAGTGATCCGCGACGAGGCCACCGATGAGGTGACGGAGCTGCGCTGCAGCTACGATCCGGCGACCCGCGGTGGCGACGCGCCCGACGGGCGCAAGGTGAAAGGCACGATCCACTGGGTGTGCGCGGAGCACTCGCTACCGCTCGAGGTGCGGCTCTACGACCGGCTGTTCACTCACGAGGACCCGGCCGGCCAGGAAGCTGATTTCAGAACCTTCCTGAACCCCGCCTCGCTGGAAATTCTGACCGCGAGCCGAATCGAGCCGAGCGTCGCCGAGGCCGCGGCCGGCGATCGGTTCCAGTTCGAGCGCCAGGGCTACTTCGTGGTCGATCAGGACAGCGCCGAGGGCGCCCTGGTGGTCAATCGTACGGTCACGCTGCGCGACACCTGGGCGAAGATCTCCGGTGACGGCCACAGCGCTCGCCGGAGCGCCGCCGCGGCCGAGAAGGCGGCGGAGAAGGCTGCTGTCAAGGAGCGTCAGCGGCGCCAGTCCCTGGCCGCGGCCGCGCCGGCCGAGCTCGACGACCTGACGCCCGAAGTGCAGGCCGAGCTCGAGCGCTACCGGGATACCCTGGGTCTGCCTGAACAGGACGCCAGACTGCTCGCCACCGATGCCGATCTCGGTAGGCTGTTCGCCGAGGCGATCGAGGTCTGCGCCCATCCGCAGACGGTCGCCAACTGGATCGTCAACGAGCTCCGGCGAGAGCTGAAAGGTAGGCCCCCGGGCGACCTGCCTTTCGCCGGCCGGCAGCTCGGCGAGCTGGTCTCCCTGATCATCACCGACACGATCTCGGGCAAGATCGCCAAGGGAGTGTTCGCCGACATGCTGGCCACCGGCGAGGACCCGGCGACCATCGTCGCCCGCAAGGGCCTCGAGCAGGTCACCGACGCCGGCGAGCTCGGCACCCTGGTCGACCGCGTGCTCGACGAGAACTCGGACAAGGTCGAAGAGTATCGAGCCGGCAAGACCGCGCTGTTGGGTTTCTTCGTCGGGCAGGTGATGCGGGCGAGCCGCGGCAAGGCCAACCCGGGGCTGGCGAACAACCTCTTGAAGTCCCGCCTGGACGGCGATGGCGCCGAGACTTCGGTATGAGCGTGCTCGCCACCAGCGTGCTTCTGGTCGAGGACGACCCCGGCGACGCCTACATGCTGCGCCGAATCCTGACCACCATGGGCGAGGGGCGGTTCCTGCTGCAGCACGTCGACCAATTGGCGAGCGGGCTGGCGCGCCTGGACGAAGGCGGCATCGACATCATGCTGCTCGACCTGGACCTACCCGACAGCTTCGGTCTCGAGACCTTCATCACCGTCAATCGACACGCGCCGGAGGTGCCAGTAGTGGTGTTGAGCGGCCTCGACGACGAGAAGGTGGCGGTGAGCGCGGTGCGGAAAGGGGCTCAGGACTACCTGGTCAAGGGCAACTTCGGCGGTCAGTTGCTGGTGCGGTCGATGCGCTACGCCATCGAAAGAAATCAGCTCAAGCTGTCGCTGCACAACCTCTCGCTCGAGGATGACCTGACCGGTCTCTACAATCGCCGCGGCTTCACCACTCTCGGCGAGCAGCAGCTACGATTGGCACGCCGCAACAAGACGTACCTGTCGCTGGCTTTCGCCGACGTCGACGGCCTCAAGGAAATCAACGACGAGCATGGCCACGTGGTCGGCAGCGAGGCACTGATCGCGGCTGCGAAGGTGCTGCGCGAGACCTTCCGCAAATCGGACATCGTGGCCCGCTTTGGAGGCGACGAATTCGTCATCTTGCTGCCCGACACCGACAGCGGAGAGCTCACCGCGCCCACCCAGCGGCTGCACGACAATCTGGCCGAGTTCAACCGCGGCACCCAGCAGCCTTTCCGCCTGTCGATAAGCCTGGGATACGCCGCCTACGACCCGGAAGAACCGTGCTCGATTGAAGAGCTGATCGAACGGGCGGACCGGTCGATGTACGAAGAGAAACGGCGCCGGAACCAAGAGAGAGAGCAGGAAGCGAATTGAGCCCTCAGCCCCCGGCCCCCAACAGACGCGCGCGCACCTGCTGTAGCCGGCGGCAGCGAAGGGAGAGCACGCGCGCCACGTCACGCATGAAGGCCAGCGCGATCTCGGGGAGCTCCTCGCTCAGACGCGCGAAATCGGCCTGGCCGAGCCGGTAGTACTCGCCGTCGCTGACAGCCACGATCGTGGCCGTACGCGGGCCACCGTCGGCGAACGACTGCTCACCGAAGACCGTGCCCTCCTCGACGACGTCGACGGTGTGGGAGCGATCGCCGGTCTCGACCCGCACCTCGAGCGTGCCCCTGGTCAGGATGAACATCGCCTGGCGGCGGTCGCCTTGACGCAGCAGCATCTCGCCGGCGTCAAAGTCATGTCTCTCGAGAAAGGTGAAGAACAAGCCCCAGTCGTCTTCGGAAAAGTCTTCGAGCAGACCGAACCCGTCGCTGCTTCCCGCGCCGGCGGCCAGGCCTGGATCGACGTCGGTCATGCCCGCCTCCTGCCCTGGGCCGGCCGGAAGACCTCGTCGTCCTCGGGCTCGTCCTGGAACCGGATGCCCCGCTTCTTGATCGACAGGGCGCAGTAGACGAGATTCTTGAACACCGAGGGCACGCCGTCGAACCTGCCGTTGGCGACGTCCACGAAGGTGTTGACGTTGCCCGGATAGCAGATGACGCCCCACTTCTCGCCGGCCAAGGCCCCGAAGTAGCCCATCTCCTGGATCAAGTACTCTCTGCCGATCCGCATCTTGGCCTCGAGGGCCTCCGGGTCGATGTCCCTACCCGCCAACATGCGTGAGGTGTAGGTTCGCGCGAACAGGTTAACCGACTGGCGAAACGCTCGGTCGCGATCATAGAGCCGGCGCACTGCCTTCTCCACGGGAATCCTGCGCGGGTGGTCCTCGAGCTCCGAGATGAAGCTCACCCGGAAGCGGCTGTCGTCGAAACGGTCGAACAACGGTTGACTGTCTTCGACCCAGGCCTGCGCCTTCTCCCGAGCGCCGGAGACCGCTTCGTCGGCCGGCACGTCGTCGGTCATCTGCAGCGTCAGCCGGTAGAGACTGTCGGCGACCACCACCAGACAGCGCTCGAAACGGCTGTCGATCCAGCCCAGCAGGGACTCCAGCTTCTCGCCCTCGAACTTGTCGGTCTCCAGGCTGACGGCGAGGACACAGCGCTCGTGGTCGCGGTGCAGGCGCTCCCGCGCCTCGGGCGGAGCCACCTTGCTCAGCTTCACCTTGAAGGCGGTTCGCCGCAACAGCACCTCTGGAATCGGGGCCTTGACGGCGAGGGCCTTCCGGCGATTTAGAACGATCTTCTTCAATCTGCGATAAAAGTCAGACAGCTCGTCGAGGGAGACGTCTCCCTGCTTGATCTCCGCCAGGACTTCGTCCAACTGCATATCGTTCATCGTACCCCGACTTGCCGGTCGGGACAAGAAAAGTGCCAGAATGCTCGCCCGACATGGCACCACTCGACCGGGACTTCTTTCGCCGCGACAGCCGGCTGGTCGCGCCGGAGCTGCTGAACAAGCTGCTGACCCGCGACGGCCGCGGCGGGCGGATCGTGGAGGTGGAAGCGTACGCGGGCTCGGAAGATCCGGGCAGTCACGGCTACCGCGGCATGACCGGCCGCACCGTCACCATGTTCGGACCGCCGGGGTTCCTCTACGTCTACTTCATCTACGGCATGCACTGGTGCGCCAACGTGGTCTGCGGCGAGGAGGGGATCTGCTCCGCTGTGCTGATCCGCGCCCTGGCTCCCACGGACGGCATCGAAGAGATGCGCCGCGCGAGGCCCGCGGCACGCCGGGTCCGCGATCTGTGCTCGGGGCCGGCGAAGCTCTGCCAGGCCCTGGGAATCACCGGCGTCGACGACGGCAGCGACGTGGTCACCGGCGACCGCGGGATCCTGTTGCCTGAAGACGGTATGCCGCCGCCAACCGAGCCCGGACAAACCGTGCGGGTCGGGCTCTCGACCGGCGCCGAGCACCCCTGGCGCTGGGTAGTGCCCGGAGATCCGAACCTGTCACGGCCTTTCGAGCCACCGATGCCGGCGTGACGCCTGGAGCCTGCGGCCGTAGAACAGGTGTCGGGCAGGAATCCCGCGGGCGAGCCGTCGCGGCTCTCGAACAACTCGGCGGGCTCCTGGAGTAGACTTGCCGCCCGGGATGGTCATCGCGTCGAGAATCCTGTTGCTCCTCGCCGTCGCCACGGCGGCTCTTTCGGCCGCCATGGCGGCCGGCGACACCGATCCCCGCGAGACCGAGCTGGCGGAGATTCGCGAGCAGATAGGGCGCCTCGAATCCCGGCTGACCGAGATGCGCAGTCGCGAGACGAGCCTCGAGGACCGGCTCGACAGCCTGCGGCTCGAGATCAAGCTGCAGGAGGTCCAGCTCACCGAGGCGACCGCGGCGTTCGAGCTGGCGGAGGCGCGCACGGCGGCGGCCGAGGCCGAGATCGGCCGCCTCGAAGCCGCCCTGGTCAAGATCCGCCAGGACCTGGAACGCCGCCTCGCCGGCCTCTACCGGCTCGGCCGTCAGGGCTACCTGCGCCTGTTCCTGTCGCTCGAGCCGAACCAGGATCTGCTGCCGGCGATCCGCCAGCTGCGGTTCCTGGTACGCCGCGACCAGTTCACCCTGGAGCGCTACACCGTGACCCGCGACCGGCTCGAGGAACAGCGCGAAACGCTGGCCACCGAACGGCAGGAGATGGCGGTGTGGCGCGGCCAGGAGCAGGAGCGTCGCGACCAGCTCGTGGCGAACCGCAGGCGCCAGCAGCGCATGCTGAACCGCGTGACCCGCGAGCGGCGCGAGCTGCTGGCCCGCACCCAGGCGCTGCAGGACAAGGAGCGCAAGCTCGCCCGTCTGATCGACTCGCTGCTCGAAAGCGGCGCCAAGCCGCTGGAGGGCACTCCGATCCAGGCTTTCCGCGGCGCCCTCGACTGGCCGATCCGCGGCGAGGTGACCGCCACCTTCGGCCCCCGACTCGACCCGCGCTACCGCACCGAGGTGCCTCACAACGGCATCGACGTCACCGCGCCGGCCGGCGCCGAGATCCGTTCGATCTATCCCGGCGAGGTGCTGTACGCCTCGGAGTTCGAAGGCTACGGCCCGATGGTGGTGCTGCACCACTCGGGCCGGGTCTTCACCCTCTACGCCGGGCTCTCCGAGCTGCGGGCCGAGAAAGGGCAAAGCGTACCGCTGGGCACCGTCCTCGGCACCGCCACCGGGGTGCTCTACTTCGAGATCCGGGTCGAGAACCAGCCCGAGGACCCGGTCGGCTGGCTGCGATGATCAGGCCGGCTTCTCGATTCCCATCTTCTTGATCCGCGACGCCAGGCGCACGTCGACGTTGCGCGTACGCTCGTCGCCGATGCGGGAACCTGAGGCCGGCGGCTCGACGATACGGATGTGCTATTCTCCGGCCGAGGCCCCGCCATGGGCCTCTCTCGCCGAACCGCCCCACCCGATGCTTTCACTACCAGCAGGTCCTCCACCATGACCCGAGGCCGACTCGTCTTCATCTGCTTGTCCCTCACCACCGTGCTCCTGGTCGCCAGCGCGACCATGCTGGCGGCCAACAACCGCCAGCATGACGACGGCGCAGATTCGCTCTACAAGTACATCTCGGTGTTCACCGACGTCTTCAACCTGGTCAACAAGGCCTACGTCGACGAGCTCGATCCCGAGGCATTGATGGCCGGCGCTTTCGAGGGCGCCGCCGACGCACTCGATCCATTCTCGCTCTATGTGCCCGCCGAGCAGGCGGAGAAGTACCAGGCGACGCTCGAAGTCGGCCGGCAGCGCAGCGGCATCCTGGTGCTCAAGGAGCGCGGCGTCGCCTACGCCGTGGCGGTCGAGGAAGGTAGCCCGGCGGCTCTGGCCGGGATCGAGACCGGGCACATCCTGTCGATCCTGCAGGGCAAGCGCACCCGCCAGATGCCGCTCTACGAGATCCAGTCGATCCTCGCCGGCTCCCTCGGCACCGAGATCGAGGTCGAGCGCATCGAGCCCCGGGGCCAGAAGGAGATGATCAAGTTCGAGCTCGCCGAGTACGAGCCGCCGGCGGTGGAGCTGCGGGTCGAGCGGGGCGTCGGCGTGCTCCGCCTGCCCGCCTTTCACGCCCAGATCGCGGCCAGCGTCGAGGCCAGCCTGCGCACCCTGGGGACAAGCGACGAGGCACTGGCCGACCTCACCGAGACCGACAAGCTGGTGGTCGACCTGAGAGGGGTCGCGGGCGGCGATCCACAGGCCGCCTACCGGATCGCGGCCTTCTTCGCCGCCGGTGAGCTGGGCGCCCTCAAAGCCCGCGAGGAGACGCTCGAGACCTTCGACGGCGGCGACTCGCCGCTGTGGCAGGGCAAGGTCGCCGTGCTGGTGAACCGCGGCACCCAGGGCGCCGCCGAGGTGCTCGCCGCGGTACTCAAACAGAGCACGGGCGCGTCCCTGGTGGGCGAGCCGAGCTTCGGCCACTCCGGGCGCCAACGGTTGATCGAGCTCTCCAACGGCGGCCGTCTGCAAGTGACCGACGCCTTCTACACCGGACCGGACCGCGAGCCGATCACCGACGGTCTCGAGCCCGACCTGGGAGTCCGGCCGAACCTCGACGACACAGAGGACACCGCCCCGGACGCCGACGAGGTGCTCGAACGCGGCCTGAAGCTTCTGTTCGGCGAAGAGGAAGTCGAAGAGAAGGCAGCCGCCTAGCCACCCGGAACCAGGCTGCCACCGCGATGACTCGGACGACCCGCCGCCGGCGAGCTGCCGGCAACGGCTGGCTGAAGACGCTCCTGCTCACCGGCGCGGCGATCATGTTCGCGGCCGGTATCTATCTCGGCGTCGAGCTGGCGAAACCACCGCCGCGCCCCGACTTCGGTCCGGCGCCGGCGCCGAGCGTGGATCCGGCGCCAGGCGCCGCGGAGCCACCCGCCGCAGGGCCGCTGTCGACGCCGCCTTCGCCCACGCCGCCGGAGCTCGAGATCGCCCGTCAGCCGCCGCCGGGCGGTAACCGTCGTCCACGGATCTCGATCGTCATCGACGACCTCGGCCGCAGCCTGAGCGACCTGGACATCCTGGCGGACCTGGCGGTTCCCTTGACCTACTCCGTGCTGCCGTTCGAGTCGCATACTCCGCAGGTGGTCGCGGAGCTGCGGCGCCGCCGGGCCGAGATCCTGTGCCACCTGCCGATGGAAGCCAAGGGCGGCGCCAACCCCGGCCCAGGTGCCCTGTTGCTCTCGATGAGCGACGAGCAGCTCGCCGAGGCCACCCGCCGGGCGCTGGCGGCGGTGCCGGGAGCCGCGGGCGTCAACAACCACATGGGCTCGGGCCTGCTGGCGCGGCGGGATGCGGCCACCACCGTGCTCTCGGTGCTGGCCGAGCAGAAGCTCTACTTCCTGGACTCGCGGACCAGCGCCGACACCCTCGGCTACTCGCTGGCCCGCCACCTCGGACTACCGGCGGGTGAGCGCCAGGTTTTCCTCGACACCCATCGCGATCGGGCTTTCATCCGCGATCAGTTCGCGGCGCTCCTTGCCGCGGCCCGGGAGCGCGGCGGGGCGACCGCCATCGCCCATCCGTACCCGGAGACCCTCGAGCTGCTGGCGGCGGAGATTCCGGCGGCCCGGGCACAGGGCTTCGAGTTCGTCACCGCCAGCGCGCTGCTGGAGGGATAGTCATCTGACTTCCCCCTTGTGCGTGTTTCCCTTCCTCAGCCGACGGCGCTCCGCAGCGCCTCCACCGGACGTTTGCGCAAGGCGCCGGCACTGGCCGCGAGCCCGGCAGCCACCGCCAGCAGCACTGAGACGACGACCGAGCCGATCAGCCAAAAAGGCTCGGTGCGCCAGCTCACTTCCATGCCCCGGGTGAGCACGAAGTAGGCCAGGATGGAGCCGCCGGCGGTGCCGATCACCCCCGCCACCAGGCCGACCAGCGCGTACTCGGTGGCGAAGGTGGCGATCACCTGGCGCCGGGTCATACCCAGGGTCTTGAGCAGCGCCACCTCGGTGCCACGGCGGATCGACCCGGCACTGACCGCACCCGCCAGAATGGCCACCCCCGCCAGCACCGTGAGGGCGCCCAGCAGCCGTACGCCGAGAGCCAGCTGCCGCAGCATGGTGCCCACCCTGGTGAGTACCTCGCGGGTACGGATCATGGTGACGTTGGGGTGGGCGGCCGCGAGGGTGTCCTGCAGGTGCTGCTCGTGGCCGGCGGGCAGCCGGGCAGCGGCCAGGCGGCTCTGCGGCGCGTCCAGCAGCGCCTCGGGCTCGACCACCATGTAGAAATTGATGCCGAAAGTACCCCAGTCGACCTGCCGCAGGCTGGTGACCGTCAGATCGAGGTCGACGCCCTGGACGTCCAGGGTCAGTACCGATCCGACACCCACCCCGAGCTCGGCGGCGAACTCCTCCTCGATCGAGATCTCGGTCTGGCCTGGATCCATCCATGGCCCGGCCGCCGCTCCGGAAGCGCTGTCGATGATCCGGTTGTCCTCCGGCAGCTCGTCGAGGTAGGTCAACCGCAGCTCACGCCGCAAAACCCAGGCTTCGCGCTCCTCCTCGCCGGACTCGATCTCGTCGCGCAGCTCCCTGGCCGTCCTGCCGTCGATCGCCGCGATGCGCGCCATCACCAGGGGCACCGACTGGA
Source organism: bacterium (assembly GCA_024226315.1). Classification (GTDB taxonomy): domain Bacteria; phylum Acidobacteriota; class Thermoanaerobaculia; order Multivoradales; family J023; genus JAAELT01. The sequence goes on along the minus strand of JAAELT010000115.1, from coordinate 89,658 downwards.
TGCGCGTGGCGCCCTGCTCGGCGAGCAGCGCCTCGACTCCCGGCCATTGGTCCGTCTGAATGTCGATCAGAAAGGCGGTCGGCGCGTCGCGTGGCAGCTCTTTCGCCAGCTCGGCGCTGAGGCCGCGCTCGACCAGGAACATGCCGAGCAGCACCAATACGCCGAGCCCGAGGGCGACGATGGCGCCGGTGGTCGACGCCCCTGGCCGTTCGAGCGCCGCCAGACCTTGACGCAGCCACAGTCGCGTCGCGCCGCGCGGCCGGCTCGCCAGGCGCGCCAGGCCCGCGGCGGCGGCCGCGAGCACCAGTGCGGCGACCACCAGGCCGCCGGTGAACAGGAGACCGGAGAGCCAAGAGCCCGCCTGCCAGGAGGCCAGGATGACCAACGCCGCGAGCAGCGCCAGCACCGCAGACGCCAACGCCGGACGGCTTGGCGGCAGCGGCTCGGAGTCGCGCCGCAAGACCCGGATCGGCGGCACCCGCCGCGCCGAGGCCAGCGGCGGCAGGCTCGACAGCAGGGCGACGCCGACCCCCAGCGCCAGGCCACGGGACCAGGCCCAGGGCTGGAACAACTGCAGGTGCTCCACCGGCAGGGCGCCGGCCAGGATGCGCCCGGCGACGACCTGCAAGGCGACACCCGCCAGCACGCCGGCCAGGCTGCCGAGGAGCGCCAGCACGGCGGTCTGACCCAGGTACAGCCACAGGATCTCGCGCGGCCGGTAGCCCAGGCACTTGAGCACGGCGATCGCGTCCATGCGCCCGGCGAGCCAGGAACGCACCGTCTGGGCGACCCCGAGGCCGCCGATCAGGAGCGACAGGAGCGCCGCCAGTGCCAGGTAGCTGCCCATGCGCCCCAGGCTCTTGCGCAAGGCCGGCTGGGCCTGGCTGAAGGTCTCGAGCCGGTGCCGGCCGTCGCCGGCGAGCAACGCCTGAAGCTCGCCGGCGATCTCGTCCAGATCGCCCTCGCGCTCGGCCGGCAGCCGTACCAGGGCGCGGTGCACCACCCGGCTGCCCAGGCGCTCGAGCCCGGCCCGCTCGAGGCCTTCCGCCGAGACGAAGATCCGCGGCCCCATGGAGAGCGCGCCGGTGATGCGGTCGGGCTCGCGCTCCACCACACCCGCAACGCGGAAGCTCTCGCCGCCGATTCGCAGCTCGCCGCCCGCCTCGATGCCCAGCCGGCTCAGCACCTCGGGTGCCACCACCGTGCTGTGCTCGTCCAGCAGGGCGCCGAGCGAGCCCGCGGGCTCAAGCTCCAGCTCACCGTAGAACGGGTAGACGCCATCGATGCTCTTGAGCTCGACCAGCAGGCTGCGGCCCGGCTCGTCGCCGGCCGCCTTCTCCGGGGCCGCGACGATGGTCAGCATCTCGCGCACCCCGGTGCGTTCGGCGCCCGGGATGCGGTCGACCGCGTCCAGCACCGCCGCCGGCACCGGATGCCGGCCACGGACCGCGAGGTCGGCGGCGAGCAGCGTCCGCGCCTCGGCGCGGATCCCCCGGTCGAGGCTGCGCGAGAACCCGGCCACTGCGGTCACCGCGGCGACGCCGGCGGCCAGGCAGGCGACGAAGAAGACCAGCCGCGCCCTGCCGCCGCGCGACTCCCGCCGCATCTGGCGCAGCAGCGTCGCCGGGCTCATCCGGCCGTCGCCCCCGCCAGCTTGACTGGCGCGGTGACCTCGTCACGCACGATGCGTCCGTCGCGCAGATGGACGGAGCGCCGCACCAGGCTCGCCACCGAGCGGTCGTGGGTGACCAGCACCAATGTGGTTCCCGCCTGGGCTTGCAGCTCGCCGAGCAGCGACAGGACGCGCTCGCCGGTGGCGCTGTCCAGGTTGCCGGTGGGCTCGTCCGCCAGCAGGATCCGCGGCCGAGTGGCGAAGGCGCGGGCCAGCGCGATGCGCTGCTGCTCGCCGCCCGAGAGCTGCACCGGATAGTGATGCCCGCGCTCCGACAGGCCGACCTGGTCGAGCAGCTCGTCGGCACGCGCGCCGGGATCCGCGTCGCCGGCCAGCTCCAGCGGCAGCAGGATGTTCTCGCGCGCCGTCTGGTTGGTGAGCAGCTGGAAGTTCTGGAACACGAAACCCACCTTGCGCCGCCGCAGCCGCGCCAAGCGGTCTTCCGACAGGTCCTGGATCGGCTCACCGTCGAGCAGGATCTCGCCTTCCGTCGGCCGGTCGAGACCCGCCATCAGCGACAGCAGCGTCGACTTGCCACTCCCCGACGGTCCGAGGATCGCCACCGACTCCCCCGCCCCGATCACCAGGTCGATCGAGTCGAGGATCGTCAACAGCCGTCCACCCGAGGGCAGAAGGTGGCTCAGTCGTCGGATTTCGATTGCTGGAGTCGAAGACATCGGCGCAGACTACCATCGGGGCGCGGACTCGCTATCATTCGTCCCCGAGATGATGCGCGTGCTGGCCTTTTTCGGTTTCTTCCTGATGGTCGCTTGCAGCGGCGATGTCGAGGATCCCGCGCCGGCCGCACCGCCGCCGCCGACCGAGCCCGCCGAGCAGGCCCCCAATCCTCAGCCGGCTGAAGATTCGGTGCTGGTCGTCTTCCTGGGCGACAGCCTGACCGCCGGCTACGAGCTCGAAGAGGCCCAGGCCTTCCCCGCCCTGGTCGAGGCGCGCCTCCGGGCGTCTGGCCGGGCGGTGAAAGTCGTCAACGCCGGCGTCAGCGGCGACACCACCGCCGGCGGCCTCGGCCGCCTCGACTGGCTGCTGCGCCAGGAGCCCGACGTCCTCTTCGTCGGCCTGGGCGGCAACGACGGCCTGCGCGGCGTGCCGCTCGAAAGCTCCGAGGCCAACCTACGCGCCATCCTCGAGCGCGCCCAGGCAGCCGGCATCCGCGTCCTCCTCGCCGGCATGCTGATCCCGCCCAACTACGGCCCCGACTACACCACCCGCTTCGCCGCCATCTATCCTCGCCTCGCCGAAGAGCTCGACGTCCCCCTGATCCCCTTCCTGCTCGAAAACGTCGCCGCCCGCGAGGACCTCAACCTCCCCGACGGCATCCACCCCAACGCCGAGGGGCAGAAGCTGGTGGCGGAGACGGTCGCGCCCTACGTCGAGCGGTTGGTCGACGAGGTCGTGGCGGAGCGTTAGCCGAAGACCTCGGCGAGTGACTCCGCCGTCACGAAGCGCCAACCCAGACGAGGATCCTGCGCTCGGAGCGAAAAAGCAGCTTCGAAGGCCGCCGCGCGGACACCCAGGCCGCACATCGAAGCGCCAACGGTCGCGGTTCGACCGTCAGAACGCCGTTCCGCGCCCTCAACTGCCGCCGTCGGGCGATCATGGCGTCGATCGAAAGCCTCGACGGCAGCCGTTCAGCCAGATGTCGGCCGACAAACGCTTCAACGGCAGCCGTTCGGCCAGATGTCTGTCAATAACCACGCCGACGGCCACCGTTTACGTGATTATCAGCCGCCAAAATCGCCGGCGGCTGCCGCCTGGCGGTCTCCGGTTGAGTGACCCGCGAGCTCGGCTACCGCTATCTCCGCCCGTTCTCCTCCAGCCGCTTCACCCGCTCCCGGGCCTTCCGCAGACGCGACCGCCGGTAGTGCCGCAGCGCCTGCTCGTCATCTCCGAGGCGCTCGGCCAGCCTGCCCGCGGCCGTGCAGTTGCCGGCTCCCGGATCGCCGCGGAAGCAGCTCTCGGAGAAGGCTTCGAGGGCGCCGGCCGGATCGTGGATGAGGAGGAGCTGCCCGAGCTGCTGCCAGGCGCGGGCATCTCGCGGATCGAGCTCGAGGCCGCGACGGTAGAGGTCCTCGGCGGCGGCGTTCTCGCCCTCTCCCGCGCGGATCCGCGCCAGCCAGAAACGGGCCGCAGCGCTGTCGGGCCGCGCGGCGACGGCTCGCCGGGCGAGGCCCTCGGAGCTCGGAACGTGCTCCTCCATCATCCTCGTGAACGCGTCGGTGCAGGCAAGCAGCTCGGACCAGGCGGCGTCGCGCTCGCCATCGAGACCGCGGGCGGCGGCCACTTTGCCTTCGAGCCAGCTCGCGCGGCACAGGCGCTCGCCGGAACGAGCGAGCCCGGCGTGGGCGGCTGGCAGGGCGGCCGACTCGCTCACCAGGGCACGCGCCGCCGCCAGCGACACGCGGTTGTGCTCGAGGCTGCCACGCAGCGAGGTCAGCCCCAGAAGCGTCAGGATCGCCGCCAGCACCAGGCGACGGCGCGCCCGGTACAGCATGCGCGGGCGCCATCGGCGCCGCCACCCGCGCGGCCTCGGCGGCGGCGGCAGGGCGTGCACCAGGCCGAGGAGGAACCAGAACGCCACTCCTCCGACGGTACCGAAGGAGACAGAATCGACAAGGTTGAAGACGGTGAAGGCCGCCAGCGAGGCGAAGAGGCCCACCGCCCAGGCCCGGCGCGGGCCGCCGGTGGGCCGCGTGCGGCGCAGCTCGGCGGCCAGGCGGCGGAAGGCCAGCCACAGGATGGTGGCGAAGGCCAGCAGGCCGGCCAGGCCGAGATCGAGGGCGGTCTGGAGGAAGAGGTTGTGGGCGTCTTCGAGGCGCGCGGCTCCGGGCGGGGAGTAGAGGATGGGCACGACGTCCGAGTACGTGCCTACGCCGATACCGGTGACGGGAAAATCGGCGAGGGTGTGCAGAGAGCGGCGCCAGATCTCTGGCCGGCCGGTGAGCAGCATGTCGATCGAGACGCCCCGAAGCTTGCCGTCGTAGATCAGGAAGTCGAGCAGACGATGCGAAGGGCCGAACAGAGCCATCGCGACGGCGAGCGCACCGAGGGCGAAGATCCACTGACGTCCCAGGAGCCAGGCGACGGCCCCGGCGGCGACCAACAGCGCCACCAGGCCGCCACGCGACCAGGTGGAGACAATGAGTGCCACGAACAGCAAGGCCAAGAGCGCCGCCGGGAACCTCCAGGCGCGGCGCGGCGGCGGCATGCCTCCCCGCTTGTCCGGGTCACCTGGTGTGCCCAGAGCCAGCGCCAGGGCCAGAGGTGCGAACAGCAGCAGCATGCCGGCCAGCTCGTTGGCGCCGAAGCGATCATGAGCGAGCACCACGCCGACGCCCAGGGCGAAATACGCGCGGGCCGGCCAGATCATCGCCGGGCACGGCTGCGCCGCCCGGCGCCGGTGCCGGGCACTGACCACCAGGAACAGCACTAGAGAGGCGGCGAACACGCCGGCTGGCCACCGGCTGCCGCCCGGGCTGGCCGCCAGCGAAAGCGGCAGGGCGACCAGAGCCAGGAAGAACACAGGCGGCGCGGCTGGGCCCCACCGCCTGAAGACGCTACGCGGCAACTTCCACACCCGGATACAGTACAATCAACCGTGGTCCGATGCAGACCGACATCTCGGGCCTGGCTCGAATCGCCATCAGCCACACTCCAAAAGGACCGAGCAATGAAGCGCTGCCTACTCGCCCTCGCCGCGTCGACGCTTTTGTTTCAACCGTCTGCCGCCAGCGCCGAGGAGCTCAGCGCCAGGGAGCTGAAGAAGCTCGTGAAGCAGGCGGACAAAGCCTGGGCGGCCGGCCAGACGGAGCAGGCGGTGGCGTCGTACGAGCGTATTCTGGGCGCCGTTCCCGCTGGCGACAGCCGGCGCGGCGAAGCCCTCTACGTGGTGGCCATGGCCTACCTCTCGCCCGAGGGCGGGGATCGCGACGTCACCAAGGCGCGGGGCCTGCTGCAGGAGCTGGCGACCGAATTCCCGAGGCACCCCCGGGGCATGGAGGTCGCGGCGGCCCGCGCCCTGCTCGACGAGCTCGACTCGGCGCGCGCCGAAATCGGCCGTCGCGCCGCTGAGCTCGACGAGACCAGAGCGGCCTTCGACGCCGAGAAGCAGAAGGCGGAGGCGCAGCGCGAGGAGGCGGCCGGAGAGAGCGAGGCCGCGGGCGGCAAGGTCAAGGCGCTCCAGGCTCAGTTGCGCCGGGTGCGCTCGCAGCTTGCCGAGACCCAGACCGAGCTCGACAAGAAAGAAGAGGCGCTGCAAAAGCTCAAGGACGCCATGGTCGGGCGGACCAGCGGCTAGCTGGAGATCCGGCCGGGGTCGCGGTCGTCCTGATGGCCCGCTTCTAATCCCCCAACTGTTCCGACATCTTGCGCAGCAGGCGCGGCAGCTCGACGGGCTTGGTGTCGTAGTCGTCGCAGCCGGCGGCGAGCGCCTTCTGGCGATCCTCCGCCATGGCGTGGGCGGTGAGCGCGATGACGGGAATGTCCCGAGTCTCGGGATCGGCCTTGATCCGGCGAGTGGCCTCCCAGCCGTCGATCACCGGCAGGCTCATGTCCATCAGGATCAGGTCCGGCTGCTCCGAGGCGGCCATCTCGATTCCGGCCTGGCCGTCCTCCGCGGTCACGACTTCGAACTTCTTGCGTCGCAGGCGCCGCGACAGCATGTCGAGGTTCATCTCGTTGTCTTCGACCAGCAGGACCTTGGGCATCTAGGAAGCTCCTTCCGACGCGCGACGCGCCACGCAGGCGGTCACCAGATCGCGCAGCTCGCCGAGCAGGCTGTCGCGCTTCGTCGACCCCTTGCGCAGGATGGCGTCGACGCGGCCCTCGAGACGCGATCGTTCCTCGACCGTCAGATCCCGCGCGGTCACCACCACCACCGGCACGTCGCTCCAGCGCTCCGAGTCGCGCAGCCGGGCGAGGAAATCGAAACCGTCCATCTCCGGCATGTTGAGATCGAGCAGCACCAGGTCCGGCGTGACCTCGGCGAGCTGGTCCAGGGCCGCTCGGCCGTTCTCTGCCTCGTAGATAGCCCAGCCGTCCTTCTCCAGACCGCGCCACATCAGCTCGCGGGTATCGGTGTCGTCGTCGACGATCAGCACGCGACCGCCGCCGACCCGCGAGCCGCCCAGGTACTTCTCCAGGTAGGCGGTCAGCCGCTGGCGGTCGATCGGCTTGGACATGTACTCCGACGCCCCCAGCGCGAAGCCCATCTCTTTCTCGTCGATCATGGTCAGCATGATCACCGGGATGTCGGCGGTGGCCGAATTCTTCTTGAGCTCGGAGAGCACCGCCCAGCCGTCCATGCCGGGCATCATGACGTCGAGGGTGATGGCGCTGGGCTTGGCGTCGAGCGCCAGCTGCAAGCCCTCGGCGCCGCTCGCCGCGGTGATCACCTCGAATCCCTCGCGGACCAGGAACCTCTGGGTGAGATCGAGAGTGGTGGCGTCGTCGTCGATCACCAGCACGGTTTCGCCCCGGGCCGGCGCCTTCCTGGTGGCTTTGACCGGCTTCGCCGGGGTCGTCTCCTCGGGCTGCTGGCCGACCACAGCCGGCAGCCGCACGGTGAAGGAGGTGCCCTTGCCCTCCTCGCTCTCGACGCTGACGTCGCCGCCCATGAGCTCGCAGAACTTCTTGCTGATGGTCAGGCCCAGGCCGGTGCCACCGAACTTGCGGGTGGTCGACGAATCGGCCTGGGTGAACTCGTCGAACACCTTGGCCATCTGCTCGGGGCTCATTCCGATGCCGGTGTCCGACACTTTGAACTCCAGCCAGTCGCCGCCCGCGGCGCCGTCGGCCGGCCGGCGGTGTGCCTGGAGCGTGATGGTGCCCTGATCGGTGAACTTGCTGGCGTTCGACAGCAGGTTGAAAAGCGTCTGCCGCACCTTGGTCTCGTCGGCCTTGATCGTCCCCGCCGCGGGGTCGACGTCGATCACCAGCTCGTTCTTGTTCTTGTCGACCAGCGGCTTGATGGTGGTGGTGACGTCTTCGATCAGCGACGCGACCTTGAACTGCTCGAGGAAGAGCGTCATCTTGCCGGCCTCGATCTTGGACAGATCGAGCACGTCGTTGATCAGCGCCAGCAGGTGCTTGCCCGCGGCCAGGATCTTCTGCAGGTCGGGGATGAAATCCTCCTGCTCCAGGTCCTCGGCCTCCTCGGTCAACATCTCGGTATAGCCGATGATGGCGTTCATCGGCGTGCGCAGCTCGTGGCTCATGTTGGCCAGGAACGCGCTCTTCGCCTGGTTGGCGTCCTCGGCGACAGCGCGCGCCTCTTCGACCCGCTCCCGGGCGACCAGCAGGTTCTGGCTCATCTTGTTGAACGCCCCGGCCAGCTCACCGAGCTCGTCGCGCCCGCGGATCTGAATGCGGTGGTCGAGGTCGCCTTCCCCGATACGCTTGGCGCCCGACTTCAGCGCGCTCAGGCCACGATAGAGATGGCGGGAGAGGAGCACGGCGACGACCAGGGCGACGAGCGCGGAGAGCATGAAGATTAGAAGCCCCCTGCGATTCGCCTCGTCGAGCTCGTCGTTGAAGGCCTGGGTGGCCCGGGACGCCCGCTGACGCTCCGCGTCCTTGAGGATCTGCAGCTGATCGGACGCCAGCTGGGCGAAATCGACGGGTTCGGGCTCTGCTGGCGCGACCGCTTCCAGCACCTCGCCGGGGAGTGGCTCGCCGGCCACGGCTTCCTCGCCTGCGACGGAGGCCTCCGGCGTCACCGACTCGGGCACCGGCGGCGGAATCTCGTCTACACCGGCGGACCCCGAATCCGGCTGCCGCTCCAGGCTCTGGTAGAACGCAACCCACTGCTCCTGCAACCGGCCATAGATTTCGCTGAGCTCATCCACCTCGGTGCCCTGGTCGGAGAGCCCCTGGAGCTTGTCGATCTGGTCCCTGATGCCCTGAAGCTTGCCGGTCAGCTCGGTGATCTCGTCAGGCTCCAGAGTGCCGTCGGCACCGGCGAAGATGCGCAGATTCTCGTAGGCGGAATGCCGCTCCTGCAGTTCCTTATCGATGTCGCCCACCAGTTCCTGGCGAAGGACCGCTCGGCTCACGGCGTCGAAGCTCGCCCCCCGCCGGTCGTTGCCCTGGCGGTAGAAAACGATGTTGAGCGCGAACAGCGCCAGAATGACGAAGAACGACAGGAACAGTCTGCGGCGAATGCTCATGGATCTGTCTTCTCCGCCCTAGCGCCGCGTGCGCTTGAGCTTGCGCAGGAATCGGCCGAGGAAGCCCTCTTTCTCCTGGCCCGCGGTTTCGGGCGCCAGGGAAACGGTCGGCGCCTGGCGGTCGACCAGGGCGGAGTCGCTGGCCGTCTGAGACCTGGGCGAGGCCGCGGCGACTGGCGGCGCCGGCTGGTCCTCGCCGCTAGCCGCCACCGCCCGCTTCAGGGCACCGCCCAACTGGGCGGCGGACAACCGCTCGCCGGGGTCCTTGCGGATCGCCGCGGCGACCACCTCTTCGAGCTCCTCGGGCACGTCGGGATCGAAGCTCCGCAGGGTCGGCGGATCGCTGTTGACGTGCATCATGATGACCGACATCGGATCGCGGTTATCGGCCGTGAACGGCCGGCTGCCGGTGAGCATCTCGAAGAGCATGATGCCGAGGCTGTAAACGTCCGCCCGGCCGTCGAGATCCTCGGGAGAAATGCGCTCCGGCGCCATGTAGGCCGGGGTGCCGAGCACCCAACCCTCGGCGGTGAGGTTCTCCTGCGTCACCGCCTCGCCCACCAGCTTGGCGATGCCGAAATCGAGAACCTTGACCTGCTCGCCGCGAGCGCCCTCGTGGAGAAAGATGTTCTCCGGCTTGAGGTCGCGGTGCACCAGGTTGGCTTCGTGGGCCTCGGCCATGACGTCGCAAACCGGTCCGAGGATCTCGTGGCAGCGGTACGGCGAAAGGTGGTGGCTGCTCGCCAGCTCGTCGGCCAGCGACCTTCCCTCGAGGAACTCCATCACCAGGTAGGCGACACCGGCGTCGGTGACGCCGAAGTCGGAGACCGCGACCGCGTTGGGATGCTGGACGCGGCATGCCGCGACCCCCTCCTGCCGGAACCGCTTGAGCGACTCCTCGTTGGCGGTGACGCTGGGCTGCAGCACCTTGACCGCCACGTCCTGCTCGAGATCGACGTGCTGTGCCCGGTAGACGGCACCGAAGGTGCCGGCACCGATCAGCTCATCCAGACGGTACTTGCCCGCCAGCACTACGCCCGGCTCGATCTCGGCAACCGTCGGTTCGCCGGTCTTGGGCGCCGAGGCGGCCTCCTTGGTGCGCAGCTGTGCCTCGACCCGGGCGAGCACCACCGGGAAATCCAGCGGCTTGACGACGTAGTCGTTGGCTCCCTGGCTGAGGGCTTCGACCATGTCCTTGCTGTCGGCCTTGGCGGTGGCCATGATCACCGGCAGCTCGGTCTGGGAGTAGTCCTTGCGCAGGATCTTGAGCACCTCGACCCCGTCGAGGCCGGGCATCATGATATCGAGCAGCACCAGGTCGACGGTCTCGCGCCCGATGATCTCGAGCGCCTGCTCGCCGTCCTCGGCCACCAGCACCGGGTAGCCCTTGCGTTGCAGGCGGCGCGACAGCATGTCGCGGTTCATCTCGTTGTCGTCGACGACGAGGAGAGAGTAGTCCTGTTTCTCCACCGAAGATCTCGCTGTGTTGTTCTGGCGGCGAGAGTGTATCAGGCACGGCGCAGGATCGGCCGGGTGAGACAGGTGGGGCCGCCTTCGGCTTTGAGCGAGATCTCTTCGCCACGGTACGTCGCCACCTCGCAGCCGGCGGCCTCGAGCCGGCGCCGTGTGACCGGGTTGCCCTCGAGCATCACGCAGCGGCGCGGAGCAAGCGCCAGCACGTTCGGCGCCATGGTGGCGAATTCCTTTTCCGGTACTTCGACCAGTCGCATCCCACTCTGGCGCAGCAGCTGCCAGAAGGCGACCGGCATGAGCGGCGGATAGACCACCGCCAGGTCACGGTCGACGAGGCTGATCATCGACAGCAGGTGCAGGCAGGCCTCGGGGCCGGTGTGGAAGGGCAGATCGACGGCGAGCACCTCGACTCCCAGGGGCGCGAGGACACCCCGCAGCTGCTCGATACCCGCCGAGTTGGTGCGGAAGCCGCGGCCGGCGACCAGCGTCCGGCAGTCGAGCCACAGCAGATCGCCGCCCTCGGCGCGGGCCTCTCCGGAAAGAGCGCCGAGCCGCGGCACGCCCAGCGCCTCCAGGCGGCGTGCCAGCGCCTGCTCCTCGCCGTGCCGCGGCTCCTTGCCCATGGACAGCACCACGCTGCCGCCGTCTGTGATCAAGAGCGGATCGAAGACGTAGATGGAATCGGCCCGACCGGGCTGCGGCACGTCGTGGTAGACGACATCTGTGCCGGCCCCCTGGAGGATCTCGACCAGGGCGTCGTGCTCGCGCCGCGCCTCCTCGAGATCGGGACGGGCGGTGTAGTGCCAGAGGTCGGGGTCGTCGACCGCAAAGGCTTCGTCGGGGCGCCGCACCAGGACCCGGCGCAACGGCTCCACCATGCTGTGGCCACCGTAGACTCGATCACTCATCTCAGCTCTCGAGCGGCTTGCTGTCGATTGCAGGCGACGGGCTCATGCCGCCCTATCTTACCGCCGACTCGTTATCGTCGACCCGCTATCGCCGACTGTTCGCCACCACGAACGGCCCGGAGCTCGACGCCTGCTTGCCGGTCGCGGGATCCCTCACCGTGACTTCCAGGGTGTAGACACCGTCGTCGAGCAAGCCGGTGTCGAAGCTGGCGGATGCGGTCGCCATGTCGGCAGGCCCGGGCGCGGCTTCGGTGAAGGCCACGGCCGGCTCCTTCAGCTCCGCCCCCAGCTCGTTGCGTACCAAACCGGTCACCTCGGGCCGCTCGCCGAGGTGATAGGCCATCAGATGCACGTCGACACTCTCGCCACGGCGCAGCGCCGGTCGCGCGGCGGGCAGGAACGGCTGCCCGTCGGCCATGAACGGAAAGGCTGGCAGCTCCTCTCCCTCGGCGAGCTCCTCGCGCGCCATCATCCACTTACCCGGCGCCTCGACGAAGAACGGCGGTAAGGCCGCCGGCTCGGCTTCCGCAAAGTCGGGTACCCGGAGATCGAACGTACTCAGCCCGTAGAGCCCACCCTGGCGATCGCGTACGAGCACACGGAGGGTGTACTGCCCCGCGGGCAGGTCGAAGTGACCGTAGAACTTCATCCCGCCGCGCTCGAGCATTGGCCGCACCTGCCCCATGTCGACCGTCATCGAGTGCCCGAGGAAGTCCCTGACCCGGCCGTCGCCGTCGAGGGCATAGGCGTAGATGTCGGCGTTCAGCGAGTCGCCCGGCACCGCCGCGGAGAGGCTGAGACCATCGATCTCGAGGAAAACCGGTACGTATGCGCGCCCGCCCGAGGCGGCGAACGGGCTGGCGATCACGGCAGTGTCGATCGCGCCACCGTCGAGCCCGCCGACGATCAACTCGGCAGTGCGCAACTGCCGTTCGGAATCGCCCAACTCGCCGAAGGGAAGCGGCTCGTAGTAACCGGGGCGATGCACCAGCCGCCCGGCGACGCCGCCCTTGAGCTTGACCTTGACCCGGTGGTAGCTGCCGTCGAGCTTCAGCTTCCTGGGCTCGAATGACAGCAGGTAGGTGACGCTGGTGTTGTCGAGCACCTCGCTCATGGCCTCGGTCAGGTTGTTGAAATGGCGGTAGAACTCGCCGCCGGTGGCGCTGGCCATGATCGCCAGGCTGTCGTGACGCCCGGCCAGCTTGGTGCGGGTGCGCTCCGTCGACCGCTGGCTGCCCGACTCGACGTCGGCGATCCGCTGCATGCCGCCGATGTCGACCGCCTGGATCGTGCAATCGGCCCGCCGGAAAGCCGCGAACATCTCCTCCAACTGGTTCTGGGAACGGGTGTCGCCGTAGCGCTCCTCGGAGTCGATCTCCCACACCCGCCCCTCCTCGGCCGAGGCGCTCATCTGATCGAGGCGTTCCTGGTCGGCGGTGCCGAAAAGCGGCGTGGTGTCGAAGCCCTCGGACAGGTAGACCACGTGCTTGCGGCCGCGGGCGCTGTCCATCAGTTTCGCCAGGTCGGCGAGCGAACGGGTGAGCGCCGTGACCCGGACCCGGTCCTGGCGCTGCTGCTGGGCCTCCGCGCGGCGAGCGAACTCCATCATGGCGGCGGCGAAATATCCCTGGCGGCTACCACCGCGGCCGGGGCCTGTGGACCCCAGGCCGAAGGCGCGCGCGGCGCCGTCGAGGTCACCGAAGACCAGCCCCAGGGGGTCGCGCAGAGGTTCGATGAGCTGGGTCAGGCCCAGGCTCTGGATCGCGGCCTCCGTTTGCGGCCGATCGGAGGTGAAGCCGTGCAATAGGCGCGGGCCTCGGCCGTGGGCGTAGGTGGCGACCGACACCAGGTCCGAAGGGTGCAGCCCGTCGCGCACCAGATCGAGAGCGGCCTGGCGGGCGTTGACCACAGAATCCGGCCGAGAGAACGAGAGATCGAAGAGCAGCAGAAAGTGCCGTCGCGCACTCACTGGCAACCGTACCGGCGAGGCGCCGGGAGCCGGAGCCCCTTCGGTCGTTGCCGCCCCAGCGGTGCCGGGAGCCACGACCGTCGCCAGATCGATGACTTCGAAACCCGTGATCTCCTGCTGCTTGCGTTCGTCGAGGAGGATGAAATCGTCCCGGGTCAGGCCGCGCACGGGTTTGCCGCCGCGAATCACGTGGACTGGTACCTCGACCGCCACCACGGAGGTCGACTCGCGAAAGACCTGGGACACACCGGGCGGCGGCGAGATCAGGAAGGCGACCAGGCAGGTCGCGATCAGACGGCAGACGCTCGAACGGCCACGCATGAGAGCCTGATCATACTGCGTCCGTCACCCCGACGCGCCGCGGCCGGAATCGCGTCGGCGACAATCCGTCCCCAGCCAGGGTCAACGACTCATCATCGCGGACGAGGTGTCGCCCGCAGCTGCCTCGGCCTCGGCGATCAGCGGCCGCAGCTCGTCATCGCCGTCACGCCAGAGCCCGAGGAAGCGCCGGTAGTGCCCCCTCGCGTCGCCCGACCGGCCGAGCCGGTCGGCGATCTCTGCTCGGCGAAGATGCGACATGGCCAGGTACGAGAGGTCGAAGAGGTTGAGCTCGGCGAGCGACTCGTACCAACCGTCGGCCTCTTCCAGGCGGTCGAGCTCGAACAGCGCCTCGGCTTGCATCCAACGCTCTCTCACCTGCGAGAAGAGCGGCGAGAACACCGCCAGCTGGTAGCTGTAGTGGCCCTCGCGGTCGGCCAGCAGGGCGAGCACCCGCTCAGGATCTCCAGCCAGCCTCGCGACCTCTGCCCGCACGCCCGCCGCCAGATCCTGGTGGAGACCGACAGCATGCGGGATCTCGCCCAGCGCCTCGAGCTCCTCGGCCAGGGCGAGGGCTCGCTCCGGTCGACCCAGGCGCGCTTCGAGCAGCCCCAGGACGTACGCGCGCAAATGCCCGGGGAAGGCGGCATGGGGTTCGATCGGCGAAAAGCTGGACATGCCTCCGGGCGCCGCTCGCGGCCAGGACTCGACAACCGTCCTGAGCTCTTCGAGGCGCTCCGGCGGCAACGACAGGAACGGCACCGTGGCGGCGAGCGCCCGGTACTCCTCGGCCGCTTCGGTAGGCGAGGAGGCCTGCCGGAGCTCCCGATCGGCGAGCGCGAGCCGTCCAAGAGACAGCTTCAGCACACCGAGTAGCCGGTGGGCGTAAGCTCGATCTCGCTCGGTGCGCTCGCCGTCGAGCAGCATCTCGATGGTCGGCAGCCAGCGCTCCGGATCGGTCCAGCTGGAACCGCTGAAGAACGATGCTGGCATCCAATCGAGCGACAGGCTGGCCCGGCTCACCTGTTGGTTCATGCCTTCCAGCACGGCCGCCCCACCCGGGAGATGAGCCTGGTAGAACCGCACCTCGCTCATGCGGTCGGTGCCCGCGAGCAACACCTCCAAGCGCGCCGCGCGCTGCGCCAACCGCGGGTAGTCGCGCTCGTAGAGATCGAGCCGCGCCAGGTGCAAGAGGGCGTTGAAGTCGTCGGCCTCGAAGGCGGCGACCTGTTCCCAACTGCGCCGCGAATGGAGCCTCGAGCGGCCGAACATGGGGCCGTAGTGGAACTCGGTTTCGGCCAGCCCGATCCACGCCTCGACGTCGTCGGGATGACGTCGCAGGATCTCACGAAACAGACGCTCCGCCTCGCGGCCGCGGCCACAGCTGTAGGCGGCGTGTGCCTCGACCACCTGCCGGTCGTGCTCGGAGAGGCGCTCGGCGTTGCGGGCCGCCTCCATCGCGGCGGCGGCGGCGAGCTCGGCGTCGACCAGCCACTCGGCCATGATGCTCAGGCGGTACCAGGCGAGCGCGAAACCCGGATCCTCGGCGGTCGCCGCCTCGAAAGCCCGCGCGGCGTCCGCTACCCGGCCGTCGCGGTAGGCACTCTCGCCGTCGAGATAGGCCTTGAGCGCGGGGAACGACTCGGTGGTAACGGCGGCCAACCGCGACACCCGAGCCGCCGGACCCTGCTGGCGCGCGGCCAGTAGCTGAGCGGCGAGGCGATCGACCAGGGCGAAGATCTCCCCCGCCTCGCCTTCCGCCGTGGCACTGGTCAGCTCCGTGGCGACCTCTCCGGCACGGTAGAGCCGGGCGTCGAAGCGCAGCTGCCCGGCGACCTCCACGATGTTGCCAAGAATGAAGAGGTCGGCGTCGAATCGGCGGCCGATCTCCGCCGCCCGGCTCGGATCAAGAGACTCTCCATCGTCCGCATCGCCGCCGAGATCGCTGAGCAGCGCTCGGGGATCGATGCTCCTCAAGTCGCCGGCGCCGTCGAGCTTGGTGGCCAAGAGATCGACCATGCCCTCGCCGAGGTAGGCCAGCTCTGCCCCGCCGCGAAACGAGAACGGCAGCACCGCGACCGCCAGCGGGTCCTCAGCCGGCGCCGTTGAAGCCACCGCGTCCATCGATTCCGCCGGCTGCTTGAAAAAGGTAACAAGAATCAGCGCCGTGACCGACAGCGAGATGGCGAGGAGCGTCGCCAGCCAGGGCCGACGCGACCGCTTCACCTTGACACGGCTTGGGAGGCTCAGCATTGGCTGGGTGACGCTGGCCTCCGCAGCTCCGGCCTCGGCCAGGTCGTCCGCCAGCAAAGCCATCGTCGGATAGCGCCGTCCGAGATCCTTGGCCAGCGCCCGATCGACGATCGGCTGCACGTCTTCCGGCATCCCGGGCCGGGCCATGGCCAGCGGCGTCGGCTCCCGATGCAGGATCGAGTACATCGCGGACGCCGAGCTGCCGCCGCCGAACGGTCGCTGCCCTGTGAGCATCTCGTAGAGCACCACCCCCAGGGACCAGATGTCGGTCCGCTCATCGCTCTCGCCACCAATCTGCTCCGGCGACATGTAGAGCGGTGTACCGACCGAAGAGCCGGTGTTGGTCAGCGCCGTCTCCCCAGCCACCTTGGCGAGACCGAAATCGAGGATCTTGGCCTCGCTCTCGGCGGTGATCAGCACATTGGCCGGCTTGACGTCGCGATGCACCACGTCGTGCGCATGGGCCTTGGCGAGACCGCTGGCGATCTGACGACCGAGGTCCAGCGCTTCCTCGACGCCGAGCGGGCCGCGGGTGATCCGCTGCTTCAGGGTCTCGCCGGGGTAATACGCCATCACGATGTAGAGCTGTCCGTCCTCGGCCTCGCCGATCTCGTGCACCGTGCAGATGTTGGTGTGATCGAGACGGGAGGCCGCCTGTGCCTCACGCAGGAAGCGCTCCTTCGCGCCGGCGTCGCCGGAAAGCTCGTAGGGCAGGAACTTGAGCGCCACGGCCCGCTTCAAGCGCGTGTCCTCGGCGCGGTACACCACTCCCATGCTGCCTCCGCCGAGGCGTTCCACGATTCGGTACTGGGCGATAGTGCGGCCGATCAAGTGACTCTCAGCTCCAGGGGACAGTTTCGTCGAATACGCGACTATACAGTTCCGGTTTCGGTCCGGGAGGGTTAGTCCCAGCCCATCCACCTGCCTGGCCACCGTACCGGACACACCGCGCACTTCCAGCCGGGTCTGCACGACTGGTAAGAGCCGAATCGCGTCGGCCGTTCCCGCTGTCCAGAAGAAAAAACCAAGGTCGGCTGCGTAACAGCCGCAAGATCAAGGAATTCTATCGAGAAGCCAATGCTGCCCGCTTCTGAAGCTCTCGCCATGCAGAAGCGAAGGCAGTCGCAGGAATCGTGTGCGCTGCTACCGAGTCCTTCCAAACACTCAACGCCCTGGCGGCTCGCTCATCGCACCGCTGGGCGCTGAAGATCTGACAGGTCTCTGCCGCCAGGGTTCTCAACTCAATATACTGTCGACTCTGATAGAGATACCGGCCCAACTCCAGCGACACGAGCGCCATGTCGAACCAGGCTTCCATTTCGATGAATCCGGCCCTTGCGGACCGCAGCGACACCTCTCCACGCCGCGTGGAACCGAAACGAATCATGATCATACCTTGCAGCCAGATCAAACGAAGCTTTTGAACAGACCGCGGTCTCTTACTCAAGAACCGACGTGCTTGACGTAGATGACTCTCGACTCTCGACAAAGACCTCGGGTCAGCTGCGCCTTCGACCAGGCTAGTTACAAGATTATTCGATGCGGCATAATGAACTCGAGGGCGTTTGCGCGGGTCTGTACAACTCAGTGCCTCCGACCAGTCTTTCACCGCCGCAGCAGTATTTCCGAGCAATTGATGGCAACGACCTCGTATTGTCAGCGCCTCTCCCAGGTGCCTCTCCCGGATATCACTCGTCGAATCTCTGTAGATAGCCACAGATTGATCCGAAAGATCTAGCGCTTCCGCAAGCCGATTCTGACTCCGCCGCAGGACACTTACGCGAAACAGTAGATTCGCCCTATCGTTTCCTGACACGGCCTCGGCCTTGATCAGCTTCAAAGCCTTGTCATATGTTTCTTCCGATCGCTCGAGATCTCCAAAAGCGCGCAACGCACTTCCTAATACTGCAAGAGCGCGGATCTGCAGGGGGCCTCTCAGCTCAATGCTGCGACTGAACCTGCCGACCAGTTCGACTAGCTCTGGTGTAACCTCCGCAGCCTGGAGCCCTGTCTGGGGATCGTCGAAAACAAGCTCGTCACATCTCTCGAAGTAAAGCCAACAGAAGGCAGGTGTCCAGTACTTCGGACGTTGAATCACCTGGTCTGCTTCTTCGGGCAGACAAAGCTCTCGAATCAGTCTCTTGATATGTTGGTCGCTCTGCACTGATCCCTTCCTCCGAGGCAGGGCGCGGGGAGGTCCCCGCGCCTGATGAGGCTCTGTCAGCTAGCCAGTCGGATCGATGTACGGACCGGCGTTCCCTTTGGCATTAACCGGATTCTCTGAGCCAAGGCTATCACGAATCCATTCGACGAGATCCAGAAACCAGTGGGGGAGCCAAGTGGCGGGCTCAACCAGTTCCATGCCTTGAGCAGCAGGAGCCAGCAGGCAAAGAAGAGCGAAGAGGGTGGCCGCACGACGTGAGATCATCATGGTTCTCCTTCCGTCGAGCTCCGGCGATCAGCGGCGAAATTACCCTGACGCAGCTCGACTGAAAATCACGCTATAGCTGACCGCTCGGTAAAGTAAACGCCACTAAAACGGTGGAAACTTGGAAACGCGAAATCAGGCGGATACGATCTTGGCCGATGTCATGCGGCAAGAATCCGATATACAGTCCAGCCCCCGTTCGACCATGAACCTGCGCTCTACTGAAAAGAGATTCTCTGCTGCCGTACGCAGAGGCGCTGATGTCAGGCGGCCTTGAGGCGTCTTGCCGTACACGCAGAGATTCTGAATACGAGGCGCAACAAGTTCGCCGATCGCAAAGACGCTGAGACACTTCGATGCATATTCGGAATTTGGAGCACGCAGAGATGCTGAGGCGTGTGGCCGTGTGCCGAAAGAAGATCGCTTCTGTGCCAGAGCGCGGCTTAGCTGGCGACCAAGGCCAGGCTCATTGGCCAAGAGCCGAGATGAGAGACCGGAGACATACCGCGGACCATTCTCCGTCTTCTATGGCTACGGGACTTCTATCGGAGAGATCCTGAGCGCAGCGCACAGCTTTTCTGGCAGAGCACCTAGATTTCGGGTCTTCATCAGTACCAATGCGCAAACCGCAGAGACGCTGACGAATGCGCGAGCGAATGCCGAATCGAGTCGACGAATGGATTGGACGATGATGAGAAGAATGCCGATCAACCCCTTGAGAGAGAACCTCGCTGCCATGTTGGAGATCCTGGCGAGCCAGCGGCCGGACCTGCTGCAGGTCTATCTGGATATGGCCTGCAACAGCCCCGCGCGCTTCGCCATGCTGGAGCTGGCCGCCGACTGCAGTCTCCGCGACACCAAAGATCTCGGCCAGACCGTGCTCAAGGCCACCGCCGACCTCGACCGCCTCGAGAGGCGCAGAGGCGGCTGGAAACATCCACGGGATGTCGTACACCGGCCAAATGTCGGAGGGCTGCTCGTCTTCTGCCATGCCCGGCTCCAGAACGTCACCGGCATCGGCCGCCGTCGCCGCCTGGAGGTCATCGCCAGGAGGCTCCAGCGCGTCCATGAACGTGAACGGACCATGGCCTGGATCACGGACTTCATCGGCACCACCGGGCAGGCACAGGTTGGGCCGGCCTGATTTCGACGGTTCCAGGGCAGAGCGTGGATCTCCTGCTCGACGCCGATGCGCAACTGGCCGCCTCGCACAGCGCAGCGTCGGTATCGAACGGGTTGTAGCTTATGAGCGGCGGCGGTTGATTGAAGACTTCGTGCGTCGCAGGGCTCAATGGTCTACCCCGCCGGCATACTTCTTCTCACCGGCACGGACCGCCAAAGCGAGACGGTTCTGCCGCGGCGGCAACGGACAGGTGGCGTATGGCGTGAAGGCGCACGGCGGATTGTAGGCTTTGTTGAAGTCGAGCACGACGCGCCCCTGGTCGTCGGCCGCGGCGGCATAGAGGAAGCGTCCGCCGCCGTAGGTCTGCTTGCCGTTGGTGGCATCGCCGAAAACGATGAAGTATTCCCCGTCGCCTCCCGGTAGCACGTCGAGCCGACGAGTCCGAGCTGCCATCCGGAACTCCACCGCTCCCGGCGACGGCTGCTCGTTGATCGTCCCCAGGACGGTCGGCACGGCGATCGGCTTGGGTGGATCGTAGGGCACGAACCGCGCTTCGGTTCGCCACTGCGGTTCGACGGGAAAGGTGTCGAGACCGCGAAACGCGAGCAGCGCCGGACTCTCACTGTCCTTGATGCGGACGCCGATCCGGCCGCCGCGTTCGATGAGGTAGAACTGGATCGAACCCAGCTCGACGATGCTGGGATCGCCGTCAGAGTCCGTACGGAGAACAGCCCTGCGCTCCTTCTTGCCGTCGATCGAAACTCCCGCGCCGGGTTTCGCTTCGATCTCCACCCCGCCCTCGATTTTCCGCAACACTCCGACCGTCGCGGGCGCCGACTCGGGAAGTCGGACGTCGCTGCCGAGATCGCTGCCGCAGGAGTTGTCTCCCTCCTCGAGCCACGTCAGCCCGACCAGACTGAACCAGCCGTCGGGTTCGGAGAGCCTCGCCTGGCGGTCCTTGCGCCACTGCTCGATCTCCCGAGTGTGATCTCCGTCTGCGGTCTCGCCCCCGATCACCGGGCTGATCGCGAGCACGCAGAACACCATCGGCATCCATCTCGAACGTCGCATCGGTTCTCTCCAGGAGAAGCTGTCCATTCGGGTGAGGATAGCAAAGCGCTCGATTGAGTGGGGCCGGAAACCGTGGTAGGTTCCCGGCCCCGCCTACTGGCGCCCGCCCCACCTTGCCGACACGGCACACAGCCAACTATCCCGATCCCCGGAGACCGTCGAGCTATGTCCATCGAGACCCGGTCCCTCGAGACCCGTGACGACATCCGCAACATCGCCATCATCGCGCACGTCGACCATGGCAAGACGACCCTGGTCGACGCCATGCTATGGCAGAGCGGCATCTTTCGTGAGCATCAGCAGGTCGCCGAGCGGGTCATGGATTCGATCGATCTGGAGCGTGAGAAGGGCATCACGATCATGTCCAAGAACACCGCCGTCCGCTACCGGGAGACGCGCATCAACATCGTCGACACCCCGGGGCACGCGGATTTCGGCGGCGAGGTGGAACGTATTCTCAAGATGGTGGACGGAGTGATGCTGCTGGTCGACGCTTCGGAGGGCCCGATGCCACAGACCCGCTTCGTGCTCCGCAAGTCACTCGAAGCAGGTCTGCCTCCGATCGTGGTGCTGAACAAGATCGACCGCGGCGACGCCCGGGCGGGCGAAGTGCTCGACGAAGTCTACGATCTGTTCATCGAGCTCGACGCCCCCGAAGACCTGCTCGACTTCCCGGTGTTTTACGCCAACGCCAAGGCCGGCACCTGCCGGACCGACCCCGAGGGCGAAGATCAAACGCTGGTCCCCCTGCTCGACGCGATCCTGGAGGCGGTACCAGCGCCCGCGCACGATCCGGCCGTGCCTCTGCAACTCCAGATCACGACCCTTGACTACGACGACTACGTCGGGCGACTCGCGATCGGACGAATCCACAACGGCCGGATCGAAGCCGGGAGAACGGTGGCCCAGTGCGAGCAGGACGGCGGCCAGCGCGAGGTCAAGGTGACCGGCCTCTACGGCTACGACGGTCTCCAGCGCGTGCCGATCGATGAAGCGGGACCGGGTAATATCGTCGCGGTCGTGGGTCTCGAGACTATCTCGATCGGCGACACCCTGACCTCACCTGACGACCCTCGCCCGCTGCCGCCGATCCAGGTTGACGAGCCGACCATCACGATGTCCTTTGGCATCAACGACTCGCCGTTCGCCGGTCGCGAGGGGAAGTACCTCACCTCACGAAAGCTCAAGGAGCGACTCGAACGAGAGACTCTGGTCAACGTCTCGATCCGGGTTCAGCCGACGCAGTCGCCCGACACCTTCGAAGTCTCGGGACGAGGTGAGCTGCAGCTCGCAATCTTGATCGAAATGATGCGACGCGAAGGCTACGAGCTGACCGCGGGCAAGCCGGATGTCGTGACTCGGGAGATCGACGGCAAGCTCCACGAGCCCATGGAACTGCTGGTGATCGACGCTCCGGAAGAGTACGTCGGCGTCCTGACCCAGAAGCTGGCTCCGCGCAAGGGCCGCATGCTCAAGCTAGTCAACTATGGCTCCGGCCGCGTGCGGATGGATTTCAAGGTGCCGTCGCGCGGACTGATCGGCTTCCGGACCGAACTGTTGACCGACACCCGCGGTACCGGCATCATGCACCACCTGTTCGATGGCTTCGAGCCCTGGCAGGGCGAAATCCCGCACCGCGCCACCGGCTCTCTGATCGCCGACCGCACGGGCCGAGTCACGGCTCACGCTGTCGAGCACCTGCAGCCGCGCGGCACCCTGCTGGTGGGTCCCGGCGAGGAGGTCTACGAAGGCATGATCGTCGGCGAGCACACGCGCGCCAACGACCTCGACGTCAACATCACCAAGGAGAAACGCCTCACCAACATGCGGCAATCGACCAGCGACGAGTTGGAGCGTCTGGTGCCGCCCCGACGTCTGAGCCTCGAGCAAGCGATCGAGTTGATCAAGAGGGACGAGGCGGTCGAGGTTGTGCCAGGGGCGTTTCGGTTGCGCAAGAAGGCGCTCACGGCGGTGGCGCGGAAACGGAAGTCGAAGGGATAGGCCCGGCGCCGTCGAGAAGAAAACCGGACCCGGCCTACGAAACCGCATCTCGACTAGATCTCCCTCCCGAAGATACCGGCCTGGTCCTACCAGGTGCCGGAACAATCGACGAGCGGATCCGTAGGCCAGGCCCCGAAAGCATGGGACCGGAACTCGGCGTCGTGTTCAATCGATGACAGCTGATTCCTCCCTTTGAACGACGCCTCCATCTAAACTCCAAAGAACGGGGCGGGTTCGCGGATACGAGGCACAGCCTCCAAACTCGAATGGGTGATGGGCCCATTCACCGTCAGTAGATCTCAGATGCTGAGTCCACGAACCCGCCCCGATATCGGCTACTTGATCTCCAGGCACGGAGTGTCTTCCGTCATGTGAAACCGCAGGGAGCTGTCCTGCGGGACCTGCTCCTCGCGCAGCACAACCTGATCGATTCTGCCCGGTCGAAAGAAGGAGATGGCGAACCTGGTGGAGCTGATCACCAGCTTCTTGACCTCCCCGGGTCTCAGACGCCCGCTCAGGCCATCGCCGTAGCTGATCCCCTCCCCGTCTTCCACGAGGTATTCCATCTCGTCGCCCGAATCGTTGTGCACTTGCGACATCGCTTGCCTCCTTCTCTTGCCTGGCCGCGCCCACGATCCGCCAGCGGTTGTGCAAGAAGGCACTCGCGGCTGTAGAGCGGAAACGGCAGGCGAAGGTATAGAGGCCCGGTGCCGTCACAGAATACGGGTCGTTTCACGAATGC
Organism: bacterium; assembly: GCA_024226315.1. Lineage (GTDB taxonomy): Bacteria > Acidobacteriota > Thermoanaerobaculia > Multivoradales > J023 > JAAELT01. Next base: position 66,516 of record JAAELT010000115.1, on the reverse strand, counting down.
ACAGCCTCCGGCCCCGAATGGGAGATGGACCCATTCACCACCAGTAGAGGTCTCAGATTCTGAATCAGACGAACCCGCCGCGAGCCACTTCTTCGGCCAGGAATACTGGCGTCCACTCTCGGCTACATCGTCGCTGCTCCCAACTCACCGAATCTAAGCCACGTTGAAGCCCTTCTTACTCTTTCGAGGCGCAAGAAGTTCGACGATCTCTCCCAGATTCTCTACGCTAGGCTGTCTCAAAGAGTTCTCTTGATTGCCCTCACGAAAAGCTGGAAGCCGCAAAACCAGGTCGTAGAACTCGCTCACCCGCGATTCATCGATGGTAGCGTCCAGGCAGCATCTCTCTGTATCCTTTGACAATTCGCGCGCCAGATCCTGAAAGAAGAGATCTTTGGCGCCAGCTGGCTCGGGCTCACGGCGTTCGCGAGGGTCCCCACCATCAAAGCTGATCCCTCCCCCATTTTCCCCTTCCCCATCCTCCACGACGTATTTCATCTCGTCGTTCGAATCGTTGTGCACCTGCGACATCGTTGCCTCCTCTGGCCGTATCTACGATCCACCAGCTTGCCCGGCCCATCACTCCATGTTGGCGTTCCGCCCTCCTCTCTGTGTCTACCTACCGTGTCGAAAAGCTCCAAAACGTTTCACCCGGACTCGGCTGGTGACGTCAAGATGTCACTCACCACCTAAGTCTGGCAGTCCATGCTTGCGAAGAGCCGGCTGCTTTCACGCCCAATCAGGGACAGGCAAATCTCCTAAGCCGCCCTTTCTCCCGATAGCCTCGACACACCGAAGTTATCCACTGAGGCCGACCAGTTACGACCTGCTACGAATCGTCCACTCTCGGCCGAGTCTTTATTATCAGGAACTACGACGAAGGAGGCCGGCATGGAGTCCAGAAACAAGCTAGGCATGAATGGGAGAATCAGACTCATCCTGCGCACGTACCGATTCTCCATCTACATCGATGTCCCGATCTTGCTGATCGTACTTGCATGGTGGTTTGCTGGCAAGTAGGCTAGTTGGCTGAGGTTCATTGAAGCCCCGCATTGGATTCATCGCTGTTGAATTTTGCTTCATATCTGAGAGCGGACTCTTATTAAGAGAAGCCTGCGAGCCTCGAAAATTTTGTGCGAACTGAACGGGTGATTACGTGTCGATATCGGTAGGAGGCAATAGCGAAAGGATGGCTGGCGCAGCCAGCGCTCTCTTGTGACGCCGCTTTGACTCTGGCAACTGGGAGAACCTAAGGTGGCAACCAAAGTAGCGAAGGGCAAGCTGGACGAGCAGAACTCCGCAAGATCGAGAAAGAGCGTGGAAGACCTGTTCTCCTGCGCTTATTCTGAATTGCTGGCAGCGAATCCTGAAACGAACCACGACGCCGTACAAACAGCAGCCTTGAATGTCTTAAATAGGATCCGATCTGGCGCTACAATTCGCAAACCCAGAGAATACTTGTCTGTTGCAGTGAAGCATGCCAAATACAACAAGACGCGCGACGACCAAAGGCACGATAGCTGCACTCCCTTGCCAGATGGAAACAGGGCTCCATCTGAGAACCTGCTGTACCTACCTCGAATCGAGCAGACTATCGAAGTGAGGCAGCTGCTAGAGATTCTCCGGGAAGAGTTGAACGACTACCAGAGAGATATTCTGGTTCTTATGCTCAGGGGCGACCCGCAGAAGGAAATAGCGAGAAAGCTGGGTCGTGCTCGTTCAACTATTAACAAGCAGGTAGAAGGAATCCGCAAGCGGCTTCAACGAATACGGCAACGCCTAAAGCACGGACTCCCCGCGCTTCTCCTGATTCTATCTATGGCAAGCGCAGAGACTACCTGGGCGGGCCAGGTGAACGAGGAGTCTGATGACGAAATGGAATACGCCGTTGAAGAAGGAGAGGGACGGTTGTAACGAGTCCATCGCGATGGCGGCCCGACTAAATAAGCGGGCCTGATAGATCCACTCGATGATATCCGGAACACGTGTGCAGTGATGGCCTCTCTGGAGCAGCAGACGTATGCTCAGCTCGAGGTCCCGTCAAGAAGTGTGTAAACGGCGTCAGGCGGCTGCCTTCTCGGTTTCCGTTTGTAGGTCCTCTTCGATCACTCTGAGTCCGGCTTTGTAGCGAGCCCCAAGCGCCACCTGCGGCAGGAGGTCCGGGCGGTTGAGGCGCCGGAAGTTGCGCTCAGCGACCAGCAGGAGTCTCCAAATCAGGGCTGTGGCGTTGGCGACCTTCTTGTACCGTTTGCCAGCGGCAGTACGTAGACGCACCATGGCGAAGGGCGACTCGACGGGGTTGGTCGTTCGTAGGTGCTTCCAGTGTTCGCGGGGGAAGTCGTAGAAGGTCACCATCCGTTCCCAGTCACGCTCCAGAGCCTCAGCAGCGTTCGGGTGGTGCTGGCCATAGCGTTCGACGAAGTCGTTACGCAGCTGCTCAGCTTGCCCGCGGGTCTCGGCATAAGGGATCTGCTTGAGTAACGAACGAGCTTCATCCTCGGCAGCCGGTCGACATCAAGATGACCGATTGAACCAACTATCGAGAAAGCCGAATGCCCGAGGGCCAACAACAGTCAAGAGGACCGGGCAACGACCACGAACTCATAAACTCCGATCACTTCAAGCAGCCCTTCCGGGCTTTCCGTCGCGAGCTCGATGACAAACCGCCCGGTGCTGAAAACCGTGACAGGCGGATGGAAGACTACCGACCTGCCTGCTGGCGTGGCGTCGGAGGCCGAAGACGGCTGCGAGTTCCAGAGCTCTTCGCCGCGGCTCGTCTTCAAAAAAGCAAGGAAGGTCCGAGAATATCCGTCGTGCTCAAGGGAGAATTCTAAAGTCACCTGCTCAGTGGTTGGGCCGATCACCAAAGTCGGCAGCTCTGCCGCGACGCTCCTCACGGTTGGCAGGAGCACAAGTGAAGCCGTTGTGACCGGTGCCGAGATGATCTGGTCGCCGCTTCGCGGCGGCCAGGACTGCCAGAGAAGCGCGCTCAGGGACAGCGTCGCGAGGGCGGCCGCTGCGGCCAGCGCGTTCCGGAACCCCAGCCTCGGAAACATAGGCAGGACTACTGCACGGGAGGACTCGGTCTCGGCTGATAACTCGGCAGCGCGTCGCAGCCCGCGCGCCAGTTCGATGCGATCCCGTCGTTCGCGAGAAGAGAGGAATCGATACTCGAAGCGCCGGCTTTTCTGCGCCGTCATCTCTTCCTGGACGTAGGCGTCGATCAGATCGTCTTCCACCAGTCGCAGCCGCTGAAAGTACTCCTCGTCCGCCAGGAGCTTCTCCTCAAGGCGAGTAAGCCCCCGCTCCGGCAGCTCCCCGAGAAGGTATCGGGTCAGATACTTGTCCTCATTTCTCCAGAACATCAGCACGATCCTGCGGCGTGGCCATAGTCTGATTTCATCGTTGGTTTAGCGATCAGGTCGCTTCTACCTATAGTGCGCGATCACGCCGATCCATTTCATGTCGCCCTGGACTGTCCGTCTCCGCCCTTGCCAGGCATTCGAGAACACAGGGCCCAAGACGCTTCTGTCGTAGCCTGTGAGCCCGAATGCGAAGCGCGTTGACCGTCATGCCGAGCCTGGCAGCGAGCTCTCGCCGGTGGAGAATGCGGCTCTTGCCGCGATCCGCCCGGTAGAACTGGAGGATCAGCTCCCGATCATCGGCGCTAAGTCGCCCAAGGCACTCATCGAGGCATCCAAATCGCCTGACGTCCGACGGTTCGGGGGTAGGAGCTGGCACCTCTCGGGCGCTCTCGTCGAGCGAGATTCCGGTTTTTTGCTCTTTCCTGGTCGCCTCCTGCAGGACCCGACGGGCCACACCGTAGAAGTATTTGAACGGGTCCTTGGCGCGGATCTCCAGACCGTGCTCTAGTTTGCCGGCGACGCGGTAGATCGCCTCATCGGCAAGGTCTTCGGGTGCGACGCGGAGCCGATACTCGAGGACCCTGATCTCGAGGACCTTGACCAATCTGCGCCGAAGCCGACGATAGCTCGTGACCGAGTCGCCTGAGGAGGCACCGAGAAAATCCAGGAGTTTCTCAAGACCAGCCTGCGTCACCATGGTCTGGCCGCCAGCCGTCATCGCCACTCGCCCTGTAGCTCGAAGCCCGCCCAGTAGTACGGCGTCTCGAATCGCCGACTCGCCAGAAGCGCGAGCTGGGCCTCTCGGATCGCTGCCGCGGGACGCTCGCCATCGCGCAACATGCGCTCATAGAAACGCCCCATGAGCTCTCTGGTGGCCCTGTCTTGCACTGTCCAGAGGGTTGCGAGCACGCTACGAGCACCTGCATACATGAAGCCTCGGGTCAGTCCAACCAATCCCTCCCCGCGGATCTCCTTGCCCAGGGCCGTCTGGCAAGCGCTGAGGACGACCAGGTCGGCCCGCAGTTCGAGATTGTAGATGTCGTGCAGACGCAGGTATCCGTCTACCACCTGGCCTTCTTCGTCGAAGAGGGTCAGCACCAGAGCCGAGAGCTGGGGATGGCGGTTGTTGAGTTCGCCATGCGTGGCGAAATGGACCACTCGATACTTCTCCAGCTCACCGTCGACGACGGCGGCCCTCGAAGCCTCCGGGCCCAACAGCAGATCTGCGTCGGGAACGCTCTCGGCAATCGCCTCCGCTTCCTCGCGCGTGAACTTCAGCCGCTGGAGCGGAACGCCGGAAGCCATTTCGAAGGAACTTGCCATGTTCTCGGCGGTCGAAGGCTGCGTTGACCTGAGGTCGGCAAGCCGCGAGTCTTCAGCGCTGAAAACCGGATCAGCCAGGACCACGACAGATCTCTCGGCCGGCCGCCGACGTTCAGCGTCACGACGGATAACCGCGAGTGACGACGCGGACGGCAATCGCACGATCTCCCGATCCAGAATCAGTGGTCGCCAGGCTTCGCCACCGGGTCTGGCTTGGCCATTCGCCGGCGCCGCACGAGGGCCCGGCAGGGCGGAAAAAGGCACGTAGCTCAACGATCCGCCCGCGACGATTAGCCACCTTGGGGCCGTGAGAGTTCCCGCAGCGGGACCCAGAACCAGATTGCTCAGCTCCCGTGCCGCCGCTGGGAAATCGAGATCGGCCTGCTGGATCCTGGCATGCCGGTCGTCCAGGGTCTCGCCAGCCGGGGTCCGCTCGCGCGCCGTCAAGAGCTCGTAGACCCGGCGGGCCGTCTCGTCGATCACCTCGCGGCCCGGCAGCTCGAAGCTGTCGATCGACGTTTCGGAGGCAACCCACAGGAAACTCCGTTCGTGCCCCAGCGCGAACTCCAGCAGAACGGTCTCGGGGTCGAGGATCTGGCGGCGAATCTCATCCAGATCAAGCGACGCCGGCTCGGTCAGGGCCGCGTAGGCCGGATCCGAGCCGCGAATCCTGGTGCGGACCTGCTCGAGCTCAGCCAACGCGGTGACCAGCGCCTGTTCCACTTCGCCGACCTGGGCGGCGTCCGATTCACGACGCGCCAGGCGCGAACGCAGCAGCTCCAGCTGGTTGGCTCTTCGCTGTAGCGCCATCTCGCGCTCGCGCAACTCGCGACCGACCCTCTGATCGACCTTGATCTGCCCCTCCTCGAGCATATCTATCAGCGTCCTGGCATGTGCCTGCTCACTGGCCCGTAAGGCCCGCTCCCGGTACCCAGCTGACGCTTCACGGCGTTCGAGCTCCATCAGGATGTCGATCCATTGCTCGTAAAATCGATGCTTGGTCGCCAGGAAGGCGGCTCGCTGACTGTGGCTTCCAACTCTGCCGCGACGCGACTCAACGATTTCGATGGCCTCTTCGATCCGTTCCAGTGCCGCTACCAGGTCACCTCTCGATCGTTCCGCGCGCGACCACTCAAGGAGCGCCACTGCCTCATATGCTCGAAGCCTGGTCGAACGGCTCAGGTGCAGACCCGACTTCAACCCCTGCAAAGCCTCTTCGATCCTGCCCTCGTCGATGTCCATCGAGGCGATCTCGATCAGGGCAACCGCCTCGCCTCTGGGGTCCCGCACCGAGCGCTTGAGCTCCAGGCCACGCCGGTAGTGCTCGAGCGCTCTCTCGATCTGCCCGAGTTGGCGGTAGGACCTGGCCGCATTCAGCAACGTAGCGGACCTGGCCCGGTCGTCTCTGACCGCTCTCGGCAGCTCCAATGCCTGCCCGAAATACTCCAGGGCCTCGCGAGGTTGGCCGGAGAAGTGCAGCGACCAGCCCAGGTTGCTCAGGGTCCTGCCCTCCCCTCGCCTGTCTCCGGCCTCGCGAGTCAGCTCCAGCGCCTCGGCGAGATAGACGGACGCTCTCTCGTATTGGCCCAGCACACCGTAGGTCGTTGCGAGATTGTTGAGCGCTGTCGCCAGGCTGCGAGGATCGCCGGCCAGTCGCAAGACGGGAACCGCCTCGTGATAGAGGTCCAGGGCCTGCCGGTGCTCCTGCAGTTCGCGGTAGGCCCCTGCCAGATTGGACTGCACCCTCGCCGCGCCGATCTCGTCGTCGCCGGCACGGCGAAGCTCCAGCGCACGATGATAGTGGTCGAGCGCCTCGTCGAGCCTGGTCATGCTCCGGTAGACCAGAGCTAGATTGTTGTGGCCGCGGGCCGATCGGTCGAGATCGCCGCCGGCCCGCTCGATCGCCCGTCCGTAGTACTCGATCGCCAGCTCCGGATCCCCGAGACGCCGAGCGGCGAAGCCCATGTTGTTGAGCGTGTCCACCTCGTCGGCAGCCTTGTCTGCCTGGCGCCAGAACGGCAGTGCTTCGGCGTAATAATCCAGTGCACGTGCGTATTCGCCCAAAAGGCGATAAGCGTAGCCGATGGCATTCAGGGCTGCCGCTTGGCCTGTCGGGTCACCCGCTCGCTGCCACGAGGCCAGCGCAAGCTCGTACTTGGCGATCGCTCTCCTCAGAGCCGTCGTTGTCTCTTCGAGCCGCAAGCGAATACCCTCGCTATAGCGGCGTTCGGCGACGACTCGATGGCGATCCGACTCGGTCGCCGGACGCAGGTGTACGATTTCCACGACGTAGGTGCCGGCCGCGCTCTCCTCACTGATCGCACGCATCTCCAACCGGTAGTCGCCGGCGGTACCGGTGATCAGCGACAGCATCTGATCTAGATCATCGTTAGGCAGCGCCGCCGCTTCAGCGAGCGGCCGATTGTCCAGATCGAATGCCTGAAGTGTGAAATCGATCGACTGGCTTCCCGCAACGATGCGGACATAACTACCAGCAGGAAGCTTCATCCAGTAGGAGTGGATTTCGCCTGCTGCCAGAGCGCTTTCGACCGGCTCCGCCGGCTCCAGCCGTCGCTGCTTGACCTCGGAACAACTCAAAGCCACTGCCGCGAGGACCAACAACGAGAGGCTGAGGAGAAGTGGCTCTTGCCGCTGAGGAATCATGCTTGAAGCAGAATGCTAACCGTTCGGGCTGAGGTGATGCGCGTCAGCGTTCCGCTGCCATAGAGTGAACTGTTTCAAGTCACATCTAGGCTGCTCAGATGCGAGATCACAAGACACAAGAACTCCTCCGCCCGGCGTCAGCACTACCGCTATTGTACTGACACTTGTACGGTTGATCAGTTCGACTCCTAGTCATCAGGGGATTTAGAGTGCGACCCCAGACACCAGTCCGTCTCGCTAAGCAACGCCAGGTTCTTGGCCTTTCCTAGACCGTCTGAAAACAAGCCCGCGTGCCCGGTGCCAGGCTTCCGGGTCTTCGAAGTATTCCTCGACCTCCCGGCGCGCCGAACCGGACAAGACACCCGCCGCGTGCCCCGCCTCGAGGGTCGTCGCGCGATCCGCAACCGCGTGCAGCCGCGCTCCCCGGCGCGCCAGAATCTCGTTGCCGCCTTGCTGGCGATCGAAGAGCACGAGCACGTCTCTAACGCTGCCGCCGGCCTCCGCGATCGCGTCGAGAAAACCGAGCTTGCTGCCACCGTCGGTGATCAAGTCTTCCACCAGGAGCACGCGGGCTCCGTCCTCGAGATGACCCTCGACCCTGGACGCGATGCCGTAGCCCTTGGCTTTCTTGCGCACGTAGACCATCGGCTTCGCGACGGTCCGGGCCAGGTACGCCGCGAACGGAATGCCGGCGGTCTCTCCTCCGGCCACGACGTCGAAGCGAGCTTCCCTCCGCTCGCAAAGCCTTTGGGAGGTCGAGCAGAAGAGCTGCATGAAGGCGGGCTCCGAGATGACGCGGCGACAGTTCACGTAGATCGGGCTGCGGTTGCCGGAGGCGAGCAGGAAGGGCTCTTCCGGACGCACACGGACGGCACCGAGCTCCCACAGGTAGAGCGCCACGGCCTCACGCAATCGGAGCAGGACAGAATCTCTCGCGTCGTCCATCGGTTCGCCTTCTGTCGCTGAAGCGTCTCGTTGCGTCATGCTGCCACCCATTCGGTTGCGGATGGCTTTGACTATCACACAGCCAGCGCGCCGGAAAGCTTCGACGCTGCGACGACCACCCGCCTTGACAGACGGCCTATGCTGATATGCTATACTGACTCGATCTCAACGAGAGGCGCAGCTCCCACAGCAAGGACCGATGAGTTTCAGACAACGGGGGGACGTTCATGAATCCGTGGAGCGGGGAATCGAACGAACAGTCCGGAACGTCGCGAATGAAGACGCGAGCAACTGATTCGGAGCAGTACTTCGCCGAGCTTCGCAAGCAGATCCAGGAGGCCCATGCCCTGGGCGATCTGGATCGGGCCTTGCAGCTCTGTAATCGGGCCGTCGCCTGGGCCGCCGAGCACGGGAGCCAAGAGGACCGGCACCTGGCGCAGTGCAATCAAGGCGAGATCCTGATCAACCTGGGCGAGGGGGAGCGCGCGATCGGTGAGCTGAAGAAGATCCTTCTCAGCAGCACCGACTCGACCCATCGCTTCCTGGCTTCCTACAGCATCTCGGAATACCACCTGTTGAAGAGCGAGGTCGATCGCGGGCTCTTCTATGCACGGCTGGCTCTGGGTCACGCCAAGAACGCCGGCGGCAACGGTTTCGAGGCAGGAGCAGAGGGGCAGATTGCGGGCCTGCAACTCCTCGGCAGCTACTTCGAGGACGCTGGCGCCAGCTTCCAACGTGCCTTGGACCTGCTGCCCGAGCAACCCCGCATCGACCGCGCGATCTACCGCGCCAACCTCGGCTACTGCCAGGTCGTCCAGGGCGAGGTCGACGCTGGGCTGGCGAATCTCTTCGACGGCATGCGATTGATGCGTGAATTGGGAGCAGAGGCCTGGACACGCTTTCCCCATATTGGGATCAGCTACGCCTACCTGGAGAAAGGGGACTGGGAGAAGGCGAAGAAGCACGCGAAGGCCGCTCTGGAGCTTTCCGAGGCCTCGGGGACGCCGGCACAGATCAAAAACTCGATCTACCTGCTCGGGGAGGCCGAGAAGCTCGGCGGCGACGAGATCGCGGCATGCGACCTCTTCCTACGCCTGCAGGAAGAATTCTATCCCGACGAGCCTCACATCACCGACTTCTTGATGGCCACCGACATCAAGAAGCTGATCAATCTCATGGTCTAAGGGTCAGAGGTGACATGATGAGATCACGACTCCAATCGATACAGCTCCTCGCCCGACTGTCGGTCGCCGTCCTGCTGGTCGTGGGCCTGGCGCCGGCCGCCGTCGCCGAGCTCGCGATCAAGACCCTCGGCAAGGCCGGCGAGCTCTACAGCATCGATTTCGGGCTTCTCGACGACGCCGAAGACGCCGAGACCGGGATTCCGGCTCTGTTTCTCGAAATCGACCGCCGCGACGAGGAACCGATCCAGTTGCTGGTTCCGGGCACCGACGACGCGGAAGCGGAGAATCAGGCCCGCCTCGTCTACGAGCCCAGCGCGAACTCGGTGACCGTCCTTTGGCAGAGCCAGAGCGAAGACGGCCTGATCGGGATCCGCTTCGCCACCTTTGATGGCGCGGAATCGGAGTGGTCCGAAGTGATCGAGCTTGCGGGCGACGATGGGCCCGCAACCCTGTCTCGAACCCCCAGGGTCGCGGTAACGCGCGACACCTACGAGCTGGAGCTGACCGACGGCCTGATCACGGCGGAGCGCAGCATCCTGCATCTGTTGTGGCAGGACGCCGGCGAAGTTTCGACCACGTTCTACACACCGATCATCTTCGTCGAAGGCCGATACATCGGCTGGCACGAGAGCTTCGCCATGAGCTCGTCGTTCTTTCTCGGCGCGACTCAGGACGGAGAGGGCAACGACGATTCGGACTCCGGGGAGGACAGCGACTCCGGGGAGGACAGTGATTCCGACATCAGTCCGGCCCTGACTCCGGAGCTCGCCAGGGCTTCGAGCCTGCGCGTTTCCCGAGACAACCAGTCGATCATCGTCGCTTTCACGAATCCTGAAAGCGATCGGCTGGGGGCTCTCGAGATCCGGGTGCTGCCGCTGGAGCTCTCGGTGCTCGGCGATCAGGTGCATCAGGCGATCTTCGAACTGGCCGAGCTCTACGATCCGGACGATATTTCGAGCTTGGCCGACGAAATGCGGGCTCACGTCGTCATCACCGGTTTGAGCTACAACTTCAATCCATCGGTGGTCGACTACATTTCACAGCAGGTCGGAGACTGGCTGCTGGAATCCGGCGGTTCCTATGGCTGGGCCGGTCTCGAGAATCTCGCCGACGACGTACGGAATTTCACCATCGACGTCTCGACCGAGATCTACGCAACGACGATCAGCGATCCCAGCGATCCCGGATCCGAGATCGTCCAGATCGACATCGGCGACTTCCTCGATGAGCTCGAAGGTCCTCAACCGGCGCAACTGCTCGAGATCCGGGTTCGCTGCGATGAACCGGCACCCGACATCGGCATCGGGCCGACAGCGATCCACGCCTCCCGCGACGGCAGAGATCTGGCCGTCTCCTGGGAAGACCAGGAGCTCGATCTCATCCATTGGGTGGAGAGCTACCACGGCAGGGAAGACGGTGCCTGGAGCGAGCCGCTCAGCCTCACCCTCGACGAGGGCCTGAGCTGGTCAGAAGCTCACACTCTGCTCGAGCGGAAGATCCGCTGACGGCGACACGCGCTCGGCTCCGGCTGTGCTAGGGCCCCAGGAACTCGAGCTTTCAGCTCGACTTCCTGGCCCAACCCCGCCTCGCTAGCAGTCCGTTGCGCCATGCGCAACAGACTGCTAGCCTCCGAGCCCGTGATGACGAAGACTATCTGCATCACCGGCGGCGCCGGTTTCATCGGCTCGCACCTGACCGACGCCTTCGTCCGGGAGGGTCACCGGGTCCTTGTGATCGACGACCTGTCGAGTGGCCGGCGCGAAAACCTGCCCGCGGAAGCCGAGCTCCACGTGCTCGACGTGCGCAGCGCCGAGGCGGCGAAGCTGCTCGCCGACGCCGGTGTCGACGTGCTGATCCACCAGGCGGCGCAGATGGACGTCCGGCGGTCGGTGGCCGATCCGGTCTTCGACGCCGACGTCAACGTGGTCGGCAGCCTCAACCTGTTCGAGGCGGCCCGCAAGGGCGGCGTACGCCAGATCCTCTTCGCCTCCACCGGCGGCGCCATCTACGGCGAGCAGGACCGCTTTCCGGCCGACGAAGAGCACCCGCTGCGTCCCGTCTCGCCCTATGGCGTCAGCAAGCTGGCGGTCGAGCGGTACCTGTTCTTCTACCACGTCAGCTACGGGCTCGACGCCTGCTGTCTGCGCTACGCAAACGTCTACGGACAGCGCCAGAACCCCCACGGCGAAGCCGGCGTGGTGGCCATCTTTCTCGATCGTCTGCTCGCCGGCCAGACCCCCACCATCAACGGCGACGGTCTGCAGACACGCGACTACATCCACGTCTCCGACGTCGTGCGCGCGAATCGGGCGGCGGTCGGGCAGACCGGCTTTCGCGTCTACAACGTCGGCACGGGTATCGAAACCTCGGTGGTCGAGCTGTATGACGAGATCCGGCGCGCCGGCGGGTTCGAGACCGAGGCCGAGTTCGGCCCCGGCCAGCCCGGTGAGCAGCGCAGATCCTGCATCGACCCTTCGCGGCTCCATAGCGAGCTCGGCGTCGAGGCGCCCGTCGACCTGGCCGAGGGCTTCCGGCAGACCGCGGCCTGGTTCCGCGACAACCGCCGGGACGCCTGAGCGCCGACCCCGTGGGCCGTAGGGACCGACAGGGGCCTCCCGGCGCCACCGACCGCGAGTCCGGCGTCTGGCTCGGCAGCCCGGTGGCGCGGCGCTTCGTCTCGCCGGACGACATGACCGTCCTGGTCGGCCGCAGCGCTCGGGACAACGACGCCCTGACCTTCAAGTTGGGAAGGCCTCGCGATTTCTGGTTCCACGTCGCGGGTCAGTCCGGCTCCCACGTGCTGGTACTGAACCCCGACGGCCTCGATCAGCCGCCCCGCGACACTCGGCGCTTCGCCGCCGCACTCGCCGCGCGGTACTCCAAAGCCAGGCGCGGCGGACGGGTGGCGGTGCACGAGACGACCTGCGCCCAGGTGCGCAAGGGACGCGGGTTGCCGCCGGGCAAGGTCATCCTGAGGAGCTACCGGAGTCTCCAGGCCTCACCGGCCGACGTGGGCGAGAGCTGACGACTGACTACGGCGTCCGCCAGGTCACCTGGAGGATGGAAGCCGGGATGCCGCTGTCGTTCAGGTAGTCGATCCAGGCTTTCTGCTCGGGCCGCAACTGGTCGCCTGGTCCCTTGACCTCATAGAGCTCGAATCCCGGCTCGTCGTCGCGGAGCAGGAAGAGGTCGGGGAAGCCGCGGCGGTAGCGCTTCAGGTCGCGGCTCAGACGGTCACAGACCGTGGCCAGTTGCTCGCCCGCGAGGCATGACAGTGCGAGCTCGAGATAGTCACGCGAGCCTTCGTGCCAGGTGACGAGCCGGTTCGCGACGCCTTGCTTGGCCTCGTAGACCTCCATCAACCACGGGCCGGGCCGCCGCTCGGCGCGCAGCTCATGCATCCGCCGATCGATGGCCTCGGCCCTCACGGCCCGGAAGTCGGGCGAGTCGAGATCCAGGGGACCGAGCTGGAAGGGATGCTGGAAGGCGCCCTCGACGGCGGCGAAGACGACGTCCCAGAAGGCCAGTCCGAAGAGGCTCTTCCACAACCAGTTCTCGGAGAAGAAACCTCTCCGGCCGTCGGCCTCGAGCGTTTCGAGCGCCAGTCGCTCGATCGGCTCACCGTCTCGCCGGCGAACGGCCAACTGCACGAAGGGACGTCGGCGACGCTTCCGAGGCCGCAGCGGCTCGCCGCGCATCCGGCGCAGACGATGGGTGAAAGCGCGGGCGAAGGCCACCTCCGTCTCGTCGCGAGGAGCGGAGCGGATTTCCTCGCACAGCGCCAGCGCTTCGGCAATGCTGCCGCGCCGCGCCAGCACCCGTGCCCGGCGTTCACGCGCGGGCGGTGCAGTCGCTTGCTCGTAGAAGGCAAGGGCTTTCGAGTCGTCCCCCCGGCGCTCCAGGAATCTCCCGGCCTCGTTGAGCACGTGATCCACCAAGCGCCGGACCGAGGGATGCCAGCGATCGATTCCGGCGAGCACTTCACCGGCCAGCTCCAAGGCCCGTTCGATCTCGCCAGCGGCCAGGCAACCCGAAACGGTGTTTCGATAACCGCGCATCAGCAGGCTGTCGTCGAGCGCCCGGCGGGTCGGAAACAGGCGCAGGTCGCTGCGCAATTCGTAGTTTTCGTAGCGCACTACCCCCAGGTCGCGGAGCACGAGCTCGGTCCAGTCCTGTGACAAGTTGCCGAAGAAAAGTAGACGGAAGACGACGACCTGCTCCAGGTGCCGGACCCGCACCACGTCGATGCGTTTGTCGATGGCGCGCCGGAGGCCCCCCGAGTCGACGCTTCCGGCGAGGACCCTCATCAACTCGTCCTTGCGGGCCGCCGGCGGTACGCTGTCGGGCGCCAAAGCGACTGCCGCCTCGGCGAGCTCGGCGCGCAAGAGCAGGGGCAGGAGCTTTTCCGGATCGACTTCGGGCGCACGGTCGACGAATCCCGCCGCTTCCAGGTCGACGGTAGCGGCCTCGAGTGACGAGATCTCGTCGTAGACGAGCCGGTCGCGGCGAAAGTGCGGGCCCTTGCGCGAGATCAGTCGCACATAGAGCCTCTTGGCAGCCACCGACAGCCCATCGAAGTCTCGGCAGAAACCTAGCTCTTCATCGAGCAACAGATCTCTATAGCGCTCGGTGACGGTCTTCAGGAGAAGCTCGAAATTGTCGACGTAGTAGCCCTCGGGGAGGGGGCGCGTCACCGCGGAACCGATCTTCGCCATGCTGCTTGCGTTCGTCCCTCCGTTCGGCACGCGCTCATTGACTTTCGTCGATTAGTCTCTGCACAGGCGGTGACGTAGAATCGTTCTGGGGGCGTGGTTTTCGCCAGGAGTTCTTCATTACCAAGCTCGCGGCTCCGCTGAGAGATGCCGCGCTCCGGGTCGACCCGGAGTCGCCCTCGCGTGGAGCGTATCCGATGCCGGTTCCCCGACTCGTCGCCGTCAATGACGCTCCGTCCGAGGCGGTCATCAGAACTCTGTTGATGACCGATCTCGTCGACAGCACGCGCCTGGTCCAGAAGCTCGGAGACAGCCGGGCCTCCGACGTCGCCGCCCGCCACGACCGGGCGGCACGGGATCTTCTGCCACGATTCAACGGCTTGGAGATCGACAAGACTGACGGTTTCCTGCTGCTCTTCGAGCGCCCGATCGACGCCCTGGCATACGCTCTGGCCTATCACCAGACTCTATCGGACCTGTCCACGGAGCTCGACGTCGATCTGCAAGCCCGTGCCGGAATCCATCTCGGTGAGATCCTGCTGCGCGAGAACTCGCCAGCGGACGTGGCTCGCGGCGCCAAGCGACTGGAAGTCGAGGGGCTCGCCAAGCCGACAACCTCGCGGGTGATGTCGTTGGCACGGGGCAAGCAAACTCTCTTGACCCACAGCGCCTTCGACCTGGCCCGGCGATCGGCGGTGGGCGCGGCGCTGCCGTCGCGCCACCTCTCATGGCTGGCCCATGGCCCGTACCGATTCAAGGGCGTCGAGGAGCCGCTCGAGATCTACGAAGCAGGCGAAGACGGTCTCGCCCCCCTCGCGGTGCCGCCGGATTCGGCGAAAGCACACCGCGTGGTGGCGAAGGAAGACGAGGTCACTCTCGGTTGGAGACCGGCCCCCGATCTCGAAGTTCCCCAACGCCCCAATTGGACCCTCGAGGAAAGACTGGGAGTGGGCGGCTTCGGCGAGGTCTGGCTGGCTCGGCACAAGAAGACCGACGACAAGCGGGTCTTCAAGTTCTGCCTCGAGCCCAACCGTCTGCGGTCGTTGCAGCGCGAAGTCACCCTCTTCCGCTTGCTGAAGGAGACCCTCGGGCACCGCGACGACATCACCCGCATCCTCGACTGGAACTTTGATGAGGCGCCCTACTTCCTGGAGTCGGAGTACACCGAAGGCGGCAACCTCGTCGAATGGGCCGCGGAGCGGGGAGGTCTCACCAAGGTGCCGCTGCGGGCTCGTCTGGAGCTCCTCGCCCAGGTAGCCGAGGCTCTCGGCGCGGCCCACTCTGTCGGTGTACTGCACAAAGACGTCAAACCGGCCAACGTGCTGGTGAGGGCCGATCGCGAAGGCCGGCCCAAAGCGCAGCTCACCGACTTCGGGATCGGCCTGGTGGTTGACGAAAGCGTGCTCTCCGAGCATGGGATCACGCTCCTGGGCCTCACCGAGGTCATGCCAGCCGGCACCCAGACCGCCACTGGCGGCACCTACCTCTACATGGCTCCCGAGGTGATCGAGGGCAAGCCGGCCACCATTCAGGCGGACGTCTACGCGTTGGGGATCATTCTCTACCAGATGGTAGCGGGCGACTTCGCTCACCCCTTGTCTCCGGGTTGGCGTCGAGACATTCACGACGAGATACTGGCCGACGATATTGCCCAACTCGTCGACGGCTCACCCGAGCGGCGCCTGGCGAGTGCGTCGGAGATTGCCGACCGACTACGCCGCCTCGACGAGCGGCGGCGCGAGCTTCAGGCACAGCGAGCTCAGGACCGGGTTCAACGGAGACGCAAGCTCCTCGCGTCATTCGGTGCCGTAGCAACGTTCGTGCTTCTCGTCGTTTCTATTCTGGCCCTTCAAGCGACGCGAGCCCGGCAAGAGGCCGATCTGCGACGGGATCAGGCGGAAGATCTGATCAGTTTCATGCTCGGCGACCTCAGGGAGAAGCTCGAACCCCTGGGCCGACTCGAGATCCTCGACGATGTCGGTGAGGCGGCCATGAGCTACTTCAGAGCGGTGCCGGAAACCGACCTGAGTGACGAGGAGCTCTTCAGACGGTCCGCCGCCCTGCACCAAATCGGCGATGTGAGAATCAAGCTCGGTGATCTCTCCGCCGCCATGGAGGCTCTCCAAGAATCCCTGGCTCTGGCCGAGGAGCTGGTCAAAAGAGACCCGGAGAACCCGGAGTTGCGTGCCGGACTGGGTGAGAGCCACTTCTGGGTCGGACACGTTCATTGGCTCAGGCTCGATCTCGATCGAGCTCTGGAACAATTCCGCCGATATCTTGAGAGCTCAGAGGCGCTCCTCGCCCAGGATCCCGAAAACCGGAGATGGCAAAAGGAGCTCAGCTATGCCCACGGCAATATCGGCACCATTCTTCAAGAGCAAGGACAGCTCGACAGTGCGGTGAAGGAACTGCGAGCTTCTTTGTCCATCAAGCAAGCGCTGGCCAGCGCCGAGCCCACCAACGTCTCCTCTCAGCTCGATCTCGCCAGAGCCCACAACAAAGTCGGTTGGGTCCTCGAGAACAGGGGCGATCTGCGAGGAGCTCTCGAGCACTATCGTAGCGATCTGGCGCTCAAAGAGTCTCTCGGTAAGCAGGACCCCGATCACACTCATTGGCGCTACAGGCTGGCCGTCAGTCACAGCTTCCTGGGCAATATTCTCAGAGCTCTGGGCGATCTCGACAGTGCCCTGCATCATCACGGAAGCAGCCTCCAACTCATGACCGGTCTGGTCATCGCCGATCCGGACAACTCACGGTGGCAGCGTGAGCTAGCTCTGGCCCACACCAACCTTGGCGCCGACCTGCGAAGGAGCGGCGGGCCAGCGTCGGCGCTCGGACACAGCGAAAAATCCCTGGCCATTTTCGAGACGCTGGTCGAGAAGGATTCGAGCGATGCGAAGTGGAGACGCGACCTCGGAATCGCGCACCGAACGCACGGGATGAATCTGGCGGCGCTCGACGACGTGGAAGCAGCGTCCGAGGCCATCAGGAACGCGTTGCGAATCTTCGAATCCCTGGCCGACGAGACACCAGGTGACGCCACTCTATACGTCGATCTCGGCAAGGCCCACGGCCTGCTGGGAGATCTGTGGAACCGGAGCGGAGAGTCCGAGAAAGGAAGGGAATCATGGCGACGCGCAGTCGATGTTCTCGAGCCTTGGGCGCGAGATTCCAGCGACTGGCGCAACCGTGACATCTGGGCCCGTGCTCTCGTCCGCGTCGGCCGTCATGAAGACGCGGCTTCAGTCGTCCAACAGATGAATTCGATCGGCTACGCGGATCGCGAGTTCCTGGCCTTTTGCCGCCAACACAGGTTGCTCCCCGCGGCTCGGGCTGCCGAGTAAGGAGGCCGGAAAGAGGGCCAGAACAGTCGAGTCGATGCCGGGACGGATCTTTGTCGATCCTTCGCGGGCATCTTTTCATCACACGCCGTCGGTGCAGAATGACGGGCCGACGGCCAAAAAAGGGAGAAGATCATGGCAGACATCATCGTGGAAGTCGGGCTCCAGGGCAACAACATCACCTTGAGCAAGAATCCGATCGTCGCCCGCAAAGGGAAGAAGCCGGAGATCCTGTGGACCGCCGAGAACGAAGCGAAAATCACACAGATCCTCGACATCCATATCAAGAGCCCTTGGCCTCCTGGTCAGCAGCCGACACCCGTCACCGCAAAGGTCTGGAGTGTTCTCAATCCCAACGGCTTCAAACATACATATAAATACGACATCTCGGTCAAGACAAAGTCCAACAAGACCATCGTCTGGGATCCCGAGATCGAGAATCAGGGGCAGAACGGCGGCGGCGAGGGCGACGGCAAGGAAGGCAAGAAAGACTAGGGAGCGAAAAACCGCGGCAAGGCCGAGGACCGCGTCAGTGCACCTGCTCGCGCGTCTTCAAGAACCGCAGGTCCGGCCAGTCCTCTTCGGTACAGGTCAAGTGCCAGGCGGTGCGGGCAAGGAAAACCGGCGCGCCGCCGTGGTCCTCGGCCAGGTTGCCCGACAGCGAGCCACGGAACTTCTTCATCAGCTGGGAGTCGTCGGCCTCCACCCAGCGCGCGGTGTGGAAGCTGGTGGAGTCGAAACGTACCGGCACGTTGTACTCGGTACGGATGCGGTCGGCGAGGATCTCGAACTGCAGAGCGCCGGCGACGCCGACGATCCAGTTCGAGCCGATCTCGGTCTTGAGCACCTGGGCGACCCCTTCCTCGGCGAGCTGCAGCAGCGCCTTGCCCAGATGCTTGGCCCGCATCGGATCCTCGGGCAAGACGCGGCGCAGCAGCTCCGGGGCAAAGCTCGGGATGCCGGTGAAGCGCAGGTTCTCGCCCTCGGTCAGCGCGTCGCCGATCCTCAGGCTGCCGTGATTGGGGATGCCGATGATGTCCCCGGCCCAGGCCTCCTCAGCGCGCTCGCGCTCGCGGGCGAGAAACAGCATCGGGTTGTGCACGCTGATGGTCTTCGATGTGCGCGGCTGGTGCATCTTCATGCCGCGCTGGAAACGCCCCGAGCAGAGCCGGATGAATGCCAGCCGGTCGCGGTGGCGCGGGTCCATGTTCGCCTGGATCTTGAACACGAAACCGCTCACCGCCTCTTCCAGCGGATCGACCTGACGGCTCTCGGCCGCCTGCGGCCGTGGCGACGGCGCCAGCTCGGCGATGGCGTCGAGCAGGCCCTCGACGCCGAAGTTGTTGAGCGCGCTGCCGAAGAGGACCGGCGTCTGGTTGCCTTCGAGATAGCTCCGCGGGTCGAATTCGGGACAGAGACCGCGGGCCATCTCGACCTCGTCGCGCAGCTCCTCGGCGGTGTCCGCCCCCAGCTCCTGCTCGATCCGGGGATCGTCCAGCCCTTCACAGACCAACCCTTCCTGCACGATGTCCTTGCGACCACGCTCGAGAAGCACCAGGCGGTCACGGAACAGGTCGTAACAGCCACGGAACCGGCTGCCCATGCCGATCGGCCAGCTTGCCGGCGTCACGTCGAGCTGTAGCTCCTGCTCGATCTCGTCGAGCAGCTCGAAGGGGTCGCGCCCCTCTCGATCCAGCTTGTTGATGAAGGTGATGATCGGTACGTCGCGTAGGCGGCAGACCTCGAACAGCTTGCGGGTCTGGCCCTCGATGCCCTTGGCGGCGTCGAGCACCATCACCGCCGAATCGACGGCGGTCAGGGTGCGGTAGGTGTCCTCGCTGAAGTCCTCGTGACCCGGGGTGTCGAGCAGATTGAAGGTGCAGTCGGCATAGCGGTAGGTCATCACCGACGCGCTCACCGAGATGCCGCGCTCCTGCTCCACCTTCATCCAGTCCGACCGCGCCCGGCGCCGCTCGCCGCGGGCCTTGACCTCGCCGGCGAGCTGGATGGCGCCGCCGAAGAGCAGCAGCTTCTCGGTCAAGGTGGTCTTGCCGGCATCCGGA
Organism: bacterium; assembly: GCA_024226315.1. Classification (GTDB taxonomy): domain Bacteria; phylum Acidobacteriota; class Thermoanaerobaculia; order Multivoradales; family J023; genus JAAELT01. The sequence goes on along the minus strand of JAAELT010000115.1, from coordinate 46,922 downwards.
TGGGAGATGATGGCGAACGTCCGCCGTCGGGACACGTGTTCTTTCAACTGACTCATGGTGGGCTCGGAAGAAGAGAATCCGGCAAGACGCCGGAAGAGGGATCGAAGGGGCTCAGCAGCGCTGGGGCGCAGAGGTTACCACAGCACGGCTGGCGGCCTCAGGTCTCCGGCGACGCCTCGGCCTCGCCCGCGCCCCAGGACGACGGGCGCCGGCCGGAGCCGAGCAGCAGACGCACGAGCTCGCCGACAGACGCCGGACGCACGCCGCGGTCGCGGTTGCGAGCCCCGACCTCGAATGCCAACCGCCACTGCTCGAAAAGCACTCCATATGCCTGCCACAGCGAGTACTTCCGGTCGTAGATGTGGGTTGCCTCCGAGGTGACGCCATTGATCTCCAGCACCTTGAAGTCGCGCCCGTCGAGCAAGCTCTGCTCCGAGGGCGCCCGGAGGTCGAGGCGTCCGAAGTAGAAGCCGTTGTAGCCGCGGGCGACGCGTTCGATCGCCTCCTCCAGCTTCTGTGTGCCGTAGCGGGCGCCGTCGAGGCAGATCACGCCGCCGGAATGCGATCCGACCTCGATCAGCTGCACCCGTTCTCCCACCGCTGGAACGCGGTCTAGCTGCCCCGCCTGGGCCTTGAAATAGACCTTGGCCAGCGCCACCGCCCGGCCATCGGCGAGGATCAGACGTTCGACGGTGGAGCGGCCGTCGCCCACGACCACCGGCCTCACCTTCTCGGTGATCGAGATAATACGCCCCCGGTCGTCGCCCGGCAGGCGCACGTAGAAGACACCGAGCTCGGGCCCACCGACATACTCCTGCACGATCACATCGCCTCTTGGCTCGCGGAAGTACGGAGCCACCTGGCTCTCGTCTTCGACCACCGCGACGCCGACCCCCCGCAGGCCCTGATCGGGCTTGAGCACGATCGGCAAGGAGAGATCGATCTCGGCCATGAAGTCGGCTACTGCGGCGCGCTTCTCGGCCGGGGTCGACGATTCCGGGATCAGCCGGAACCTAGCTGACCAATCGCCGCCGAGACGCTCCAGGATCTCCGCCTTGGACTCACCGTGAAAGCCCCCGGCCGCCGGGATGCCGGGGTTGGCGGCGGTGAATAGCGTCAGCGATCGATGGCGTAGCGCCTGCCACAGCACAAAGACCACCACCGGCGGGTAGAACGCCCACCGGGGCCAGAACTCCCAGTGCTGCCTGCGATGCCACCAGCCCACCAGCAGACGGCGACCCCGGTAGGAGGCGAGCGAGCGCCCGAGGGATAACAGCAGCCAGATCGACAGCATCAGTCCGGCGAAACCCGGCAACGCGTAGCGTTGGAAGACCTCGAAGTGATCGAAGAAGCGATCCCCGACGATCCGCCCGAGGCCGACCAGCAGTGGCGTCCACAGGGCGACCGGGATCAACAGGTTGATCGCGAACCACCAGATGTTCGTGCGCAGAAGGCCGGCCGCCACGTAAGTGGGCAGCCGCATACCCGGCACGAACCGGCTCACCAGGACGACCAGCGCACCGCGGCGCTGGAACCAGCGGGTGCTGCGGGCGACGTCCTGGGGTGAGACGAACCACTTGAGCGGCGCTCTGCCCAGGCCCGGTCGTCCCAGGCGCCCCAGACCGTAGAGCATCAGATCGCCGAAGAAAATGCCGGCGGCGCAGGCCACGGTGCCGGCAGTGAACCCCAGGGTACCGCGGGCCACCAGCAGGCCGGTGGCAATACAGGTGAGATCCTCGCTGGCCAGGGTGGCGAAGGCGATCAGGACCAGCGCGACCACCAGGGCCAGACCGGTCGTCCGGCGCGGCTGGAAACCGGCCTCGTCGGCCGCCGCGCGCAGACGCTCGGGGTCCGCGGCCACGCGCACCACGGCCTCGCCGGCCTCGACCCGGCCGAAGAAGCCGAGCAGCGGCGCGGCGAGGCGCCGCGGGCTGGCGAACACCATGAAGTGGTTGGCGTCGAAGGTCTCGAGCTCGCTCTGCGGCACCAGGCGGTGATGCTCGAGCGCCGCCGCGTAGGGCACCAGCACGTCGTGCTCGCCGTGGATGATCAGCATCGGTTTGTCGAAGCGCTCGAGCAGCAGCCGCAGAGGACGTTGGTCGGTGTCGTAGAAGTTGCGGGCGTAGGACAAGTCGAGCATCGAGCCGTCGAGCGCGCCGAAGTGGGGCGTCGCCTCGTGCAGCAGCCAGAGACCGGCGACCTGCGCGCCGTGGATGGCGTGGTTGAGGTGGTACTGGCCCAGGAGCTCGAGCTCCTGCACGCCGATGGCCGACAGCATGACCGCCGAGCGGACGCGCTCGGGCGCCAGCTCCTCCAGGTGCAGCGCCACCCCGCCGCCCATGCTGAAGCCGACGACGTGGGCCTCGGCGACGTCGAGACGCCGCATCAGCTCCAGGCAGTAGCGGGCGTGGGAGAGGATCGAGTAGTCGGGCACGTCGCGGCTCGAGTCGCCGAAGCCCGGCAGGTCGGGGGCGATCACCCGGAACCTCTCAGCCAGGAGGGGGCCCAGGCGGTCGAAGTTGGCGGCGTCCCCGGGGCTGCCATGGATCAGCAGCACCACCGGCCGCTCGGCGTCCGCGGCTCCCCATTCCAGGTAGGCGAAGCGCACCGGTTCGGCGTCCTCGTCGCCGACCGCGGCCACCTCGATCACCGAGGGTCCAGTGCCGGCTGGCACCGGGTCCTCCCGGAAGAACCGGACCAGGTGCGAGATCACGAGCGCCACGAGGTAGAACGCGACCAGGCGACGCCACCGGCGGCCGGGCTTGCGGCCCTTGGGCTCCGGTGCTTCCACCACGGATCAGCCGAAGAACGTGCGGAACCGCCGCTCGTCCATGGCGTCGACGTCGAAGATCACCAGGTAGTCGATGGTCTTGAACCGTCGGTCGATCGCCGGCGGGCCGCAGACCAGGGCGCCGTGGCGCAGGTAGATGCGGAACAGCTTGGGGATCTTGACTCTGCCCTCGAACCGCCCGCCCTGCAGGCACTCGAAGCCCGGTCGCGGCACGGTGAGAAGCTCGGGATGGACCTGACCACGCTTCTCGAGCAGCTCCATCACCGCCCAGCCCTCGGCCGGTTCCTGGCTGGTCAGGGAGCAACAGCCGAAGAGATAGCGCTGGCCGGTCGCCGCCATGTACCGCGCCAGGCCCTTCCACAGCAGGAACAACACCTGGGTGTTCCGATGTTCGACAGCGATGCAAGCTCGGCCTAGCTCCACCGAGTCGGCGATCACCGCCAGCGGCAGCCGCGAGAGATCGAATTCGGCGTCGGAGTAGAAACCGATGGAGCGCTCAGCCATTGCGCTGGTCTGCAGACGGTACGTGCCGATGATCCGCTCCGTGGCCCGCTCGACGACGATCAGGTGGTGGCACACCGCGTCGAACTCGTCGCGGTCGCGGCCGGTGGCCAAGGAGGACTCGAGGCCTTCACCGAGCTCGACGTTGAAGACCTCGAACCGCAGCTTCAGGAGCTCGTCGAGCTCCTCCTCGCTGCGCGCGTAGCGCACCTCGTAGCGTCCCTCGGAGATCACGCCAGACGGCAGCAGCTCGCCGCTGGGCGGGTAGACGGTCGGCGAGCCGGTCAGCTGCTCAGGCATCGGGACACCTCCTGCGACCAAGCTACGAAGCTCGTTCGCAGCTTATTCCCTCGAAGCTCAGTGTACGGTCCCCCGCGCCCGAGCTTACAGCATACGATGGTAGTCGGCGGGCTCGGCCTTCAGAATCCAGAGATTATCGAGCCGAACGATCTCACCAGTGATCTCGAGTGGCTCGGCGACCAGATCCAAAACCTCCTGATTGACCGCGCGGCCGTCGGCTCCCACCAGCATCAGGTAGGCGGCCAGCCCCTCGGTGTCGCTCACCACGAACACCGGCGGGATTCCGCCCGCGATGCAGCGTGTGGCGCATGCTCGGTGGGGCTTGCCGCCGCCCGGCTTCATGATCCCGAAGTAACACTTGGTGTCGACGATCATCCCCCGGAGCGTATGCACCCCGAGTGACTTCTCGCCCACGAACCCATCGGCCGGCGCTTCGGACAACGGCTTCACCGAGCCCCGCTCCACCTCGACCATGGTCTGGTCGTCGCGGTAGATCAGCGAGCCGCGTAACCGAACCGCCTGGCCGTCGAGCCCCTCGACCTCCTCGTCGGCGCCCAGCTTGCCGGGGCCGACCAGGTAGAGGCGTGACGTGTCATCGCCGGCCGAGCGCCCGGGGCGGTGCACCGCCAGGGTCGGGTAGGGATCTTCCTCGACCACGCCCTCGAAATCGCGAAAGACCAGGAACTCGTAGACCGCCGCCGAAAAGCCTCGCTGGCCGAAGACCAGCACCAGTGCCACGACGACGCTGAGTGCCAGCGCCAGGACGACTGCCGCGCGCACCCGCCGGGCGATACCGGGCGGCACGGTGGGCAAGTAGCCGGTGTAGAACTCGTCGTCGCTCGGTTGGCGGTCGCTCATGCTCCGCCTCCTTCGATCAGCGCCGGCTCCACCGCCGTGCAGGGCGGCAGGGGCCGCGGGTCGACCAGCACACGCCCGCCCGAAACGCGGGCGCGGAATGTCGGCACCTTCTCGGTGAACGGCTCCGGCGACGCGCCGCAGTCGGGCTTGTACTGGAAGCCGTGCCAAGGACAGACCACCAGGCCGTCGACGATCTTGCCCTCGCCCAGGGGCCCGTTCTGGTGCTGGCAGGCGTTCGACATGGCCGAGATCTTGCCGTCGTACCGGAACACGGCCAGCCTCTCGCCGGCGACCGTCACCACCTTGCCCCGATTCTCGCGGATGTCGTCGACGCCGCAAACGTCGACGTAGCCGCCTTCGGCGGCTGTGTTTGCTGGGCGCGCCTCCGGCGCGACGTTTGCCGGGCGTACCTCCGGCGTGACGCTTGCTGGGCGCGCCTCGGGCGCGACGGCATCGACTCGGGCTTCCCGGCGGCCGGCGATCACGTGCAAACCCAGCACCCACAGCAGCCCCAGCCCCAGGAGCGCCGCCAGCAGCGGAGACGTCTCGTACTGCAGCACCCCGAGGGCGACGTGCAGCACGATCAGGGCATAGGCCACGTAGACCAGCATGTGCAGCGACTTCCACACCGGCGCCGACAGGTTGGCGAGCCAGAAGTCGTGGCTGGTGGCTGCCATCAGGAACAGGATGACGAGCGCCACGAAGCCCAGCGGCTGGAACGGGAACTGGCTCAAGCTGTCGAAGCGGGTGTTCGACACCAGCATGCTGACCAACGGATTGAGGTTGCCCAGGGCGTGGAACTGGACGATCGAGAAGGCGCCGTGGGCCAGGGCGAGGACGAACATCGTTACCCCGAGGTGACGGCGGTTGTAGAGCAGCGGCAGGAAGCGCTGATCGAGGCGGGCGAGCGGCCCGATCGACAGGATGACGTGAAGGAGCAATAGCGCCGCCGTGCCCAGCCCTCGGATGAGCATCGTCTCTCCCGTGGCCTCCGGGTGGATCGCGAAACCGACGCCGATGAACAGCGCCAGGTAGAGCACGATGCCCGCCAGGATCAGGCCGTCGTAGATCTTCTTCTGGCGGTTCCACTGCACCGCCTGGTAAGACACGCTCACGAGCCGGGCTCCTCCAGTCCCAGGGTGAGCGGCGGATCCTGCACGACGGGCGGCCGCCCACCGACCGGCGGCAGCTCGGCCGTGGCGAAGGCCTCCTGGTGGCCGAGGCTGTAGAGCACCAGCCAGCCGGCCCGGCCCCAGACGCTCGCGGGCAGGGCGAACGCACGCCTCCTCGAGCCCGCCAGGGTGCCGAGCAGGTAGGCGTCGTCCGGCACGCCGGAGGCCAGGTCCGGCGCCGACGGCGCCCAGTAGACCAGCGTCTCCGGCCGGGTGACCGGTGCCGCGGGCTCGAACCACAGCCACCAATGGCCGCCGCCGCGGCTGGTAGTCACCGCGATCCGCGGATCGGCGAACAGGTCGCCGAGCTCGGTCACCGGCTGGCCGGGCCTGGACCCGGCTCCCGCGAGGGTCGCCGGCAGCTCCCTGGGCGCCGGCTCATCCGGGCGGACGGCGAGAGCCGCGACGTAGAGCACCGGCACGGCGAGCGCCAGCGTCACCGTCATCCATCTATGGCGACGTCTGAGCGGCGCGATCATCGCCCTCCCTTCCTCGCCGCGTTCCGGTGTGGGTTGCGCTCTTCCGGTGGCCCCTCGCCACGCAGCCACCGCCTGGCCAGGATTGGCCACAAGGCGGCGGCGCCGGGGATGATCAGCAGGCGGAACCCCCAGGTCCCCTCGGCCGCCGCGGGGTCGATCCGGCCGACGCCCCTCCACACGAACACGATCGCGAACACGAAGCCGACCACGGCGTAGATCGCGAGAATGCTCACCAGCCATGTCGCGAACGTCAACACGGATTCCTCCTGGTCCCGAAGCTCATGACCCGGGGTTTGCGCCTCCGGAGTTTCGGGTTACACGGTCTGCATCGCCAGGTCTGTACGCAGTCTAACCGAACCCACACCAGTAACCGGATGAGCTCTCGAGCTGGGAGCGCGCATCCGGTAACCGCCTTGACCCCTGCGCCAAATACTCTGATGATTCGCCTAGAGTCGACTACAGAAATATTCGCCGGGCAGGCCCGGGACCCGAGCCGGCTCCGGCGCTCGAGAACATCCGGAGGACGAGATGCAGAGACAGAAGATCGCCGACTGGAACGAGCTCGCGGACCGCAAGCCGGCCTACGCCCTGGTCGCCAATGTCGACCTGGTGGTGATCCGCTGGGACGACGACGTCTCCGTCCTCTACGGCCGCTGCCTGCACCGCGGCGCTCTGATGGCCGACGCCGAGATCGTCGGCGACGACATCGTGTGCGGCGTCCACCAGTGGGACTACCGCTACAAGACCGGGGTCAGCGCCTATGACAACCACGAGGTGCTGCACAAATTCTCGGCCTGGATCCAGGACGGCGGCGTCTACGTGGACGCCGACGAGATCGGCGCCTGGGAGAAAGAACATCCCCAGGCCTACGACCGCGACGCTTTCCAGGGCCTCTACCAGGACCACCACGGCACCCCCGAGGAGCCGCACAACGCGCTGATCCGGGAGCTTGCCGCGGGCGGTCTGGCAAAAGTCGGCCACCACGGCGCGGTGTCGGCCATGGGTGTCGACCGCCGGGAGCTGCCGACCTGGGACGATCTGCAGTTCCTCACCGCCCAACTCGCCACCCTGCCCCAGCTCGACGACGCCGGAGTCGGCACCGAGCTGGTGATCGGCCCCAAGGCCGACAAACCCCTGCGGCTCGAGATTCCGCTCTTCGTTTCCGACATGAGCTTCGGCGCCCTGTCCGAAGAGGCCAAGGTGGCGCTGTCACTGGGCGCCGAGATGGCCGGCACCGGCATCTGCTCCGGCGAGGGCGGCATGCTGCCCGAAGAGCAGGAGGCCAACAGCCGCTACTTCTACGAGCTGGCCTCGGCCCGCTTCGGCTACTCGATGGACAAGGTCCAGAAGTGCCAGGCCTTCCACTTCAAGGGCGGCCAGGGCGCCAAGACCGGCACCGGCGGCCACCTGCCGGGGCACAAGGTCAAGGGCAAGATCGCCAAGGTCCGGGGCCTGCCCGAGGGGCAGTCGGCGGTATCGCCGCCGCGTTTCCCCGACTGGCAGCACGAAGACGACTTCCGCCGCTTCGCCGAGGAGGTGCGAGAAGCCACCTCCGGCATCCCCATCGGCTTCAAGCTCTCCGCCCAGCACGTGGAGGATGACCTCGACGCGGCCCTGCGCATCGGCGTCGACTACGTGATCCTCGACGGTCGCGGCGGCGGCACCGGCGCGGCGCCCAACATCTTCAAGGACAACATCTCGGTGCCCACCGTGCCGGCCCTGGCCCGCGCCCGCCGCTACCTCGACGAGCGCGGCTGCAAGGGTGTGACGTTGATCGCCACCGGCGGCCTGCGCAAACCGGCCGACTTCGCCAAGGCCATGGCCCTGGGCGCCGACGGCGTCGCCGTCTCCAACTCCGCCATCCAGGCCATCGGCTGCCTGGGGATGCGCGCCTGCCACACCAACAACTGCCCGGTGGGCATCGCCACCCAGAAAGAGCACCTGCGCGCCCGCCTCACCGTCCAGATCGCCGCCAAGCGCCTACAACGCTTCTTCGAGTCCTCCGTCGAGCTCATGCAGGTCCTCGCCCGCGCCTGCGGCCACACCCACCTCGGCCAGTTCCGCACCCACGACCTCACGACCTGGAAGCGTGACGTCGCGTATCTGACGGGGGTCAAGTACGGCGGCGCGGTGCCTTTGTAGGGAGCCGCGCCCGAGCGACAGAAAAACCCGGGCGACCCACGGCGCGAGGCCGCGAGCCGCCCGGGGAAGGGATCAGCCGTCCGACGACGACGGAGCAGGCTCCGCCGCCGTGTCTACCGCCGGTGAGGCGGTGGGCTCGGATTCGCCCGTGGGCTCACCCGATCCACCGTCACCGGAAGCGGACTCCGCCGTGTCCTGGGCGGGGGCGCTACTGGCCGGGACGTCTCCGTCCTGGCCGTCCCCGTCCTGGGAGGCGGACTCGGACTCGCCTTCATTCGCCACCTCCACTGCCCGGCGGCCAGGCCGGCGGGCGGAGGGGCGGATGCGTTCGGCGAGCTCGTGCTCGCCGGCGAGCTCGAAGAGAGACTCCGCGGTTCTGGCGACCCACTTGAAAGTGATCTTGTGGCTCGCCATGGCGCGGTTCTTCTCCTTGCGGCTGGCGTTGAGCTCGCTGGCCACCTTACCCAGTGCGCCCTGCACGTCGTGCATGCTCACCGAGTAGGGTTCGAGCACCTGCAACAGCTGGCTGGGCTCGAGCCGGGTCCCGTCGAAACGGGCGGCCGGAAACTCGAGGTCCGGCTGGCGCAGGTGCCTGATCGCGAGATCGACCTGACGCAGCAGCTTCGTCGGCACCTGGGACGTGGGCCCTTGGATGCCGGCGATGACAAAGACGTTGGCGTTGCCCTTGCCCTTGCCGCGGTAGAGCTCCTCGACGGTGCGCCGCATGCTCGAGAAGTCTTCGTAGAGACCCTCGAAGATCACGGTGCGCTCCGTGCGCAGCTCGACCCCCTGCTTGACCAGGTCGATGGTGTGCTCCTCGGCCGTGCTCAGCTGCTCTCGCGAGAAGCCGAGTTTGGCTTTCAGAGCCTTGAACTGGGTCCGGAAGTCGGGCCTCGGCTGGCCCTCATCCCAACCTGTGACCGCGGGCGCGAACTCTTCGTCGAGACGCGCCCCGATCTCTTCGGTGTGTGTGTCGATCTCGGTCTCGACCTTGACAGCGGACTGCACCAGGTCGAGGATCCGATCGCTTTGTGCTTCTAACATCCTTTATCTCCTTTGCTTAGTGGTTTTCGGACTGCGGACGCCGAGCGGCGTCCAGGGCACGACGCCCCCGACTGTCATGTTGTGTCATGCGCATCACCTCCTTTCTCCATGCGTTGTTATCTCGCCCACTCGGCTCATGCGCTCGGCACCGCCGCGTAGACGAAGCGTGCTCCCGCGCCGCGCGGCGCGGGGAACTTCCGGATCGATCCTTCCTTCTCCAGCAACCCCAGGTTGACGTTCACCGACTGGCGCGATACCCGCTTGCCGGTGTCGTGGCGAATGGCCGTCAGGAGCCTTTTGGTGGTCAGCCGTTCGCCGGGCCGGTTGCGCAGCGCCTGCAGGGTGGCGATCTTGACCGGGCTCGTCCGGCGCCGCCGCTTGCCCCGCCGCCGGGTGACCTTGGCCGCCGGCTTGGGCGCTCCGGCTGGCGTGCCGACCAGCGCCTCGACATGGCGCAGCTTGGTCTGGCAGGCCTTGATCTCCCGTCTGCACTTGTCGATCTCCTTCTCGTGCTCGACCTTCTTCTTCGTCCAGAACTCGATCTTCCGGTTGTAGAGAGCCTTGAGCTCGCCGAGGGATTGCTTGGTGATGTCCTTCATTTCCTGGATCTCCTGTGGCCCGGCCGGCAAGCGGCAAACGCCATGTTGGGACCAGCATAGAGATTGAAATAGCATTTGTCAAGCTACAGAGCGCATAAAGTCGCCGGCCGCTAAAATAGCTACCGCTGATTGATGCTGCGCACGCCAGAAATTCATTAGACGCCAGGCAGGCAAGGCGCCCGCGTGGCATTTGTCTCGTCGGCACCGCTAGCCTGCCCGTACCGACGCTCAACGAACCGAGCCGGCATGTTGTAGTCTTGTCCCGCAGATACCCTCCGATGTTCTCTTCCTCGCGTGAGTAAGCTCGAAGACGTCCAACCCAACGCTGCCTTGCGCGGCATCCTGCCGGACTCCCTGGTCGCGGTAGTCAGCGTCCAGTGGTTCGGCTCTGACGCCCTCGAGCTGACCTACAAGGACCCGGACGGACGGGTCGCCAACCGCCTCCTCTACCGTCACGACGAGTCCGAGATCGAGGTCGTGGAGCAAGGCCGGCCCTGGAGCTTCGACGGCGACGGCAGTCTGTTCCGGCTGGTCTCCGAGGCGCATCGCATCCGGCTCGCCCATCTCTTCGACCCGGTGCTCGCGGTCCACACCTCGCTGGTCGATCCGCTGCCACACCAGATCACGGCAGTGTACGAGGCGATGCTGCCCCGCCAGCCGCTGCGGTTCCTGTTAGCCGACGACCCCGGAGCCGGCAAGACGATCATGGCCGGCTTGCTGATCAAGGAGCTGATCGCTCACGGGGATCTCAAGCGCTGCCTGGTGGTCTGCCCGGGGAGCCTCGCGGAGCAGTGGCAAGACGAGCTCTACCGCCGGTTCCAGCTGCCCTTCGAGATCCTCACCAACGACAAGCTGGATGCCGCCCGCACCGGCAACTGGTTCCTCGAGAACAACCTGGTCATCGCCCGCCTCGACAAGCTGTCTCGTAACGAGGACGTGCAGGAAAAGCTCGCGGCCCGCGACTGCGGCTGGGACCTGGTGGTCTGCGACGAAGCGCACAAGCTCTCGGCCACATTCTTCGGCGGCGAGATCAAGTACACCAAGCGCTACAAGCTCGGCCAGCTGCTCTCGACACTCACCCGCCACTTCCTGCTGATGACGGCGACGCCACACAACGGCAAGGAGGAAGACTTCCAGCTCTTCATGTCGCTGCTCGACGGCGACCGCTTTGAGGGCCGTTTCCGCGACGGCGTGCACAAGGCCGACGTCTCCGACTTGATGCGCCGCATGGTCAAGGAGCGGCTGTACAAGTTCGACGGCAAGCGCCTGTTCCCGCCACGCATCGCCCACACCGTGCCCTACAGGCTCTCCGATGCCGAGGCACGACTGTACAAGGAAGTCACCGAGTACGTACGCGAGGAGTTCAACCGCGCCGAAGCGCTCCAAAACGACAAGCGTTCCAACGCCGTGGGGTTCGCCCTCACGCTCCTGCAGCGGCGCCTGGCCTCCTCGCCCGAGGCCATCTACCAGTCGCTGCGCCGCCGCCGCGAGCGGCTGGAGAACCGCATCCGCGAGCTCGAGATGATGCAGCGCGGCGCCGCGGTCGCGGCCATCGCGGCGAGCGTCCCCTTGCTCGACGCCGAGGACTTCGAGGACCTGGACGAGGCTCCTGAGGACGAGGCCGAGGCCGCGGAGGTGGAGATCCTCGACCAGGCAACGGCGGCGCGCACCATAGAGGAGCTCGAAGCCGAGATCTTGACCCTGCGTCGGCTGGAAGATCTGGCGCGGACCGTCCGTCGCAGCGGTGCGGACCGCAAGTGGAACGAGCTCGCCGAGCTCCTTGCCGAGATCTTCAGCCCGGGCGATCTCGCCGAGACCGTCGCCGAGCCGGTCACTCCCTATGGCGGCGGCGACATTCCGCCGCCGGTGCCGTCGCCGCATCAGAAGCTGGTCATCTTCACCGAGCACCGCGACACCTTGACTTACCTCGAGACCCGCATCGCCACGCTCCTCGGCCGCAGCGAGGCGGTGGCCGTGATTCACGGCAGCCTCGGCCGCGAGGTACGGCTGCAAGCTCAGGAGGCGTTCCGCCACGATCCGGAGGTACAGGTGCTGCTCGCCACCGACGCCGCAGGCGAGGGCATCAACCTCCAGCGCGCGCACCTGATGGTCAACTACGACCTGCCGTGGAAACCCAACCGCATCGAGCAGCGCTTCGGCCGCATCCACCGCATCGGCCAGACCGAGGTCTGCCACCTGTGGAACCTGGTGGCCGACGAGACGCGCGAAGGCGACGTCTACAAAACGCTGCTCGAGAAGCTGGAGAATGCCCGCCGGGCGCTCGGTGGTCAGGTGTTCGACGTGCTCGGCAAGCTCCAGTTCGAGGGCAAGCCGCTACGCGACCTGCTGCTCGAAGCGGTCCGTTACGGTGAGCGCCCCGAGGTGCGTGCTCACCTGACGCAGGTCGTCGCCGACGCCATCGATCCCGAACAGATCGCGGATCTGCTGGAGGAGAACGCCCTGACCCAAGACGTGATGGACGCCAGCGGCGTCTGCCGGGTCCGCGAGAACATGGAGCGCGCCGAGGCCCGGCGCCTGCAGCCGCACTACATCGAGTCGTTCTTCCTCGAAGCCTTCAAGCGCTTGGGCGGCACCGCCCGCGAGCGCGAGCCGCGACGCTACGAGCTGACCCATGTCCCCGCCCCGATCCGGAACCGTGACCGCCAGCTCGGCATGGGTGAGCCGGTGCTGCGGCGTTACGAGCGCGTCGCTTTCGAAAAGCCCCTGATCGCGCCCACCGGCCATCCGCTCGCCGCCTTCGTCTGTCCCGGCAACGCGTTGTTGGATGCGACGCTTGATCTCACCCTGGAGCGCCAGCGCGATCTCCTGCGTCGCGGCACGATACTGGTCGATGAGCGCGATCCGGGAGAGACGCCGCGGGTCCTCTTCTATCTCGAGCACGCCGTCCAGGATGCCAGCGTGACAGGCAACGGCGAGCGGCGAACGGTCTCCCGGCGCATGCTCTACGTCGAGATCGACGAGGCCGAACACGCCCGGCAGCTGCAGTACGCTCCCTACCTGGACTACCGCCCGCTGAACCCGGACGAGCCCGAGATCTCGGCCATCCTCGAACGCACCGAGTGCAGCTGGATCGGCCGCGAGCTGGAGCAGAAGGCGCAAGGTCACGCCGTCGAGCACATGGTGCCCGGGCACCTGGAGGAGGTGCGCGGTCGCCGCCTGGAGTGGATCGCCAAGACGCGGGCGGCGGTGAAGGACCGCCTCACCAAGGAGATCACCTACTGGGATCACCGGGCCGAGGAGCTGAAGCTCCAGGAGCAGGCCGGCAAGCCCAACGCCCGCCTCAACTCCCAGGAGGCCCGCCGCCGCGCGGACGACCTGCATGCCCGATTGCACAAGCGGCTGGAGCAGCTCGACCAGGAGGGCCAGATCGCGGCGTTGCCGCCGGTGGTGCTGGGCGGCCTGGTGGTCGTGCCGACGGGGTTGCTGGCCAAGATGGCGGGCCAGCCTAGAATGATGGCCGTCCCGGACACGCAGGCTTCCGCCGCCCGTGCCCGCGCCGCCGTGATGCAGGTCGAGCGCAATCTCGGTTTCGAGCCCACGGATCGCGAACAGGACAAGCTCGGCTACGATATCGAGAGCCGGGTGTCGGGGTCAGGGCAGTTGCGCTTCATCGAGGTCAAGGGGCGGGTCACGGACGCGAAGACCATCACGGTCACGAAGAACGAGATCCTCTACTCGCTGAACAAGCCCGAGGATTTCATCCTCGCTATGGTCGAGCTCATCGACGATTCGACTGAGCGGGTCCACTACCTGCGGGAGCCGTTTCAGCGAGAACCTGATTTCGACGTAACCAGCGTCAACTACGATTTCGCCAAACTGCTGGAACGGGCGGAGGCACCGTCATGACCACAGCCGAGCAGTTCCAAGCATGGCTGACAGGCGTGGAAGGACGTCGCCTGGAGTTCAAGACGGCCGCTGGCGGCTTTCACTTCGAAGACCTGGTCAAGTACTGCGTAGCGCTGGGAAACGAGGGTGGTGGCACCATGGTCCTCGGCGTGAGCGACACCAGGCCCCGCCGGGTCCCGGGCACGCCGGCCTTCGCCGAGCCAGGTCGCACCGAGGCAGGTCTATTCGAGCGTCTGCGCCAGCACATCCCTGTCGAGGAATACTTCCACGAAGGCAAACGCGTTCTCATCGTTCACGTCCCTCCCCGCCTGCCCGGCACCGCCTGGCAATACAAGGGCTCTTTCTGGATGCGCGCCGGGGACGCACTCGTGCCGATGACCGACGAGCAGCTCAGGAGGATTCACCGGGAAACCGGGCCGGATTTCTCGGCGGAGCTATGCCATAGCGCCCGGCTCGATGACTTGGATCCGGCAGCGGTCGAGCTGCTGCGCCGCCTCTGGCAACGCAAATCTCCAGATCAAGACATCGCCTCGCGTCCTGTTGACCGACTGTTGTCGGATGCGGAGTTGATCGTCGACGGGCGATTGACCTACGCAGCCCTGATCCTGCTGGGGACGCACGCGGCCGTCGGCCGCTTTCTCGGCCAGGCGGAGGTCGTCTTCGAATACCGCTCGAGCAAATCGCCTGGGCCCGCCGCGCAGCGCCGTGAGCTCCGCCAAGGGTTTCTGCCTGCGCTGGACGAGGTCTGGGAGCTGATCGACCTGCGTAACGACCTGCAGCACTTCCAGCAGGGGCTCTTCGTCCTCGACGTGCCCACCTTCAACGAACGCGCGATCCGCGAGGCTCTCCTCAACGCCGTGAGCCACCGCGACTACAGGAACTCGGGATCGGTCTTCGTCCGGCAGTACCCGCGACGGATCGAGATCGTTAGTCCCGGCGGCTTTCCGGCCGGCATCACTCCCGAGAACGCGCTCTGGCAGCAGAATCCACGAAACCGCCGCGTGGCCGAAGTGCTCAGTAAGTGCGGCTTGGTCGAACGCGCCGGTCAGGGCTTCGACCTCATGTTCCGCGAGTGCATCCGCCAGAGCAAGCCTCTTCCCGATTTTTCCCGCACAGACGACAACTCGGTTTGGCTCACCCTGGACGGTGAGATCGGCGACCCCGAGTTCTTGCGCTTTCTCGAGAAGATCGGCAGCGAACGACTGGCGGCGTTCGGCACGGACGACTTCCTGGCGGTGGATCTCGTCCACCGCGAGCAACCCATCCCAGAGGTGCTCCGACCCAGGGTCGAGCCGCTTCTGGAGCAGGGAGTCCTGGAGCGCGTGGGGCGCGGGCGGGGCGCTCGCCTTCTCCTGTCGCGGCGCTTTTATCGACATCTCGGCAGAAGTGGCGAGTATACGCGCAAGCGCGGGCTAGATCGGGAGACGAACAAGCAGCTGCTTCTGAAGCATATTCAGGACAGCGAGCCCGAGGGGTCGAGGATGGGGGAGTTCCGCCAAGTGCTTCCTGCGCTGCCCAGGAGCCAGATTCAAGTCCTGTTGCGAGAATTGGCCAGGGATGGGCTGGCTCATGTCCGCGGTACCACGCGGGCCGCACGTTGGTATCCTGGGTCCGCGCCTTCCGATTGCAACCAAACAGAGGACTTGTTGCAATGAGCGTGCAATACGCGGCTATCCGCCTCAGCACAGAGTGCTTGTTTTCAGCAGGTTAGGTGCGATTCACTATTGCAACCACGAGTCGTTTGGTTGCAATCCGCCCCGATTTGCGGTGCAAACGGCCAGCCTTTCTTTACGACATCGAGAGCCGGGTACCGGGTTCTGGGCGATTGCGGGTCCACAACCTGCGGCGCCCGTTTCGGCGGGAGCCCGACTTTGACGTCACCAGCGTAAACTACGATTTTGCCGCGCTGCTGGAGCGGGCGGAGGCGCCATCATGAAACGACTGTCAGATGTATGCACCACGAACTCGAGCTTGCAGGCCGACGACCTTTCGGCGCGAGAAGTCGCGGCGTCGATGGGGCTTTCGGTCTCCGAGTTCGCCAAACTCCTGGGAAGGCGACGACAGCCCATGTCTGACGAAGAGTCGGACCAGACAGCACTAGCTCATTTCGCGCGGATCGCCGGTCTTCGAGCAGTTCTATCGGCCAGCGAGCTCCGAGCATGGCTCGATATGCCCAACGAGCTACTGGAAGGCAACTCGCCAACCGCGGTAATTCGTGAGGGCGGCGTCGAGACGGTCGCTGAGCTTGCCGAGGACATGCTCAGCGGGAGCCCGGCCTGAAGGAGGCCGATCGCCAGGCGTTGAGGCACCTTCTGGCCGAGGTTCCGACTCGTCGCATGCGACGTCGCCTCTTCCGATGCGTACCTCTGCTCGCGTACGAGCACGGAGAGCCACCGACCTTTCTCTACACCTCGGGGCGTCCGAACCGGTGCAACCCGAGGGGCGTGAGCTGCCTATATTTTTCCGAGGACGAGCGGCGCATCGGGATTGGACGGCGGAGCAGGTGGAGTATCTGGCGAACATAGCTCGCCTCTACCGTGGCGAGGAGCCGGAGAACCTGCATGGTGGTGGCGAGCTGTCGGCCGAGTTATTCCCGGACGGCGAGTATGTGGACGTGCCGGGTCTCTGCAAGGTGGCGTCGGCCGAGGGAACAGTCGGGAGCGTAAAGAGTACGAAGCTGCTCTTTCGCCGTGGCGATATCCTGTTCGGAAAGATACGGCCGTATTTACACAAGGTGGGAATCGCTCCAATAGCCGGGGTCTGCTCCTCAGACACGATCGTGATTCGACCGCAGGCAGTGGAGGTGTCGGGCTTGGTACTCGCTTGCACCTCGAGCACCGACTTTGTCGAGCACGCGACCGCCACCTCTCAAGGCACGAAGATGCCGAGGGCGAATTGGGATGTCCTAGCCCGATACGGGATTCCAGTGCCGCCTGCCGCGATTCTCAGACAGTTTCAGACATTCATGACCGCGCTGCGTCGGCAAGCTGTTCAAGGCCGTGCTCCCCGACCCGATCGCCAACGAAGCCCTGCCGCGCCACGCCGCTATCCAGCGCCTGGCCGCCGAGATCCGCGCCGTCACCCCGCCGGCGGACATCTACGACGTGATGGGCGACGTCGAGGACCTGCTCGACCGCTCGGTGGCGGCGGAAGCCTACGTGATCCACGAACGCACCGACGACCGCGTCGACCTGAGCCAGCTCGACTTCGAGGCCCTGCGCGAGCGCTTCGCTCGCGGCCGCAAGCACATCGAGACCGAGAAGCTCAAATCCGCGCTGCGCCGCAAGCTCACCCGCATGGCGCGCCTCAACCCCACCCGCGCCGACTTCATGGACCGCTTCCAGAGGCTGATCGACGCCTACAACGCCAACGCCATGAACATCGAGGCGCTCTTCCAGGCCCTCCTCGACCTCACCCGCGACCTCAGCGACGAAGAGCAGCGTGGCCTGCGCGAGGAGCTGAGCGAGGAAGAGCTCACCCTCTTCGACATCCTCACCCGCCCGGAGATGAAGCTCTCCAGGAAGGAAGAGCTCCAGGTCAAGACAGCCGCCCGCGACCTGCTCCAGAGCCTCAAGGACGGCAAGCTCGTGCTCGACTGGCGCAAGCGCCAGCAGTCGCGAGCGCAGGTCCGCGTCACCATCGAGACTGTCATGGACCAGGGACTTCCCGAGGTCTACACGCCGGAGCTCTTCGAGGCCAAGTGCAACCGCGTCTATCAGCACGTCTTCGACGCGTACTACGGCGCGGGGGCGAGCATCTACGAGTCTGCGGCATGATCGACTGCGATGACTAGCTATCGCTGAACCCGGCGAGCTTGTTCGCCGTAAGGCACTGAGAACAAATAGCTTCTCGCGGTCAGCGCAAAGCGGCTACACTCGACAACGGCCCTCGATTCGCCCACCGGGGCAACGTCGAAACCGCGTCAATAACCATCACTCGCCCACCGGGGCATTGTCGAACCTGCGTCATTGCACCTCAGTCACAGACCGGGGCAATGTCGAACCCGCGTCCATAGCCCTCATTGGCCCACCGGGGCATTGTCCAACACGCGCCAATGACCCTCACTGGCCCACCGGGGTATTGTCGAACATGCTTCATGGACCCTCATTGAGCCACCGGGGCATTGTCGAGCATGCCCCGCTGAGCTCCACGACCGCTCCGGCCGTCGGCGACGAAGCTTCGATGGGCGCCCGATCATCGATCAGTTTGAGCCCCGGAATCCGCGTTTATAGATAAGGGACGCGCATCGGCCACTCCGCAGCGACCGCCGCCCGTCTCGTCTGGCTTGCGCTGAAGAGCGCCGCGAAAGGGCAAACCCGGTGCAAACCGGTGACGCAAAGCCACGGGTCCTCGGATCCTGCCCACCGTGCCGGATCCCGTGATCGCCGAGCTGCCGAAGGCGAAGCAGAGATCATCGATCACGAAGGGAGGATCCCGATGTCGATTCCGGAACGCGAATTCGTCTGCGGCAACCGCGATGGACAGGGAGGCCGCAACGAGACCTACACCATCTGCCGCGTCAATGTTCCCGTGGCCAGATTCAAGGCCGAGTGTCGCGAACGCCTGCATCCCGGTTTCCTGAGCCACGAGGTGCCACCCGGCTGGCGGTGCCCCGCGCACGCCCGCAGAGACGCCACCGCTGCCGCTGAGCTGGCCGACTACAAAGACAAGTGGCCCACGCTGAAGGGCAAGGCCCACGAGCTCGAGGTGGTGCACCGCACCCAGAAACAGCCCACGGGCAACGGGCCGACCTGCGTCGTCTGCCGTCTGACCGTGCCGCGAGAACGGCTCGTGGAGGAGATCCGACCGGGCAAGAACCTGCACCCCGGCTACTCCACCTTCAGAGTCGCCTATGGCCGGTCCGTGCGGAGCAGGCCGGAAGTCGCGGGTGACAACGTCAACTACGGCAGCGTCTGCGACTACTGTCTCATGAACGGCAGTTGATCGTGCCGACAGGCGCCCGATCGGCGCTCGATTGCCCCCGCAACGTCAGCCGTGGCGCGCGCTTCCCGGTTTCGTCGTAGGGGTACTCGAATTCATGCTCATACGATGCGCCTCATTCAGCCGATTCAGGCCGTAGTCACCCAGGCGAACGACCGGCCGCCGATCCTGACCAGGGGTACAGGCCGCGGCGCGGCGGAAGGCCATCATTGTGAACGCGCGCCGCCCTCGGGAGCGTCGGCGTAGAGATCTATCGCGAGGGTCAGTCGGCTCTGATCGCGATCATCGGATCGGCCTTCGTGGCCCGCCGCGCTGGTAGCCAGGCGGCCAGCGTCGCGCAGGTCCCGAGGAGGACGAGGACCGCCCCGAAAACCAGGGGATCTGTCGGCGCGACCTGGAAGAGAAAACTCCGGAGGAGCCGCGTGAGCCCCAGCGAGGCCAGCACTCCGAGCCCGAGTCCGGCGACGACGGGCACGAGCGCGCGAGCCAGGGTCGTTCGGAGGACGTCTCTCCCCGTCGCGCCCAGGGCCAGGCGGATGCCGTTCTCCCGAGTGCGCTGGACGACGGAATACCAGGTGACGCCCGCGACCCCGAGGGCTCCGAGCACCAGCGCCAGGGCGCCGAACAACGAGAACAGCGCGGTGAGAAGGCGAGAGTCCGCCAGCGAACGGCGGATCAACTCTTCGATCGTCGCCACACCGGTGATCGGGACATGCGGGTCGATCGACCAGGTCGCTTCTTCGAGCGCCGGAAGAACGGCCGGAGCGCCGGCGGCGGTGCGCACGACGAGCGCCATTCGCGTCGCCCACGGCGCCTGCGCCAGGGGGCGATAGACCTGCGGCACGGTGTCCTGGTCGAGGCGATGCTGGCGGATGTCGGCAACGACGCCGACCACGGTGAACCACGGCTCGTCTTCCTCGAGGAAGAGCTCTTGTCCCACCGCGTTCTCCTCTCCCCACAGCCGCCTTGCCATGGCCTGGTTGACCAGCCCGACCGGCGGCGCCTCGGGGTGGTCGCTCGCCGAGAGCGGCCGCCCGTGCAAGAGCGGGATGCCGAGGGTGGTCAGGAGCTCGGGGGTCATCACCCGAACGCTCACAGAACGGCTGTCCACCGGTAGCTCTCGCCCCGAGAGACTGAAGTTGAAGCTGACGTCGCCCCGCGTCATCGGCAGTCGGCTGATCATCGCTGCCGCCTCGACGCCGGGCACCGCGGCGGCGCGTTCGGCCACACGCTCGAAATAGCCGCGACGTGCCGCATCGTCGGGGTAGGACCCGGCCGGCGGCCTGAGATTCAGGGTCAGGACCCGCTCGGTGGTAAAGCCGACGTCGACGTCGAGCAACGCCCGGAAGCTCTTGACCAGGAGCCCGGCGCCGATCACCAGTACCACCGCTAGAGCGATCTCGGCGGCGATCAACAGGTGGAGGGGCCGCTGGTTCGACACTGTCAGTCCGCGGGCGCCGGAGGCGAGTGCCGAGCGCTGATCGACGCGCCCGGCCCGCAGTGCAGGCAGCAGGCCGAAGACGAGACCGGAAACCACCGCCAGGGCGAGCGCGAAGACCATCACCGACCCGTCGATACGGATCTCCGAGACCCGTGGAACCGACGACGGCAGATGGTCGACGAGCGCGCTCAGCGTCCATGAGCCGACGAGGATTCCCAGGGCTCCGCCGAGCAGCGACAGGAGGGTACTCTCGGTGAGTACCTGGGCGACGAGCCGCCGGCGCCCGGCGCCGAGGACGCTGCGCAGCGCCAGCTCACGGCGCCGCCCGGTGATCCGGACGAGCAGAAGATTGGCGATGTTGGCGCAGGCGATCAACAGCACCAGGCCGACGGCACCGAACAGGACGATGAACGTCGCGCGGACGTCGCCGACCAGATACTCGTGCCAGGGGACGACGGTTCCCTCCTCGAACCCGGCGAGATAACCCGGCCGCATTTCCTCGTAGGTGGCCATGGCGGCGCGGAGGTCCCCGGTGGCGCGCTCGCAAGTGACGGCCGAGCCCAGACGGCCCACCATGATGTATGTGAACCTGTCCCAGTGTAGCTCGTCAGCGACGTCGATCGTGACCGGGACCCAGACCTGTGATCGCTCGTCGAGAGCCTTGTAGGAGGCGGGCATGACCCCGACGACCTGGTGCCGGCGGCCGTTGAGGTTCACCAGACGCCCGATCACCGCGGGATCCCCGCCGAAGCGGCGCTGCCACAGGCCATGGCTCAGGACGGCGACCTCCCCATGGCCGGGAAGGCTCTCCCCGGGCACGAAGGCGCGGCCGAGAGCTGGCCGTACTCCCACGACGTCGAAATGCTCGCTGGTCACCGCGGTGGCGCGGATCTCCTCGGGGCGTCCGTCGGCGGACAGCGAGAAGGTCGTGGGCCGGTAAAGCGAAAGCGCCGCGAAGGCGGACGTCTTTTCCCGAAAGTGCAGGTAGAACTCAGCGTTGGTCGGCCACTCCGCCCAGACGCGCACGATCGACGAGGCGTCGCGATAGGGCAACGGCGCCAGCAAGACACCGCGGGTGACGCTGAAGACGGCGGTGTTGACACCGATGCCGAGGGCCAGCGTCAACAGGGCGAAGAGGGTGAGGGTGGGGCTCTTGCGGAGAGTGCGCAAGGCGTAACGCAAATCCTTGATCCAGACATCCATGGTCCAACCTCCACGTCATTGGGTCTCCATCATCACTGCGATTAGCAAATTCCGCGCCACCCTCGGGCGAGCGGGCGCCACGAGCACGGTGGCACGCGTCGGGCCAGGAGACGGCTCGGAGTGTCTGATTCCGGAACTGCGGCGTTCCAGGATCGAGCTCAGAGCTCGATTCAGAGCGACCAGGAAGGGCCCTCTACCCCGCAGCGCGCGGCTTCTCCGTCCATAAGCCGGTCGAGCTCGCGCGCGGTGTCGTCGGGCAGGGGTGCCGGATTGCCCCGGGCGAGGATGCGGTCGACTTCCACCGCCGCGGCGTCGAAAGCGTCGCGGCCACCCGCCTGCTCCCATTCGCCGTAGCTGCCGCGGGAGATCGCCGGACCCGGCATGTGCAGCTCGGCGCGGAAGTTCCGCCGGGTGTGGGGATGGCCGAGGAAGTTCCGGTCGCCGGCGAGAAGCTCGGTGGCGAGGCCGGCCGAAGCCTGGCTCACCCCCGACGCCAGACGCAGGGCCGAGGCGCAGGCCTCGTTGTCGAGCACCAGCTTCTCCAGGCTCTGGCAGCTCGCGAAGTCGAGCATGCCGGGGCCGGAGACCATGTTGATCCCGGCCAGGGCCGCGAGCCCCACACCCATGGCCGATTCGGCGCCGGCCTGCCAGTCGGCGCTCTTGGCGTCGGACAGTCCCATGTAGGCATGGGTCGGCAGACCCAGCCTCTTGCCCACCTGGCAGCAGGCCACGTCGACCATCATCGCCTCGACGGCCGCCATCGAAGCCGTGCCGTGGCGCATGTCGAAGGCCGCCGGCGCGCCGCCGTAGACGACCGGCGAGCCCGGCGAGGCGAGCTGGTGGATCACCAGCCCCGACAGGGACTCGGCGCAGTGCTGGACCACCATCTCCCGCAAGGTGACCGGGGCGGTGGCGCCGCCCAGGGGGACGGAGATTAGCTCGGCGGGGATGCCGGCACGGGCGCAGTCGATCAGGCTCCGGGCCGCCAGCTCGCTCCAGATCAGGGGCGGGGTCGAGCAACAGTCGAAGATCGCCAGGGGCCGCCGGCGGAGCTCCTCCTCGCTGCCGCGGACGGCGATCAGCATGTCGCGCATGACGGCGAATCCGTCGCCGCGGAAGGTGCCGGTGACCACCGGCTTGCGCGAATGGCGCAGGGCCAGGTAGAGCCGATAGCAGTCGGCCACGGTCTCGGGGACGTCGGCCGGGACGAGGCCGGTGGACTGGGCCTGGATGTTGCGGCAGGCTTCGGTCACCCAGGCCAGATGCACGACGTCCCGGGCCGAGGGCGACCGCCGTCGCCGGGTCTCGCGGTCGAGGATATGGAGCGCCGTGGACCCGGGGTCGAAGTGGACGTTGTCGCCCGAGAGGTCGAGCTCCCCGCCGTCCCGGTCCGCCAGCAGCAGCCGCGACGGCGCCGAGGCGATGGCATCGCGGACGCTCCGCTCACGCAGGAAGACGCGCTCGCCGTTCAGGCGCTCGCCGGCGTCCGCCAGCAGGCTCCGGGTGGCGTCGTCCTCCACCTCGACTCCGACCGTGGCGAGGACGTCGAGTGCCTGGTCGACGATGCCGTCGACCTGCGGGTCGCTGAGCACGGTCACTCTGGGCCGCAGGGTCTCGGTGAGCGGCGCTGGCGGGGTACTGGTCAAGCCGGCCTCCTTTCGCGGTAACGACAATCGATCAGCCCGCATCGTTTGCATCGCCAGCGGCTCAGGTCCGGGCGCGACGGCCGGCACCCGAAGCGCACCGCGAAGCTGACCGATTTGTGGGGAACCAGCATCATGGCGCCGGTCAGGCGAACACCCAGCCGCGCCGCCGGAAGCAGCGCCAGCAGCGTCCCCTGGCCGTCGACGCGCCAGGCTCCGTATCCCGGGCTGATGCGCGCCGCGGGGTAGCGGTCCTCGTCCCGGGCGCGGACGCACAGCTTCTGATTGAGCCTGTCGGCCGCGGCTTCGGCGGCGGCGGACCCGAAGGCGTCGAGCACCAGCGCGTCGAGGAGATCCCCGCGCTCGCCGCGCCGACGCGCTTCGTCCTCGAGAGCCGGCCCGATGGTGGCGATGCCGACGCCGACTTCCGACGTCGGCCGCGGCATGCCGGCTTCGCCGGTCCGCTTGCCGCTGACGATCCGGAAGGCTCCCCGGGGCTCCACCAGATCGTGGGCGACCGGCCACAGCTCCTCGATCCGCCGCCCTTCCCGTGGCCGGGGCCCGCGGCTTCCGCGGTAGCCGAGCCAGCGCAGGACTTTGTCGCGATCGACCCTGATCTCGAGATCGACGACGTCGGACTCCGGGCTCGTAACGTGACTCATCGTGCGCTCTCCGATGCCGGCGCCGAATCCAGGGCGCCACGGATCGCGCGGATGAAGTCCGGATCGGTGCCGCAGCAGCCACCCACCACTCGGGCTCCGGCTTCGACCATGCGCGCGACGTCGCCGGCGAACCGCTCCGGCGTGGCGTCGTAGAGAAGCCCGCGGCTCCCCGCCCGCGGCTGGCCGGCGTTGGGCTGCGCCAGAAGCGGCAGCTCGAGCTCGTCCCGGGCTTCGCGGACCATCCCCACCATCACCTCGGAGCCGACGCTGCAATTGAAGCCCACCACGTCGGCGCCGGCGTCGGCGAGCGCCCGCAGGGACGGCACGATGCGGTCGCCCATCATGGTGAAGTATCCGCGGCGCCGGGCCTCGAAGGTCATCGAGGCGAGGATCGGCAGGCCGGAGGTCTCCGCCCGCGCCGCCCGCACCGCCGCCAGGGCCTCGCGCAGATCGTACATGGTCTCGATCGAGATGAGATCGACGCCGGCCTCGGCGAGGGCTCCGACCTGCTCCCGAAACGCCCGCTCGTAGAGCTCCTCGGTGGCCTGCCCCACCGGCGCGAGGAAGACGCCGGTGGGCCCGACGTCGCCGGCCACCAGGGTGCCGGTGCCGAACGCGGCCTCCCGAGCCAGTCGAACGGCCGCGCCGTTGACCTCGCGGCAGCGCCCCTCGAGGCCGGCGGCGGCGAGCTTCACCGGACTGCCGCCGAAAGTGTTGGTGTGGACGACCTCGCTGCCCGCCGCGACAAAGCGCCGGTGGGCCTCGACGACGCGCTCGGGATGCTCGAGGTTCCAGGTTTCAGAAGCCGCTCCCGAGGCGAGTCCCATGGCCATCAGCAGCGTTCCCATGCCGCCGTCGAGCAGCAGCACCTCGTCGGCCAGGTGCGCGACCAGCTCTTCGCCGGTCAAGGGGGCACCGTCCGGCGGGCCAGATCGACCGCGGCCGCGGCGTTCTCGGCGTAGCCGTCGGCGCCGATCTCCTCGGCCCAGGCCTGGTTCACCGGCGCCCCGCCCACCAGCACCCGGGCGCGCAGCCCGGCGCTCCGGACCGCGTTGACGAGGTCACGTTGCATGGCCATGGTTGTGGTCAGCAGGGCCGAGGCACAGACCAGGTCCGCGTCCAACTCGCGGGCGCGTTCGACGAACCTCTCGATCGGCACGTCGACCCCTTCGTCCGAGACCTCGAAACCGTTGGCGGCGAGCAGGGTGCCCACCAGGGTCTTGCCGATGTCGTGGATGTCCCCCGGCACCGTACCGATCACCACCCGGCCCAGGGTCCGTTCGGACGCCTGCTCTCCGAGAACGGGCCGCAGGACCGCCATGGCGGCCTGCATGGCCTGGGCGGCGGTGACCAGCTCGGGCAGGAAGTACTCGCCGTCCTCGAACAGCCGCCCGACCTCGCGGAGGCCAGGGGTGAATCCCCGGTCGATCGCCTCGAGCGGCTCGATCCGGGCCGCCAGGGCCTCGCGGGCAAGCCGGTCGGCGGCCTCGTCGTCGCCGTCGAGGATCGACTGATTCATGGCCGCCAGGAGCTCGTGGCGACCCTCGCCCGGGACTTCAGTCATGGTCCAGTCTCAATGCTTCTTGTGCTCCGCCTTCCACTTCTTGTGGTCTTCGAGGTTCTGGAGCCACGGCCGGCGCTCGAAGTAGCCGTTCATCAGCTTGTTCACCTTGCCCGAGAGCATGACCAGCGCCAGCAGGTTGGGCAGGATGACGATGCCGAGGAAGATGTCGCCCAGGTCCCAGGCCACCGCCGGGGCGATCAGGGCGCCCATCAGGTGCATGCCGACGTAGACCAGGCGATAGGGAGTGACCGCCCTGGGGCCGAACAGGTACTCGGCGCAGCGGTCGCCGTAGTAGCTCCAGGCGATGGCGGTCGACAGGCCGAAGAGCAGCACCGACAGCAGCACGATGTGGTGGCCGAAGTCGCCGATCGGCGAGAGGCCGGTGCGGAAGGCCATCATGGTGAGCGGGGCGCCGCCCTCCGGCGCGTCGGCGTAGAGGCTGACGTAGGTCTGGCCGTCGTCGCCCAGCGCGTCCTTGGTGCTTGAGCGCAGGGTGCCCGAGAACACTCGCGTCTGCTCGACGTCGGTGTAGAAGGTCTCGACGGCAACGTCGTGCCAGGCGAAGGCCGGCGCGCCGGCTGTGATGCGCTGCGCGCCGTTCTCGACCTGGATCTCGCCCGGCGCCTGCGTCTCTTCGAAGCCACCCCGACCGTTCTCGACGATGTAGGAGATGTCGCCGCCGCCGAGGGTGAGCTCACTCGGTACCTTGGCGACGTGGGAGCCGGTCATGACGATCACCAGCGCGGTCATGGTGACGATCACGATGGTGTCGATGAAAGGCTCCACCAGGCCGACGACGCCTTCGGAGACCGGCTCGTCGGTCTGGGCCGCGGCATGGGCGATGGGGGCGGAGCCCTGGCCGGCCTCGTTCGAGAACAGGCCGCGGTTGACGCCCCAGTTGAGGGTTACCAGGAAGGCGCCGATGCCGGTTCCGGCGACGCCGGCAGTGGGATTGAAGGCCTCGCGGAAAATCAGGCCGAAGGTCGGAATCACGTCGCCGATGTTGATCACGATGATGATCAGCGCGCCGGTGACGTAGATCGCCGCCATCACCGGCGCCAACACGCCGGTGACCTTGCCGATGCGGGTGATGCCGCCCAGGATCACGCTGGCGATCAGCGCCGCCGCCACCAGGCCGGTGACGATATTCGGGATGCCGAAGGTCGACTGCACGGTGTCGGCGACGGTGTTGGCCTGCACCGCGTTGCCGGTGAGAAACGCCGTCGAGCCCAGCATGACGGCGAAGAACACCGCCATCCACTTCCAACCGTGTCCCAGGCCGCGCTCGATGTAGTACATCGGGCCGCCCGAGACCGAGCCCTCCGAGGCTTTGACGTCGGCCTTGTCCTTGACCTCCCGGTATTCCTGCGCCAGCGTCACCTCCGAGAACTTCGTCGCCATGCCGAGCAGCGCCGTCATCCACATCCAGAACAGGGCTCCCGGGCCGCCCCAGTGGATCGCCCAGGCGGCGCCGGCGATATTGCCGATGCCGACGGTCGCCGACAGCGCCGTGGTCAGGGCCTGGAAGTGGGAGACGTCGCCAGGCTCGTTGGGATCGTCGTACTTGCCGCTGGTGACGGCGAAGCCGTGGAACAGGTGCCGGAACTGGACGAACCGCAGGCGCAGGGTCAGGAAGACGCCGGCGCCCAGCAGCGCGATCACCTTGATCGGGATGGTCTCGCCGTCGACCTCGGGCCCGAAGTCGTCGACGAAGTGTTTGACGGCGGTGACGATCTGCGCGAGTGTATCCATGGATTCTCCGTCGGGACGTCAATTGGGGCTGGAGGCGGAGCGCGGGCAGTATACAGCAGGGCGAATCGCGCACCTGGACACATCGTCATGATCATCAAGGAGAAAGGCCTCTGGGCCCTGACCCTCTTCGGGCTCGCCTTCTTCTGGCGGCCGCTGCTCTTGGGCGAGACCTTCTTCTTCCGCGACATCTACCTCTACTACGTGCCGATCAAGCAGATCCTGCTCGAGGCCCTGCGTTCCGGTGAGCTGCCGCTGTGGAACGTCTATCTTCACGGCGGTCAGCCGCTCCTGGCCGACATCTCGGCGACGCCGTTCTACCCGTCGGTGGTGCTGTACCTGTTGTTTTCGGTCGAGAGGGCGCTCACCCTCGACATCGTGATCCACGTCCTGGCCTCGGCTGCGGCGCTCTACGCACTGGCGCGGCGGCTGGGGCTCGGCCAACCGTCAGCGATGCTGGCCGGCACCGTCTACGGCTACTGCGGCTACACCCTGTCGCAGGCCAACCTCTACTTCCGCCTGCTGGCGACGCCCTACCTGCCACTGATGCTGTTGTGCTGGCACGCCTACCTGCGCCGGCCGCGGCGGCGCGCCCTGGCCTGCCTGATCGCCCTCGGCACGCTGCAGGTCTTCGCCGGCTCGGCGGAGATGGTGGCCTTCACCTGGCTCACGCTGCTCGGCTGGGCGCTGTTCCAGTCGTCGAGCTGGTCGAACGGCCGGCGACTTCGCTCCTGGCTGCTGCTCGGTGCCGCGTCCGCCCTGCTGGCCGCGCCACAGCTCGTGCCAGTGATCGAGATGGTCGGACAATCGCAGCGCGGCGAGGGCATGAGCGCAGCGAGCTTCTCCTACTGGTCGGTCGATCCGCGGCGGCTGCCGGAGCTGGCGGTGCCCGGTTTCATGGGGCGGACCGACACTTTCACGCCCGAGGACTACTGGGGCGGCCGGATCGTCGACTCCGGATTTCCCTACATGCTGAGCCTCTACCTGGGCACCGTGGTGCTGGCGCTGGCACTGCTGGGGGCCGTCCCGCGGAGCGAAGGAACCTTGCCACGCGGCATCCGCCGGCTGTTGCTCCTGCTGTCGCTGCTCGCCCTGCTGCTGGCCCTCGGCCGCTTCCTGCCCTTCTTCGACCTCTTCTACAGGATCCCCGGCGCCTCGCTGTTCCGCTTTCCCGTGAAGTTCCTGACCCTCGGCGTCCTGCCCGTGGCGCTGCTCGCGGGCGAAGGCGCGGAGCGCCTGTTCCGCGCCGAGGGTGAGGAGAGAAAACGCCTGCTCGCCGTCGCCTGGGCGGTCTGTGGCGCGACGTGGCTCCTGCTGGCCGTGTGGATGTTCGTCCCGGCCTTCGTCGAGCAGGTGCAGATCTTCTTCTTCGGCCGGGCGGGCGCCGACGTCGAGTCGGGGCTGCGCCACGGCTGGCTGCGGCTGATCGCGGTGTGGACGGCGGCGACGCTGGCCGTTCAGCTCCATGCCGTCAAGCCACGGGCGTGGTTGCCATGGGCCCTGGCGGCGCTGGTTGCCGTCGACCTGGCACAGGCCGGCGGGCAGGTCAATCCCACCGTGCCGGCGGACCTGCTGTCGAAGCGGCCCCCGGTGGCCGACCTGGTCGCCGAGCACCTGGGAGACGGGCGCTTCTACCGCCACCCGGTGTCCGACGATCTCCTGCTCAGCGCGCCGTCATCCGAGATCCAGTGGCTCTACCGTTGGAACCAGGAGGTGCTGCGTTTCTACCTCGCGGCCTCTTACCGGATCCCGGTGATCTTCCACCTCGACTTCCACGGCCTGGCCGCCAGCCGCGTCATGCGGATCGAGGAGGCGCTCGAATCCGCGCCCTGGGATCGCCGCCTCCAGCTGCTCTCGGCCGGCGCCGTCACGGTCTTCGTCACCGAAGACGACGTCGATCTACCCGGCGTCGAAAGAATCGGAACGATCCAGAGCTCGAGCCAGCCCTTCCACGTCTACCGCAACCAGCGCGCCGCGGGCCGCGCGCAGCTAGTGCGTGCCTACCGCAATGTGGGTACGGAATCCGAAGCCTGCGACGCCATGCTGGCCGCCGGTTTCGATCCTCGCCAGCACGCCGTGGTCGAGGGCGACGTCCCCGATGCCGACCTGGCTTGCCGCGGCCCGGGGCGCGCGCAGGTGGTCGAAGCGAAGTCGAGCTGGCGGCGCATCTCGGTGAACAGCGAATGCCCCGGCCTGCTGGTGCTTTCGGAAGTCCACTACCCCGGCTGGCGCGCCCGCGTCGACGGCGTAGACGTCCCGCTGCTGCGCGCCAACGCGGCCTTCTCGGCCGTCTGGCTCGAAGCCGGCGAGCACGACGTCGAATGGCGCTACGTGCCGCGGGCATTCTACCTGGGCCTGCTGATCGCCGGCGTGACGGCCGGAGGGCTGATCTGGCTTGGTCGGCGAGCCGCTGTGGCTAGAACGATTTCAGCTTGAGCGACGGATAGATGGGGGAGGACGGGTTGGGGAGCACCCGCTGCCCGGGACAGTCGACCACGAGATCGAGAACCTCGAGGACGACCTGACCCACCAGAGGCTCGGAATTGGGCGGCCCCACGAGCCATGGCACCGTCGTGCTGCGGTCTCCGATCTTGATCGTGATCCCCTCCGCGACCGACATCTCGCACTTGCGCTCGTCGGCAAGCGACACGACCACGGTTTCCTTGACCGGAACGCCGAGGTACTCGACGACATCCTGGGGCACCATGCCGACCACGGCTCCCGTATCGACCAGAGCCCGCGTCTTGAACGACCGGACCTCGACCCCCGTACCGTTGCTCTGATCGGCCATCGCCCGGTCGACGAAGTTCTCCAGCTCGATATCGATTTTGACTTCACCCATCATGCGTCTCCATCGTCAACTCTAGCACGGGGGGCCGCTGTCACACGCCCGGCTTGCGAGCCCAGACCAGGATGTTCCAGGCCAGCCAGTTGAACGGCCAGAGGCGCAGCAGCACGTCGTCCAAGCGGCGCAGGACGCCGAACCAGCGGCCGGTGGTCGCCGGGTCCTCGCGGTAGATCTGTTTCCAGTAGCGCACCTGGTTCGGGTCTTTGCGATCAATCAGGTAGTACTTGAGGAAGAGGGCCAGGGTGAGCAGCCAGAACTCGCGGTGCCGGACGTCGACGAAGTGCTGGGCGAAGGTCTTCAAGATCGAGCGCCTGAGCGGCCGCTCATCCTCGGTGCGCACGCCCGAGGCCATGCGGC
This sequence comes from bacterium, assembly GCA_024226315.1. Lineage (GTDB taxonomy): Bacteria > Acidobacteriota > Thermoanaerobaculia > Multivoradales > J023 > JAAELT01. Next base: position 16,761 of record JAAELT010000115.1, on the reverse strand, counting down.
GATAGACGTTGATCACCGGGTTGTAGGCGATCGGATCCCAGAACAGGCACATGCCGCCGGGCACCAGCGCCCGGCATGCGAGCTCGAGGGTCGCCTCGATGTCCGTCACGTGGTGCAGGACGTTGGCGCCGTAGACGAAGTCGAAGCCACCGTCGGCCACGTCGAGCCGCTCGAGCGGCGAGGCGACGGTTTCGATCGAGGTGCCGTGGAAGGCGGCGAGCTGCTCGGCGCGGCGGGTCATCTCGGGCGAGATGTCGACCGCCGTCACCCGCGCGCCCTGGAGCGCGAAGTAGACCGATGTCTCGCCCAGGCCGGCGCCCAGGTCGAGGATCCGCTTGCCTTCGAGCGGCCCCATGAGCCGAAGACAGTGCCGGTTCTCGAGCGCCGCGAAGCCCTCGAATGCCTCGCGCACGAGGATCGACTCCAGCTCGGTGTCCCGCGCCCAGGCGTCGTGAAACGCTTCCTCGCGCGAAAAAGCTTCGTCAGTCGTCATCCCAACTGGTTCGCTCGGAGATCAGGTAGAGGGGGCGGCCCTTGACCTCGTCGTAGATCCTGCCGACGTACTCCCCGAGCAGGCCCATGAACAGCAGGATACAGGTGCCGAAGGTGATCACCGACAGGATCAGCGACGGCCACCCCCTGACCATCTCGACGTCGAAGAACAGCCACTGGACGAGGTTGTAGCCGAGGTAGCCGAGAAAAGGCAGCGACGCCAGCAGCGCCATGACGTAGGCCAGACGCAGGGGCCGCGACGACATGGAAACGATGGCGTCGGTGGCGAAGCGCAGCATCTTGAGCAGCGGGTACTTGGTGCTGCCGGCACGGCGCGGTTGCCGCTCGTAGTGAACCGTGGCCGTGTGTAGGCCGATCCAGCCCACCAGTCCGCGGATGTAGCGGTGACGCTCCGGCAGGGCGTTGAGCGCAATGAGCGCACGGTGGCTCAGCAGGCGGAAATCAGCGCTGTTGCGCGGCGCGCTGCCGGTGCCCCGCAAGCGCTCGATCAACCAGTAGAAGGCGCTGGCCGTGGCGCGTTTGAACCAGGTCTCACCGCGTCTCGCCGTTCTGACCGCGTAGACGATGTCGGCTCCGTTCTCCCACTCCTCGATCATCCGGAGGCTGACCTCGGGCGGATCCTGGAGATCGGCGTCCATCGAGATCACGGCACGGCCGCGGGCGAGCTGATAACCGCAGGTCAGGGCGACCTGGTGGCCGAAATTGCGCGACAGGCGCACTCCGGCCAGCTGCGGCAGCCGGTCCGCGGCCTCCACGATCAGGCGCCAGCTGTCGTCGCGGCTGCCGTCGTCGACGAACAGGACCTCGACCGAGTACTCGGCGGAGAGCTCGTCCAGCAGCTCCTCGAGTGCCGCCACCAGATCGGGCAGGCCATCCGCCTCGTCGTAGATTGGAATTACGTACGAGACGTCGACGGCCGGCAGCTCGGTGTCGTGATCTTCCGTCACCAGTTCTCCCTGTAACCAGGATGCGGCCGGCATTCTACGTCAACAGGAGGCCGGCCACCGAAGCATGTAGAGTAGACTCCTGCCGCCCAGTGCCTCCGGCCAGAAGACCTCTCGTGTTCCACTCTCGAACCAGCTCATCCGCCCACCGCGGGCTCGCCTTCTCGATCGCGGCCGTTCTGACGCTGGCGCCAATCGCGACCGGCCAGGAACCCGCGACGCGGGAAGCCGTCGACGACTCGTTCCGCAGCGAGCTGCGTCGGGTGATCGCCGAGGCCCGCGACAGCGTGTTCCCGGCGCTGGTTTCGATCGGCGTGGTGACCGTACGTTACAGCGGCGGTAAAGAGCACAAGGGGCAGGCCGTCGGCAGCGGCACCATCATCTCCTCGCAGGGGCACGTACTGACCAATGCTCACGTCACCTCGAACGGACGCAAGTTCGACTGCACCCTGTCGGACAAGCGGGAGATCTCGGCGCGGCTGGTGGGCGAGGACCCGCTCACCGATCTGGCGCTGCTGCAGCTCGACCTCGAGGAGCTCGACGATTCCTCGCCCCTGCCGGTTGCGACCTTCGGCAACTCCGACGCACTCGAGATCGGCGACTACGTGATGGCCATGGGGTCGCCCTTCTCGCTGTCGCGCTCGGTAAGCCTGGGGATCGTCTCCAACACCGAGCGGGTGTTCGCCGGCGGCTTCGGCAGCGACGATGTCGAGGAGATGGAGCTCGAGCGGGGCCAGCGCACCGGACTCTTCACCCAGTGGATCCAGCACGACGCGGTGATCAGCCCGGGCAACAGCGGCGGTCCTCTGGTCAACCTGGCGGGCGAGATCGTGGGCGTCAACGAGCTCGGCGGCGGCAATCTGAGCTTCGCCATCCCCTCCGACCTGGCGGCGCGCGTCACCGAGGCGCTGATCGCCCATGGCGAGGTCGAGCGCAGCTGGATCGGGGCGAGCTTCAAGCCTATCGGGCGCACCGGCCTCGACGCCGGGGTGCTGATCACCTCGGTGGCACTCGACGGCCCCGCGGCAACCGCCGGCGTTGCGGCCGGCGACGTCTTGCTCACTCTCGACGGCGAACCGGTGACGGTGCGTTTCGTGGAGGAGATACCCCTGCTGCTCGACCGCATCGCCAGTATGGCCGTCGGCAGCGCCTTCGACGCCACCTTCGAGCGCGACGGCGAGGCCTTCGACGCCCGCGTCACCACCGCCAAGCTGCGCAAGGACCTGGGCGACGAGCGCTCGTTCCCCGCCTGGGGCCTCACCGCGCAGGAGATCACCGAGAAGATGGCCCGCGAGTGGCGACTCGGCAGCACCGAAGGAGTGGTGGTGACCGGCGTGCGTCGCGGCGGATCGGCTCAGCTGGCCGAACCGCCGCTCGAGCCGCGCGACGTCATCCGCTCGATCGACCAGCGCGAGATCGCCGGCCTCGGTGACCTCATCGCGCTCTACGAGAAGCACAACAAAGCCGCCGCGAGCGCACCGGACGCGGAGCCCGAGGAGCTGCTGATCGAGCTCGATCGGCGGGGCACCAACCAGCTGACGCTGCTCGCCCCCCGGGTCGACGACGAGGACGATCCGCCGCGCGAGCTGCCCAAGGCCTGGATCGGCGTCGCCACCCAGCCGGTGCCACCGCGCCTCGCCGAGCACCTCGCACCCGCCGGAGAAGGCGGCTTCCGGATCACCCGCGTCTACCCCGAGACCGAAGCGTCGCGCACCGGGCTCCAAGTGGGCGACGTGATTCTGGCGGTCGACGGCGAGACCCTGAACGCCGCCGGCCTGCAGGATTCCGCGCTCCTGGCGCGCCGGGTACGGAGGCTCGACATCGGCGACGTCGCCACGCTGCGGGTGCTGCGCGGTGAGGAATCTCTCGAGCTCCCGGTGATGCTCGAGCGCACCCGGCTGAGCCGGGAGGAAGCGCGGCGCCACGACGACGGCGACTTCGAGATCTCGGTCCGCGAGCTGACCTTCTTCGACCGCGACGAGAACCGCTGGCAGCCGGACATGCGCGGCGTGCTGGTCGAGAACGTCGATCCCGGCGGCTGGGCCGGGCTCGGGGGCCTGCGGCCGGGCGACCTGGTGCTGCGCATCCACGACATCGAAGTCCGGGGCCTGAAGAGCTTCCGGCAGGCCTTGAAAGAGGTCAAGCGCGAACAGCCCTCCCGCGTGGTGGTCGTGGTCCTGCGCAGCGTCAAGACCCGCTTCCAGTACCTGGAGCCCGATTGGACTCCAGCGGAGGACCTGAGCCCTTGATCGAACCCGCGACGATCCGGTTCCTCCTCCGCGTTCTCTGCCTGGCGCTGCTGCCGGCGCTGCTGGTGCCCCGACCGAGCGTCGCCGACGCCGCCAGCCCGCACATCCAGCTCGCCGCGCGCGCCGACGTGCTGGTCGACGTCAAGTTCGTGCTCAAGGTCAAGATGGCGGGCGCCGGATCCGACCGTGAGATCGAAGGCGAGACGGTCTGTCCACTGATCGACCCGGAGGGGCTGGTGCTGTGCTCCAATACCGAGCTCGGCGGCTACATGACCATGATGTCTCGAATGATGGGCCACGGCGGCGGCTTCGACGTCACCGCCACACCGCGCGAGATCGAGGTCTTCCTCGGCGACGCGAGCGAGGGCCTCGACGCCGCGCTGCTGGCACGCGACACCGAGCGCGATCTCGCCTGGGTTCAGATAAAGGGCGGCCTGGACGCCGAGGAGCCGCCGGCGTTCCTCGATCTCGGCAAAAGCGCCGAGCTCGAAACCGGCGACCGTTTCTACCGCCTGCGCCGCATGGACAAGTTCTTCGGCTCGGTACCGGTGGTCACCGACGGCGTGGTGGCAGCGGTGATCGACAAGCCACGCAATCTGCTGGTGCCCTCCGAGCCCGCCAGCACCGGCTTCGGCCTGCCGGTATTCACCGCCGACGGACGCCTGGTCGGCATCAGCGTCATCCAGGTGCCTGACGCGGAAGACCAGCTCGGCGGCATGCTCGCCGGTGGCCTGTCGTTCCTGAGCTCGGCAGCCAAGCTCCAGGACATGGTCGGCGGGCTGATCCTGCCTGCCGCCGAGGTCGCCAAGGCCACCCGGCTGGCGCGCGAAAGCTTCGCCGACGACGAGTAGCGGCCCAGGGGCGCCCGACAGCGTCCGCTGGGGCAGAGACCGCTCCTCTTGGGCCGTAATAATCTCTGTAACAATGCGGTGATACCATGGTCGCTTGTCGCCGCGGTTTGGCGTCGACAAGAGAGGGGACGGACAGCTCCGGACGACGGAGCATCCGGCGGGGGCCATGGAAGAACAATCGAGATCGATCGCAGAGTCAAAACGGCCGCGAGGCTCGAACCTTGGTGGGTGGCTGAAGAGGTCGCCGGCGACGGTCCTTGCTCTCTTTCTCCTCCTGCTGGCCGGGCCTCTCGGTGCCCAAGCGGTGCCCACCGGCCTCCAGGAGTACTTCATTCTGGGGTACGAGCAGCACGTCTGGGACATGATGTCCAAGGTCGAGGCGGGCGAGGGCGGCGGGCCGTTCGCCGACGCGATGAACTCGCTGATCACCGCCGTCGCCTCGGCCGACAACCAGGTGATCTACTTCGACCACTGGGAAGACGGCCTCGAGGCCGACATCTTCAATCCCGTCCAGGCGTCCACCGTGGTGATCGGCGACGGCAACCCCGCCAACGGCGACGCCTGCGATTTCAACAGTGACCCCTGCGGCGTCGACGTGCTGATACAGGGCGACTTCGTGAATTTCGCCTCGAACCAGGGGATCGCCGCCGGTTGCACGGTGCCTTCGGCCTCACCGCTGGTTTTCACCGAGCTGTGCTCCTCGGTGCCCTTGAACCCGCGCTGCGCGATTGCCGGCGCCTGCACCGCGAGCGAGGTGCGTTTCGACGGCGGTGATTTCCTCGAGACCACCGGCGGCCCGCTGTCTCTCGTCCACTCGCAGGATCCGCTCACCCAGTTCATCGGCGGCTCGACGGAGGTCATCTCGAAGCAGGCGGTGCAGGCCGCCAGGTCCTACTCGGTGCCGATCGGCGAGGACCTGTACCCGGCGTTCGGCTGTCCCGACTGCGTGATGGAGCCGTTCCATTACGTCGACCTCAACCTGGTGGCTTTCGAGGACAACACCCAGGTCTTCCTCGACAGCCCGGGGGCCGGTACGGTGTCGTTCACTCTCGACCGGGGCGAGCATTGGAGCTCGCTGGGCTACATCGACGACAGCCCCCAGAACCCCGGCCTTCAGCTGACCATCAACTCCGGCACCAAGGTGTCGACCACCGCGGCCATCGCCGGCATGATGTTCACCGGCGGCGACGGCCAGTGGGCGACCCGCCACTACACGCTGCTGCCCGACATCCTGCATTCGACCGACTACGTGATCACCGCGCCGGGCGACGATCCGGCGGTCACCGGCAGCACCCCGAACCGGCCGCTCAACATCTACCTCTTCAATCCCGATCCGCTGAACCCGGTCACCGTGACGGCGACCGACACGGTCGGCTCGACCGCCGTCGCCATCCCGCCGAACTCGGTGGTCGACTACTTCACCGGCACCGGCCGCTTCGTGCCCAACGGCTCGACCGTGCGGATGACCAGCAACCGCAACTTCTGGGGGATCAGCGGGCACGACTACGACACCAACATCAGCGACTGGGGGCATTCCTGGCTGGCCACGAAGTTCCTGTCGTCGAACTACACGGTCTCGTTCGCCCCGGGGACCCTCGATCCCCCCGTCGACATGGTCAATCTGAGCGCGGTCTTCATCGCCGCCACGGCCGACAACACCCGGGTGCAGATCGACTTCGACAACGACGGCGTCTTCGACGTCATCGACCTCGACGGCGACGGCGTCCCCGACCCCGCGCCGCTGCCGGGCAACACCTACCTGGTGAGCTCACTGGCTTCGCTCAGGGTCTTCGATCCCAACGATTTCGACAACACCGGCACGCGCATCGTCGCCAACAAGCCGGTCGCCGTCTCCTACGGGCAGGACACCGATCTCACCGATTTCGGCGACACCGCCCTCGATACCGGCTTCACCGTCTACCCGACCGACCAGCTGTTCCTCGACAACGTGCTGGTGCTCACCAAGAGCGTCGACACCCCCGTGATCCCCACTGCCGGAGGCGTGGCGACCTACACCGTCACCATCCAGACCTTCGGCTTTTTTCCGATCATCGGCCTCCTGGCCTACGACCTCCTGCCGCCAGGCGTCCTCGGCACCGACTACGTGCCGGGCTCGACGCTCGTCACCTACCCCGACCTGACCCAGGACACCGCCGACCCGGTGGCCTCGATCGATCCGGTGACCGGCCGCGACCGGCTCGACTGGACGCTCAACCCGGATTCCATGGGGATCTCCCAGACGCTGACGATCCGCTACTCGATCAGCATACCGGCGGCTCCCGGCGGACTGCCGCGCGTCCTGACCAACGAGGCGCACGCCCAGGGTAACCTGGGGGCCAGCGTCTTCTCGCCCTTCGACACCGCCGACGTGGTGCAGAGCGACCTCATTCTGACCAAATCGGTCACCGACGACGGCACTCCGGAGCCAGGGGACGTCCTGACCTATACCCTGAACGTGTCCAACAACGGCGTGGCGGCCGAGACCAACGCGATCATCAGCGACGCCATCCCGCCCGATACGACCTTCCTGCCCGGCAGCGTCATGTCGAGCGGACCGTTCGCCGGCGCCTACAGCGCCGGCCAGAACGCCGTCGTCTGGACCGCGGCCAATTTCCCGGTCGGCGGGCCGCACGTCCTGAGCTTCCAGGTGACGATCAATCCGGGGGTGCCGGCCGGTACGACGATCGCCAACAGCGCCACGTTCGAGAGCCTCGAGACGCCGCTGTTTCCCTCCAACCAGGTCGACACGGTGACGTTGGGGCCGCTGCTGGCGGTCTCCAAGACGGGACCGGCGCTCCTCCACCCCAACGAGACCGGCACCTTCGAGATCCTGGTCGAGAACGTCGGTGCCGGCACCGCCAACAACCTGCTGATCCTCGATCCCTTCCCGACCAACGCAACGTATGTCCCGAGCTCGATGGAGTGGCGGACCAACGTCGATCCTTTCGTCTCGGTGACCGACGCCGCGGACGCCGACGAGGGCACCGCCTTCGTCGATCGCCTCGAGCTCGCGGTCGCCAGCCTGGGCCCGGGGGAGGACATCACCTTCCGCTTCGAGGTGCAGGTCGATCCCGGGACCGGCGGCCTGGTGGTCAACAATCAGGCGACGGTGAGCTCCACCGAAGTGCTGCCAACCGACACCAACCTGGTGCAGGTGCCGATCGTCGGCGACGCCGACATCACCGGCCACGTCTTCCTCGACCTCGACGGCAACGGCGTCCAGGGAGCCGGGGAGCCGGACCTGGCGAACGTCGACGTCGTGGTGACCGACGCCCTGGGGAACATGCAGACCGTCACGACCGACGGCAGCGGCAACTATCTGGCGACGGTCGAGCCCGGATCGGCGACCCTGGACGTCGACGAGACCGACCCCGACTTTCCGGTGGGGGCGGTGCTCACCACCGCCAACGATCCCCAGATGGTGGTCGCGGTCTCCGCTGCCACGGTGGCGGCGACGCCGGTGGGCTACGACCCGCCGCCCATCTCCTTCGTCAAGAGCTCCGACACGCCGTTCGGCCAGGTGGTGCCGGGGGACACGGTGACCTACACCCTCGAGGCGGAGAATCTCACCGGCGTCGACCAGACGACCGTCACCGTCAGCGATCCGCTGCCGACGGGTACCCTCGCCGTCCCCGGCTCCACCGTGGTCACCGTCACCAACCCGGTGTTCCGGGTCAGCGAGTACTTCATCGCCGTGGCTGCGTTCGGCGGCACGGTCTTCGACCTCACCCTCGATCAGGACTTGGCCCCCGATTACTTCGCGGTGGTCCAGGGCTCGGCGGGTGGCGGCGGCACGGGCGGCGACCGCGACCCCGAGGCGGACTACGCGCGGCTGACCCAGGATCCCTTCGGGACCGGCGACCTGGCGGTCTCCTCGGGGTCCAACGTACTGCGCCTCGAGCGCCGCGACGGTGCAAATTCCTGGGTCGGTGTCGTCACGGTCGTCGAGTGCGTATCGTCGTGCGCCACGGCGGGCTTCAACCTGCTCACGGTCGAGGAAGTGCTTCACGCGGGGGCGACCGTGAGCGGCAGCGACACGGCCGCTACCGCCTGGACCGACATCAATCAGGTGATGTTGATGGGCGGCTTCAACGGCGCGGGCTGCTACTCGGACGAGACGACCGACCGCGACCACCCGGTCTGCCACGCGCGTCTGACTCCCTCGGGAACCGACACCATCGACTGGACCCGCGACGGTAGCTTCGCCGCCCTGACCGCGGCCACCAGCACCGTGATGGTGGTGGAGTGGGGCTCCGAGTGGACCGTGCAGCGCGTGCAGGTCACGGGCACCAACGGCGGTAACGGCTTGAACGCCACGGGTGAGTACAACACGGCGGCGATCAGCTCCGTGGCGCGCGGCCAGACCTGGGTCTGGGGCACCGGCCACGCCGACGGCAACGGCATCGGCAACCAGGCCGAGGGCGTGGCGATCACCCTCGGCGACGGCGTCAACCAGAACGCTTCGGAGAGTCAGGTGGCGGTCGGGACGGAGATCGCCGGCACCGCCGTAGACTTCCAGGTCTGGGCCCTGACGCATCCGTCGCTGGCGGTCGACTACGCCTTCAAGCTCGACGGCGACGGCGCCAACCTGACGGTCGACGTGCCGGTGGTGACCGCCGGCTCCGAGCGCATGGCGCTGGTCACCAACGGCCAGGCCGGGACCAGTGACAACTACCCACGGCCGATCTTCTCGGCGCGCTACGTGAATGACTCGACGGTGCGCCTCGAGCGCCGGCGCTCGGGGTCCAACTTTCCCGCCTGGGTGCAGGGTGTCGATTTCTCCGCCATCGGTGGCGTCACCGTCTTCGCCGGCGGCGACCCGGCGGCGCTGGTGATCGCCGCCGACAACGTGACCCTCGCCCCCGGAGGCACCCTGACGGTGACCTTCCAGGTGCAGGTAGACCCGAACCTGGCGCCGGCGATCACCCAGATCGTCAACGACGCGACGCTGAACACCGACCAGGAGGGACCGCTCAATGCCTCGGTGACCGACAACGTCATCCGCCTGGGGGTCACGGTCGAGCCCAACAACGGCAACTTCGTGGTCTTCGACGCGGTGAACCCACAGACGCGAACCTACGGCCACGTGGTGACCAACACCGGCCAGGCCGACGATTCCTACGAGATCACCGCACTCAGCGAGCTGGGTTTCGCCAATCCAGGAGGCGGCTGGATCGTCGAGCTGATTGACCCCGACACCGGTACGGTGATCGCCACCGACACCGACTTCTCGGACGCCACCTGGGACGGCATGCAGGCCGTCAACACCGGCACCCTGATGGCCGGCGAGTCGATCTTTTACGACGTCCGGGTCACCGTGCCCGCCGGTACCCCGGAAAGCACCGAGGAGTCCACCACCCTCACCGCTGTCTCCGACCGCAACCCGGCCACTTTCGCCTTCGCCACCGACGAGACCACGGTGGTCGACATGGCCGGACCGGTGATCCTGGTCTCCGACCAGAGCGGTATCGTCGCCCCCAGCGGCTCGATCGCCTACCCCCACCGGATCATCAACAACACCGGCGCAACCGACACTTTCGACCTCACCGCCTTCCCGGACCTGCCGGGCTGGACTTCGACCATCTACAACGACTCCAACGGCGATGGTATCTACACGCCGGGGATCGACGTCGCGATCATGAACACACTGCTGCTGGCCGACGGCGCTTCCCAGCTGTTCTTCGTGCTGGTCGAGGCACCGGGCGGCGCCTCGGACGGCGACACCGACGTCACCAGCCTCACCGCGATATCGCGCAACGACACCAACCTGTTCGACGCGGTTTCCGACACCACCACCGTCAACGCCGCCAGCACCCACGACCTCTCGGGCGGCGACACCCTGCTGGTCGACCCGGGCGACGACTGCGTCGGCGCCAACGACTGCCCGGTCTTCCCGGGCACGCTGAAGAGCCTGAGCGCCAGCGACGACCGGTTCGACTTCACCATCACCGCCTCACCCTTCTTCGGCCTGGACGGGCTGCTCCATCCCACCCAGCTGTGGATCGACACCGACGCCGACGGCGTCCCCGACATGCAGATCGCCGAGGACACGGACGGAGACGGCGACTGGGACACGATCGCGCCGGGCTTCGACACCGACACCGACATGAACCCCGACGCCTTCGTGGCCGCCGGCGGCGAGCTGGCCTACGAGCTCAGGCGGCCGGTCGATCCTCTGCAGCTCGCCTACCGCGACCCGGTGACCTTGACGGCCACCTCGCAAGCGACCGGGGAAGTGGACAGCGTCACCGCCGTCAACCTGCTTGCCGCCTTCACACCCGCCATGCTCTCGAGCCTCGAGGCCTACACCGTGGGCGGCCAGGTCGTGGTGCGCTGGCAGACCGCAATGGAGCTCGGTACGGCCGGCTTCGTGCTCCATCGCCGCGGACCGGACGGCGAGCTGCGCCGTCTGCACGGCGGCCTTCTGGGCGCCCTGCGTGACGCCCCGGTGGGCGGCACCTACCGCTTCATTGACGCCGGCGCGGCCGCCGGGCAGAGCTACACCTACGTGCTGCGTGGAGTCGGGGTAGACGGCGACCACCAGCTCCTCGGCCAGCACCAGGTGACCATCGATTTCACCAAGCTGGCCCGCGACGAGCCGCTGCCCGCGACGGGTTTCAGCCGCGACGAACGGGTTCCCTTCGCCGCCCGCGCACCCGAGGTGGCCGAGAACGCCGCCGGCGTCGTCTCCTCCGGTGCTGCCAAAGCCGGAGGCGAGACGACCCGACTCAGGCTCCTCGTCCAGGAAACCGGCCTCTACTTCGTCGACGCGGCAACCATCGCCGGCGCGTTCGGAGTGACGCCGGCCGAGGCCGAGGGCTGGATCACGGGCGGCTGGCTGCGGCTCCACCTCGGCGCCGGGACCGAGACCGAGACAGTTCCCTGCCCCTCCGGTTCGTCGCCGGGCCCGGCCATTTTTGCCGACGGGTTCGAGAGCGGCGACCTCTGTGCCTGGAGCTCCGCCACCGGCACCCAGCCCGGGGCGGCTGTCGGCTGGCTGGCGGCACCAGCGGGCGACGGCATCTACTTCTATGGCGAAGGGCTCGAGAGCATCTACACCGACGACAACGTCTACTGGCTGGAGCTCGGCGCCCCGGCGCTGGTCGCGACGGTCGCCGGCGGCTCGCCGGTGCCGGTCGCCGGCCTCGACTTCGCCGACAGCCTCCACTTCGAGGAGGAGACCTTGCCGCTGACCTCGGTGATCGAGGATCCGGACAGTGATTTCTGGTACTGGGGTTTCGTCAACGTGACCCCGGGAGCCGGCGTCGACATCGACACTCTGAGCGTCGTCGTCGAGACTCCCGGACGGACGGCAGCGGCGATCGATGCGATGATGACCGTCCATCTCCAGGCTGAGAGTCGCGACGACGATGTCGACCCAGACCACCAGGTCGAGATTCGCCTCAACGGCACCTCGATCGGCACGGACTCCTGGGACGGCAGCACCGCGCACCAGATGGATCTGACGTTCTCTCAGACCCTGCTGGCGGACGGCGCCAACACCGTGGAGATCCACGCACCGGCGACCAGCGGCATCGAGTCCGAGATCTTCTTCCTCGACTCGATCGACATCTCCTACCGCCGGTCCTACACGGCTGTCGACGATCGGCTGATCGCCCAGGCCGCCGGCCACCACGTGATCACCATCGACGGTTACAGCCGTGACGACGTCACCGTCTTCGACATCACCGATCCCGAAGCGGCACGGTTGGTGACGAATCCGCGGATCGAGCCGTCGGGCGGCGGCTACCAGGTCAGCTTCGAGACCGCCACGCCGAGCTCCCGGTACCTGGCCATGCCGCTCGAAGACGCCGCGGTGCCCACCGTCGAGATCGACCAGCCTTCGGACCTACGCGCCAGGACGAACCGGGCGGACTACCTGGTGATCGCGGCCGCGGGTGTGGAGGCGGCCGCCGAAGACCTGGCGGACTATCGCCAGGGGCTGGGGTTCGAGACCCGGATGGTCCGGCTCCAGGACGTCTACGACGAGTTCAACCAGGGCGTCGTCAGCCCCTGGGCGATCCGCGACTTCCTCGCCTACGCCACCGCCTCGTGGCAGCTCGCGCCGCGGTTCGCGGTGCTGGCCGGCGACAGCTCGTTCGATTTCAAGGACCGGCTGGGCTTCGGCGGAAATCTCCTGCCGTCGCCGATGACCAGCACCCCGGCGGGTCTGTTCCCCTCCGACCACCGGATCGCCGACCTCGCCGGCGACGACGGCGTGCCCGAGGTCGCCGTGGGCCGGCTGCCGGTGCGCACAGGCGCCCAGCTCGCCGCCTATCTCGCCAAGCTCGTGGCTTACGAGGCCGCCGCCGGTGCCTGGAAGGACCGCACCGTGTGGGTGGCCGACGCCATCGACGAGGGTGGTGAGTTCGTCGAGGACAGCGAGTGGCTGATCGACGTGGTGCCCGCCGGCCTGGCGGTCGATCGAGTCTACGTCGACGATCTCGGCCCCGCGGCGGCGCGCCAGGAGCTGCTGGACGCCTTCGACGACGGCGCGCTGCTGATCCATTTCCTCGGCCACGGCAACCTGACCCAGATCGGCGACAATGCCGGCCTGATGATGTCGAGCGACGTCCCGGCACTGACGGGCGGCGAGAAGCAGCCGATCCTGGTCGCCATGACCTGCGCCCTGGGGAGATTCGATCGGATCGTCCTGGACACCCTGAGCGAGTCGCTGGTTCTGCACGAGGACGGCGGCGTCATCGCGCTGTGGGCGCCGACCGGCCTTTCGTTCAACCAGGAGGCCGTGCTGCTGGCCGACGGCTTTCTGCCGGCGGCTCTGGCGGACGGCCCCGGCGCCGAATCCCTCGGCGAGGCCGTGGCCGGTGCGCTCGACAGCTATCTGTCGACTGCACAAGAACCTAGCCGATTCATCCCGTTCATCTATACACTGCTCGGCGACCCCGCTATCCGGATGCGCCCGTAGGACGAAGAAGACGGACGACACCCGCGAACGATTGGAAGACCTGTGACCACCGGCAACCCAGTGATGAGCGACAGCGAGTGGATGGCCGCGTTCCGGCAGCGGGCGGTCAGCCGCCGGGTCCCGATCTCCGGCATCCTGGAGCTCACCAGCCGGTGCAACCTCAAGTGCGTGCACTGCTATCTCGGCCCGCAGGAGGAGCAGCGCAAGAAGCGCGACCTCGAGATGAGCACCGAGCAGGCCCTGGGGGTGATCGACCAGGTCGTCGCCAGCGGCTGCCTGTACCTGGTGATCACCGGCGGCGACCCGATGGTGCGCAAAGACTTTCCGCAGGTCTACCGCTACGCCCGGGAAAAAGGCTTGATCGTCACGGTGTTTTGCGACGGCATCCTGGTGAACGATCGGATCGTCCGCCTGTTTCAGGAGCTGCCGCCGTTCAACGTCGACATCAGCGTCTACGGCGCGACGGCCGAGACCTACGAAGCGGTGACGCGAATCAAGGGCTCCTTCCCCAGGTTCCTGCGCGGCATCGAGCGGCTGGCCGAGGGCGGTGTCCCCTTCAGCCTCAAGACCGTGTTGATGACGGTCAACAGGCACGAGCTCGAGGGCATGCGCCAGATAGCGGCGGACCGCGGGGTCAAGTTCCGGGTGGACTCGGCGATCTTCCCGTGTCTGCCGACCCAGGACCACGAACCGCTGGACTTGCGAGTGGAGCCGGAAGAAGCGGTCGAGCTCGAGCTCTCCGACGCCGACCACCTCCAGCAGTGGGTAGACTACGCGGACGCGCGCAAGGGCGCCCCCGCGGAAGAGCACCTCTACAACTGCGGCGCGGGCGTGACCAACTTCTACGTCGATCCCCTCGGCTACGCCTCGCCCTGCTTGATGACCACCAACTACCGCTATCCGCTCGCCGAGCGCGGCTTCGCCGGCCTGTGGGCCGACGAGCTCGTTCAGCTGCGGAGCAAGAAGCCGAGGGACGGCTACACCTGCAACAGCTGCGAAGTGAAAGTGGCGTGCACGGGCTGCCCGGCATTCAACTACCAGGAAAACGGTCACGAAGACATCAAATCCGAGTACGTCTGCGAGACCACTCGGCACCGCTATGCGGCGATCGAAGCCGCACGGGGCGGCAAGGCGGCCGCCGTCGCGCGGCGCATGGCGCGGCGTAGAGCCGTCCGCGGGCAGTCCGCCGGGACCACCTGAGGAGTCTAGGTTTGGCTCACGCAAACGCCACGTCGTCGGTTTCCCCAAATGAAGATCGCTCGCTGGCCGGGCGGTCCAGGGAGCCGTACGAGAAGCCGCTGCTGCGGACCATCCACCTGGCGGCGGAGGAAGTGCTGGCGGTCGGCTGCAAGCTGGCGGGCGGGCCTGGCGGGCCGATCGGCGCCAGCTGCACCGGTTCGTCCTGCTTCTCCGCCGGATCCTGAGAACCGCCCACCGGAGCCGGCCTTGACCGACCCGAGCCAGAGCCCGCCCCGACCGGCGTGGGATCGGGTATTCCATCGGCAGGAAACGATGGCGACCCGAGAGATCGCCGGAGAAACCATCCTGGTGCCGGTCAGCGGCAAGTTGGCCCAGCTGCAGCAGATCTTCGTGCTCAACCCGGTCGGCGCCTACATCTGGGAGCACCTCGACGGTGAACGTGACCTGGAGGCCGTCCATCGAGGCCTGGTGGAGAGCTTCGAGGTCGCGAGCGAGGAGGCCGAAAGCGACCTGTTCGAGTACGTCGGCGCCCTCGAGGAAGCCGGCCTGATCGTCGAAGCCCCGAGACCCCCTCGGTGACCGCCGCCCTGGAGCTGGCGATCGCCGGCTTTCGCTTCGCCGTGGAGGCTCCAGGCGAGCTCCGCCTGATCGAGGACGACCCGACCTACGTCCGCTTCCTGGCACCCGGTCCGGCGCCGGACGTCGAGATAGCAGTCTCCCTGACGCTCGAGACCGCCCCCGACGTCTCCGGACTGCCGGTGCTCTTCGACACCGAGGAGACCTGGACCGCCTACGACGACGGCGGCGACATCGTCCTGCGGCTGCGCGCCGGCGAGTCCGACCCCTATCTGTGGCAGGCTCGTCTGGCAGCGGCACTCGATCGCGTCACCATCCACTGCGGCCCGCGCCTGGTCCAGCAGCGCGACGATCTGGTCGAGGTCGACAATCCCCTGCACTACCCACTCGACCAGCTGCTGATGATGTTCGTCCTGCCCCTCCACCAGGGGCTTTTGATTCATGCCGCCGGGCTCTCGCGCGGCGATCGTGGCGTCTTCCTCGCCGGAGTCTCGGGAGCCGGCAAGACGACCTTCATGCGCCAGTGCGAAGGCTGCGTCGATCTCGACGGTCTGAGCGACGACAGGGTGATCACCCGGCACAACGGTCCCACGACCCGCGTCTTCGGCACGCCCTGGGCCGGCGAGGGCCGGGTGGCGGCCAACCGTGGCGCCGACCTCGCCGCGATCGCTTTCCTACATCAGGCTTCCCGCAACGAGCTGCGACGCCTCGACCCTGGTGAGGCACTGCGCCAGCTGCTGGCCACGGTCTCGATCCTGTGGTTCGATCGCGAGCGCATGGAGCTGGCGATGGCCGCCTGCAAGGAGCTGGTCGAGAACCTACCCTGCTACGAGCTGCACTTCAGACCCGAGCCGGGCGCGGCGAATCTACTGGACGAGCTCATCTGAAGCGGGCTGAGCTCAGCGCTTCACGCGAATCCGGGCGGGTGGAGAACCCTGTAAGGGCGGTCGTCAACGGGCTTCAAAGCCCGGACTAGGCGCCAATTTCTTCGCAAGAGACACCCCGCAAGTGCTTGACTGATCGGTATCTACTACCGGCGTGCCCATGATGAGAACAACTTGCCACACGGCGTTATCACAAGTGCCAAGGGCCACTCAGGAGGCAGCAGCACTGGCCAATGGTACCCAAGGTCTGGCCGCTGCTGCCAGCACTCGCCAACGTGAGGCTATAGGTCGGAGCTTACTGGCCCACCGGCGACGACCGGAGACTGCTGGAACCGTCACTCTACGGGGGACTTTATGGTAGCCTCATTGGGAGGCCAGAATTCAGGTTCCGAGGAGCGATTCCCTACATGGTGCCCTGAGGCTGACTGAGGATTGGCTGGCTGACCCAGACTGATCGGACCGAGGTGGGTGGAACGTGGTAAGCGCCTGGGGAACTACACCCCCACAGACGCGCGGGGGCCTTCCCGAACTCGGCTCGGGTTTCAGGCCGCCAGCAGTTTGGACTCGAGCCCGTTCTCAGCCGCCCAGGCCAGCGGCGTCACTTCTTCGAGGCGCTGC